>NZ_AP026801.1:0-600000 GCF_033095965.1 Xylocopilactobacillus apis
ATGTCTGAAATCACTGATTTTTGGTCGGCTGTGAGTAACGAATTTAACGATTCGATGACCAAAGCAAGTTTCGATACTTGGATTGGGACCACTCACCCGGTTGAATATAAAGGAAATCAGCTTTATTTAGAGGTTCCTTCTCAGCTTCATAAAGGTTATTGGGAGAATAACTTGATAAATGAAGTTACGACTATGGCAAGTGAGATGCTGAAGAAACCAATTCATATCATTGTTAAGACTACTGATGAGTATGCCAGTGATCCAACGATTATCGAAGAAGAAGTTAAAGAAGTTAAAAAAAGCATTCCACGGCCTGATAGTCATTTAAATGGCAAGTACACTTTTGATTCTTTCGTTACTGGTAAGGGAAATGAGATGGCTCATGCGGCAGCTTTAGTTGTCGCAGAAAATCCTGGTGCAACTTACAATCCACTATTAATCTATGGAGGCGGTGGATTGGGGAAAACTCATTTGATGGAAGCAATCGGTCATTATGTTTTAGATAATGATTCTGAGAAAGTTGTCAAATACGTTACCAGCGAGAACTTCACGAACGACTTTATTAATTCCATTCGAAGCAACCGCCAGGAAGAATTCAGGCAAGCCTACCGCAACGTAGATGTCCTGTTGGTCGATGATATTCAGTTCCTTGCAGAAAAAGAAGGGACCCAAGAAGAGTTTTTCCACACCTTCAATACTCTTTACAACGATCAAAAGCAGATCGTTCTAACGTCTGACCGCCTGCCAAATGAAATTGCGAAGCTCTCTGATCGTTTAGTTTCCCGCTTCAAATGGGGATTATCAGTCGACGTTGCACCGCCGGATCTTGAAACGAGAATTGCGATCCTCCAAAGTAAAGCAAAAGCTGAAGGTTTAGAAATTTCTGATGAAACCATTGCCTACATCGCTAAGCAGGTAAGCTCTAACGTGCGTGAACTTGAAGGAACTTTAGTCAGAGTTCAGGCGTACAGCGCAATTAAACGCCAGGACATCACGACTGAACTTGCGATGCAGGCTCTTGATGGACTGAAGATTAATCAGCGAACGGACATCACCGCCAGCAAAATCCAGCGAAAAGTTGCTGACTTTTACGAAATTACCCCAGCTGATCTGAAAGGCAAAAAACGCAGTAAGACAATTGTCGTACCTAGGCAAATTGCGATGTATCTCTGCCGCGAACTAACCACTGATTCTCTCCCAAGAATTGGTCAAGAGTTCGGGGGAAAAGATCATACAACGGTCATGCATGCAATTAATCGAATCCAAGAAGAAATGGAAGGATCGCAGCGATTGCGTGATGAAGTAAATCAGTTAAAGAACAAAATTAAGGATTAACCTGTGGATAAGTCCGAAGTTTTCCACAAGTTATCCCCCACTTATCCACAAGCAGAATGTTGATAAATCAAAAACGAAGTGATTTTTTCACCGAATTCACAGGCCCTACTATTACTTCTAACAAAATCAATAAACCTTATTTATAAAAAGAGGAACCAATGAAATTCAAAATAAAAAGGAATTTACTACTTAAACATATCAATCGTGCGAACAAAGGAATTGCTTCAAAGTCCCCTCAATACATCTTAAGAGGACTCTATATTGAAGTATTGGACGATCGAATTCGCTTAACAGGTTCTAATCAATCTTTAAGAATTGAAACTGAAATTTTAGCTGAAAATAACGATGATCTTCAGATTGAATCTGTGGGAACATCGGTTGTTGATGCTAAAATCGTTACCGATATTATCAGAAGAATGTCAAATGAAAATGTTACTTTTGAATTAATCGATCAAAAAACTGTGCATATCTTTGACGAAGATACTGAATTTAAAGTTCAGCTTAGTTTTGAAAATGATTATCCGATTGTGCAAAAGGGCGGCTTCGAGAATGATTTCTCAATGTCAGCCGAAGTTTTCAGTGATGTATTGCGTGATGTTCTTTTTGCAATTTCAAAATTGGAGATTCAAGTTGTAATGACCGGGGTTAATCTGCGTTTTGAAAGAGGTAAAATCTACTTTATTGCAACTGATTCACATCGTTTAAGTCAAAGAGTTATTGACGCGCCTGAAGTTAACAGCAGTTTTTCAGTAATTATTCCAGGTTCTAACCTAAATGTTTTACTGAATCTGTTAGAAGATGAAACTGAAGTTAAGATGTCAGTTAATGATAGTTTGGCACTCTTCTCTTTTGCAGATTACAGCTTCTACTCAAGACTGATCAATGAGAAATATCCTGACACTGATGCTGTTTTTCCAAAAGAATTCAACACAGTTGTTAAAGCTGATACGCATGAATGGTTTCAGGCGGTGGAAAGAGCAGCGATCATCAGTAGCGGAAATTCATCAAATATGATAACCTTTTCTATTGACGAAGATAATAAAAAGATCGTCTTAAGCGGGGTTTCTGACAAAGAAGACTCTTATAAAGAAGAGCTGCCTTTTAGCGAACTCACAGGAGACAATCTTTCGGTCCATTTCAATGCAAACTTTATGCTTGACGCTCTAAGAGCTTATGGTGAAGGTGAAACGACGTTCCGCTTCACCACTAACCGCGGGGCGTTAACCTTGGAAAATGAAAACTTTGAAGATAGTTTCATGCAGTTAGTGACACCGATCATCACTTATGATTGATGTTTTATCTTCGGGATGTGGCTCAGTTTGGTAGAGCACCACGTTCGGGACGTGGGGGTCACAGGTTCAAATCCTGCCATCCCGATTATGAAGTCACCTTATTGGTGGCTTTTTTGTTTAAGTAAGAATGTTTATTTGTGGATAACTTTTTTCACGCAAATTATAAAAAAATTGATGTTAGTGATAGAATTTTTAATAGAATCAAGATTGAAATATTAACTAAGAAACGTTTTTTAAAAATAGAGATAATTGTTATATAAAGGATTAAATAATGAGTAAAAAGGACAGAAATTCTGCTATCGGCAGGAGTTGGAAAGAAGTTAGAAACGAAATTTACACTCCTAAGGAAATAGCCGAAAGTAATTCACGGGTATCCCTTATTGGAGAATTCATCAAAAAAAGGCAAAGATTTTAAGTCTTTGTCTATTTTTTTAAACGATCATTAATAAAGTTTGAAGCACGGTAATTGATAAAGCATAGATTGCAGCGGTCTTTTGAGAGGTTTGTTCAATGTTACTAGCGAAGAAGAAATAACTTAAAGCCGTAACTAAATCTGAAACGATTGTTAATAACTGATAATTCCAGTTGATAGCAAACTCTGAAAACATGAGGGCAAATTCGATCAAGGTAATAATAAGAATTAAATTTAAAAGCTCAGTTTTTTTATCAACCGGTTTTCGTTTAATCAGTCTTAAAAGATACATTGAGAAGTAATAAACGACCCAAAGTGCAAAATAAGTTAAGGGAATTACTAAAATAATCGTCAAAATTGGATCCATCAAGTTTTTAAAGCTAAAATAAAAGAAGAGATCTGATAAGACAATGACCGCGAAAAGAAGAAGATAAGAAATTTTGTTCATAATTTTTGACATAAGATTCACCTGAATTAATGATAATATAAATAATGATACAAGGAAGGCTAGAAAATGGCAAAAGAAATCAGTTTCGATCGTTTGGAAATGGCAAGTTATTCCGTAATGGCTGCCAAAAATATTGGTTTAGATGTTGATACATCATATCGTTTAGCTAATGAAATTAACCGCTTAATTGATGCAAGCAAACTTAATCCTGATTTTCGATCAATTTTAATGAATCAGGCGAAGCAGTGGTTTGACGAAAATGCCCCAAAAGAAGGTTAGTTTCTATCTATTAATGAAAATCTAAACTGAATTGAAATTTATCTGGGAAAAAATTGTTTAATATATTGTTAGATTATATTAGATAAATAAGACGAGGAGTTAAAATGAGTTCAGGTCAGAATAATAGATTAGAAGAAGTTAAAAAATTTCTGTCCGAGATACTTTCAGGCGAATTAACCGGATATAAAATCCAACAGCGTAATGATGAGATGTTTCAGCTTACTCAGTGGGCTCAAAAACAAAATTTAATCACCGGTGTTGATTTTCGTACTGTATCCGATCAAGTTGCAATGATCGATTATTCTGGGGTTCAGGTAACTGATAAGGGAAGACAAATACTTGCAGAAAGTGGTGTTCAGATTCCCGAACCGCAGAAAAAAACAGATAATGTAGTGCCTTTAAATGCTCAGTCAGATCAACAACCTCAACAATCCCAAGTTAATGTCGATAATTTATTGCAGAACATGAATGCAGGCGATCAAGAGACAGCACAATCTTTACTGCAGTCACTAAGAGAAGGTCGCTCGAATCAGTTAGTGTACTCAGATTATTTGGATTTCTTTAACCGTAATCCCCAATTCTACACATATTTTATTAGTGCGGGACAAGAAGAAGTTCCTGCACCTCAATCACAGGAAGTTCCACCAGCAGAAGCAAGTGGAATTTTCTCGCCGGAAGTTCAGAGAATTATTGCTCAAACAGAAAATCAAAAAGCTGGTCACGAAGAAGCAGCTCCTCAAGCTACCCCATCAGAAATTGATAATTCTGAACCAGTAGCTGTTGATCCTAATCCAGTACCTGAAAAAGAATCAGCTCCAGAGCCAGAAGTTCAACCTCAGATCCAGCCTGAACCTGTCCAAACTTATCCAGTTCAATCAGAACCCGTGGTTGAAGAACCAGTTGTCAGTAAAGAAGAAGTTAGTGAACCTGCCTTTGAATCTGCTCCAGTAGTAAATATTGAACCAGAAGTTAAAGAGCCAGAACCAGCAGTAGAAGAAGCGCCTGAAGAAACTGTTTCTCAGTCTGCTAAAACCACAACTCACGTGGTAATTAAATATTTAGATCAAGATCAAAAAGAAATTGCCCCTGCCCTTTCAATTCAGCTCACGAGCCAGACTTCGGCTTATGATGTATCAAGTTATCAGAAGAAAATTCGTGACTATGATTTTGTGAAAGCAGAAAATGAAAAAGGACACATCACCAGCCAAGAAATAAATGTTATTTTCCACTACGAAGCGAAGCTTGCAGAGGGAAATATCAAAATAAGTTATGTAAATCAACAGGGAGAAAAGATTGCTGAACAAAAAGTTGTTCAAGGCGGTCGAATTGGTCAATTTTATCCTTTACTTAATGATTTACCAGACCAGTTAGTTAAAGATCTTGATAGTCGGCGTTACGTTTTACAAAGTATCTTAGCTGATAATGATCCAACTGATTCTTCACTCATCTACTTTAGTGATCGTGATCAGAATTTTACTGCGATTTTCCGTGAGTTGTTGCCAGGACGGATTACTTTAAGATATCGGAATCTGAAAAATCAAGCAATTGGCATCGGTGAACGGGTGATGGAAAACAATGTTGAAAATGGTGACAAAATTGCAATTCCTCTCCCCTTGGTTCCAACTGGCTATGAATTAGATCAGACCTTACTTAATGGTGATCCTGTTAGTGTTGGTGATCACTTTACGGTTTCGCCGGATGAACAAATAATTGATTATGTCTTTAAGCGCGTTATCGCTGACGGTGCAATTATTTTCAACTATGTAGATCAAGACGGACGTGAAATTGCTCATCAAACTGTTGTTCGCGGCGGCCGCTATGGTGAGATTTATGACTTCGATGCTAATTTACCGCAGACAGTTATTAATCGAGTTAATGATGGAGTTTATGAAAATAATCCAATCATCAAAGAAGAAACCGAAAATGGGACTGTAATTCCAGCGGCTCGAATTACATTTGACAATAACGATCATGAATATTCGGCTGTTTTCCAAGCAACAGAAGCTGCTAGTATTACTATGAAGTTTGTTACAACTGATGATAATCCAATTCCAAACGTAACTGATAAAGTAGTTCAAGGAACTCATTATTATGGTGATACTTTTGTGATTCCAAATGCCCCTTCAATTACTGGATTTGATCTTAATCGCGTGATGGTTAATGATAAAGTTGCGCAAGTTGATGATCCTGTAATGTATAGTAATCAAGAACAAACAGTTACTTATGTTTACACTATTGCAACAAGTACGATCACTGCTCATCATGTCGATCAATTGGGTCGTCAAATTGCTGAAGATCGAATTATTACTGGTCAGATTGGCACGACGGTAGAACAGAGTCAGCTGGTATCATTAAGACTCAATCCCTACTATGTTCTAAGCGACGTGTTAACCAATAACAGTAATTATACTTTTACTACTGATCCACAGTTCATCACTTTCCATTATCAAGTCGATGATGATTTAGTACCAGAAGTCTTAAATGTATCGGATATAGTTTTACTCAACTGTCTTGATACAAATGGTAATATCATCGGAAAAGTGACTCCAAGTTCAATTCACCTTGAACCAGTTAAAGTCGGACATGTCTACCTCGTCCATGCACCTGACTTTGCGGGATATCACTTATTCAGCCAGACTGATACTGTGAGAATAGTGTGGAACTCTGAGAAAGCTAATGATTTTACAATCGTCGACCATCCAAATGGTTTAGCATTTATCTATCAATCTATCTAAATAATCTAAAAATTAAAGATCATGGAGACATGGTCTTTTTTGTTTTAGAGCTGGGTTTTTAATCGTTTGAGGATATTTTTTTAATTTGTGCTGATTTAACAATAACTTTCAGTTATACACTAAATATAGAATTAATTCATTTTAACGATGGAGATAAACCTTGAAGAAAAAGTTAGTTATCTTTCCACTGCTAATATTTAGTTTCTTTGCTTTGTTAATAGTTAAAGCAGAGACAGTTAGTGCGGCAGATAAATTAGTAGCATTTAAAAATGACGCAGGAAGAACTGTTGGTTACGTTAATTTGTCCAGCGAGGGCATTTTGGGAACCGATACTCTTGCTACGGCTTTTAAAAAGTTAGGTGCAACTTCTACCGGTGAAATGAATGTCTACGGTCGTAAATATACTTTAGTTTCTGCAGACTCTCTCTCTACCGATCCAACAAGCGATATTGGCATTTGGTTTCACGGAACCACTGCAGGTAATACTACCACTGTCGATAGTTTTATGAATAGTAACACTGCATCAATTACAGGTGGAGCCGTTTATCTCGAAGGTAAAAATCCGCAAATCCCCGAATTCCCAGATCTGAAATTGGATCCAACTAATGATAATGTTGATTTTGCTAGTTCAGGCTGGACTGAGATTACTCCCGCAAATTATAAGAACGACATGGTGTGGAATTTTACACGTAATAAAAGGAAGTACCAGATTACAAGTAATTCTTCTTATGATAATTACTGTGGTTCAGATAATTTAAATTCTTTAAAAGTAAAAGACCTTACGGATCCGAATAATATTAAATTCTATACGTATGATTACGATAACGGAGTGTCTAGTACAACAGTTCTTAGTTATTTCAATGATTATGGTGGAAATGATAATATCATTTTAAATACAACAAATGTTAAAATGTATAAAAAGCCATCTAAATATGGCAATGCGATTGCTGTGATTAGAAGGTTCGATTACCCTACGTTTAGTAATTTTAATACAGAAATTATGGATGTTAATCCTGATGGAACAATTCAGGTTTATACAAGTTATACCGAAAGATTAAAAACAAGACTTAATCCAACTTTTAAATATGATACGGATACTGATCTTAGAATATTTGATGCCAATGATAATAGAATTGGTGGACCAGGAGATACTGTTGGAATATATAAAGGACCAGGAAATACAGTTTACGTTAAAGGAATAACTCAAAGTAATCCTTCCATTTCGGTGAAGGCAAATATCCATTATATTGATGTATCAGGTAAGAAGTTACCTTCAAGTGGCAGTTGGTCTCCTAGTGATGGAACAGAATTAGCTGGCAGAACGCAACTTATTTCTGCAACCACAACTTCAATTAATAGTAACGGTTATGAGATTGTCCCGGTATCGGGTTTTGCAATTGTTGGCAGAAGTGATACTACTGCAATTTCTGCTGATGGAAAAAAGTTTAAATTTCCGGCTGATATAGTCAATAAAGCAGTTGAAACAGAATTTAGAGTTTACTTTGGATCTAAAAATCAGTACGCGGCACCCCTTAATTCATATGGAAATCTTTATTATGCAGTTCATGCTAATGATGGGACTCATCAATTAGATGATCTACTATTCTCTAATGGTGATTCTTCAGTAATAACTGCTGATCCAATACCTCGGCTTGATACTAACATGACTTATGGAATGCCACTTACGGAGCAAGTTGTTTCATCTGGCGAGTTAGAAGAAGAAAATACGAAAGATTATTACATTTATGTTCAAGAAAATAAGCCAGTAACATTGCGGGCTGTTCCTGACTTTGATTTTGGTATCCATAATATAGATTTTAGTAAGCACACTTATAATTTTAAAAGTTCTATTCCAAAAGCTGGAAGTGATGTTAATAAACTTAATTTAGATGATTCCTATGATAATAATACACCTTCGTCAAATGTTGGTGTTCCAATTGAAAAATATTTGAAAGTAACGGATTATAACGGAGTGTCAACTAAAGCTCGAGCTTTAGTTGTGACAAATCCAAATGAAAATGATACTAGTAATTGGAGAATTGAAGCAAGTTTAGACACATTTAAAAATGTGAGTGGTACGTATATAAATCAAGCAGACATACCTTATTTAAAACTAAAGACTAGTGCTGAAGGTATTGATGATTATGGTCAAAATGGTATGTCAACTTGGCAGAAGTCTTCAGCTCCAATTCTAGCGACTGATCCAATAATTTATTCATATAATCGAAATAATCCAAGTGACCCAAGGAATAATCCAACAATCATTTTAAATGGAAAAAATGGAACAAGCACGGCGGTTGGATCGTGGAAACTCGATTTTGCTATGAGTGATTCTGCTTCATTATATTTTCCATCTTCATTAATACAAAGTTCTGGTAACAAAACTAATTCTTACCACTCAACATTGACATGGACAGTAGTTAATCAAACTCCCTAAAATAAATCATTAAAACGTTAAATATTCCCTTTTATTACATATCGTTTCAAATTTATTACCTGTTTTTTATATTGTTAGGTTACAATAAATGTAGAGATTATACGAAAAGGGAGAATTTAATGAAATTTAAACTGGCTGGCTTTACTAGTACAGTTCTGTTGTTATTGACACCTATAACTGGTGCGTTAACTGCAGTTTCTAATACTAAAACTGTTTATGCTGATAATAATTGGGATTATGATGTCGATAATCCTAGTCTTAGTTCATATGATCAACTTTTACAAAATGCGGGTCCAACTGATGGGATTGTTGATTGGTATCCAACTAAAGGAGCGCTTAGTAACGATCCGTCTGCTCAAGAAGTAGTAAAACAATTAATTGATCTTTCAATTTCGACTAATGACTCTAATTCAAATGCCCGCAAAGTTCTCTTTAACGATACGACCGGTAATCTTAATGATATCCGTTCTGATTATAAGTCTACATATGATAAATATAGCACTGCCCTTGGTTTTATTGCGCAAATTATTAATTTGAACAATACCAAGACCGGTCTTGGAGTTAAACTTGAACAGCATGCTGTAAAGAGTGCTAATGATAAAGATGATCCCGCTGATACTGATGGAAATAATGTCATTACTGATAAAGTTCAACTTGATCCTAAAGATGAAGCTTCAAAAATTGGGAAGAATATCTCTGATGTCTTAGGTGCAAGTTTCTTTGGTAATGCAGACGATGCCTATGCGCAGATTTATTTAAATGGATATGATAATGTTTCTCAGAATGAATCAAATATTATTCGAGAAGGAACTTCTAGCATTACGTTGGTCGCCTTCAGTAAAACTACTGGCAAAAAAGCAACTGCAGTATTTAAGTTAAATAATAAGACTCTTCCTCAGGCGCCAACTAATTCTAAACTGAATAATTATGTTGACAACAGTCTTTATGCTCTAGAGAAAGATAATGGCAAACGAGATATTGCGGGGCTTAATTTAGCGACGGCTCCAAAGTCAGTGATCGATAACCTTAAACTTTCAAAGAAATCTACTTTCTGGGTTGATGGGAATGGTGATGGCACAATTGTAGTCCCTCGTGGTACTACTGCTAAACAAATTGCAGATTTGATTGCCAAAAAGAAATTAGATTCTAATAACTCTCTTAAAGAAACTGCTCCGATGAAGGCAATTCAAAGTACTGATGGTGCTCATGGGTATGAACATAAATCAGTTGACTCGGGGAATGGAAATTTCACTCCTTTTAATGGTAGTTCGTTAATTAAACACAGTATGAAGGGTCCAGATAAAGGTAATACTGGATATATTGAGTATAGCAATAATTTTCTTGAATCAAATAAATGGTTTGGTGGAGCTAATGATGCTGAACACATGTTGGATACTAATTCAATGCTGGAAACTTCATTTAGCAATAAATCAGCTTCAGAAATTCCAAACTCAAATGTTTCTGAATCTAGTCCTTTTATAAATGATCCTGAAGCATTTAAACCGCAGGATTATATCAAGCCAAACAATATTTCTGATGTTCAGAATGCGGCAGTTGTAAAAACTAAAGATGGTAAGAGTAACGTTGGTAAAGTGGGACATTTATTCCAACCCGCTGGCTACGTTAAAGAATCATATGATGCTAATCACTTTGTAAACGACAATCCTGAATTTAAGGATTCAGATTCAAGCAAGATTGCTCAAAGCATTGCGAATAGTGGTAGTTTTTCAAGTACTGATCCAAATGCTGGTGTAAAGAAGAGCTTTACCTATGAAGCACCTGTTAATACTTGGATGTATAAGTCATTCAACAACCCATACTCAACAGTTGTAAGTAGTCAAGGTTCTAATTATTCTAATAGTAAATCAAATACTAATGTATATGGTGATACCATAAAACCTCAAGAATATGTTGATTTAGCTGATCCAAATAATGACAAGCCAAATCTTTCTGCTCCTACTACTTTGAAGTTAGATAAGGGTAATGCGCAAGTTATTTATACTGGTAAAGACAAAACTGGTGATAACGATGTTTATTATTATATTGGTGTATATAATAATTTAAAAAAATTAACAATACCTATTCCTTCCGCTACGACAAATATTGAAGATAGTGATACCGGAGCTCTTACCAAATATGGAACTGTTGGAACTGACGGGTCAGAACCCATTATGTGGGACCCTAAAATTTATAAAAATTCCCCGGATCCTTTTGGTACTACTAGTGTCCTTAATTCAGAATTTAACAATGGAACAGCTAGTATAAATTTTGGTGACGGTAATGTAAATAAAGATCGAGATAAATTACTTTTTCCTTATGTTAAAAAGAAAGTTTCGAAAAACCAATCAATGTTCTTCGTTCAAACTTGGGATAAGAATGTAGACAGTAATACTAATGAACCAAAACCCTTGATTTACAACGCGAAGGGTGGTTCAAATTCAAGTGACTCTGATTCACCAAACTTTGAGTCCAAATACTATATTGAAGGTGTTATTGAGGTGGACCCAAATGCAGTTATAGATCCTATCAAAGCTCATGCCGTTAACGTTCATGCAGTTCAAGATAGTGATACGAAGAAAGCTTTCTTCAACTCAAATCTTTATAACTACGATAAAAGTGAATTTGCTAAACCTGGCAGTGATCACCAAAATAACAGTCAATTCTTTGTATCGCAGGACTTCTCCGTTGGACCTGTTTCAAGTGATATGGTATCTAGGACTGGTGACAGTTCAGTAGATAGTGATCCAAGTAAGATTATCGACATGGTTGCTAAGAATAGTGATCCTTCTAAGAATGAAAAAAATAATTATAATAATGACGTGGCTCCAGCCGAATTCACTGTCGAAAACGGCTACAAGTTAGTAACGCTTGATGATGCAGCTAAGAATCAGAACGTATCAGTTGATGCGTTGGCTTCAGAAGTTTCTAAAGTTACTGGTAAATCTCTTGATACTGTCAAGAACACAAAATGGCTTGAAGCTTCATTACCTAGACTTAAAGAAAATGCAGGTACTGCTAGAGTTAACGTCGTAGTTTACGACAAAGAAGCAGTATCGGCTCCTACGAAACAAGATACAAAACCATCGTTCTCAGTTACTGACCTTAGCAATGGAAATGATCCTTTCAATGTTAGTCTTCGTCCCTACACTACTACATATGATGATGGTGCAGTTTTAACGACAGCTAACGTTCCTCAGAATTTCAAGAATTTAGTAAGCAAAACTCTTGTTGCTGGAAATCCTGACTTTGTTGATGCTAGCGGTAAAGTTTCAAATAACAAATTACAGCAGGTTCTTGTTAGTTCGTTCCTTAGCAGCTGGCAGCAAAATGACGGCAGTTTTAAACAGACTGACTCTGGTCTTGGAGTTAGGTCTCCCCTATACATGTATGGCGGTTTTGGAATCAGCAATTCTGACAGCAAGAATTCATATACCCAGTGGCCTTTAGGCTACAGTGATAACAGTGGCGATTACAAGAATGCAGTGAACAGTTTTTCAGGCGACTTTTATCGTGGCGGAACAGATCTTAAGGCAGCCGATGGTAAAAATTTGATTAAAGGGATTCCTTTTAACGCTCTAACCGCTGACGTTAGTAAAGTAGATATCACAAAACCTGGTACTTATCCGGTCGTTTATACCTACACCAATCCTGACAATGCGAAAGATACCGCAAGTATTACGGTTCCAGTAACTGTGTCGGAAGTTTCAAAACCAATTTTTGCATTCCAAGGAAGCGCTGATTCGACAATTAATGTTGATGACAGCTTTAACGAAAATGAGTACAAAGTAGTCGGATCATGGGCAATTTTTAACAACTACGGCGGTGACTACAGCAAGCTGCCTAATTTTGAAGGCATCGCTAAGAATAATGATGGATCTCCAAAAGTAACGATCACGGGGCATGTGGATACTCATACTCCTGGTATTTATCAATTAACCTACGAGGCCACGAGTATTAGCGGCGAAACTACGACAATGATTAGAAAAATTACCGTTTTGCCGAAAAGTATTGCTACCGATTGGACGATTACCGATATGAAGGCCGTTGGCTACATTAACTATGTTCCAAATTACGGAATTATGGTTTTCAATGCGCCAGCCGGCAGTGCTACCGGTCAACGATTAGCTCACACTACGGCGTGGAGAATCAGCCAAAAAGCAGTTAATGCTAAAGGGGATGTTTTCTATCGCGTTGGCAAGAATCAGTGGATCAACGGGAGATATGTGTCATTTAGTCCAATCAGCACTATGGCTCCGCTAAAAGGCGAGATTGAAATTGTCTACGTGAGAGGTTATGGCGTTAACATTTGGAAGAGTGCCGGCACGACTAATAGTTACTACATGGATAGAAAATTGAAACATGGAAGCAAGTGGAAGACTTTTGGTCTTCAGAACGGCTTTTACAAAGTTGGCCGAGATCAGTGGGTTCAAGGAGATTTCGCTAGATACAAAGCATATAAATAAAACAATTGAATGATTGAGTTCTTTTTTGCGTAATTTTCTTATAGACGGAATTATCGTCGAGAAAGGAGCAAGAGATGTTAAATCATATTGAGAAAATGAAGCTCGATTACGAATCAGGTCTGGAGACCCAGTGGACAATGGGAAGAGCCGAAGGTAAAGTCGAAGGTAGGGCCGAGGGAAAAGTACAAGGAAAAGTTGAAGGAAAGCAAGAGTTTGCCCGTAAGTTAATGAACAAAGGCATGTCCATTCAAGAGATTAGCGATTTAACCGATCTCAGCATTGAAGAAATCGAGAAACTTAAATAGATTTTAAGACAAGAGAAAGTAGAATTTGAGAAATTGAGTTCTACTTTTTTTCTTTTCAAAAACTCGTTCTACTTTTAAATTTTGGATTTACTTTATAGACACTTCTGAACCTAAAAACTGATTATAAAACGACGTATTATTAAATCGTATACTAGTTAGATAACTAAATTTTGTTTCATATTTTGCAAACTTAAGATTTAAAAAATGCGTGAAAAGTTTCATAATTGCGGTATAATTGAAACTAAGTTTCACAAAGAAGGAGAAAGTAATGAAATTTAAAGTAGCTGGTTTAGCTAGTACTGCATTGCTGTTATTATCACCTATAACAGGTGCTTTTACTGCAGCTATTAATACTAGTACAGTTCACGCGGAAAATAATTGGGATTACGACGTTGATAATCCTGGCATCAATTCTTATGATGCACTTTTGCAAAATGCTGGTCCTAGTGATGGGATCGTTGATTGGTATCCTGCTAAGGATGCATTGGGAGACAACCCGACAGGACAAGAATTAGTTAAAGAACTAATCGACCTTTCAATCGCAACGAACGATTCAAGCTCTAATGCTAGAAAAGTTCTTTTTAACGATACTGTAGGTAACCTTAACGATATTCGCTCTGAATATAAAACTACTTATGATAAATATCCCGTTGCCTTAGGATTTATTGCGCAAATTCTTAATTTTAACAATTCTAAGTCAGGTCTTGGTGCAAAACTTGAACAAGACGCAGTTGACGGAGATCAAGATCCAACTGATAGTGATGGAAATTCTGTTATTGCAGGCAAAATCAAAGAAAATCCAGCCGATCACGCTGCACAGATTGGAAAAAATGTTTCTGACGTTTTAGGCTCAGCTTTCTTTGGCGACCCGGATGATGCTTACGCTCAGATTTATTTGAATGGTTACGACAACGTTTCGCAAAACGAAGCTAATATCATTCGTGAATCAACAAGCAGTATTACAATTGTTGCTCAAAGTAAGTCAACAGGCAAAAAGGCAACAGCAATCTTCAAACTTAACAATAAGACCCTCCCTAAGGGTGCTGACGGCATGAAGCTTAATAATTACGTTGATAATAGTGTTTATGCCCTTGACAATAAAAACGGTAATGGCGAGATCGCTGGCCTTAATATGACTACTGCTTCTCAGTCCACAATTGATAACCTTAATTTTTCAAAGCAGTCAACTTTTTGGGCTAGCGGTACAAAAAATGCTAATGCTAAAGATGATGGTGCAGGAACAATCGTTGTACCTCGCGGCACAACTGCAAAGCAAGTTGCTAAATTAATTGCTGACCGTAAGCTTGATGGGAACAACTCTCTTCGCGAATCAGCTCCAATGAAGGCTGTTCAAGCGGCCAAAATGCCTGCTGACGCCGGTGCTGATAACGAAATTGCAGGAGCACCTACAGGCAGTAACACTTGGAAAGATGTTTCTTATGATCATTTTTACGAAAGTACAGGAGTTGCTAAAGCAAACGGTTCAGGTAGTGACTCATTATATAACTTTGCTGACAGTATTAATACTGGAATTAATGGTCCTGATAACCCAGCTTTTTCTGTTTTTTCTACGATAAATGAAAATCGTGAATACAATGGGCCATTTAACTCAAGAAATGGTTGGTTTGGTCAAAGCTACAATACTACCAAAATGAATACACGTATGATTGATACAAATGAACTTTTTGACCCAAGTAAGACTGGAAAATTTACTAATAAGTCTGCAGCTTCTTTACCAGGAGTTAAACAATCGGAAGCGACACCTTTTGATTCAGATGATGTTTCTTTGGGCCACGCAAAAAATATGACCGATTTAAAAAGTAAGGTCGCTGGAGTTTTAGATGATAATAGTGAAAAAGCAACTAATGTCGGAAAAGTTACACATTTATTCCAACCGTCTGATTATTTTAAAGAAGCTTATGATGCTAACCATTTTGTTACAAATAGTCCTTCTTTAAAAGATAATAATGTCGATGATATTGCAAGTAAAATCGCAAATAATGGTAGTTTCTCTGGTACTGATGTAAATGCTCAAATCAAAAAAAGCTTTACATACGAAACACCTGTTTCTGCTTGGCTTTATAAGTCTTACAATAACCCGTACTCTACAGTTGTAAGTAGTGCAGGTGCAAAAACTGTTGATGGTAAAACGCTTGATGAAACAGTTTCTACCGCAAATTCAACCGTTCAGCCTCAAGAATATCTTGATTTATCAAATCCTAATAATCAGGAAGCAAAAGACGATCCAAAAAATATAAAACTTTCTGAAAATATATCACCTATTTTTGTTGGTAATTATAATCCTTCTACATATGAGTTTGATGCAACTCCAAGTGGAACTAATCCCGTATTCTTCTGGGCAGGAACATTTAAGAAGGGTTTGCCATCTGATTCTACCAATATCTTGACAATTGATTTTAATACGATGATAAATGGAACATCAGGATCAGTAGGACTTCCTAGTGTAAATACTGGAAATAAAATCATGATTCCAGCGGGTACGTCAGGAACTTTGGTAAAATATGGAGCAGTAGGATCAGATACTGAAAGTTATGGTTCTGGCTCTACTACTGGAAAAGAAATTGGTCAATCAACTATTGATAATTCTGGTATAGGTATAGGTACTGGTAAAATAAATGGGCCAGGGGGACTTGTTATCAATGGATCAAATCAGAAATGGGTTATGAATGGAAAAAACATTGGCCTAGAAAATGGTTTGAACGGAGAAACTTTAAACTTCAATAACCCTTATGACAAAATGGAAGTTTGGGATAATTCCCAATATTTTGTTCAAACATGGGATAAAAATAAGACAACTAAAGAAGCGCAGGGTGACACATTTGTTCCTACAGATAAACCTGAGCCTTTGATATATAATATAAACATCACAAAAGATCCTAATCAAGCAGGTGGAATAAATTCAGATAGTTTTGAAAAGAAAACTTTGTCAGCTGTGGATTCACCTAATTTTGAAGCCAAGTATTACTATTCTGGATATTTTGAACTAGCTCCTGATGGTTCTGGTGACTATACAATTAAAAGGTTTTTAATAGGTAATCACCTTGCTCAAACTGCAGCATCAACGAGAGCATATTTCAACTCTAATCTTTACAATAATCCTAACGGATATTTTGCTAACGATTTAAGTACTGGGGAAGCAAAAACTTACACAAACAACAGCCGTTTCTTCGTATCACAAGACTTCTCTGTAGGACCTGTTTCAACAGATATGGTTAGTGATCCTGGTGGAACCGACCTCACAATTAATGGAGTAACTTATCCAGCTTCGAAAGGAACTAATCCAGAAGTTAATGCTGAAAAGATTATCGAATTTACAGCTAAAAATAATGATCCTACCCAAAATCCCGCAAATCAATTAGCAGATCCTAAAGTTAAAAACGAATTCACAGCCGATAATGGTTACAAATTAGTTTCACTTGATGAAGCAGCTGAAAAGCAAGGAACAACAGTTGATGCTTTAGCAAACGAAGTTGCTAAAGTTACTGGTAAATCAGTTCAAACTGTTAAAAACACTAAATGGCTTGAAGCATCATTACCTCGTGTTAAAACAAACGCCGGTCAAGCTCGCATTAACGTCGTTGTTTATGATAAAGAAGCAGTTCCTGCTCCTACTAAGCAAGATACAAAACCATCATTTTCAACTACAGATTTAAGCAGCGGAAATGATCCATTTAATGTAAGCTTACGTCCTTACACAACAACTTACGATGACGGTGCTGTTTTAAAAACATCAGACGTCCCTGATAGTTTTAAAAACTTGTTAAGCACAACTCTTACTGCTGGCAATCCAGATTTAGTTGACGCAACTGGTAAAGTTTCAACAAATAAATTACAGCAGATTCTTGTTAGTTCATTCCTTGGCAGCTGGCAGCAAAATGACGGCAGCTTTAACCAAACTGATTCTGGTTCTGGCGTAAGCTCCCCACTCTACTTGTATGGCGGTTTCGGAATTAGTAATTCTGATACTAAAAATTCATACGCTCAATGGCCAATGGGTTACATTGATAACAGTGGCGATTATAACAACGCAATTAATAGTTTTTCCGGCGACTTTTACCGTGGAAGTGCAGACCTTAAAACAGCAGATGGCAAGACTACTATCAAAGGAATCCCCTTCTCTGCTCTAACAGCTGACGTCAGCAAATTAGATATTACAAAACCCGGTACTTATCCAGTAGTTTATACATATACTAACCCTGACAATGCTAAAGACACTGCAAGCATTACAGTACCAGTTACTGTTAGTGATGCATCAGCACCAGTTTTTGCCTTTCAAAATTCTAAAGATTCAACAATTAAGGTTGGTGAAAGCTTTAACCAGAATGACTACAAAGTTGTAGGCTCATGGGCAATTTTCAACAATTACAGCGGCGACTACAGCAAGTTACCTAATTTTGAAGGCATTGCTAAAAACAGTGACGGAACACCACAAGTCACAGTTAGCGGAAATGTTGATACAAATACACCTGGGATCTATCAGTTGACCTATAAAGCAGTAAGCACTAGTGGTGCAGTAACAACAATGGTTCGTAACGTTACAGTTTTACCGAAAGAATCAACAACAGACTGGACGATGAATGATATGAAGGCAGTTGGATATATCAACTATACTCCAGGATATGGTATTATGGTTTACACTGCTCCAGCAACTGGTGCAAAAGGTCAGAGATTAGCTCACGGCACTTCATGGAAGATCAGTCAAAAAGCAGTTAATGCTAATGGCGACACTTTCTACAAGGTCGGAACTAATCAGTGGATCAATGGAAAATACGTAACATTCAGTCCAATTAATACAATAACTCCTCTCAAAGGTGAAGTTAAAATTGTCTATAAGAAAGGTTACGGTGTTAACCTTTGGAAGAGTGCTGGAACAACTGGCGGCTTCTATACTGGTCGTAAATTAAAACACGGCACATCATGGAAGACAAGCGGTAAGCAGAACGGCTTCTATAAAGTCGGTAAGGATCAATGGATTCAAGGCGACTACGCAAGTTATAAATCATATTAATACATTAAATTTCATAAATTCTCTACACGTTTAAGTAGGATTCGGGGCAACATACCGAGTCCTATTTTTTATAGAAGTGTAATTCTTGATCATAGAATATTATTATGCTATCCTAGTATTGCCAAAGTTTATGTATAGAATGGTTTTTTTATTTTTCTTTATGTTCTAGGATGGCTACGACGAGTAGACCAAAAATAGAAAAGTTAACACTTGGAATTTGCATTCCTTGAATAAGTTTGTTTTACATTATATAATTTAAGTACAAAAAGAGCCGATGCGCTAACATCAGCTCCAATGTAAGCCGCTTCAAAGGCGGTGGCGATATTATAAAAATGGATTAAGCCATCCTATAAACTCTCCAAAGTTTTACATAGGACGGCTTTTTGTTATCTACTTTTGTGATCTAAAATGGCTACGATAAGTAGACCAAACGAGATCAGCAGAGTTAACACTTGGAACGTATCCAAGAATGCTGTTCCTTTCTATAAGATTTAGGTTCATAAAACCACCACCTTTCGAAATTTCACAGCCACCGCCCTCAAAACTTCTTACTGAATTAGTATACCAAATGATAATTTTATAGAAGCGCTTGAAGAACAATCCATTACATTATATAATTTAGGTATAAAAAGAGCCGATGCTCAAACACCAGCTCCAGTGTAAGCCGCTTCAAAGGCGGTGGCTCATTATATTAGATTAGTAAAATCGTCCTATAAACTGACCCAAGTTTAGGTAGGACGGTTTTTTTTATTTTTCTTTGTGTTCCAGAATGGCTACGATGAGTAGACCAAACGAGAACAGCAAAGATAAAACTTGGAACGTATCCAAGACGTTGCGCCAATAACAAAGATTTAGGTTCATAAAACCACCACCTTTCGAAATTTCACAGCCACCGCCCTCAAAACTTCTTACTGAATTAGTATACCAAAATGATAATTCTATAGAAATACTTGAAGAACAATGGATTACATTATATAATTTAAGTACAAAAAGAGCTGGTGCGGTAACACCAGCTCCAGTGTAAGCCGCTTCAAAGGCGGTGACTAAATTTATAAAACTTACAGTCGTCCTATAAACTTGTCAAAGTTTTTGTATAGGACGGCTTTTTTCGTTATCTGTTTTTCTGATCTAGAATGGCTACGACGAGTAGACCAAACGAGAACAGCAAAGATAATACCTGGAACGTATCCAAGACGCTGTTTCCTTTCCATAAGATTTAGGTTCATAAAAACCACCACCTTTCGAAATTTCACAGCCACCGCCCTCAAAACTTCTTACTGAAATAGTATACCAAAATGATAATTTTATAGAAGTGCTTGAAGAACGATATATAATTTAAGTACAAAAAGAGCCGGTGCTGCAACACCAGCTCAACTTAGTCCACTTGCCTCATAATTTCTCAAATTCATTAAATTCCAGAATCGTTTACGAGCGTAAATGTAACTTGACCAGTATAGTGACCGGTTGCTGGAATATCAATTGGGTTAGTTTTAATTGCTAAATTCCAAGGTATTGAAATATTATCTTGATAACCTGCACCCGCAGCACCCGTGTGAACGGTTTGTGCAGTTGAAGTTAAATTGTACTTATTGCCAGTGTCTGTATCGTAAAACCAAAGAGGGTTTCCACTAATGGATTTAGTCGAGTCCGTATCCAATTGCATTGGTTTAGTAACAGAGGCTTCAATCTTCCAAGTTTTACCTTGACGAGCATTTCTTGTATCAGTTTCGGTGAAAGTCTGGTTAGTGCTTTTCACTTCTTTATTGGTAAACGCTGGTTTTTGGAATCCAAAATCAATTAATGCATAAGTATAAAATGTTTGCCATCCAGTTTGATCCCAGACATAAGTTCTAACGTCGCGACGGGTTACAGAATCAGTCGTAATTTGACTCGCTTTAAGAGTTGGTCCCTTAGGATCGTGAGGCGTTCCTCCGGTACCTAATTCCTGCCATTGTGGATTAGTAGCATAGTAAATTGGTGTTGGCTGATCCAAATCGTTGATTTGAGTTCCGCGAACTGGATCGGTAAGTAGAGCTTCTTCAATTACTGAATTCGGTCCAAGCGTTAATTTCCAAAGAGAGGGAGTATTTTTAGTAATCCAAGTACGAAGGTAACCGGGAGTTCTCCTGATATTAAAACTACTTAAATCCAAACTAGTTAATTTGGTACAACTCTGAAATAAACTATTGAAATTATCGACTTTATTAGTGTTCCAATGATTTACATCTATACTAGTTAATCCTGCACAACCAGAAAACATTCCATTAATATTTGTAGAATTACTAGTGTCAAAGTGACTAACGTCCAATTCTTTCAAAGCGGAACAATCAGCAAACATAAGTTGCATATTTGTCACCTTACTAGTATCAAACTTACTAACGTCCAAACTTTTTAATACGTAGCATAGTCTGAACATCTGAGCCATGTTAGTTACTTTATTTGTTTTAAACTTATCCGGATCAAATTTTAAATCGGTCATTTTTCCGCACCAATAAAACATATATTGCATATCGGTTACTTCACTAGTGTCAAAGTTTAAAATATCTAAATTAGTAAACTGCTTGCAATAAGCAAACATGTAAGCCATATTAGTCACGTGAGTAGTGTCAAAACCTGTTACGTTAACTGATAATAAATTCATGCAGCCATTAAATAGTCCTGCCATATTAGTTACTTTACTGGTATTAAAATGACTTACATCGATATTAGTTAATAATTGGCACGTAGCAAACATCGAAGCAATATTAGTAACTTGGCTGGTATCAAAATTAGATACATCTAAACCAGTTAATGATGAATCACGATAAAACATTCCAGCCATATTAGTAACCTTACTGGTATCAAAATGTTCAACATGTAAAGAAGTTAGTGAATCACAGCTTTGAAACATATATTGCATATCAGTTACTTGACTGGTATCGAAATGAGATACATCTAAACTAGTTAACAACTGACAACCATTAAACATGGATGCCATATTAGTTACTTCACTAGTATCAAGCATTTCTAGTCCTTCAATAGATGTCATTTTGCGTAATGGTGAAAACAGTTTGATTAACGATCCTCTTGCTGTAACTCCGGGTGAAATTATTGCTTTAACTATTTCTGTATTGAGTACACTATGTTTTGGATACCATGGCCAATCCTGTTGAGTATAACCGCTAGTATCAACCCAATTGACATGATCTCGATCCCAGTTAAGTTCGTGAGGATAGATTGTTAAAACATTATTACTATCAACGTTCCACCAAAGATAATCACTCAAATTAATCGTCTGCATTTTAGCAGGATCAAAATTATTGTTTTTGTCTACTGCGATCACATGCAGATACTTGTTAATCCCGTCGGCGCGGTTTACATTAACCGTTCCCGACCCAGTCCCATCCGGCATTAAATTAAGATTAGAGACCTCGCCATTTACATCTTTGATTGGAGTTACTACACCATTAGGATTATTGTCAATTTGATAAACATATCCTTTTAAACCGCTGGTGATCGTCGATTTAACCACGTCTGAGTATTTAGTGGCACTTGCTGTTTTGGCTTTTACTCGGTAAAAATAATCTGTTCCCAGATCAGCGGCCTTAATCGTAATAGTTGCTTTATCATTATCGGTTGTTACTGTTGTCGTCGGCTTTTCCGGCGCGGCACTGTCTTTAACTGTATGGTCCTCACCATGAGTGGTCATATTTAGGGTGCTGGTATAGTAAATCATATTAGCAATAATCTTTGCTTCATCAGGTGTACAGGCACTCATCCCGTTGAAAATCGAATGACCAGTTTGGATCATCGCATAATTGTTTTTGGTAACGAGATAGAAATTATTATCAGCAATTCGATGCCCATCATCACCAGGTACTTGATTATTATTTTCATCAAGATAATTAATATCTTTCGCTTCTCCAGCAAAAGAAAACGGCGGTTCGTATTCCATCCACTTTTGTGCCCCGCCTTGATATAAATAGTATTGGCCGGACGAATGCGAGAATTTGATTTCCAATGTCTGATCTAACGTAAATTTATATGGGTATTGATTTAAAAATCCATCCATTGAAAATTTAACTTTAGTTGAGCCTAACCCAACGTTTCCCCCACTGCTGGGATATCCTGGCAATATTTTTAATCCTAGACTAGGACCAAATTGAGCTAAATATGTATGAGGATAATATACTGTATCGTGCCCCAAGATAATTGAACGTCCAGTTTGACCGTAAGCAACTGTTGCTGCATACGAAGTTGCGTTCAAATCGTTGTTAGGTCCATTCCCCCGTTACCATCTTCAGAACCGAAATAGACACCGTCATACTGATAATTTCCTGCTGCGTCTTTTAAGTACTGATTGGGATTACTGTTAAAATCAGCGAAAGACACTGGCACAACGTTAATTAACCCCATCGAAACAGGCTGCCCCGTACCAGGATCAATTTGATTCATCCAAGTCTGAAGGTAATTACAGTTATCGGGGTAGACATTAAGAATCGTTATGTGTTTACCGTAATTAGTGGGCGGAATTTGCCATAAAGCATCATTGGTTGGCAGAGTTGAGTCA
Organism: Xylocopilactobacillus apis; assembly: GCF_033095965.1. Classification (NCBI taxonomy): domain Bacteria; kingdom Bacillati; phylum Bacillota; class Bacilli; order Lactobacillales; family Lactobacillaceae; genus Xylocopilactobacillus; species Xylocopilactobacillus apis. The sequence continues at coordinate 23,285 of NZ_AP026801.1, forward strand.
TTAGTTCGTTGAATCACGTAACCATCAGAAATATCAGGGACACTGTCCCAGTCTAAAACCTCAAATGGCTGATTAGAAACATTGATCTGATTATCAACTTTGAGGCGAAAATCGTTAGTTTTGACAACTGTTCCAAGAGTTTGAGGACTAACGCCGCTTCGTCCCTGAGGCATTAATTTACCCTTTTGTGACAAAGATTTAGCTGAATTGGCTGAAGTTTTGCTTGAGTTATTTGATGACGTTAAATTATCAGCACGACTGTTTTCTCTAGGCATGATACTACTAAAGGCAAACAATACCATAAATCCCACGATGAAAATTAATGGCAGCTTTGCTTTTTTCCAATTCATTAATAAATCCTTTCAGTTGTGAAAAATTGTCTTTAACCCGATTCTAACATCCCGTTAGGGTTCTTTTTATTTACCTTTTAAAAAAAAATTTATCAAAAACCTAGAAATCTTATTTTTTATGATTGGATTAATTAAAAGCTCGGAAGCATTCAAATAACGGACGTGTTTCTTCATATTAAATGTGTTCAGCGTAAGCTGAATTTTTTTATTTTAGGGCTAAAGTTTTCGGTAGTTCATACGATATATATAGTGTAAGAGGCAGCGGCCGAGTCATCTTACGAAAATAAAACAGAAGGAGTATTGAAATGTCTAAGGTTTTAAAAACTAATTTACAGGTAACTTTGGTTAAAGGAGCAGATAGAAAAACTAAAACTTTTTCTAATGTCGTTGCAGGAGTTGACGATGTAAAGGCACAAAAGTTAGGACAAGTTGTCGCTAGTCTTTCACCAAACGCTAGTCTCGAACAAGTTAGAGCTGTTGAAACAAAGGAATTTTAAGGAGGAGTCAAATGGCAAAAGTATTACAATTGAAGTTTAAAAATGAAGCTGGCAAGAACACAAGTATGAGTTTCACTTATGTGAACGATAATTTATCTCGTGAGACCGTTGCAAAAGCAATGGAAGATCTTGCTGCTCTAGATTTATTTAAGGACAAAGACGGAAATCTTCTTTATAAGACACCCGTATCTGCAAAATATGTTGAAACGACAGAAACAGAAGTCGTTCCAGCAAACTAACTATAAAAACTAAATTCCAAATTAAACATTGAAGATCACTAAGAAATAGGTGATCTTTTTTTTGCGTGGTTATATGCCCTTTACAATAAAAATTACCATTACTGTTGCAAATATGTTACAGTATTGATATTGGTACATATTTTGGTTTCTCAAAAATAATTTTGAGTTATAATCATAAATGACCAAAAAGATTGAAAGGGAGAATTATGAAAGCAAATCATAAATTCAAATTTGCTGGAGTAGCGAGTACAGCTCTTCTGCTGCTGTCTCCTATCTCTAGTGCTTTTACCGCTGCTGCTCAGGCAGTTAATGTTCACGCTGACGGTAATAATTGGGATTACGATGTTGATAACCCTAATTTAAGTGAATATGACCAGCTACTTCAAAACGCTGGACCTAGTGACGGTTCAGTCGACTGGTACCCCGCTCAGCGTTTTGCCAGCAGTAAAAATATTAATGCGTCTCTATTAGTTAAACAATTAGTCGATCTATCGATCGCTACCAATGACTCTACTTCTGACGCTCGGAAAATTCTTTTTAATGATACTACCGGCGATAATGCTAATCAAAGTTATAAAGATACTTACGATAAATATAACCTCGCTCTTGGCTTTATCTCCCAGATCCTAGCATTCAAAAATGCTCGGGTTGGGAAAGGTGCTTATCTTAAACAAGGCTTTGAATCGCCTGATGGAATACAAGTTGGGAATTTTGATCCTAATGAGGATAAATTCGCTGATACTGGCGAAACTCCGAGAGATATCATCCGCCAAATTCCGCAGTCTAAAGACGGCGTTAATATCTCTGACGTTTTAGGTACTGCCTTCTTTGGCAATCCTGATGATGCCTATGCGCAGCTTTATATTAATGGCTATGATAACGTTTCGCAAAATACGGAAAATATTATTCGCGAAACGACTTCTTCCATTACGATCGTTGCCCAGAGCAAAGCTACTGGTAAAAAAGCGACTGCCGTTTTTAAACTTAACAACAAGACTTTTAATCAGCTGCCTGATAAGGTTTTGTTAGAGAACAGAATCGATAAGTCGCCCGCATTTTCCGGTACTTGGGGCACTAAATATATTCCTGAGTCTGAGAAAGCTGAAGCTAATTCTAAAGGCTTGTCGCGGTTAGGGGACTCTACCAACGGGGCCTTTAATCAGACCACCAATCTTAGAAATGGCTTGACCGATGATCAGAAGTTTCAGCTCACCGGTGGTGGGTCGACTGCTTGGGTTGATCCCAAATCTGGTGATGGGACGATCGTCGTGCCGCGCGGGACGAGCGCTGATGTCATTGCCAAGAAGATTTATCAGCTTCAATACCAAAGCAACTTCTCTATCCGCAACGTTGCTCCGATGAAGGCTATTCATGGCGATGAATTTAGTACTCACCCTTCCGGCAGCTTGTCTACTAAGGATAACTCCTATAATGTGAAATTCGATGAACCGGCAGCTGGTGCGGGAAATCTTAGAGATAGAACTGAACAAACTAATGGAAATGTTACTCCTGTCAGCAATGATCAGTTTCTACCTGCTGGAACACCGGATAACAACTACCTGGCAGTCGCTGATCCGAGACAAAAAGAAGATGGATCTCAGGCTGGCTTAAAGACTGACTTTAGCAACAAGCTCCTTCATACCCCGCTTGACACCAACTCTACTGGAAATGATGGGATTAAACAGGATTATGACAATACTGTGGCTAAAAGGATTCCGAATCAGGCTGATACCAGTGCAGATGGGATTGATACGCCAATTGGCGCCAGTCATATGGATACTAAAAAATTCGGGCATGGACTTCCTGGTGGTGTAAACTTCTGGCCCGCTTATTCTGTTGGAAATATAGATTCATCGGTTAATAAGGGTGTTGGTGTTCATACTGACGCAAATAAAGACCAGTCAGATTATTTTATTGATCCAAGTAACTCTGCTAATGACAGGCCTTACGGTATTACTACTTATCCATTTGGTGGTCCAGACGCAGCTTCAACGTTTGGGGGTGGAATGACTGGATCAGACACTTTAGCTCCTGGTAATGCGGAAAATCAGCTGGGTGATGTAGTTCATGCTTTTGAACCAAAAGACGGCAAGAAAGATGCTGCTTCACCATTTATGGTTCGTGAAGCTTGGGACAGTACTCACGGCATCTTTGGAACTGCGCCTTTTACTGGGACAACCGAACAGCAGATCAAGGATAAAGTTGCAGCTAATGGTTCATTTACGGATACAACTGGTAAATCAATCAAGAAGAGCTTTACATATGAAGCACCTTTGAACAACATGGTATTTAAGTCTTACCGTAATCCTTACAGTACGGTCATCTCTACGGCGTTGCCTTTCGCCCAGGGGAATACTGAATTTACTAATGATAAGTATGATGACGGCAGTACATTCCCTACAGGGGGACTTGATAATCCTGCAGGATTAGCTGAACCGCTTGTAACACATCCTGGTGATATGAATAATTCTACTGATGGTTTTAACGGTAAGTACAGCAATAAAACTGATAGTACTTCATTGGCAACGTTGCCGTATACGAACCCTTGGTATGTGAATTATCATGGTACTGCTGCAACCAATACTAAGGACGATGTTGATTATAATTATCAAATTACGGATAAAACTGCTCATCAGATTAATATAAATCCAGATCCTAGTACAGGTAATGGCAATAACACTGCTAATTCTCTTCATATTAGTGATGCTACTTGGGAGAAACACCGTTTTGAAAGTAGTCCAAGCACCGGTTCCTCTATTAACGTAACAACACCTACTGAAAAACCTGGTATTTATAATACTAATTCTAAAGTTAAACAACATGGCTCTCCTACTCATAATTTTCCAGTAGATGCAGACGTGGGAAAGAATAATGTTTTTCAAGATTGGATTATTCAACCAATTAGTATAAATGATCCTCTTAAAGGTAACGATTATAGTAGTTCTTTAGACGGAAAATATCCAGGAAGTTCAGCTGATGCAGCTGATCTTAAGATAAATCATGATTATAAATTAAGCTCGACTGAACTTGAACAAGTTGATGATGCTAATAACAATGATGATTTTAAGGATATTACTGTCCCTCATACTAGTAATGGACTTAATTTCCTTCATCCTGAGACTGGCGGAGGAGTTGGATGGGGGAATCATATCACTGACTCAGTTGGAGGTAAAACAACGGGATGGGTAATACCAGCAAGTGGACTTACCAATGACATGAGTTATACCGAGCTTTTCATACCTAATGTGAGCGGTAGTTCACCTAGCTATGTTTCAAGTTCTGATTCTAGAGGCTATTTAGTTGGTGCTCCTATAAATAAAAGATATGTTGTTTGGAAATATCCACAAAGTCGTACAGAAAGGCATCTCCAGTTAGCAAAGAATCAAGGTTATGTTTTAATTAATGCTTCAGGTATTAGTGAATCTCTAAGTAAGAAGCTTTCTAAATATCAAATTCCAGCCAGTGCTACAAGTGGTTTAAACAACCTTGATGGAATTTATAATATATCCGGGACAGCTCCTAATATTACGCACTTTACTAATGGAGAACTACCTTATATAAGTCCATTAAACGATGATCCAAAATATCGTGGTGGGTTGCTTGGAGTAATGAGCATACATGGTGATGGAGCTGGTAAGGGTGTAACAGTTACAAATTATACTACTACAGATACTGATGATGCTTCATCTAGTCCGCAGCTTGTTACCCAAGATTCTAATTTTGGAGGAAGCATTTATAACAATCTTTTAAGTTCAGCTCGTTTTGGAGCACCTGTTTTCTTAAAAACACCAGGATTTACAGATGATTCTCATACTGTTAGAGCAGATACAGCTGCATTAGGCCAATTTGCTTCTGATACCGATTTGCATTACGGATTGGCTTGGAATGATTCATCTGATCTTCCTCAAGTTAAGATTAAAAGATCATTAAATGTTCAATATTTAGTTCCTGTTTCGGTTGTTAGAACTGTTGAAACAACATGGAGTCAGGTTGCTACTGCTAGATATGTTCATATTAGTGGTTTGGACTATGATGGACGTTGGGATAGAACACAAAATGTAAAAACTACTTATGATAATTATCATCTCTACTTAGGTGATGTTAGGTTGGAGAACAGTTCCTCGGCAACTGGTGATCTTAAAGATCGTATAGATACTAATACTGATAGTACTGATCAAAAGAAATACGACTGTATTGATTCCTCTACTAGTTTGGTAACACTAGATAAACTTCGTCCAGTAAACAATCAAATCGCATACACTCGTATTGATCAGAGTTATCCTCATTATGATTCAGAGCTGTTTGATAAAGGTTCAAATACTGATGATATCAGTGCTAATAAATCAGGTGGAGATAATCGTAAAACATGGCTTGGTAACTCAAACGAACTTTCTGATGATTCCAACAAAAATAAGAAAGCTGATGCTTCTGAGAAGATCGGTACTTCTGATGATTACTCAATCGGAATTGTTAAAGCACCTAAGAAATTCTTTAAGACTGTTGATAACGATAAGAAGAAAGACTTTATAGTTGTAAACGGTAAGTTACAGTCAGAAGACGGTGTAAATCAGTCAACTGAAAATGCAGCTGACGGCAAAGAAGGAATCAATAAGACCATGGACGTTGACGCAAATGACAACGGAATGGCCATCAGTGATCCTGACAGCTACACAACATTAGCTAAAGCTTACAACGTTAACATCAGTGGTAATGATGCTAAAGCTAAAGTTACTCCTAATGATAAAGATAACAGTGCTAACAAGTGGGATCGTGTTAAGTTAGTTGAACAGTTAATGCAGAATGGCGGAGATGCTAGCGCATTCTACTATATTCCATCTCTTCCTCGTCTTTACAGCAACTGGGGCAAAGCCAGAGTAAACGTAGTAGTTTATGATCAGGCAGCAGTTCCAGCTCCAACTAAACAAGACACTAAACCATCATTCTCAACAACAGATGTATCTGGCGGAAACGATCCATTTAATGTCAGTCTTCGTCCATATACCACAACATATGATGATGGTGCAGTATTAACAAGCGCAAATGTTCCACAGAACTTCAAGAACTTATTAAGTAGAACACTAGTAGCTGGCAACCCTGACTTAGTAGACAGTACAGGCAAAGTAGCAGCTAATAAATTACAGCAGATTCTGGTTAGTTCATTCCTCGGCAGCTGGCAGCAGAATGACGGCAGCTTCAAGCAGACTGACTCAGGACGTGGTGTAAGTTCACCACTCTACATGTATGGCGGATTTGGAATCAGTAATTCTGATACGAAGAACTCATACTCACAATGGCCGAAAGGTTATGTTGATGGAACTGGTGACTACAGCAATGCAGTAAACAGCTTCCCAGGGGACTTCTACCGTGGAGGAGCAGATTTGAGACTTACTGACGGCAGTGGCAAGATCAATGGAATTCCAGTGACTGCCTTAAGTGCAGATATCAGTAAAGTAGATGTAACAAAACCTGGAACTTATCCAGTAGTTTATACCTACACTAATCCAAGTAATGCTAAAGACACTGCAAGCATTACCGTACCAGTTACGGTAACTGATTCAAGTGCTCCTGTATTTGCCTTCCAGGGCAGTACCGACAGTACCATTAATGTTGGGGACAGCTTTAATGAGAATGAGTACAAGGTCGTAGGTTCATGGACAATCTTCAACAATTACGGCGGAGATTACTCGAAGCTTCCTAACTTTGAAGGAATTGCTAAGAGCAGTGACGGCACACCTCAGGTAACAATTACGGGACATGTTGATACTCATACACCTGGTATTTACCAGTTAACGTATAAAGCAACAAGTATCAGCGGTGCAACGACTACGATGGTTAGAAACATTACCGTACTGGCTAAAGAGAATGCAGCTGAATGGACATTAACCCCTAATAAGATGGTAGGGTACATCAATTATGTACCAGGCTATGGCATTATGGTATACAATGCACCAGCAGGCAAGGCAACCGGTCAGAGATTAGCCCATGGTACAGCATGGAAGATCAGCCAGAGAGCAGTTAATACAAAGGGAGACGTTTACTATGCAGTAGGCAAGAACCAGTGGATTAACGGCAAGTACGTGTCATTCACGCCAATTAACACGATTACCCCATTGAGAGGCGAAGTACAGATCGTCTACAAGAAGGGCTACGGAGTTAACTTGTGGAAGAGTGCAGGTACAACAAACGGCTTCTATCCAGGACGTAAGTTGCAGCATGGCAGCAAGTGGAAGACATCTGGCAAACAGAATGGCTTCTACAAGGTTGGTAAGGATCAGTGGATCCAAGGCGACTATGCGAGCTACAAAGCTTACTAAGAGCTAAAGAAATAGAACTCAGTTGATTCTGGGTTCTTTTTTTTGCGCAATATTGGCAAAAGCTTGCTTTAGGTTATATAATATAAGAGTAATAAAAAAGGACCGGTGCTTGAACACCAGTCCTAGTAGGCCGCTTTAAAGGCGGTGACTAATTATAAAAGTAACTGTGATGTCGCCCTATAACTAGACAAAGTTAATGGTAGGGCGGCTTTTTATCTGTCTTTATACTTCAAGATGGAAACAATTAAGCCTCCAAACATGATCATCAGACATAATGTCTCATAAACAGACAAAATGGATCGTTTTCCTTTCGAGTGTAATTGCAAAATCATTCGCAACACCTCCTTCGAAGATTTACACAGCCACCGCCCTTAAAACTTCCGTTTAGTAGTATAACATCTTATTGTTTGATTGTTTGATGTCAACAGCAACCACAAAATGTCCAAAACGATATTTTAAAATACGCCAATTTCAGCGTAAGCACCAACAACCTATACGTCGGTTATTTGGAACTTAGGAACAAACGTTTTTTGTGCTCGTTGCAAATCAGAAAATAGAACTCAGAATCAACAGGGTTCTATTTTTTACAATTTTGATTTTTTACGACAAATTAAAATATTATTGACAAAAAAGAATAAATACATTATTATAAATATTATAGATTTACTACGTTATTTGTTTTAGTTGTGAAAGTATCTTGTAATTATTTTATGGGATATGGAGTTAACGCAGGTACAAGTAATGGCTTCTACAAAGCTTACTAATAATTAAATATATAAATGGGTAAATATTTTTTACTTTAGGGCTAAAGTTTTTAGTTTCTCATTCGGTATATTAAATGTAAGAATAATTTTTGAAAAACCTTCAAAAAATTTTAATTAATTTTTGAAGGTTTTTGTTTTTTTTGCGTAATGTATATATGTGACGGAAATATTGGGTAAGAAAATATTAAACTGAGTTTTCTTAAATTCAAATCCCAATTAATAAATCAGTTTATAAATTGATTTAAGAAGGAGAAAACAATATGTTACTTAGCATCTATATTAATATTTCGGAGGTTAATGAAGTGGAAGACAAAGGATGGGAAATTTACATGTTAAACAAGGATTTAGTTATTAAAGCAGTTATTAAGGCCGGAGTACCTTTTACTCATATTGATTTCAACGATTACGTGGAGGACGGAATTATCTTATTTATAGAATTTCAACAAAAATGGCAGCGCGAGTTAAATTCAGACGAGGGAGTCGAAGAATTCTTGAGAGTGGTTTTTACTCATATTAAATGGCGGACGATTGATACAATTAGACACAACAATCTGGGCGGTTTTAAAGGTGATATCGATGATTTTGAGTTAATCGATGATGAAGATAATTTGACAGAGTTTGAGTTGAGAGAATTGTTAGCAGATAAATGTACGCCGCGTGAATTGGACGTTGTGAATGCTAGTTTAAATGGATACAATCATCGAGAAATCGCTAAAAATCTGAATTTAAGTGAAGGACGCGTATCGCAGATATTCCGGCATGTGCGCAATGTTTTAATACATAATTTGGCTTAGTCACAGAGAATTTCTGACAATATGTTATACTACTACAATAAATCGAGGTTTCGCATGAGTAATGAATTTGATGAGTCTTTTGACAGATATACCAATTTATACAGTTTAATTAAATCAAGGATTAAGGAGATGCCGGCAATCAGTGATCAAGCTGATAAATACACCGTGATTGGCATGACAGGTCTTAATGATTATCGCCACATTTGGGGTGAGCCAATGAGTAAGCTGGAAAGTGATGAAGAATTTCGGGGTAAAGCCCTGAATTTTGTGACACAGCGCCTTGTTGAGAAAGAATCTTCAGATCGTGATAAATCAGCCGAATGTGGGATTTATCTTTCTGAGGAACAAGCTGATGAATTGTTGGAGCAAACGAATGATCCCAAAGAACAATTAATTATTAAAGCTTTGAAACGTGGATATTCGGTTGGAATTGTTGCTTTTGCGCTCGAGATTAAGTCAGATGAGGTATTGAATTTAATTCAATAATAGAAAAGGATCGGTTGTTCTGATATCTTTATTTTCAGAACAATCGGTTCTTTTTTTGCATTATGTCAAAGCTGCAGAAAGGTACGAAATTTTAGTAGTGGTCGAGAATGGTTCTGATTAATTCGGGAAGCGCCTGGTACTTTGCTGGAATTTGTTCTTTATCTAGTTGACTTCGATGATTCCTTTTAATAGTCCAATAGAAAAATTAATTATTAAAGCTCGGAATTGTTGCTTCTGTGCATTAGATGTAATTAAATTTTTCTAGATTTAGATAATTTTTAGTGTTATACTATTTAAGGTTTAAATTTCATTAATCTTGTAAAGCTCAGTCAGAAGACTGGGTTTTATTTTTTTGGAATAATTTAAAAATACAATAAACTTTAATCATGGATAGATAGCAAAAAGGTATAATGTTGATATGAAGATTACAAAGAGGAAATTTACGAATAAAGGGATTAAACTTAAGATTACTGGGATTTTCAGTACAGTCCTATTATTGGCTTCACCACTAACAAGTACATTTACTGCTTTTTACCAAACTGAACAAGTTCAAGCAAGCAATGTTTGGGATCGAGAAACTGATCCTTCTAATTCAAATGATTACGATCAGCTTCTGCAGAATGCAGGTCCTGCGGACGCAATAGTTGATTGGTATCCGACAAAAGATGCTTTAGGACCTGATCCGAGCGGGCAGGATTTAGTTAAGCAGCTGATCGATCTTTCGATTGCAACTAATGATTCTACTTCAATCACTCGTAAGATCTTGTTTAATGATACGACAGGAAGTAATTCAAATGCGAGTTATCGTGATGTTTATGATAAGTACAACTTAGCTTTTGGATTTATTGCGCAAATTTTAAATTCAAAAGGAATTGGCAGCGGGATCGGTCTTAACTTAAAACAAGGTGCTAAGACTAGTTCAAAAGATCAAGATCCCTTAAACGACAGCGGCAAAAGCGTTGTTTCTGGAAGAGTTACGGAAAAGCCAGGAATTGGCGAAGGAGTCAATGTCTCTGATGTTTTGGGGACTGCTTTTTTCGGGAATCCTGAAGATGGATATGCACAGATTTACGTCAATGGCTACGATAATGTTGCGCAGAGTGAAGCTAATATTATTCGTGAAGCAACGAGCAGCATTACGATTGTTGCCGGCAGCAAAGGTACTGGCAAGAAAGCAACAGCCATTTTTAAACTGAACAATCGAACTTTGCCTGTTGGTGTTTCTAATTCGAAGCTCAATAATTATGTTGATGACAGTGTTTATGCGCTTGATTCTACTAGTAAAGATGTTGCTGGGCTTAATTTGACGACGGCTTCGCAAAATTTTATTAATCAGCTTGATTTCTCAAAGACGCCGAAATTCTGGGTGACTGGTAACGACGGCAGCGGGACGATCGTTGTTCCACGTGGAACCACCGCTAAGCAAATTGCGGAACTAATCTCAAAGAGACAAATTGCAGGAAACAACACGCTTGATGAATCTGCACCGATGAAGGCAGTCCAGGCGGCAACTGCCCCCGGCGAACCTGATGCAAAGAACCCAATTGCTGGGACTAATAAGAAATGGGAAGACGTGTCTTATAGTCACTTCTATGAGGGGACACAGAAGAATAAAATTGGTTCTGATGAAGTTGGGGTACCATGGGCAAATAACAGACTAGCTGGTGGGGCAGTTGATTCAAGATATAATAATGCTCTCAGTGTTCATTCCGGAATTGATGGGCCTGAAAGTTTTAATGATAATTCTACTATTTCTGGTTGGGAAACAAGACTAAAAACGAAGCAGTATCGTGAGTATAATAATGTGTTTAATACCAACGAAGGCATCAAAACTAACGATTCAATAGAACTTTATCCTGGAAACACCCTTAGTCCTGTTTTTATAACTGATCCGAACAATAAGCCAACAACTGATGGGTGGTTTGGCGGCAACGATCATCTAATAGACACTAATAAGCTTTTTAACAATGGAAATTGGACTACTAAGTCAGCTTCTAGTCTGCCTGACGTCAAAACTTCTGAGGGTTCACCTTTTGAAGAAACAAAACGTCAGAATGATTTGCTTCCTGCAAAAAATATGAATCAAGATGTAAATGTTGCTGGAACATCAGATCACACCAAGTCTTCAAATATTGGTAAAGTGAAGCATTTATTTACCCCATCAAGTTATTTTAAAGAATCATATGACGCTAATCACTTTGTGACTAACAGTCCGGAGCTGCAAGATAGTAATGTAGATTCGATTGCTAAATCTATTTCAAGTAACGGCAGTTTTAATGACAAAAGCGCTGATGGGCAGATTCAAAAGAGTTTTACTTATGAAGCACCGGTGTCATCTTGGATTTACAAATCATACGATAATCCTTATTCGACGGTCATGAGCAGTGCGGGAGCTCAAACCACCGATGGGGAACCGTTAAAAGAAGATAACTCGAATTCGACGATTAAGCCGCAAGAGTGGTTAGATTTAGACGATCCAAACAATCCAGAGGCAACCAAGGGAATTCACATTGGTGCTCAAAAAGGGACGGCATATTCAAAACAAACTGATCGAGTCGAGCCAGCTGATGGTTATGGAGATACTTATTTTTATGCGGGAGTATACCCGACTAATAAACCTGCAGGAGATCCAGATTCCACTTTAAAAATACCTTTCCCGGACGAAGGGGGTCGTACAAATAGGTGGATCAGATTTGGATCTGGTTCAGCAGGAACATTGGTTAAATATGGTGCAGTTGGGACCGACGGAGAAGATGTTGAAAACGATGAAACACAAGGTGTTCCTACAGTTAGTGGGAGCTCAGGTTTTGGAATTGATTTTATAACTGGTGGTACGGGAGGCACTAGTTATAACATGAATAGGATAGTTAATGGAGTTACATATCCTAATAGTTCAGGAATTACTAATATCCTTAATAAGGACGGTAATAATTTTAGTAATATTCATATTTGGGATGATTCCCAGTATTTTGTTCAGACATGGGATAAGAACACTACTGTTAAAGATGACAATGGAAATCGAACTTTAAATGTTAAACCGCTGATTTACAACAAAAATGTGAGTTTTGACAGAGATTCTATTGGTAAAGTTGACTCTCCTAATTTTGAAGCCAAGTATTATTTAGCTGGTTATGTTCGTTTTTATTCGGGAGCTCCTGGATCTGTTGCTTTTTACCTTTTAGGTGATCACATCAATCAGACAAAAGCATCTAAGCGGGCGTACTACAATTCCAATCTATACAATAATCCAAGCGGGGAGTTTTCAAAAGGGAATGCAGCGCATAAGAACAATAGTCGGTTCTTCGTCTCACAAGATTTCTCAATTGGACCCGTGTCTAGCGATATGATTAATGATCCGGGAGGCGATGACTTAACGCTTAATGGTGTTACTTATCCAGCGAAAAAAGACTCACCAGGCGCAACACCAGAAGAGAATGCGGAAAAGATTCTTAAGCTCGCGGTGTTATATAATGATCCAACGCAAAATCCGAACAACAAAGCAGCTGATCCAAGCGTTAAAGCAGAGTTCACTGATTCGGGCACTGACGGCAATGGTCACGGAACTGACGGTACTGGCTACAAGCTAGTAACGATCGCTGATGCCGCGAGGAAGCAGGGTATTACCGAAGATGAGTTGGCAGCAGAAGTTGCTAAAGTTACGAAAAAGAATCCCAACACCGTTAAACATACAAAGTGGGTGGAAGCAACTTTACCTCGTATTAAACAAAATGCCGGCCGGGCACGGATTAACGTCGTCATTTATGATAAGGCTGCTGTTTCAGCGCCGGATGATAATAAACCGACTGAACCCGTTAAACCAACTAAGCCGTCATTTTCAGTAACTGATGTCAGTCAAGGAAATGATCCTTTTAACAGTCAATTAAGTCCTTATACAACGACTTATGATGATGGAGCAGTCTTAAAAGCCGGAGACGTTCCGCAGAGCTTTAAGAATCTGCTTTTAAATACATTAGTAGCCGGAAATCCTGATTTTACCGGTTCACCAGAAAAGACTAAACAGTTGTTAGTGGGTGCTTTTCTAGACAGCTGGCAGCAAAATAATCGAGCCGGTTCCTCATTATATCTCTATGGTGGATTTGGGATTAGTAATACTGATTCCAAGCATTCATACGATCGGTGGCCGACAGGTTTTGACAGTAATACGGGAGACTATCAGACGGCAATTACGAGGTTTCCAGGGAATTTCTATCGAGGGGTGCAGGATTTAAAACTCGTCGACGGGAAGTCTTCAATAAAAGGAATTTCGGCTGATTCGCTCACGGCTGATGTCAGCAAACTTGATTTAAGCAAAGCGGGCACGTATCCGGTAGTATTTACTTACACCAATCCTGACAATAAGGATAGTAAATCAAGCATTACGGTTCCAATTACGGTTGCTGATCAATCAGCACCAATTTTTACCTTCCAAAATAGTGATGATTCAACGATTTACGTCGGTGATAACTTTGACCCTAACAGTGGTTTTAAGGTTGTCGGTTCTTGGAGTATTTTCCATCAGTATCAAGGCAATTATAATAGCATTCAAAACTATGCAGGAATTGCCCGTGATGCAAAAGGTAATCCGGAAGTGTCGGTGACTGGTTCAGTAAATACTCTGAGGCCAGGCATTTATCAATTGACTTATAAAGCGACTAATACGAGTGGCCTTACGACGACAATGGTCAGAAACATTACAGTTTTGCCAAGGGAGACTACTGGTGACTGGAAGGCGACGCCTTTAAAGGCAATCGGATATATTAATTACGTTCCTGGCTATGGCATTATGGTTTATGACGCACCGGCGGGGAATAAGACGGGCCAGCGATTGGCACATGGCAGTTCGTGGAAGATTAGCCAAAAAGCAATCAATGCAAAAGGCGAGATTTTCTACCGCGTGGGTCGTAATCAATGGATCAACGGCAAATATGTATCATTTAGTCCAATTGATAGCTTTATCCCACTCAAAGGGGAAGTAACGATCGTTTATGAGAAAGGCTATGGCGTTAATCTTTGGAAGAGCGCTGGTACGTCCGGTGGTTTTTATCCAGAAAGAAAGCTCATGACCGATACGCGCTGGAAGACATCCGGCAAACAAAACGGCTTCTATAAAGTTGGCAAAGATCAGTGGATCCAAGGCGACTATGCCAGTTTTAAATCATACTAATCTTTCTTCCAAGTAAATCCGTCAAGGGGAACAATCCTTTATGTATCAAGGCTTCTCTTTCTGCCCAGTAAATCCAATGGTTCTTATATCTTTGACTATACTAGTTGATCACGCAAGTTTTAAATCATACTAATATTGTAAAGCTTGAGAAATCGAGCTTTTTTAGTTTGGTCCAGCCGGGAATTTAGTTATAATGAAGATACATAGTTATAGTTGATTACTTTACAAATAGGAGGAATTAATGAAGTCAAAACTTACTAGTTTAGCTAGTATAGCTTTGTTGCTGCTGTCGCCAATAATGAGTGCGATGTTTTCGCTGGTGCCGGTTCATGCTGAAAATAATTGGGACTACGATATTGATGATCCAGAACTTGGCGATTACGATAAATTACTGCAAAATGCAGGTCCAAGCGATGGAATTGTCGACTGGTATCCCACGAAAGATGCCATCAGTGACCATCCGACGGGCCAAAAGCTAGTTCAGCAGCTGATTGAACTCTCCATCGCGACTAATGATAAGGATTCGAATGCGCGTAAAGTGCTTTTTAACGATACAACCGGCAACAACAGTAACGCTAATTATCGGGACACTTACGCTAAGTATAGTGTTGCGCTTGGTTTTATTGCTCAAATTTTAGATTTTAATAATGCTAAAAGTGGAGTTGGTGCGAAACTGGAACAGGCTGCAGTGGCTGGAGATAATGATCCGCAAGATCTTGACGGGACTAACGTAATCAGAGGTAAAATTTTAGAAGACCCGAGCAATAAGAATTTAGGCCATAATATCTCTGATGTTTTAGGGACAGCTTTTTTTGGTCAGGCTGATGATGCGTATGCCCAGATTTATGTAAATGGATATGATAACGTTGCGCAAAACGAAGCTAATATTGTTCGTGAAGCAACTTCGAGCATTACACTGGTTGCGCAAAGCAAGAGTACCGGCAAAAAGGCAACTGCTATTTTTAAACTGAATAATAAGACGATGCCTGAGGATATCAAAGAATCCAAGCTTAATAATTACGTTGACGGCAGTGTCTATGCGAAAGATTCAGATAACGGTACTGATATTGCTGGGCTCAATATGACCACTTCGCCGCAGTCGACGATCGATAATATCGCTTTTTCTAAGGAATCAACTTTTTGGATTGACGGGAAAAATGGCGATGGAACCGTTGTCGTGCCTCGTGGGACCACAGCAAAACAAATTGCTGATATTATTGCTAAGAAGCAGGTTAAAACGAACAACACTTTAGAAGGTTCGGCTCCAATGAAAGCTGTGCAGGCAGCAACAGGTGTTAATGCAAAAGATGGCAATAAGAAGATTGGTAAATCTACATTAGGGAAAGTTTCTTACAATCACTTTTATCAGCGGGAGGCAGAACCGGTTAGACTTCATCACGTTCCGGATAACGATGGAAATGACATAAGAATCGGAAATTCGAGCATTAATTCAGATAAGCCATCAGTACAGTCATATTATAATTATGCTCCAGCTGTAGCGTACGGACCTAATGGACCGTTTGGTTTTTATGATGCTCAATTTAGAGAATACAACAATGTTTTTAATACTGATGTGGGAAGTAAAGGTACTGGAGATCCAGAATCGCATAATTACGATGACGTTAAAGTTTTTGGATCTGCTAATCATCATTCGCCCAATTATCTTACTGGTCAAGACAATGTACCAACTAAAGATGGATGGTTTGGCGGAGCTGCTTCAAACGCTGATCTGCATATGATCGATACTAACGTGCTTTTTAATGGAATCTGGAATACAAAATCTTCCAAAGAAATTCCCAATGTAGATACTTCTGAGGGTTATCCTTATGACGTACCAGGAAGTAAAAAGGATGATTCAACTGATTATTCAAATTCGATTTATCCTGATCGGACAAAGACTGGAGCAAAGCTTGCTGGTGTTGAGGGAGAGAAAGCACCTGATTTCTATCCCACATTTCCTACATATGATGCTGATCCAACTAAGAAATTTACTGATGTTGGTAAGGTAAAACATTTATTTTCTCCTTCTAGTTACTTTAAAGAATCCTATGATGCCAATCACTTTGCCATGAACAGTCCAAAGATTCAGGCTTCTAGTTCTGATGAAATTGCAAAAGAAATTTCTAATAATGGCAGTTTTACCGATACTTCAGTTAATGGTGAGATCAAGAAAAGTTTTACCTACGAAGTGCCAGTTGAATCATGGGTTTATAAATCTTATAACAATCCTTATTCTACCGTTATGAGCAGTGGGGGTGCGCAGACAAGGGACGGTAATCCGATTGAATCAAAATGGGAAAACTCAACAATTCAACCGCAGGAAGCAATGAATTATGGTGATACCAATGAAGAGTTCCCTAAGAAGGATGATCCGAAAACAATTCCGTTAACTTCCGATACTACAGCTAAAATTGTACAGAAAACGGGGACAGGTCTTGAAGGATTATATTTTTACGCGGGAGTTTATAATACGAGAGTTTCTTCCGGAGACCCTGCATTAAAAGTCAGAGTGCCTGACCCATCAGGTTCAGGGTCTACTGATCCGATCTTCACTCTTACAGCACCTGGAGGGCCAGCTAATAATCAGGGAATTTTAAATAAATTCGGTTTAATTGGAACTGATGGCTTGAATGTAGGAAGTGGAAATATTATAGGGATAGAAAAAGGAAATGATATTTCTACTAATCCAATAGTTGTGTATGATCACGATTTGAATATGGGAGATGTGATTTCGAGAAACCAAAAGTATCACTTTCTTGGAGATACGCCATCATTTTCGATGAATCCTGATTTCAAGTATGCTAGTTTTGCAGATGATTCTCAGTCTTTCGTTCAAGTGTGGGATAAAAATAAGACAACGAAAAATAGCGATGGCAGTTACACCGACACTCCAGCGCCTCTAATTTATAACAAAAATGCAGCAGACCATCATAGTGGATATGATTCAAGTACTTTAGGACAAGTGGACTCCCCAAATTTTGAAGCAAAATATTATTTAGCCGGTTCAGTAAAACTTACTGCTGATCCTGGAAGTCCAGGGAAATATAAAGTTAGTGATATGACAATGAACGATCACTTGATTCAAACTGCAGCATCAAAGCGAGCCTATTTTAATTCCAATCTCTACAATAACCCTAAAGGGGAATTCTCAAAAGAAAATGCCAATCATAAAAACAATAGCCGCTTCTTTGTCTCGCAAGATTTCTCAATTGGGCCGGTATCAACTGATATGATTACAGATCCAGGTCTGCCAGGTTCTGGGATTACAATTAATGGAACTTACTATCCGTATGCCAAAAATGATCCTGCTGGTAAATCCACTGAAGATAATGCTGCTAAAATTTTACAATTAGCTGTGAAGTATAATGATCCAACGCAAAATTCAGATAACAATGAAGGGGATAAACAGCCGCGAAAAGAATTCACTGATTCAGGAACCGATGGCAATGGTCACGGGACTGACGGGACCGGCTATAAATTAGTCACCATTGATGATGCAGCTGCAAAACAAGGTGTAGCGACCGAAAGTTTAGCAGGAGAAGTAGCTAAAGTTACTGGTAAATCAATTAATGATGTTAAACAAACTAAGTGGGTTGAAGCAACATTACCAAGAGTTAAAAAGAATGCCGGTAAAGTTCGCATCAACGTGGTAATTTATGACAAAGCAGCCGTTTCTGCTCCTAGTAAACAAGATACGAAGCCATCATTTTCGACAACCGATATTAGCGGGGGCAACGATCCGTTCAACGTTAGTTTTAGACCATATACAACCACTTATGACGACGGCGCAGTTTTAAAATCAGCCGATGTACCACAGAACTTCAAGAATTTATTGAGCAAAGTGCTGGTTGCTGGTAATCCTGATTTAGTCGGCAGCACCGCAAAGCTGCAGCAGATTTTGGTTAGTTCGTTCCTCGCCAGCTGGCAGCAAAATGACGGCAGTTTTAACCAAACTGATACCGGCTTGGGAGTTAGTTCGCCGCTTTATCTTTATGGCGGTTTTGGCATCAGCAATTCCGATACCAAGAATTCCTATGCTCAGTGGCCAAAAGGGTACGCTGATAACAGCAGTGAATATCAGAGCATTATTAATAATTACCCGGATGATTTTTATCGTGGGAGCAATGATTTGAAAACTGTTAATGGCAGCACAATTAAAGGTATCCCATTTTCAACTTTGAGCGCTGATGTCAGCAAGGTCGACGTAACTAAGGCGGGGACTTATCCCGTAGTTTATACGTACACTAATCCAAATAATGCGAGTGATGCAGCCAAAATTACCGTACCTGTGACAGTAGGTGATGCTAGCACACCGGTATTTAGTTTTCAAAAGACAACAGATTTAGCAATTCATGTGGGAGATAGTTTTAAGGATAACGACTATAAAGTTGTCGGTTCGTGGGCCATTTTCAATAAATACGGCGGAGATTACAATAAGATCTCTAATTATGAAGGGATCGCCAAGAACTCAGACGGGACCC
Organism: Xylocopilactobacillus apis; assembly: GCF_033095965.1. Lineage (NCBI taxonomy): Bacteria > Bacillati > Bacillota > Bacilli > Lactobacillales > Lactobacillaceae > Xylocopilactobacillus > Xylocopilactobacillus apis. The sequence continues at coordinate 42,374 of NZ_AP026801.1, forward strand.
CCCGGGTGACGGTAAAGGGCATAGTAGATACTCTGAGGCCAGGAATTTATCAATTAACTTATAAAGCAACGAGTACGACAGGTGCTGTTACGGAGATGGTGCGTAATATCACAGTTTTACCAAAAGAAACTGCTGCTGATTGGACAATTACTAATAACAAAGCAGTCGGCTACATTAATTATGTACCGGGCTATGGAATCATGGTCTACAATGCGCCGGGCGGAACTTCAACAGGTGTGAGATTAAATCACGGAACTGCTTGGAAGATTGGTCAAAAAGCCGTCAACGCCAAAGGTGAGGTTTTTTACCGGGTTGGCAGTAACCAATGGATTAATGGCAAGTATGTCTCATTTAGTCCGATCACTACAATGATTCTGTTAAAAGGTGACGTCCAGATTGTCTATAAGAAGGGTTATGGCGTCAACCTTTGGAAGTCAGCAAGCACTACAGGCGGTTACTATCCAGGACGCAAACTCATGCATGGCAGCCGCTGGAAGACCTCCGGCAAACAAAATGGCTTCTATAAAGTTGGTAAGGATCAGTGGATCCAGGGCGACTATGTCAGTTTTAAAGAATATTAATAAAATAAATTGCATAAAGAAGGATTCGGAGCAACTTACCGAGTCCTTTTTTAATGTTTGCTTAATCCTGTAATACAGACTATTATTAAATAAGGCATTTTAATTTTAAAAAAACATTTGAGTTTACAATAACAATCAAACCTTATATTTGGTTCCTAGAAAATTTACTAAGCCTAATATTTGGGCATGTACTTTTCATTTATTTATATCAGACAGCAAAGCCGTGTTCAAACAATCGGATCACTGCCACATAGCATATTTAAGTAATATTTATCCACAATTTAATAATAAATGTAAATTTGTAAATCGGGAGGCAGTCGATGAGCAAAATTTCAAGAAAAATAGGTTTCGTGTTTGTAGTTTTTATTGGTGTCTTAATTTTATTTCTTTCAATTAGACCAAATAATAAAGACAAAGCTGCTTATTTTCAGACTAATTCACTAACTAAAAACAAAAATACCAACCCGATTAGAAAATTAACAGATGTAAAGTCAATAAAACCAAAATCGGTAGAAGCAGATATTACAGCACCAAGCACCCCAAAAGTTTCTGCCCCAAAAAGTTCAACTGACAATCTTGTTTTTAGCATTACTTCAAACGATAATCCAACAGATTATTATGCGGGTAATTCATCATCAAATAATATTAAACAACCTGTTGTGAGTGGGATAAAAGGCTATGTTTATACAATGGATGAAAAACCAACTGGAACTCCGACGGTTACAAAAGATCCAGCTACAGGGAAAGTCACAAATATTAATTTAAATCCTGGCGCAGATGGGGTCACAGGCTCTTTAACTTTAAATCGAAATACTGATTATAATAAATATCTCCATACTGTTGCGGTAGATAACAACAATAATGTTTCAGATGTTAAAACTGTGAGGTTAGGAGATTCTCTTTGGTGGTCTTTAGATAGTGTGTCCAAAACATTAACGATTCATCAACATGAGCTGAATTGGGATACAGATAATTTTGATTTTGTTGGAAGTTATGGTCATGATTTTGAATGGCCATGGTATTCCCGTGCTGATGAAATTGAAAAAGTGGTAATTGAGCCAGGAGTGACGGGTAGAGGATCGCTTTATAGACTATTTTATGGTTTACAGTCTCTTACATCGATTGAGGGGATGAATAATTTAAACACCACACAAGTGACTAGTATGAGTCAGATGTTTCATTTTTGTAGTTCATTGGAAAATATTGACATTACTCATATGGACACGACAAATGTTACAGATATGAGTGCGATGTTTAATTCGTGTCTGTCGTTAAAAAGTTTGGATTTCAGTCAATGGAATACTAGTTCGGTGCAAGACCTATCGTCTATGTTTTGGTATTGTCAATCATTAACTTCTTTGGATCTTAACAACTTTGACACTAGCCATGTTACAACATTGAGAGCTATGTTCACCCTTTGTTATGGTTTGAAAGATTTAAAAATTAATAATTGGGATGTCTCGCAAGTAAAAACAACTCAGGACATGTTTGTTTCTTGCCGTAGCCTAGTGAATTTAGATCTTGGTCAGTGGGCGTTGGAAAACAACGAAAATGCTTATTCAATGTTTAGTGGTTGCGAATCTTTAATTTCTTTGGACCTTAGCCATTTTAATACTTCAAAGGTTAAAGACATGACTTATATGTTTTCCTGGGATTACAAGTTAATGTCGGTTAATATTAGCAGCTTTGATACTAGTAATGTTACGAACATGTTTGGCATGTTTCTTAATTGCAAATCACTAACCACGCTTGATTTAAGTAATTTTGATACTAGTAGTATTATCTATCGTGATAGAAATGAAGTAGATTTTTACAGCGGTGAACAGAGGATGCTTGAAGGGACATCTTCATTATGGAAGCTGACTCTTGGTCCGAATTCTAAACTTAATTCTCTATATTTGGAAGTAGGCCTTAAGGATCCAGTAATTAGAACCCAGATTATTGATTTAGAGAGTCTTAATAATTTTTATTTTTCAACTCATTCTCGCTGGGTCGAAGTTGGTTCAGGAGATTCTCATAATCCAGCAGGACCTAATATTTTGGCCGATTCGATTATTACCGATTCTCAAACTAGAACGGATAAGCGAACTTATGTCTGGGATCAATCAGGAGAGCAAGGCTTAATTGCAGCCACAGGTATTGATTTAGGTGTGCACGAACCAGCATTTAATAATCAAATTTTTGAAAGTAGTCCCCAAACCTTAACTGAGACTGATACTAGAAGCGGACGACTTGGTAAAACCTGGCACATCGAAGCGGCGGAATCTAAGCCGATGCAATTGGATACCGATTCCTCGACAACAATTGCCGGCGACCCGCTTTGGTTTAAAAATTCAAATACTGGCAGTGAGATTAATTTTCATACGGTAGCCCAAACAATTTATTCTGGTACTCCGACAATCAATTTTGAAGATAATATTGTAATTCCTTGGACACTTGGCTTTAAAGCTATACCAAAAGATATTCCGCAGGCTGGTCATTATACGGGGCAAATTACTTTTACGTTAGTTAGTGATATTCCTTAAATTACCAATATGCGAAAGCCTCATAATTGTTAGACAAATACTAACGATTGTGAGGCATTTTTTTATGAGCAGCGAACTTTGATTTGTAACTTTTCTTATAAAAAATAACGATAATAAGAAAAAAAGGAAAGGAAAATACGATAACATTTTATAGTTTAATCGAAGAGCTTTAGATGAGGAGGAATTTATGAAATTAAAACTCACTGGTTTAGTTGGTACAGCGATATTACTGCTATCACCTGTTGCAAATGCAATGACGGCAGTAGAGAAAGCTGCACCAGTTCAGGCCGATAATAATTGGGATTACGATGTCGATAATCCTGGACTAGGGTATTATGATCAACTTCTGCAAAATGCGGGACCTAGCGACGGGATGGTGGATTGGTACCCAGCTAAAGATACACTTAGTAATTATCCGACAGGACAAAAGCTAGTTAAGCAATTAATTGAACTTTCAATCGCAACAAATGATTCTAACTCAAATGCCCGTAAAGTTCTTTTTAACGACACTAATGGTAATAATACTAACGCTACTTATAGAGATACTTATAACAAATATAGTGTTGCTTTAGGTTTTATAGCTCAGATTTTAGATTTCAATAATACTAAAAGTGGGGTTGGTTCTAAGTTGGAACAAGCCGCAGTTGCTGGGGATTACGATTCATCAGATGATGAAGGAAAGAGTGTCATCAAGGGAGCACTACTTAATGATCCAAGCGGTAAAGCTTTAGGTCATAATATTTCTGATGTTTTGGGTACAGCCTTCTTTGACAATGCTGACGACGCATATGCTCAAATTTATATCAATGGTTATGATAATGTAGCGCAAAACGAAGCAAATATTATCCGTGAAGCAACGAGTAGTATTACGATTGTTGCTCAAAGCAAGATTACCGGTAATAAAGCGACAGCGATTTTTAAGCTAAATAATAAAACGATGCCAGAACAACTTTCTGGTTCAATTTTAAATAACAATATTGATGGTGGAATTAAACAAAGAGATCCTAATTATAAGGTTAATGGGTCGATGGTAGCAAACGCACAAACCTGGGTTAATAACGGGAACCGTAGTAATAGTCCTACTTTTTGGGTTAATGAAAATGGCAAAGGCACGATCGTAGTTCCAAGAGGCACCACTGCCAAACAAATTGCTAAAATGATTCTGGATTCAAAAGTAGATACAAATTATAAAATGGAAAATGTTGCGCCGATGAAAGCTATTCAAGGTAATTACCAAAAGGGTAAAGGAGCACCATGGCACTCATCTTCTAACTTTAATGCAACTGGGGATGGTGAGTCCTATAACCATAAATTTATAAAAAATTCTAATCCAGGACCTAATGAAACAAATAAATTGCCGAACGGTGATAATTGGTTTATAGGTGTGGCTGATAATAATAGAAAAGAGGCAAATAATGAATTTGCTATAGGAACCCAGGGAAATAGTGGTATATACAAAGGAAAAGTTACAGCACAAAGCTGGTTTAATAACAGTTTGGATACCAATAAATATCCATCTACAACTTATAATCCTAAAACTTCTGCTTTTGAAATTCCAGATTTTGAAGCTTCGGAGGGAATACCTTCTTTTGAGAATACAGTAGAAGGTAAAGAAGATTCTCCAAAAAATCAGCCTAAATCTAATATTGGTAAGGTGACACATTTGTTTAATCCAGTAAACGATGTGGATGCTAATGGTAAATCGATGTTGAGAGAATCTTGGGATGCACAGCATTATGCCTATGCTTTACCAGAAATAAGTGAAATTTCAAATGGGGCTGACACGGACGAGAAAATTGATAGTTTAGCTAAAAAGATTAGTGAAAATGGAAGTTTCCAATCGGTATCAGATCCTTTAGCCCAAGTAAAAAAGAGCTTCACTTATGAAGCTCCAGTAAATGCATGGGTTTTTAAGTCATGGAATAATCCCTATTCTACGGTAATGTCTTCTGAGGGAGCGAAAGCGCCAATGGTTGCAGAATTTGATGACAAGTCTGGCGTATTAGATGGTTCTGACCCCAAAAAAGCTGAAGGACAGTGGCGTGGAGGATTAAAATATAAATGGTCAGAAGGTAATCTTGTAACAGATACCCAGACTGAAGTTACGGCAGTTCCAATTAAAGATAATAAATGGACGGGAGATATAGCCTTAACAAACCAATCTAATGTTAACTCATCTGGTAATTCAGTTATAACTATAAGTAATTTAATTGATACAAGTAGTAGTATTCCTTTTAAATTCGATGATCTACAAATAGGAAATACAGATGGTTCAGGAAGTACTGAGTTTAACGGACCTGAAGCGAAAATAAATTTTACTGCTGATGGAGAAACTCATACTATAAAAATACCAAAAAAGGTTACTACATGGGCTCGCCAAGGAGCAATTGGGGTTAACCAACTATATGTAAACATAGCTAATGAATTTGGAAATCCTAGTGGCTTACTGATTGATGGAGAAGGTGTCAGCCGCTTTTTAACACACTCAAAATTTTGGGGTGTCTATAATCCACTATACAGTGAAACTAGTGATCTCGATAGTAAACCTCTAATTAAAGTTGCTGATAACCATTTAAACTTTATTGAAACATTTAACACAAATGGTACATTTGACGGACAATCTAATCTTCCACGAAAAGAAGCAAAACTTGGGGGAAAGAATGAGTATTCAAAAGAGAATGCGGGTGGCTTGAATGTTCCTAATTTCGCATCCATGTATAAATTTAGTGGAATTTTTTCGGTTTTAAAATATAAAGATAATTTTCATTTATCTAATGGAACTTCTGCGGGAATAATCCAAGTAGGAGATAAAATTACTCCTTCTATTAATGCATACTCTGAAATAACCAAAGATGGGACCTTAACTGCTCCATTAGGAGCTGGTCCATACACTGTTACGCATGCAAATGGAGTACCTTTAATCAAGATGACATTTGGTGAAACTATCAGTCAGACAAGAGCTAGTAAAGTAGCATATTTTGACTCTAATTTATATAATCCGCATGGGAATTACAATAACAACAAACCAGAAGATGGTTATGTTTCTCAGGATTATTCAATTGGACCTGCTTCGGTAAGCTCAGTTTCACCAAACGATTACGGAAAAGATAATCCTGATTATGTTGGATTTGACGAAGATGGAAATATTGATCGCACTAAGACAACACCGGAGGATGTTGTTGATTCCACAGCCAAACGTAATCGAATTTATGGAAATACTAAGAAAGTTGAGGATGACCATAGTGAAGGAAGCAATCCTAATTACAAGATGGTTAACCTTAAAGATTTAGACAAATCAGGAACTGCTTATACAGGTATTACAGAAGCAATGAAAAAAATGTATGGGATTTCTGATGGTAAGTTCCTTAAAGCTTCATTGCCTCAGTATGAAAGGAATGCAGGTAAGGCTCGGATTAATGTCGTTGTTTATGACAAAGAAGCGGTTCCTGCTCCAACTAAAGAAGACACAAAACCGTCATTCTCAACAACAAATGTATCTGGCGGTAATGATCCTTTTAATGTCAGTCTTCGTCCATACACGACAACTTATGATGATGGTGCAGTATTAACAAGTGCTAACGTTCCACAAAGCTTCAAGAACTTATTAACTAAGACATTAGTAGCCGGTAATCCAGATTTAGTTGACTCTACCGGAAAAGTTTCAAGCAACAAATTACAACAGATCCTGATTAGTTCATTTTTAGAAAGTTGGCAGCAAAATGATGACAGTTTTAAGCAGACTGACACGGGTGCTGGTGTAAATTCACCACTTTACATGTATGGTGGTTTTGGAATCAGTAACTCAGATACCAAAAATTCATACGCTCAATGGCCTAAAGGTTATGTTGATGGCACAGGAGATTACAACAACGCAGTTAACAGATTCTCAGAAGACTTCTACCGTGGTGGATCAGATCTGAAGACAGCAGATGGTAAGAGTACAATTAAAGGAATTCCATTCTCAGCATTAACTGCAGATGTGAGCAAGTTAGATGTAACAAAGGCTGGTACTTACCCAGTAGTATATACATATACAAATCCAAGTGGTTCCAAAAAAGCAGCTAGCATAACCGTACCTGTAACAGTAAGTAATGCTTCAGCTCCAGTGTTTGCTTTTCAGGGAAGTACAGATGCAACAATTAACGTCGGCGATAGTTTTAATGAAGGCGATTATAAAGTAGTAGGTTCATGGGCAATCTTCAACAACTATGGCGGAGACTACTCTAAACTGCCTGACTACGAAGGGATTAGTAAGAATACAGATGGTAGTCCTCAAGTAACGGTAACAGGAAAAGTTAATACAAGTACTCCAGGTATTTATCAATTAACGTATAAAGCAGTAAGTACGAGTGGAGCAACAACGACTCTAATAAGAAATATTACAGTATTGCCGAGAAGTAACGAAAGCACTACAACACCAGATCCAAGTGATTGGAAAATAACGTCATATAAGTCAGTAGGACATATTAACTATGTACCTGGCTATGGCATTATGGTGTTCAATGCCCCTGCAGGCACAAGTACAGGTCTGAGACTAGGACATGGAACTTCGTGGAAGATTAGTCAGAAGGCAGTGAACACGAAGGGAGATACATACTACCAAGTAGGAAGTAACCAATGGATTGATGGGAAGTATATCTCATTTAGTCCGATCAACACAGAAATTCCACTAAGAGGAGAAGTTAAAATTATCTACAGAAAAGGTTATGGCGTTAACTTATGGAAGAATGCCAGTACGACAAATGGCTATTATCCAGGCAGAAAGTTAATGCACGGCAGCCGTTGGAAAGTAAGTAGCAAGCAAAATGGCTTCTATAAGGTTGGAAAAAGCCAGTGGATCCAAGGTGAATACGTAAGTTACAAATCATACTAAAAAATTTAAATTTCATAATTCTCTAAACGTTTAAAGTAGGATTCGGAGCAACATACCGAGTTCTATTTTTATTCTAATTTTTAAAATCGAGGAATTTGCGTATTTGAACCCGTCAAAATACAATTAGTAGCTGCAATGTTGATAAAGATTAGAACAAATGAATTCTCACAAAAAGTATTATTAATAATTTTATGTGCAGTATTTGAGGTTAATCCCAATCACAATTAAAGTGATAAACTAAAACTAATTAAAAATCAGGCAGGAACACGATGGCTTTAAATATTTGGTATATTTCAATGACGATTGTTTTACTCGCTGAAGTATATCTTTTGGTTCAAATTTCTAAAATTAAAAAACAAGAACGAGAATTGGTTAAACAGAAGTATCCAGATTTAACACCAGAGGAATTACGCAGCCGCAAGTTATCAATCAGAGCATATACTTTGGCTCATTTATATGGTAAAAAGAGTCGAGTTTTCGAGTTTATTCTAATTGCGGCAATTTTTTTGATCGGCATCGCAGTAGGACTTTTGATCACAGGATATTATTATCTGTTAAACACGGTTCTTTTAGTTCTGCTGATTTTAGTTTTTGGGGTCGTGCTATTCTACTTGCCTAACTATCAAGATCAGCAAGAATTTGTTCAGAAGTATTTAGATGAACATCCGGATAATACTTTAAAATTTGTATCGGTTCCTTCAGATTTGGTAAAAAAGGTCATGATCATTCGAAGACTTTCAGGTGTAATTGCCTGTGTTATGGTGGTTTTACTTTTAATTTTCGGCCGGTTGTACTAAAGGATAGAGAACTACTAATTAATTCAAACAGTCTTTTAGAAGCTGATAGATAAGAGAAATTTCAAAATTAGTAATTTTAACATTAAACTTATCTTGAATTGATTTAAAGATATCTTTCGAAATTGAAAAGAATTCTTTTGTTTTCGAATCATTGTCAATGGTATACGAAGGATCATCATAACGGCCTTTTCTAAGGATCATTCTTTCAACCATTAGAGATATGTGCATATAGAGGTTTAATTTTAATTTGGAATTTAAACTTAAATTATAATAACTCTCATAATGAGCAACAGCGTTTTGGGCTTCTTCAATAATAATATCAGGATTTAAAAATTGCAGCCGGGTCTTAATCCCCTCCACTGAAAACAAGTGTAGTAATTGTTCAATTAAGAGCTTGACGTTTTTTTGAGTTTCGCCCGATTCTTTTAAAATCTTTTTAAGTTTAATTGACGCGTCTCGATCAAAGACATCATAAATGTTCATAATGTTCAAAGATAAATCCGAGTTAATATTTGTGGTTGTTAAAATTAAAATTGTATTTGCAAAGAAGCTCTGGTTATTGTTTTTTAATATATTTATTAATTCTTTATAATCGATTGTAATAATTTCTAATTGATCAGATAGGGTACTTTTAAAAACATCTTTTATTTCAGTTGATAGACCGATCCCTGACATGCATGAAATAATAATATGTGGATGATCTGCCAGTCCTTCATAATATTGCGAACCAGTTGTTTCACCATAATGCTGACTTTCTAAAGCAATCTCTTTAAATGAATCATTTCTTTGAACACGGAGTCCTGTATCTAATGCCATGGCGGTAGTTAAATTATTAATAACGATTAACCGTTTGTGTGAATATTTTTTGATTTCGTTAAAAATTTGACTTAATGATCCCATATCGAAAAGGATGATTGTTCCTTTCACATAATTATTTTGCTTTTCTAGATATTGCTTTACGGAAGAACTAATTTGTTTTATTGAAGTATCTAATTGCATATCAAAGGATTCGAATATGTAGTTACCGCATAATGAATTAACGACTTTTTGAATATTTGAGGCAATGCCTTGACCATGGGCTAATAAAATACAGTTATATTTTATTCCTTCAATCTTATTTACAATTGGTGTCATTAATATAAAGAAAAGTAAGAAGTGACAATCATTTAGTTTGCTTGTTTTAAATAAATCTTCAAATATTTTTTCGAATAAATAAATACTTCTTGGATATTTATTTTGTAATGTGTTTTTAATAGTATTGTTTTCTCGAAAGATTGAGCTTTTGTTGTAAATAACAATGAAAGCAGTGCAAAGTGAACATCGATTCCAAAAATCTTTATTTTCGGGCAATGATAAACCATATTTTTCAGTTAATTCAGTTTGGATTTTAATTTTTAAATGATCGTTAATCAAATCAAGGGTTTTAGGACTTTCAGAGATATTAATTAAATGTAGTAATTTCATCACAATGAAATTTTGTTCACTTAATTGTTGATCTAATTTAATTGAATGAATTAAATCATCCATTATTCTTGAAACAGAGGGTTTTAATTGCATAAAACTATTAATTAAATTTGACAGTTCAATATTTAAATCATTTTGGGAGGAAGATATTTTTATATTTAATTTGTTAGGTAGACCGATATAAATCTCTTCTTTTGGTAATAAGTTGACATAAGATTTAGCAAGTAAAAGTTTAATTTTGTTTTCAAGGGCTGCAATATTATCTGGATGATCGTACATAGTTAATTGTTTGACAATCTTCGTGTTTATGATAATTGGATGTTTAATTTTTTGTGCTTCTAAATAAAAAAAGTTTAAAACTAATGATAGTCGTTCAAAAAAATAACGATCTAAAAAATCGGGCAGCTTAATCTGTAAGCCTATTTTTTTATTTAGAAGCAGGCAATCTTCAAATCCGGTAATTGAAATAATAAACCGAACTTGACACTTGATGTCTCTTATTGCTGATTTTATTAAATTTAAAAGAAGTTGTTGGTTGTTTTGAGATAATTTTTGAGCTTCATGAATAAATAAAATACCTTTGTTATTGGGAAAGAGAGATTTAGTGCTTAAAATATTGTCAAATTTTGAGCACTTTTTTGATTTTTGAAATAATTTAATAAAATTACGTTGGTTGGATACATAATCTGAAGCATTAATTTTGATAAAAGGATCAGTTTTAGTAATTACTTTACGCGTTAGAGCTTCTTCGTACATTTTTTGAGCTAATAATTTTTTTCCAGTGCCATTATTTCCAGTAATTATAAGAGGCAAGTCATTATCTGGATAACTTAATGATTCTTTGCAATGAATAATTACATCAGCTAAACTTCCTTTTGCTCCAATCAATTCATCAAAACTACTTTTAGGCTTTACGATCTGCCAAAAAACAGGGCGCGAATGAGTTTTTGTAACTTTTCCTTGTGAGTATAGAGAAGAAAGATAGGAACTTACTACACCTCTTGATAATCCAGCAGCTTTAGCTACTTCAATTGTTGTAACTTTTTGATCATGAAAGTTATTAATGAAAATGTTGTATATTTTATCAATCGATTTCAATAGTCGCTCCTTTTTAAACACTATATTGATTAATTAAGCACTAAATTTTAGTGCTTTTTTTATGGATAGCGCTTAACATGTGCATTGTAAGCGATAACTTTTTTAAAATCTAGTAAAACTTAAATTATCTAAAAGGAGCATTTATTTTGAAAAAATATCTTATAGCGAGTCACGGCAGATTTGCTAGTGGATTGAAAAATTCAATTAAAGTTTTAACCGGTAAAACAGATATTATCGCTATTGATGCTTATTTAGAAGAAGAGCCGGTTGATGTTGAGCAGAAGGTTAAAGAGTTTATAAGAGAACTGGGGGCTGACGATGTAGGGATTATTTTCACGGATTTAATTGGCGGAAGTGTTAACCGCGAGGTGATGATTCAAGTTAAGGATAAAAACAATATTGTATTAATCAGTTCTGTTAATTTGCCAACGGTATTAGCAGTTATTCTAGACACAGAACCAGTTACACAAGTACATTTACAAGAAATAATCGATTCTACTCCAGTAAAAATTATAGATTTTAACTTGGAGCAAAATAATGAAGATTTTTTATCAGATGATGAATTTTTATCTTAAAAGGAGAAGATAATGATTAAAATGTTGCGTATTGATGAACGATTGATACACGGTCAAGTTGCTGTTGTTTGGTCAAAAGTTCTAAAAATTAGTCATATTTTAGTTGCTAATGATGCTGTTATGAATAATGAGACCCAGCAAATGACAATGAAAATGGCAGTCCCAGATAATATTAAGTTTATTTGTCGAAATATAAAAGATTCACTTAGTATTTTGTCAGATCCTCGTGCTTCTAAATTGGAAATGTTTGTAGTTGTTCAAAATTTTAAAGATGCAAGAGAAATTGCTGAAAAATTAGAAGACCAAATTGATTTGATTAATGTAGGTAATTATGGATTACTGCCGGTAAATCAGCATGATAAGTCACAGAAAAAAATAGCTGCAGCAGTTCAAGTGGATGAAGATGATTTAATTGATATTAAAGCTATCGCAAAGTTAAAGCCTGAATTTAAGGCACAACTAACTCCAGATGCACAAGACAAGAATTTTAAAAAGATTTATGGAGGTGACTAGCAATGTTCTTAAAGGCTTTAGGAATTGCGATCCTTTACTATGTAGTGCTTTGGGTTGGTAATATGGGAGGAGTTTTCCATTTTTCACGTCCCATTATTGTCGGTCCATTGGTTGGCTTACTCTTAGGTGATTTACATACAGGTATAGTTCTAGGAGCAACATTTGAATCGGTATTTTTAGGTGTTATTGCAGTTGGAGGAGCAGTACCTGCCGATGCGACAATTGGTTCTTTAATGGGAACAGCTGTGGCAATTTTGACTCATGTATCAGGAGCAAAAGCTTTAGCTGTTGCCGTTCCGGTTTCTGCTTTAGGGGTAATCTTAATGCAAATAACTTATGCGTATATGGCACTTTTTATTCCTAAATTAGATATTTTAGCTAAAAGAGGAGATGAAAAAGGGGTTATTAGATACAATTTTATAATGTCTTTTGTTTATCCAATTTTAAATACTATTGTTATCTTTTTCTCAATTTTTCTTGGTGTAAATGCAGTTGGTGATTTACTGAAAATAATTCCAAAGTTTGTGCAGGATGGTTTTACTGCAGCCGGAGCAATGCTGCCAGCGGTTGGATTTGCAATGCTGCTTAATATGTTATTTAAAGGAAAATTATTTGGTTACTTTTTCTTAGGGTTTGCGTTGGTCGTTTATCTTAAATTACCAAATTTAGGTGTTGCGATTATTGCAATAGTTATTGCTCTAATGATCTATGATATTGAACAAAAATTTATGGCCAATAAGAATTCATCATCAAATAGCGATGTAAATAATGGCAATGTTCAAAAGTTAAGCAGTAAAAGGACTGAAGAGGAGGACTTTTTATCATGACGAAAGATGTATCCGAAAAACAGCAAGATAAAAAAATTATTAATAAAATGTTTCAACATTCCTGGTTTCTTTTTAGCTCTTTTAATATGGTAAAGATGCAGGGTTACGGTTATGAGTACAGCATGCTGCCAGCGATTGATGAATACTATAAAAATGATCCTGAGGGTAAACGAGCTGCTATTGAACGTCATTCTAGCTTTTTCAATTGCACTTATGAAACAGCTCCGTTTATTATGGGCCTAAATGCAGCAATGGAAAAAGAGAATTCTCGTAATCCATCTTTTGATCCAGAATCAATTAATGCGATTAAAGCTGCGTTAATGGGGCCATTATCTGGAATTGGTGATTCTATTTTTTGGGGAACAATTAGATTAATTGCAGCAGGAATTGGAATTCCTCTAGCAATGAAAGGTAATATTTTAGGACCGATTTTATTCTTACTTATTTACCATATACCTTCAATTTTTACACGATACAAATTACTGCAAGTGGGTTACACTTCAGGAGAAAAATTCATTAGTAATGCATTTCATTCAGGATTGTTTGAATTGATCACGAATTGCGCGACGATTGTGGGGCTAATCATGGTCGGGGCAATGACAGCTAGTTCTGTGACAATTAAAACTGCTCTTAAATGGAATATGGCAGGTACTCCTTTAAAATTACAGGATATTTTTAACAGTATCATGCCAGGTTTATTACCGTTAGTTTTAACGCTTACAATTTTTATATTACTCAGAAAAAAAGTTAAAGTAATTTATCTATTATTTGGTGTCATTATTTTAGGAATTATTGGGGCATTTTTAGGTGTCTTTTAAGGAGGTTTGAAATGACAAAAAAAATAATTGTTAACGCTGATGACTTTGGCATGTCCGAAGCTTTTAATTATGGGGTAATTAAAGCATTTCGTGAGGGAATTGTTTCGTCAACTTCTATTATGATTAATCAAGAAGCTGCTTCTCATGGCATTTCTTTACTAAAAGAAGCTCCAGATTTATACGTAGGACTACATGTTAATTTAACAACCGGGAATCCCGTTTCTGATCCTAAAGAGATTCCAAGTTTGGTTAAGCCTGATGGTAGTTTTATTGGTTCGAAAGATTTTAAAACTCATAAAAAATTGTTTTCTTATAAAGATGCTTTGAAAGAGACTAAAGCTCAAATTAATAGGTTTCGTGAAATGTTTGGCTTCTATCCGACACATATAGAGCCACATTCTGCTATGGATGATAATTCAGCTCAAGCCTTAATTGATTGTGCAAAAGAATATAAAATTCACACGGCAGTTCCTTTAAAGGGAGAATACGTTCAGCCAAGTCCAGAACTTTATGAACAAGTAGAATCTCCAGTCAACGAAGATTATATGTCCATTTTAGATCGAGGTGTTCAGCCGGAAGATTTCTTCAATGATCGATTTGGAATCTTAAAAAATGAGAATAATGGTTTAATAACAGAATTACATTTTCATCCAGGTTTTGTTGATCAGTATATTTTGGACCATTCAACTTTAACACTGCCGCGAGTGCGTGATAATGAAACATTATGCTCAGAAGAACTTAAAGGATGGATTATAGATCATGATATTGAACTAATTAGTTTTGGAGATTTAAAGAAAAAATAGACTTACTTGGCCTATTTGCAGATAATAGAGCTAAGGAGTGTAAAAAATGAGCAAAAAATATAATTTCGACCAAATAGTGGATCGCCATCATACAAATTCTTCCAAGTGGTCCCTTGAAGCATACAAAGAAAAATTTAACGAACCTAACATCAAATACCCTTGCTGGGTTGCCGATATGGACTTTCTTTGTCCACCAATGGTAATTGATGCAGTTGAAAAAAGAGCAAATCATGGCATTTACGGCTACAGCAGTTCTAATGAACCCGAAATTGCTTACATGGGCTGGGCGAAACGCCGATTTAATTGGGAGCTCAAAGAAGAGTGGATCTTGCACACACCGGGCGTGGTAACAGCGATTAGATTAGCAGTTCAGACTTTCACTCATCCGGGAGACCAAGTTCTCATCCAGCGGCCAGTTTACTATCCCTTTAGTGATGCGGTCGAAGACAACGGCCGCAAATTAGTATCTAACTCGTTAGTTTTCAAAAATGGACATTATGAAATTAATATTGCTGACTTTGAAGCAAAATGTGCCGATCCGAATACCAAAATGTTTATTTTATGTTCACCGCACAATCCAATTGGGCGTCTTTGGACCAAAAATGAGCTGTTAAAAATGCTTGAAATTTGTGACAAGTATCACGTTTTTGTAGTTGCAGATGAAATTCACAGCGACTTGGTGATGCCAGGGCATACTCATTATGTTGCCGCCAATCTTGATCCTAAATATGCCCAAAACATCATGACTTGTACCGCTCCCAGCAAGACCTTCAACCTCGCAGGCTTACAGTTTTCTAATGTAATTATTGAAAATGATGCAAAGCGTTATGACTTAGATCGCGCGATTAACAACGTCGGCATTGGCAATCCTAACCCTTTTGCGATCGTTGCTACAACAACTGCTTACAATGAGGGTGATGAGTGGCTTAAGGAAGTTTTAGATTATATAGAGGGAAATCTTAATTGGGTGAAAGATTACTTGAGCAAGAATTTACCGCAGGTAAAAGTCTATAATCACGAAGCAACTTATCTTTTGTGGCTTGATTTTAGAGAATTGAAACTAACAGATCAAGAACTTGAAGATGTGATTTTTCACGAAGCACTGGTTGCAATGGATGCTGGAACTTGGTTTGGTCCTGAAGGCAGCGGATTTATGCGCTTTAATCTGGCTTGCCCGCGTTCAACGGTTACTGGCGCATTTGAAAGTATTCGTGAAGCTTTGGCCAAGCATAATTTTTAAGCAGTCTTTTTAAAAAGGGACTGCTTTTTTTTGTGGAAAAATCTTGTATTATATGAATATGAAGGTATATTTTCATAAATTAACCAAGCATCCATATCTTTTTTATACTTTATTGTTTCTAATTACGGCTCTCGTTGTATTTGGTCCCCACCTCATTGGCGGCGGGACTTTAATTTGGAATGGGGACGGAATTTCGCAGCACTATCCTGCTTTAGTTCACTTTCATCATGATTTACAAAATCTGTTATTTCACGGGAAAGCACCCGAAATGTGGCAGTGGCAGGTTGGCTTAGGGCAGGATTATCTGCAGACTTTCTCCTACTATGTGATTGGCGATCCATTTTTATATCCATCTGTTTTCTTTCCCGCTTCTTTTCTGCCAGACTATTATTCAATCGCCATTATTGTGCGCCTTTACTGTGCGGGACTAGCGTTTATTTTTGCAGCATGCCGCCTAATGCCTAGTTCAAAAGATTTCTCTAAGTCTTTAGGCGGGCTAATATATGTTTTTTCAGGTTATACCGCCTACAGTTCGTTTGCCCATCCATTTTTCCTTAATCCGCTGATTTTATTTCCGCTTTTAATCGTTTCGCTTCACCACGCCTTAGACAAAAAGTCGCTTTTGCCCTTCATTGGCATGGTTGCCTTAACACTTTTCGTTAATTTTTATTTTGCTTATATTTTGGCCTCTGGTGCCGTAGTGTACTGGCTGATTGAGCTTTTCGTGCATCGAAAATATCGCAGTTGGCGCAATTTTGGCAGAATCGTCATGGGGGCCATCATCGGCTTTTTAATCAGTGCCGTTTTATTTGTTCCTTCATTATATTTCCTGCTAAATTCAGCTCGTTCGGGCGGCAAAATCGCAAACGGTCTAAAAACATATTCCTTGTCCTACTATTTAAGTATTCCAGGCTCGTTACTAGTTCCTAAAATAAAACCGGAATTCTGGTTAATGGGCGGCTTTATGGTTTTAGGACTTTTGGGCATGATCTTTGTCATCCGGCGTTTTCGCACTTATCGCGTTTTATCAATCACTTATTTAGTGGCGCTAGTTTGTCTTTTGCTTCCCGTTTTAGGCGGAATTCTCAATGGTTTTTCGTCGCCTTCTAACCGTTGGCTTCTTTTGATGCTCCTCCCGCTAGCATTTTCGGCGGTCATTTTGCTTGATGCCAAGCTCACCAAAAAAGATTTAATAGCATTTACTATTTTTGGCGTCGTAGCGGTCATTTCACTTTTGATCTCATCAAGCTTTGGGCGCTATGACGGTGATTTGGGGATGATTTCGTTTCAATATTTGTTAATCATCGGGGCATTGTTTTTTAGTCAACAATGGAATGCTAACTCCAAGCTGCTTTTTAGCGTGTTTACAATCATAAATGCAGCGACGATTTTCTTAAGTATCGAACCCTATAATCTTAAAGCAACTAATCATTTGTTAAGTAAATCGGCAGTGCAGCAGTTAGCCGAGCGTCAGCAAGGTTATGTCAAACAAGTGGTTAATGATTATCAAGTTGATCCTAAGACAGGTGACAAGGATCAGCCAACGTTTACTCGCTCCTACATCGATACCCAATTACCAGATTATACATATTCTCCGAGCCTGCCGATTCTAAGTCCCATTCATTCAATTGAAAGCTATTGGTCCTTAGAAAATAGTGATGTTTATATGTTTATGAAAGAACTGGGCGTGAGTAATGCAATTCAAAATGACGTTACCGGGAATGCTGATTTACGCAATATTTTGCTTAATTATCTAGGCGTCGGTCAACTCTCTTTGAATCAAAAATCGAAGATGATTCCTGCATCTTATCAAAGTTATGATTCTACTATTTATAACGGTCAGCAGACTTATTTATCCGATTCTTCGTTTCCGCTCTTTTATTTCCCGTCCTATGTGATCAGTACTAAAGATTTCCATAAAATGACATCAGATGAAAAAGAAGCCAGTTTACTGGACTCGGTCGCAACTCACTCTGGGCATGAGAAATCTAAGATGGCTCAAAAGGTTCAGCAAGTGCCTTTTTACAATCAGACAATTCTCCATTCTAAAGGAGAACAAGTTAGTTTTAAATCAAATACTGATGAAGAGCTGAAGCTTATTTCACCTTCCGGACAAGTGGTATTGATGATTTCTCCCAATAAAGAACTAGCCGATCAAGAATTGCATTTGGAATTTCAAAACATTCAGTATCAGCCTTTTAATTTCGGTGAGTTATGGCAGGCTAATTTAGCTGATTATCAGGCTGAACACAACAACAACAGCTTAGAAGGTTTAGACGATTTTCAAAATTATGATCCATCGATGTTTAAATACCGCTGGTTGGCGCGTAATTATTTGAAGCTGGGCAGAACGAAACCCGGTTATACCTTAAGTGCTGATTATTTAGACCGCACGAACAGCTTTACTCAACTTTCGCCGTCCCGCCTTTCAGGCTATGAGGTTTTAAAAAATGTAACCCTTAATTTGGGTTCTGCTGATCAAACTGATCGCGAACAATGGATTAGACTAAATACGAATAGCTTGGCTCATTATGCTTTTAAACTTAATCTAGTCGCAGTTCCAACAGGTGCAGCTATTAATCGCGCTGCTAAAAAAGTCAGGCATGAAAGCCGCCAAAATCTGAAGTTTAAAATGGGTCATGACCGAATCGATCTTAAAATCAAACACCCAGTTAAAAAGGTTGTGGCAACGACAATCCCCTATTCGACGGGCTGGCATATTAATCAGGGCAGGATAATTAAGATTAATGATGCATTTGTCGGAATTAAGCTTAAAAAAGGACAGAGTAATTATGTTCTAACTTATCAGACCCCATTTTTAAAAGCTGGTCTATTCATGAGTATCGCCGGACTGGTGCTTATGATGATTTGGAGTATTTTTGAAATTAAAAAAATGAAATAAAACTTCATGACGAGCTTTTTGCAGAACACTTTAAACCCAGTAAATAAGCTTAAATTTTTGATTAAAATTAGAATTATTCTCATTGACAGATGTTTTTAGAGATGTTACAGTTTTAGAAACTAGTTTCATTATTAGGAACGTGACTTTATATTTCAGTTAGTAAAGGCGTAACCATAACAGTTCAAATTGGTGTTTTGGATTGTTGGTTACGTTTTTTTGTCGTCTTAAAGGAGGTGATGCTTTGCGTGTGATAAAGAAAGTGTTCAATAACAACGTTTTATTTGTTGTTAATGAGAACAATCGCGAAGAAATTATCATGGGCAAAGGTTTAGGTTTTCATAGGCATAGTGGAGAAACAGTAGATGAGAATGATCAGAAGATCGATAAGACTTTTATCATCAAAGATCAAGCCACCGTAAAGAATTTTCAAGAACTTGCTGAAAGAATTGATATTACTGATATTGAAATCGCTAGTGATATTATCAATGAGGGAGAGCAGGCTTTAGGCTATAAATTATCTAACAGCATTTTATTTGCTTTAGCTGACCATATCAATGTGATGCTAAAAAGGGTGCGGGAGAAGACGTTTTTTTCAACGCCGCTGCAATGGGATTTAAAGGCAATTTATCCCAAAGAATATCAATATGCTTTTAGGGCAGTAAAAAAGATTGAAGAGCGAACCCAATTAAACATTCCAGATCAAGAAGCAGCTTTTATTGCTCTTCATTTCATTAATGCTCATTATGATGTCAAAGATATGGAAGAGACATTGATGAGCACTAAAATAATTCAAAAGGTGATTGATATTGTTAACTATCATTATGGGCGGCAGATTGATCAGTCTTCGTATAGTTTTTCACGTTTTGTGACTCATATTAGGTATTTTGTGCTGCGTCAGCTGCACGGAGAGAACACCGAAGATTCGAGTTCGATTTTAAATTTTATTCAGCAAAAGTACCCGGATGACTATAATTGTGCGCTGAAGATTAAGAAATTTCTGGAAACCAGTTATCATTGGGATGTGAAAGATAATGAATTGTTATACTTAACCCTTCATTTAAATCGTTTATCAACAAATTTTAATGGATCGTGACTTATTAGATTAAGGCGAAACCTGACAAATTGTTTGGCAGCAGGACTGCTGGACCTTTTGGGCAGGTTTTTTTATTTTTAGGAGGAAAATTGTGGTTAAAGAAGAATCATTAAATATTTTGTCGTTAGTTGGCGGCACTAGAAACGTTAACAGCTTGGTGCATTGTGCAACGCGATTAAGGTTTTCGTTAAAAGACAATGCTAAAGCCGATAAGAGTAAAATTGAGGAGTTGCCGTACGTCTTGAGTGTGGTAATCAGTGGGGGACAATTTCAGGTGGTGATTGGACCGAAAGTGGCGGATTACTACGATGTGATTATTTCTCAGCTCAATTCAACAACTGAAGACAAACATGAGAAGTTTTCGTTGTTGAAGGTAATTTCCGGTGCATTTACGCCATTAATTCCAATTTTAGCAGGCGCGGGGATGGTCAAGGCGTTATTAACCGTTTTGACCACTCTCAACTGGCTTTCAGATAAAAGTACGCTCTATGCAGTTTGGTCAGCAGCGGGAAATAGTATCTTTTATTTTCTGCCAATATTCTTAGGGATGACGCTTGCTAAGCAGTTTAAGGCTGATATGTTTGTCGGAGGTGCTTTAGGAGCAGCTCTATTAGAGCCTAATTTTACAGCCCTAATCGGCAAAAAAGGACTCAATCTTTTTAACATCAGCTTAACTCCCGTTGATTATGCAACGACCGTCTTCCCGATTTTCTTAATCGCGATCGTTTATGCGGGATTAAATAAGCTGTTAAAGAAGATAATCCCGCAGCAATTGCAGTTATTCTTAAATCCGATGATTTGTCTGTTAATCTTAGTTCCCGCAGCAGTAATTGTTTTTGGACCTTTTGGCACGGTGATCGGGAACGCCGTTTCAGCGTTCATTGCGTGGCTCTTTAGTGTTAGTCATGTCTTGGCAGGCCTTGTAATGGGAGCGACGTATCCATTTTTGACAATGTTAGGACTTCACTGGGGATTTACGCCAATAACATTACAAAATCTACACCAATTTGGCGGCGATGTACTTGAAGGAACTGCCGTAGCAACCGTCTACGCTCAAATTGGAATTGCCATCGGTGCATATTTGAGAAGTAAGAAAAACTCTAAGATGAGGGGAATTGCGGGTCCGACTGTTTTGACTGGACTTTTAGCAGGAGTTACTGAACCGATTCTTTACGGAATTATTATGCGCTCAAAACGATTATTGGCAATTGTGGCAATTTCAGGTGGTGTCGGCGGGGCAATCAACGGCTTGTTCCACGTTCAGATGACGTCATATGTATTTCATAATTTATTCTCTTTAATTTTCATGAGCTACAAGCCAATGCCGTTTATGATTTTAGGAGTTTCAGTATCCTTAATCTTAGGAGCTGTCTTAACGTATTTCTTTGGGGTCACTAAAGACGATGCCGATTATTTTCCAGTCAACAAATCAGTTGAAAAGGTTCCAGAACCATCGGATAAAGAGATTAAAGTTTATGCTCCGATTGTTGGGCAGGCCATTTCTTTAAAAGATGTAGACGATGAAGTTTTTGCGAGTGAAAGTGTCGGTCAAGGGATTGCGATAATTCCGGCCAAAGGCGAGGTGAAATCACCATTTAACGGACAAGTTATTACCATTTTTCCAACCAAACATGCAATTGGTCTGCGCTCAGATACTGACGTAGAATTATTAATTCATATTGGTTTAAATACGGTTAATTTAAACGGTCAAGGATATAACTTAATGGTTGAAGATGGGCAGAAGATTTCTCAAGGAGATCTACTTTTGACATTCGATTTAGAAGAAATTAAAAAGCAGGGTTATTCGATACAGACGCCAGTTATTGTTACTAACTATCAAGATCATTCAGTTGAAGTTATAGTTGAAAAAGATCAAAGTATCGATAATTCAAGTCAAATTATGTTAGTCAAATAAGGAGTAAAAATGCAAAAAGACTTTTTATGGGGTGGGGCAATTGCCGCGCACCAAGTTGAAGGCGCTTATGATGAAGCCGGCAAGGGATTAAGTATTGCTGATGTGATGACTAAAGGAGACGTTGACACCCCTCGCGAAATCACTGATGGCGTTCTGCCTACCAAGTATTACCCCAATCATCAGGCAATTGATTTTTATCATCACTATCAAGAAGACGTTGATTTATTTGCTGAAATGAATTTTAAGTGCTTGAGAATCAGTATTGCCTGGAGTCGAATTTTTCCAAATGGCGATGAAACTGAGCCAAATGAAGCCGGATTAGAATTTTATGACCAGCTTTTTGCCTACATGAAAGAAAGACAAATTGAGCCAGTGGTGACATTATCTCATTTTGAAATGCCTTATTATTTGGTGGAACATTACGGTGGCTGGCGCAATCGTAGGATGATCGAATTTTTCACCCGTTTTGCAAAAGTTGTTATCGAGCGTTATCAAAATCTTGTAAAGTACTGGCTGACGTTTAATGAAATTAATAACCAATCTTTAACGGAAAATCCGATTTTTGCTTTCACTAATTCGGGTTTAATTTTTAAAGATGGCGATAAGCGAGACCAATTAATGTATCAAGCGGCGCACTATGAATTTGTGGCCGCCGCCAAAGTAGTTCAATTTGCTCATCAGCTAAATTCTAATTTAATGGTAGGATGCATGGTTGCAGCTTCGCCTTATTATCCTAATACTTGTAATCCAGAGGACATTTTAAAAGCCCAGGCGATGAATCGGGGGCAGTATTTCTTCTCTGATGTTCAGGCGTGGGGCTATTATCCGAAGTATATCTTAAAACACTGGGAGAAGTCGGGGATTAAATTAGATATCACTGACGATGATTTAAAGACAATTGCAGCTGAGACCGTCGACTACATCGGATTTAGTTATTATCTAACGAGTACGGTCAGCAGTGATCCGAAACTTGAAAAAATCGGCAGCGGCAATGCAGCCGGCACTGATACCGTTTTAAATCCATATCTTAAAAAAAGTGCCTGGGGCTGGACGATTGACCCATTAGGATTAAGGTATTATCTAAACGAAATGACTGATCGTTATCATTTGCCGCTGTTTATTGTGGAAAATGGCTATGGCGCCAAAGATCATATTTCAGCAGATGGTAAAATCCATGATGATGATCGGATCAACTATTTAAAAGAACATATTATTCAAATGAAAAAAGCCATCGAAGAAGATGGCGCTGAGGTGTTAGGATATACCGTTTGGGGTTGTATCGATCTGGTTTCATTTACCACTGGTGAGATGAAGAAACGTTACGGCATGATTTATGTTGATGTCGATGATAATGGCAAGGGTTCGTTTAAGCGATCTAAGAAAGATTCTTTTGATTGGTACCAGAAAGTTATCGCAACGAATGGCGAAGAATTGTAATTTTGCGGGACAATAAGTCCTGTTTTTTTGTTTTATAATGTTAACGGAGGAAAACAAATGGCATATCATTTAAAAAGTGTTACCCTTAGGACGAATAATGATCGGATGACTGAAATTGATGAATTGTGGCAGGATGTGATGAACGGTAAGCTGCCGCTGATTTTTGACCAAAACCACGAAGTGCAGTACGGTGTTTTTCCGATTTCAAGATACAGTAATTATGCAAGTGACGAAACAGAAGATTATGATCTGAGCATTATGGCAGTTACTTCGGAGTTTCTTAAAAAATTAGACGCTGGATCTTATCAAAAATATGATGCTGTTGCTGAAAATACTGGAACTTCTGCTAGACAGGCTTGGGGTAAAGTTTGGGAAGATAGCAAAAACGGAGTAATCAAGCGTAGTTTTACTCAAGATTATGAGGTTAGTTTAACGCCTTCAGTTAGTAGAGACGGGAAATTCCATTGTATTTTATACATTGCTGTAGTTTAAAAAAACAGCTTGCGCTGCTTAATTATTTTCTTTTGAAAAAAGATGAAAATTAGTTGGCCGATAATTTTTCAAATATTCATCAGCTTCTTTTAAATCAGTTATAAAGTGAATTCTTTTGCGGTCAGTTTTACTTAACAAATCGTGCTCAACCATGCTGTCGATGAATTCTTTTAATGGTTCAAAAAAGTGATTAAAGTTGTAAAAAAAGTAAGGAGTTTGAATTTCGCCGATTCGATCCCAGCTCATAATTTCAGTGATTTCTTCTAGGGTTCCAACGCCGCCTGGTAAAGCGATGCACACGTCAGCAAGTTCGGCCATTTTGGCTTTACGTTCATCCATTGTATCAACAACGTAAGTTTGGTCGTTTAACTCAGACACGAGTCCTTCATTTTTCATAAATTCAGGAATCACTCCAATTACTTTGCCGCCAAGGTCATGAACATTTTGCGCGGTTACCTGCATTAATCCAGCGCTTGAGCCGCCATAAACCAAATTACCATGATGGGCGGTGATAAACTCGGCAATTTCTTTGCCGGCGGGATTAAAAGCAGTGCTTTCTGGTGATGCACTGCAATAAACTGCAAAATTTGTCATTTGAGAACCTCCTTGTAATTCTTCATTTTACCATAAGTAAACATTTAACAAAATATGGTAAATGCGATTTAACTCGACTACAATAAATGACGTAAAAGATTAATGCCTAAAGGCAAAAGGAGTATTATGTTTAGATTAAAGAAGAGTTGGCGCAGATGGTTCACTGTTGCTGCCATCTTTAGTTTATTATTTATTTTTGTAGGTTGTTCTAAGAGTTCAAGCAGTAAGAGTGATAGTTCTTCGGCATCGAAAGATGCAACGTCATCTAAGAAAGTTCAGATTGTTTTCTGGCATCGGATGACGGGAACCTGGAAGACTTCACTTGATAAAGTTATCGATGATTTTAATAAATCACAGGATAAATATGAAGTTAAAGGGATCACTCAAGGTTCGATTGATCAGCTAAAACAAAAAGTTATGGCCGCAGCTCGTTCGAAGACGCTGCCAACGATCACTCAATTACCTTATACGAGTATTCCTGACTACATTACTCAAGGACTTTTAGAAAAAGTCAGCTTTACAGCAGATCAGAAGAGTGATATGTATCCCGCAATTTTGTCATCAACAGAATATAAAGGAGACAATTATTCAGTTCCGTTTGCTGATTCAACCCAGTTACTTTTTATTAACGATCAATTAGCTAAAAAGTATAATTTAAAAACTCCGACAAGTTGGGATGATCTTAAAACGATCGGTGCTCAATTGAAGAAGGACGGCGTTTACGCAATGAGTCTTGATCAGTCATATGACATGGTTCTTGAAAGTATGGCTAATGAAGCAGGTTATCCTTTTGTTACAAAAAATGGAAAAGCTAACCTTAGTAAACCTGAAGTTATTGATGCTGCGAAGACAATTCTTGATTTAAAAAAAGAAGGATTTTTAAAGACAGCAGAAGAAGATCAATACGGCAGTGTTGCAATGCTTAATAACAAAGCAGTCTATGGCATTGGATCTTCAGCTAACATTGGCGAATTTACTAATCGGGCTAAGAAAGGTCAGACTTTCTCAACGGCTGCGATTCCTGCTTATAAAGGAAAGAATGGCGATGTAATTTCTGCTAATAACTTAGTTTTATTCAAGAGTTCATCAGCTGATCAAAAGAAAGGTGCCAAAGCATTCTTTAATTATATGCTTAAGCCGGAAGTTGCAGCTTATTGGGCAAAGAAATCTGGTTATGTGCCAACAACTAAGTCAGCAATGAAAGAAAAAGTTTATCAAGATTATGTTGCTGCTAATCCAAGTTATAAAGCAGTAGAAGAATCGATTGAAAGTGCTTATGCTTCTAATCAATTTGCCGGCTATGATAACTTTAGAACTAAAATGTTAAGTGCGGTTGATTCTACTTTGACCACTAACACCACAGCTCAAAAAGCGTTCACTTCTTTACAGAAAGACACCGAAGATATCTTAAAACAAAACAAATAAAACTTAATCAATTTATAATATCCAATCGCATGGTTGGATATTTTTTTTTACCTTAAATCGGTTTATACTATTGCTATGAAAAAAAATAAAAATTTACAGTAGCTGCGTTAACGCTTCTTTTAACTCCGACACTTTTAGTAGGATGTGGAGATAATAAAAAAGCAGATACTTCTGACAAGGACGCAGTTAATAAGTATAAAACTGAGCTCGCAAATAAATACGAAAAAGAGGCTAATGAATCTCTTACCAAAGGAAAGATTACTGAAGCTTCGGTATATTACAATTTAGCTGAAGATGAGGGTAAAACCTCTA
This sequence comes from Xylocopilactobacillus apis, assembly GCF_033095965.1. Lineage (NCBI taxonomy): Bacteria > Bacillati > Bacillota > Bacilli > Lactobacillales > Lactobacillaceae > Xylocopilactobacillus > Xylocopilactobacillus apis. The sequence goes on from NZ_AP026801.1 coordinate 68,658, forward strand.
ATTCACTGCAAGACGATCTAAGTGCATGGAAGAAAGCAACGGACTTCGAAACTGTCGGTAACTATAAGGAAGCTTTAAATAAATTTAAGGCAATCCCTAAAACTAGTAATAAGGGCTTTAACCGGATTTTAGATTTAAAGATTTCTGATCTAACTACGGTTGTGGGAAATATTAATAAATATAATAAAGGTTATCAACAAGCAGAGACCAGTTACAAAGGGAAGAATTATCCAGAGGCAATTAAACAGTTAAATGCACTTTTACAGGATCCAGCAATCAAAAATAAGGAATATACTGAAATATTTGCGAATGTTAATAAGTTGTTAGTAACTGCGACCGAAGCTCAATACAAGATTAGTTCTCAAAATACTCAGAGCCAAAATAATACTCAACAAAGTACACCGCCGAAGTTAACAAATGGCAAGCAAGTTACGCAGCAAGATATTGTTAAAGCGCGTCAGCAGATTGATCAGTTAAATGTTGATGGAATTAAAGCTCAAAATTGCAGTGATCCGGATGTTGTTAATGTAATCAATGCTGCGTTGAAGAATCATAACAGTAAAGACTTAACAGCAAAAGATATTAAAGATGGTTTACATCTCAAATAACAAATATTCGTCAAACTTAAGGTTTGGCGTTTTTTGTTTTATTGATTATGATAAAAATTCTAGTAACTACGACTTTACAAAATATTGAAAGTATAGATTTAAACAATAAATTACGATACACTTTCAGTGTAAGTTATCCGCTTAAAGCGTAGGGGGGTGAATTTTATATGACGAATAATAATAGAGCCATCAATTTGATTTTCACCCGTAGGGTATTGAATGATTTATTAGTTAATGGAACAAGCGAAGTATTTAATTACGTTGTTCAGCGTTACGTAAATGACCCTCAAGATAAAACACATGGGCAGATATTTAGTGAAATTTATCATTCATTAGGTGAAGATAATCGTAATGAATATTATTATATGAATACTTTACTGAATAAACTTTTGGTAGGGATACATAGTGTTCATACAACAACTGCCCTTTCACAATTACACATAGGTCAACATATAGCAGATTTTGTAATGCTGAATGGTGAAGGAAAAGTTTATGAAATAAAATCTGATCTTGACAATTTTGATCGATTACATGATCAAATTCAGGATTACTTTTCGGCATTTAGTAAGGTTTCAGTTTTGGCTTCAATACATGAATATGACAGAGTTCAGAAGCTTCTTAAAGATTTTGGTGACATGGGCGAAGCTGTCGGCATATACGTTCTTTCTGAGGATGATACGATTTTCAGTAAATCACGCAGCAAGGAACCCCAACAGTATAATGAATATTTAAGTCACACAAATATGTTTAAGATTTTGCGAAAGAAAGAATACGAAAATATAATATTAGACCATTTTGGAGAAATACCAGATGTGAAACCAGTATTTCATTTCAAAGCTTGTCTTAAAAAATTTGAAGAGATTCCAATACTAGAAGCTCAGAATTATCTTGTTCAAGAGCTTAAGAAACGAAATAAAATAACAAGAGTTATGTTTAACGACATTCCAACAGAATTGAGATCGGTTGTTTATTTTTCTCAAATGTATCGAAAATTACCCCAATTACAGGAATTACTTCAAACAAATTATGCGGAGGAAAAATAATGTATTTTCCCTATTTCAGAGGAAGAATGTACGAGCTTCTTGCTTTAAAAGAACTAGTTGCTGATGGTAAATTAAGTAATTCGATTATCCCTATTATTGAACCTATAAAACTCACATCAACTTTTAATAACTTATTGACCACGTTTGACGCTGCTGATCATAAACTGGCTATAGTTTATAATCCCGAGGTCGGAGACCTGTCAGATAGCTCTGATGGGATTGAGCTAATGGATAACAATTGCGTAATTCCTTCCATTTTAGTTAATAAATCCGCCATTAGTACTGTTGCTGCACTCAAAAGTCAAGGAATACAAGAAAAAGATATTTTAGCAGTGCTGAATAAAAGAGATTTTATCGAAACTTATCAGACTTTATTTGACACTGATTCTCCTAAATATACGATAGCAAGTAAAGATCGTCAAATACTTCGTAAAGCGAAAAGTCCAAAGGTTCTTTTTGATGATAAATTTAGTAAACGTGAGAAGAATGCAGATTACTTAAAAGAAGATGATGAATTTTTTTCCGAAGATCATTTATATTACAGTGAGGAAGGTTTTGAAGGTTTCGGTGATTATTCAATAATTGGTAATGAATACAATGAGGGAGGTTTTGCACCTAGAGCAGTGGCTATTCACATAGTTTACTTTGCCAAAAATAATGAACTAAGGATCCATCATTTTGTTTCTGATTCAAACTTCGATATTTCTGATGTTGCTGGGAAATTTAACGAAGCGGTCTTAAAGCTGCAAAAATGGTATAGTTCACAATCAGAAATTCAATTGACCTACGCTTTACAACTGTTATTAAATCATGCAGAAGAAGGGACTTATCCAGGGTTACCGACAATTAAAAAACTATCTATGATGCACCATATGGAATTAATTGGTAAATACTTAGGTGGGAGCAAAAAAGGATGAACTGTTGTGTAAATTGCTTTAAAGACAGTGAAATTCGCTCAATAATCGACAGTTATAGAAACGTAGGAAAATGTGATTTTTGCGGTTCAGATGATGTGTCAATTTATGATGTTAATAGCAAAGAAAATCCGATTGCTGATCTAATAATCGGAGTAATTGATATTTATAATATATCAACCAGTAATTATTCTAAACCGTTAAGGAAGGCTCTAAGTGAAGACTGGGATATTTTTAAACCGAATGAAGAATCCACGCTTTCACTCGTTAAAGAATTATGTTCGTCTGATCCTGTAAGCAACAATAAATTTAAAGAAAATGTTGAGATTTTCAATTTAACCAGTAAAAATTTTTTGAAAAAGCACTCTATTATTGGAGATAAATCTTGGCGTGACTTTTCAGAATATATCAAGAGAGAAAATAGATTTCACGCAAATATATTTAATGCAGAAAAGTTTGGCTTTTACATCAGTAAAGCTCAAGAAAAAATTTATAAAAATACTATAATGTATAGAGCAAGAATTTGCCCTCAAAAAGAAGGTTTTAAAAAGACAAAAATGGGGGCTCCCCCAATTGATAAACGAATATCAGGGCGTGTAAATCCGGAAGGGATCGGAGTTTTATATCTTTCGCTTGATTCCGAAACAGTACTGAATGAGACAAGAGCTTCTTCATTAGATTTCGTAAGCGTTGGTAGTTTTAAATCGAAGAAGGATATAAAAATTATTGATTTGACAAAGTTTTCTGAAATAAGTTTTACTTTCTTTGAAGATTCCTTGGAAGAGTTTGCCGTTAACAGTAAAGTTCTTAAAGATATCGCTTTGGAAATTGCAAAGCCATTAAGAAGAAACGATAGTCCGTTAGAGTACCTACCGACCCAATATATAACCGAATTTATCAAGAGCAAAGGGTATGACGGAGTAAAATACGCAAGTACTTTAAGATCGAAAGGTTATAATGTGGCTGTTTTTGATGAAAGCCTTTTGGAATGTTTTGATGTAAGAACTATTGAAATTACAGATGTAAAATACGATCATACATAATCTGAATCGCTCTCTGTTTTTAAATTATAATGAGATGTAAAATTTACAGAATACAAATAACAGTCAGCGTTCATAAACTGAGCGCTTTTTTGTTGCAGCAAAAAAGGATATTCTAATGAGGGGGGGATACGCTAATTCCTATCTTTTTTTTAATTAAAAAAGCTTGATCTCCGCTACAAGTCCAACTTTTCTATTTTAGAAGATAACTCCTAAAAAATTACTTTTTACAATTACGATATATTTCATGTTTTCAAAAGTCAAATTTTTCTACGTATATCAACACATTTTTAAAAATTTACATCTAATTTAAAATTAGTTTCTTCCACTATACAAGTACAAGATTTTGATCTTTACTCCCTTTAATTGTAGGTAAATTTGGTACCTACTTGAAAATATTGTAAAATGACCATACCTCCCCAATTTGCACTTCAGGGGAGATCTGAACTTTCTTGAAAATCGGAGGAGGTGAGGAGAGAACACTATTTTTTATGACCTTCATAATTGATATAGTCAAAATAGTAGTGACAGCCGTTGTCAAATTTTTATTTGATATTCTGTATGATTGGATTAAAGAACGTCACCAGAACAAGCTCAAAAAGCGGTAGTATCACGAGACTAAAAAGCAAGTATTAGAGGTACTTGCTTTTTTAATAAAAAAACCCTGGAGTCATTTTTTATTAAAAAAATGACTTACACCAGAGTTTGTTATATAACACTAATCATTTGGCAACAATATTAGAGGTATCATTGCGAGGAGATTTTAAGACCTTCATAATTGATATAGATTATATTATTCTATACCATCTAAAAAGTCAAATCGAACCAACAACTTGTATGTGTCAAGTTGTTCTCGGTAGCCATTAATCTAATTTGAATATTCTTTTTAATTTAAATAATTATCTGCAGTAATTTATCTTGCTCCAAGGATGAACTTTACGTTGAAAGTTGATTTTGGAAGCAAAATTGTTGTTAATTAATAACTCTTGCCAGCCTTCCTATTGGACTGCTGCTTGCTCCATTTACCGAGATGATCTCTTCCTTTATTCCGAGGTGTTTTGTTTGAATATTTCTTAAAATATTCTGGATTAATCATTAAGTAGATATTTCTTATTTATGGTGGAAAAAGATGAGATACTTAAGAATAAAATATTAGTTTTGAACGTACAATTATCAAAGTTCTCTAATTAAGAAAATGTTGTCGCAGCAAAAAAGCGCCAATCGGCGCTTTCGTCTTAAGCATTGATAATTTTATTAATAAATTCTTTTGCCCGATCACTGGTTGGATGCTCAAAAATAGTATCTGGCGCATCATCTTCTAAGATAACCCCATCATCGAAGAACACCACACGATCGGCAACTTGCTTCGCAAATCCCATTTCGTGAGTAACGATGATCATGGTCATCCCCTGTTTAGCCAATTTACGCATAACGTTTAATACGTCACCAACCATTTCAGGATCAAGAGCGGAAGTTGGTTCATCGAAAAGCATGATATCTGGATTCATTTCAAGAGCTCTAGCGATCGCCAAACGCTGTTTTTGACCACCGGATAATTGAGCAACCGGTGAGGTTTCCTTTTCGGCGAGACCTACTGTATCAAGCAACTTGCGAGCTTTGGCGTTTGCTTCGTCTGGCGTCATGGTTTTAAGCGTCAGTGGCGCATAAGTGATATTTTCAATGACATTTTTGTTATTGAAAAGGTTAAAGTTCTGAAATACCATCCCAATACGCTGACGAACAGCATTAATATCACTTTTTGGATCAGCAACGTTTACGCCATCGACGATAATCGTCCCTTCATTAATTTCTTCCAGCTGATTGATAGCTCGAAGAAATGTTGATTTTCCAGAGCCAGAGGGGCCGATCATAACGACAACTTCGTTTTCATGGACGTCAAGTGAGATCCCTTTGAGAACTTCATGGCTGCCGAAAGATTTATGAACATTTTCAGCATGAATTTTAAGTTGTTTTTCTTCCATTAGTAGCCTAACCTCTTTTCGATAAATTTAGATAACCAAGTCAAAAGTGTAATAACAATTAAGTAGATTAGAGCAACGATTCCGTAAACGATGAAACCTTGCTGAGTTCTTGCAACTAATAATTGTCCGGTTTGGGTAAGTTCGACAAAACCAATCGCAGAAATAATTGAAGTATCTTTTAACGTAATAATAAATTGGTTGATAAAAGATGGAATCATGATTTTAAGACCTTGCGGCATAATGATTCCCCGCATGGCTTTACCATATGGTACTCCTAGAGCACGGGCAGCTTCCATTTGCCCTGGATCGACTGCATCAAATCCTCCTTTAACAAATGCTGCAGTATACGCTCCCTCGTTTAGCACCAGGGTTAGAAGGCCAGCTGCAAAAGTAGAAATTTTTACACCAGTTACATTAGGAAGCCCGATATAAACGAAGAATGCTAAAACTAGAAGCGGCAAACCACGGAAGATGTAAATGACAGTGGAGTAAATTCCCCGGACAAATTTATGCTCTGAAACGCCCATTACTCCGAGAATAATTCCCCAAATCGAAGCAATTAAGATTGCAAAAACTGTCAGAGCTAAGGTATTTCCGAGCCCTGAGATGAACATGTTGCGGTTAGAAGAAATAAGACCCCAAAAAGACGTATCTTCTTTGGTGTTTCCCGTGATCTTCTTTTGATCACCGCCTAAATACTTATTTCTAATTTGATCAAAAGTCCCATTATCTTTGAGTTCTTTTAATCCATGATTGAAAGCTTGTAGTAAATCATTGTTTTTACCCTTTTGAACAGCAAAACCATAATGTCCAGTATTGGCTGGTTTTTGCTTCGGAATTGTAAGCTTAATGCCATTTTTAATGGCATACTGCATGACCGGCTGGTCTTCAAAACAGGCAACTGAGTTACCAACCACTACATCGTTATACATTGTGTTGGAATCATTAAAGTATTTAATGTCAAAACCATACTTTTTCTGAATTGATTTAGCATAGTCAGCACTACCAGTACCTGTCTTTAAAGCAACGGTTTTACCTTTTAAGTCCTTTAGTCCTTTAATAGAAGAATCTTTCCTAACAGCCCAGATAAATCCACTTTCAAAATATGGCTCTGAAAAGTCAAATAGTTTCTTCCGTTCATCAGTAATTGTGAAACCCGAAATAATAGCATCAGCTTGACCATTGGCTACAGCTTGAGTTTCTGAATTAAATGACATTGGTTTTAAGGTATAGGTGAATCCTTCATTAACTGAAATTTGTTTTAAAATTTCCATATCGATTCCGACATATTTACCATTTTTGGCTTGGATTTCAAATGGTGGAAAAGTTGTGTCGGTCACAATTGTATAATGAGGGTTGTTCTTGAGAATTTTAGAACCCTTTTTCTCACCCGATGAAGTGCTCAAATAATTATCAACGATTTTCTGGTACTCGCCGCTAGCTTTCAGCTTCTTGAGACCATCGTTAAACTTGCTCATTAGTTCAGCATTTTTGCCTTTTTTAACAAAAAAGCCATAATATCCAGCATTAGCAGGTTTTTGCTTTGGAATTGTTAATTTAACGCCGTTTTTAATGGCATACTGCATGACCGGAATATCCTCAAAGCAGGCATCAGAGTTACCAGCAGTTACGTCATTATACATGATATTAGAGTCATTAAAATAACTGATCTTAAAACCATATTTTTTGCTGAGAGATGCAGCATAAGTTGCAGAAGCAGTCCCGGTCTTGGCTGCAATTTTTTTGCCTTTTAGGTCAGAGACCTTTTTAATCTTAGAGTCTTTAGCGACAGCAAAAACAGCTCCCGTTTTATAGTAGGGAGTGCTGGCATCGTATATTTTTTCCCGCTCGGGGGTAATTGTCATTCCGGCAATAATACCATCAGATTGACTGTTGGCAACAGCTTGGGCCGCTACATTGAAAGACATCGGCTTCACAGAATAAGTGAAGTTTTCAATTTCAGAAATTCTTTTCAATAAGTCCATATCAATGCCGACATACTTCTCATTTTTGTTTTGAAATTCAAACGGCGGATAAGTAGTATCTGTAACAATTGAATAATGGGGCTTGGAATCTGCTGCCTGAGTTGGCGTGCTCGTTGGGATAATAATTCCAATGAAAGCCAGCATTATTACAGTAAAAATAGATAATTTCTTTTTCATAGTCCTCACTCCTTTGTTTAAAAGATTACCATAAAAAAAATATTTTCGCTCTTTTCTTGTTAGCTTTTATGACATTGAATTTTATCAGCGTAACTATTTCTTAACCTTTTCTTCACTATTAGTTCACAAATTCAAGATAATATATCATTGTAGAATAAATTCTACAGATTAATAATATTTTTCGTATTATTATTTCTCCCCTATAAAAAAGAAGCCGCTGCAATTTGTCGCAGCGGTTTTTGTGTTGTTAAAATTAAATATAAAAAAGTTGTCTAGCCGTTTCATTCAGATGGGAGTAATCTTTTATTCAACATGACTAGTCAAATGCTGTAAGTAGCGCTTTAAAAGCGTTGAAAGCGTTAACTGTAGTAAATATAATGAAAAGGTAATTACGATTTAGTTGAAGGTTAAATGGAGAAGTATCGTTTAATATATCTAGATATTCTTAAAGCGTTAAATAATCATAAATATCAACCGGGAGATCTTTTACCAAGTGACAAACGTTATTCGATGAAATATCAAGTCTCGCGGGAAACCGTTCGTAAAGCAATGAAACTCTTAGCCAGTGATGGGTATATTCAACGCTTACAAGGTAAGGGATCAATAGTTATTGATCGAAGGCATTTTCAATTTCCACTTTCTCAAATTGAGAGCTATTCAGAAATTGTTAAAGGTGACGGCCTTGATTCTAAAAATGAGGTTTTGGATATTTGTGATGCGATTGTGCCAGAAGTTTTTTCGCCAGTTAATGATCATGTGGCGGCAACAAAGATTTCCCGGAAGCGAGTTATTAATGGAGAACCTTTAATCATCGACCATGATTATGTTTTAAAAGCAAAAGTTTTATCAATTCCGCGGGAATGGGCTGAACTATCGCTTTTTAAGTACTTAGAGGGAATCCGAAAATTTAAAATTGATTATGCGGTTAAGGAATTAACAGTTGAAAAAGCAAATGCTTTTGATCAAGAGCATCTCGAAGTTTCAAAAGAAATGTCAATGGTGGTGATTCGCAGTCGAACCCATTTGGTTGATAACTCAATCATTTCTTATACAGAGTCACGGCATCGGGCAGACCGCTTTTCAAGTGTTGTATTTGCGCGGCGTCATGTTTATTAATTAAGGAGAATTTAATGTTTGGTTTTGGAAAAAAGAAAGAAGTAGAGGCAGATCAGAATATTTATGCCCCAGTTGATGGAGAAGCAGTTGAGATTACTACCGTATCTGATCCGGTTTTTGCCCAAAAAATGATGGGCGAAGGTTTTGCAGTTACTCCAAGCGGCGGAGATATTGTAGCTCCAGTAGCTGGGACTATTACTGTTAATCAAGGACATGCAGTAGGAATTAGAAGAAGCGATGGACTTGAAGTTTTAATTCATATTGGAATTGACACGGTTTCATTAAAAGGGGCACCTTTTACTCAGCACGTTAAAATTGATGATAACGTAGCTGGCGGAGATCCGCTGGTAACAGTCGATTGGCAGCAGATTAAAGATGCTAATCTCGATCCAGTCGTAATGGTTTTAATCACTAATTCAAAGGACCAACTGGATCAATTTACAATTAATTATGGAGATACAAAGGCAGGAGCAGAGCTGGGCTTAGCAACTGCTAAATAGGGGGATAAATGGCACAAGATTATAATAAGCTCGCTGATGATATTATTGCAGGCGTTGGCGGAGCGGACAACGTAGATAAAGTTATTCACTGTATTACGCGTTTACGGTTTTATTTAAAAGATGAGAAAAAAGCTGATACCGAAAAAATTTCTAATTTACCGGGGATTGCCGGAGCAGTATACAATGCAGCTTTAGGACAATATCAGGTAGTAATCGGACCAGCAGTTAATGACGTATACGACGCGGTGGTTGCTAAACTTGGCAGCGAAGTTGTCGATCAAGAGGCAACTGAAAAAGCATTGGAAGAAACTGGCGGTGCTCAGCCAAAAACAAATAGAACTGCTTGGGAAAATGTAACTCATGCTTTTCAGACTTTGATCGGCACAATTACCGGCTCAATGATCCCAGTCGTTGGTCTGCTGGCCGCTAGTGGTATTTTAAAAGGGATCTTAACGTTAATTACTGAATTGAAGTGGGTTCAGGCTAATTCGTCGACGTACGTTATTATTAATGCGATGGGCGATGCAGTGTTCTACTTCTTACCAATTCTTGTTGGTTTTACGGCGGCGAAACAGTTAAAATCAGATCCAATTACAGTTGCTGCAATTGGCGGTTTATTGGTTCATCCTACAATTACCGCAATTTATGAGGGAACGTCAAAATTTGCATTAACTAATATTTTAGGGGTTCAATTTAATGCCAATTTCTTTGGGATTCCGGTCAAGATTCCTCAATATACTTATTCAATTTTTCCAATTATAGTTGCTGCTTGGCTGGCACGACCAATTGGAAACTGGCTGAAAAAAGTTTTACCGCTTAGTTTACGTTCAATTTTCCAACCATTATTTACCATTTTTATCGTTGGAACTTTAATTATTGTCGTATTTGGCCCAGTTATAACCTTGATTTCACAAGGATTTGCAACCTTCCTAAATTGGCTGCTGACCTTAAATGAAGCTGTTGCTGGCCTTATTATCGGCGGATTCTACCAGAGTTTAGTAATTTTTGGCCTTCACTGGATGGTTGTACCGCTTGTAGCAAATGATATTGCTAGCAGCGGGCATTCAGTTCTTAATGCTTTGATCAGTTATACCATGATTGCTCAAGCTGCCGGAGCATTTGCCGTTGCAGTTAAGACTAAGAACAAAAACTTGCGTTCACTGTCGATTGCTGGTGGCCTTTCAGGGTTTGCAGGAGTTACTGAACCAGCGATGTACGGGGTTAACCTGAAGTACGGTAAAGTCTTCTGGATGAGTAATATCGGAAGTGCTATTGGGGCTGCGATTGGTGGATTTTTCAAGATTGATATGTTTGGATTTACTGGATCTTGGATTGGTTTACCAAGTTACTTTGCTGGCGGAACTGGCAATACTTGGCTGTTTGTTGCCACTGCGGCAATTACGACAATTGTTTCCTTTGGCTGTGTTTACCTATGGGGATTCAAGGACTCTGACATTGATAAAGTTAAAAAAGCTGAAAAGAAGAACGTCTTCAAAGACGCTGTTGCTTAAAAGATTAATGGCTCTTCAGACGAAGAGCTTTTTTATTGGAAAGGAAAGTTTTGACAACTGAAAATATTTGGCACGTTGAATATAATCACACTTCTCAAGGGAAAAAATCTTATGGAGAAGAAGCAATTTTAACGCTTGGTAATGGCTATCTTGGCTGGCGGGGGCACCAGTTTTTAGCCAATATAATGATGACCATTATCCTGGATTATATGCAGCGGGAGTTTTTAACCAAACAAAAACACCCATGGCAGGACGGGATGTAATTAATGAAGATTTTGTAAATTTACCTAATCCCCAGCTTTTTAAAATTTATGTTGAGCAAAAAGAGATTGACTATCAAAAAATTATTCGTCGTTTCAGCCGTTTAGATTTAAAACAGGGTCAAGAATTCGACGAATATGATTTTCAAACTGAAAAAGGGATTCTACATTTACAAACAGTTAAAATTGTAGATCCCGTTAATTATCATCTTTTTGGTCTTGAGCTTAGCTTGACGCCCGAATTCGATGCCCCAATTCAAGTTGATTCAATTGTAGATACGGCAATTTTAAATCAAAATGTAGAACGCTATCGAGATTTTGATTCACGGGAATTTGATGTTAAATCAATTGAAAATAAAAGTGTGATGGCCCAGACCCGTCAAAGTGAGATTAAGATTCATTTGTTTGTAAATACGACTAGTGAAGAAAATCTTGATGCAATTTTAATTCAAAATGATCAGGAGTTGATCGAAAGATTCAAGTTTGACGGCAAATCTGACGTCACTAATCATTTTTCAAAAGTAATCGGGTTAACAACATCTAATGAATTAAATTATGAACCGCAAAAAGTTGCAGAACAAGTTCAGGATACTAATTTAGATCAAATTTTCGCACGGGCAGATCTTTACTGGAGTCAGTTTTGGAAGTTTCATGATCTAATAGTAGAAAGTGACAATTCAGAATTACAGACTTTAATTCGACTGAATATTTTTCACTTACAGCAAGCTGCTAATCATAATGCCAATCAATACCTTGACGCTTCCGTTTCTTCAAGAGCACTGACTGGTGAAGGTTATCGCGGTCATATTTTTTGGGATGAAATTTTCTTTATTCCTTATTATGCCAAAAACGATCCCGCAACAGCACGTGATTTAATTCATTATCGAATTCGCCGGTTAGCGGCTGCCAAGCAAAATGCTAGATTAGACGATGAGGCAGGAGCTATGTACTCATGGCAGTCAGGTATGTATGGTGATGAACAGGCTCAGGTTATCCATTTAAACCCAGTTGATAATAAGTGGGACCCTGATAATTCCCGGCTGCAGCGCCATATTTCTTTAGCGATTGCTTATGATGTTTGGTATTACTATCACGTGACTGGAGATGCGACAATTCTTAATGAAGGCGCATTGGAGATGATTCTTGAAATCTGTAAGTTTTGGCTGCATAAAGCAATTCTTGATGACCAGGGACGTTACGATATTAACGGCGTAATGGGGCCGGATGAATTTCATGAAAAGTATCCCGGTGCTAAGAACGGTGGTTTTACAAACAATGCCTATACTAATATTATGTTGGCTTGGATTTTGGATTGGGTCAACAAGCTTGCTGAAGATCCAAAAGTTTCATTTGGGCGTATCAGCAAAGAAATTGGTTTTAGTTCTGATTTAATGAAAAAAGGTCAGGAAGTCAGCCGAAAATTAAACTTAGAAATCAAAGACGGTATCATTGCTCAATTCGCTGGATATTTTAATTTAAAACGCCTCGATTTTGCTGAATATGAGAAGAAATATGGTGATATTCATCGAATTGACCGGATTTTAAAAGCAGAAGGGAAGTCGCCTGATGACTATCAAGTAGCCAAACAAGCAGATGTTTTGATGACAATTTATAATCTTGGTTCATCAGAGACAAAACGGATTATTAATCAGCTGGGATATGACTTGCCAGATGATTGGTTAGAGAAGAATACTAAATACTATTTAGAGCGAACCACTCACGGGTCCACTACTTCTAGACCTGTATTTGCAATTTCATTGGCAGATTTAGGTCAAAAAGAAAAGGCGGAAGAATTTTTAGAAACGGCAATTGGTTCTGATTATTATGATATTCAAGGCGGTACAACAGCAGAAGGAATTCACATTGGGGTGATGGGTGAAACTTTAGAAGTTATTACGAGCTGCTTTGCAGGAATTAATATTATGGGCGAAATTCTAAAAGTTCAGCCACAGCTTCCTCCAAAGTGGGACAAAGTACAGTTAGAAACTAATTTTAAAGAGGTTAGTTATAATTTTGAAATAAGTTCCGACCAAGTACAGGTAATTGCTGATGATGACTGTCAGATTAATGTTTTTGGGCAAGATCGGCTTCTTAAGGGTCACGAAAAATCAGTTTTTAAACGTTAATTTTAAACAATCACTTTCTTTTTGTAAGTATTCTTTCATGAAAAAATCATATAGTTTTCATGAAATATTTTCATTTTCTTTTCATTTTGATAATACTTTTTAGGTAAAATTTTTCAGATTGGACGAGAAGCCAAAGATAAAATTCGTAATTTTTATTTATCTGGAGGAATAATAAATGATAGATACCAAAATTTTACCGTCATTGTATAGTTCAGATGTTGGTCAATGGCCAAGTACTTTTCAGACACTTCAAAGAAATAACACAGAACAATTACACTTAGATGTTATGGACGGACACTTTGTACCAGATATGGCTTTTGGGCCGAGTTTAGTTGAAAATTTGAGAGCAGACACTGATTTTTATCTTGATGTTCATCTAATGACTGATCAACCTGAATGTTTAGTAGAACGTTTTTTAAAAGCAGGAGCTGATGGAATAACTTTTCATATCGAATCTACCAGTCAAGCCTTAGATATCATTAAGAAAATTCGTTCTTATGGTAAAGATGCGGGAGTTGCATTAACTCCAGCAACTTCTGTTGCAAATCTAGAACCTGTTTTAAATATTGTTGATAGCGTCTTAGTAATGACAAATAATCCGGGAACTAGTGATCAAAATTTCTGGGCGCCAGCACTTGATAAAATTCAAGATTTAGCTCATCGGCGTCAGGCTAATAATTACAAATATAGAATTGAAGTTGATGGCAATATAACAGCTGATAATATCATCGATTGTTATGATGCAGGAGCTGATTGGTTTGTATCTGGTGATTATATTTTTGCGGAATCTCAAGGTCAGGATGACCGCCTGCAAGAATTAAGTGAATTAGTCGGCAGCAATGAATAAAATTGAACTACATTCGTAGCTCTTTTTTTTTGAATTTTTTTTCATCTGATAACGCAGTGAATCCTTAAAATTTTCTGCTATTTAGGGTATGATTATAATGTTTATTTTAAGGAGAAAATAATGCAAGTCCGTTTTAGTCATGTTTCACTCGCTTTCACCCCTGGAAAAGATACTCTTCATGACCTAAACTTTACGATTAATGATGGTGAGCTAGTCTGTCTTTTAGGTCCATCCGGCGGCGGGAAATCAACTACTTTAAATTTAATCAGCGGCTTATTAGTCCCAACTGCTGGTGAGATATTTTTCGATGATCAAGATGTGACCCAAATGAGTCCCTTGGATCGCAAAATTGGCATGGTTTTTCAAAATTATTCCCTGTATCCTCATTTGAGCGTTGAAAATAATATTGCATTTCCTTTGAAAATAGCTCATTGGAACAAACAAAAGAGACTTGAACGAGCAGCTGAGCTCGCAAAGTTAGTTCATGTTGAAGACCAGTTGAAAAAAAGCGTCAATGAGCTTTCTGGTGGTCAGCAGCAGCGAGTAGCAATTGCGAGAGCCTTGGCAAAAGATCCTAATATTTTACTGTTAGATGAACCATTATCAAACCTTGATGCGCGTCTTAGAATGGAAATGCGTGATGAAATTAGGAGAATTCAGCAGGAAACAAAAATTACGACTATTTTTGTTACTCACGATCAAAGTGAAGCAATGCACATTTCTGACTCAGTGATGGTTCTCCATAATGCCCAAATTCAGCAGTATAGTAAGCCAAATGATCTTTACGATCATCCGGCAAACGAATTTGTTGCGAGCTTTATTGGTGATAATCCGCTCAATATTTTTGATCGCTCATTACTAGATGATACCGGTCTTAAAGAAGACTTGGGAAGTTCATATGATAAGGCAGTGAAAGTAGGAGTTAGAGCTGAAAACATTGTCTTAACGAAGAGCGACGAGACGTTTGAGCACGGATTAAAGTGTAAACTGCTTAAGAGTGATCGTTATGGCTTAATATCGACGCGTCTTTATTCTTTTAAAGGAGTTGAGCTTGATGCGACCGGCTTAACAGAAATCCATGATACGAATGAGGATGTAACCATTTATTTTCAAAAACAAGGCTTCTTTTTGTTTGATGAAAAAGGTGATAATTTAAGTTTGGAGCCACGCCATGATTAATCAGAAAACTGGCTGGAAACAGACGCTTCATGCACTGATTTATTTAGCACCAATGATGATTTTGCTATCTATTTTCTTTTTATATCCAATCATTTCAACTTTCTTACTGAGTGCCTTTAAAAAATATAACTTTTACACCAATGTTGGAGATGGCGTTGGATTTACGAATTTTATTTATCTTTGGCGCGATCCGCTTTTTCATAAGGCCGTTTTAAATACTTTTGTCTTTGTACTTGGAGTGGTCCCAGCATCGATTATTATTTCGCTGGGCATTTCAATGCTTCTCAATCGTTTTAAAAAAGTGCGGGGATTTTTCCAGACTTTATATTTCCTTCCTTACGTCACGAGTACCGTCGCAATCGCAATGGTTTGGGTCTGGATTTATCACAGTGATTACGGAGTTTTGAACTTCATTTTAGGCCTTTTCCATATTAAACCGATCGGTTGGCTGACTAATCCGCACTATACGATGCTAACCTTAATTATCTTTAGCATCTGGAAAAATTTAGGCCTTAACATTATTCTCTTTCTAGTAGCTCTTAATAGTGTGCCAAAACAATATTATTTGAGCGCTAGTCTGGATGGAGCCAATTCCTGGCAGCAGTTTACTAATATTACACTGCCGTTAATTTCGCCGACAACTTTCTTGGTAACAATTAATGCGATGATTGCCAGCTTCAAGGTTTTTGATCAGATTTATGTTTTTTATCATAATACTGCAGGACCCAATAATTCAGGCATCACGATTGTGTATTATTTATATCAAAAATTTTACGTGGAAAATAATTATACAGTTGCATCAGCAGCGGGAGTGGTCCTATTTGTGATTATCATTATTGCGACGCTATTGCAAAATTATGTTTCTAAGCATTATGTGCACTATTAGGAGTTGGCATGACAAAGAAAAAAGCGGCTAATATTTTATTCTTTTTAATTTTGGTACTGGGGCTTTTATCATGGTGTTCCCATTTTTCTGGATGATCTCCACCGCAGTTAAAACACCAAGCGAAGCGGCAACTGTACCGCCGATTATGTGGCCAAAACATCCTCATTGGGGTAATTTTGTCAGTGCCTTTAATAGCGCACCTTTTGCCCGCTACTTGTTAAACAGTGTTATTGTGACAGTTCTCACAACAGTGGCGCAGATGTTTACCAGTATTTTGGCAGCATTTGCTTTTAGTAAGTTGAAGTTCTGGGGTAAAAATATCATTTTTATGATTTTTCTTTCAACGATGATGGTGCCGATTGAAATGTTAATTATTCCCAACTATGTGACGCTGTCAGAAGCTCATTTAATGAACACCTACTTTGCCTTAATTTTACCGTGGGCAGCGAGCTTCTTTACCGTATTTACACTGCGGCAAGCATTTAATTCAGTTCCGCCGCAAGTTTACTATGCGGCCAAAATTGATGGGGCAACTGATTGGAAATATTTATGGACAGTTTTGGTGCCCATCTGTCGTTCAAGTATTGTGGCATTGACGATTTTGGAAGTTATTGCCAGTTGGAATGATTTTCTTTGGCCGATGATTGTGACTAATGAACCAAATATGCGGACGCTGCCCGTAGCGGTTTCAAGTTTCACCAACGATGTTGGAACTAATTATCCATTTATGATGGCAGCTGCAACATTCGTCATTATTCCAATGATTATTCTGTATATTATCTTACAGAAATATATTATTCAGGGAATTAGTAAAGGCGGTTTGGTTGGCTAATGATAATTTTTCAAAAAATTATTTACTTTTTAAACTTAAGCGCTTATAATATTCCCCAAGATAAAAGACGCAGGAAAGACAAGTAAGTTTTGATAAACTGCCAGTGAGTTGGGGCTTAGTGGAAACCCAATCAGAATTGTCACTACCGAATAACACTTTCCCAGTTGCAGACTGAAACATTTAGTTGGAGTAGGTCTCGCCGTTGACCGAAATGTTATCATCGGAAGAGGATGTTAGTCCTCTAATTGAGCTGGTCTTTTTTAGACAACTTGGGTGGTACCGCGAAAGCTTTTCGTCCCTTTGATAGAGATGAAAGGCTTTTTTCTTTTATCAAAAAAAAGCAAGGAGAAAAAACTATGCATTTAATTATTCCAGATTCATATGAATCAAAATTATCAGTTCGTGAAACAGAAGAAGCAATTCGCTATATACGAGAAACTTTTCAAAATGAATTTGGTAAAGAAATGAATTTATCTCGTCTTTCGGCGCCAATGTTTGTCGAAAAGAAAACAGGCCTTAATGACAACTTAAACGGCATTGAGAAACCTGTTTCTTTCACGATGGCTGATATGGGTGATGAACAGATCGAAATTGTTCATTCTTTGGCAAAATGGAAACGAGTAGCTTTAAAGCGTTACGGCTTTGGGCTGCATGAAGGGTTGTATACGAATATGAATGCGATTCGTAAAGACGAGGACCTTGATAATTATCATTCAGCATATGTTGATCAATGGGATTGGGAAAAAGTGATCTCAAAAGATGAACGTAATTTAGATACCTTGCAATCGACGGTAAAAGAAATTTTTAAAGTAATTAAGCATATGGAACATGAAGTTTGGTATAAGTATCCCCAGTCCGTTCATCATCTGCCGGATGAAATCCATTTTATTACAACGCAGGAATTAGAAGACCGCTATCCAGATCTTAGCCCGGATGAAAGAGAAAACGAAATTGCTAAAGAACTTGGCGCAGTTTTTGTAATGAAAATTGGCGGTGCTTTAAAGAGTGGTGAACGGCATGATGGTCGAGCACCTGATTATGATGATTGGGACTTAAATGGAGATATTATCTTCTGGTATGAACCGCTCAACCGTAAGCTTGAAGTTTCAAGTATGGGAATTCGCGTTGATGCCGAGTCTTTAAAACGCCAGCTAAAAATTGCTGGGGCTGAAGATCGATTGAATTTACCATATCATCAAATAGTCTTGAATGAAGAAGTGCCATTTACGATTGGTGGTGGGATCGGTCAATCAAGACTATGTATGCTTCTTTTAGGTAAAGCTCACGTTGGAGAAGTTCAAGCTTCAATTTGGCCGGATGAAATGATTGATAAGTGTGAAAGTAACGGCATCCATTTACTGTAAATAAAAATGTTTCAGAAGGTGACTTAATGACAACAGTGAGCTTGATAATTAACGACGAAGATATGAAGTTGATAAAGAAATTTGTTAAAGTTCATAATCTAACTTTTTCCGATTTTGCACGTGAAGCAATGTTCGAAAAAATTGAAGACGAATATGATTTAAAAGAATTGAGACAGGCGATGTTAGAAGATGAAGGAGAACATCTTAGTCACGCTGAAGTCATGAAGGAATTTGGCCTTTGAATTATTCAGTTATCTATTCCAAACAGGCAATTAAATAATTGCAAAATCAGAACGATAATTTTTACGATTGGGAATCGAAGAGTTGTCTATAAACGTTAGGTGGAAGCTTAGCGTTTTTTATTTTGATTTAAATGTTCGTGATGAACATTTTTTTCAGTTCCATCTTGAACTGCCTGAGTATAATAGTCACATTTATACTCAATTGTATCTAGGGTGTTCTGCAATTCTTGCATTTGAGCTAAAGTTTTATTTTTTAGATTTTGAAACATCTCAAGTCGTTTAGTTAAAGTAGAATCACCTAGATTGCACCACTCCATAAAAACTTTGATGTCTTTAATAGACATCCCCGCACACTTTAGACAGCCAATTAGATTAAGTGTTTCAATGTTTTGAGAAGTAAATTTCCGGATGCCAGACTTATTTTTATGAAGGTCAGGAATAATTCCCTCTTGATCGTAATAACGTAAAGTTGATGGAGATACATTAAGCATTTGGGCTGCTTCACTAATTGAATATGTAGTTTTTTCTTTTTGCATAAAACCCCTCCAATGATCAAATTTTAGCATAAAGAATATAACAGTTTATATAAATATAAAATTTTTTCAAAGTTTGAGTACTATTTCATTTATCTTGTTGCTAAAATTTATTTGGTATATAAAAAATTAGCTCTCTGAAGGATTATTCACGTTGAAAAATATTAAAAAAATTGTAATTTTTATATTATTAACACTTTGTTCGATAACAGTTGTGTTAGCAGCGACTCGAAAACAGGACAGTAAAGCTGCTGATTTTACTCCAGATATTTTATTGAAAACCAAGGACGAACAAAAAGATAAAAATAATCAATTATTTTTTGATCCTTTCAAACAGGAAACAGGTCTCCCGAAAAATCAAAATTATGGGATAACTCCCCGTATCGGAGCTCAATTAGTTCAGTATGGATCGTTTAGATTAACTGGAGACAGCCGTCAAGATGTGAATGGGAAAAATTCCGTCCATCTAGAGTGGGCAGCAGTTCCTGACCTTTTAGATGGTTATGTAGTAGAACGAACTTTAAATTCATCGGCAACCGTTTGGGATAATCCGCCAGTCAATTATGGTAAACACGTCACAATTTTGAATATTTATCCTAACAACAGTAATTATTTAAAGTCTTGGATGGATCAAATTGACCCGAATACGGGTCAACCTGTTTCGATGGGCCTAATTTCAGTTGATGCAGTTTCTTTGACAGAATTTAACAAAAATCCTGATTATTATCTTAAAAAAGGAACATCCAGCTATCAGTATGATGGAATTTATTTTGGATCCGAAGACGTTAATGGTGGATATACACCCGGAGAGCATGATTTAACGGCATCATCTCAACCCGTTGTTGCGGCTTTTGGTGCGACTGGACGTTCAGTAATTTTTGGACATGATACAATCATGGGTGAAGGACATCCTTACTTTAATACGTTTGCTGGCAGTTTGGGGATTATTTTAAAGAATGCAATTCCAGCCGGTTACACTACTGACGGAGTGGTCAATAACATTGGTTCTAATAAAGTTAAGTTCACAATGACGGGTACTTTAAATCAATTTCCGTATAAACTTGACCCTAATGCAATTTATAATATACAGCCAGCTCATACTGTTGGGCAATTTTATATTTATAATAGCGGTGGTAAACGTTGGATGCAATTTGCCCCGCCAATAAGCCAAAACGGGATGGGGGATCAAATATATAGTGATTATAATCACTTATACAATAACGGAACTTTAGTTGGCGACAATAATTCGTACTTAGTTACGAAAAATAACTATGCTCAAATTCAGACCGGGCATACGACTGGTTCTTGTTCGCCGGATGAAGCAAAAATTATTGCTAATATGATTTATTATACGACTACTTTAACAATGAACTCTCCTGGTGACGATTACACGGTTAAGGATGTTACTGCTCCAACAACACCAGTTGTGGCTGGTAATAGTTCTACTGGAGATCAAGTGAGTTTAACTTTGAATGCTCAGGACAATCCAACTGATTACTTTTATCGTGTTAAGGCTAGAACGGCTTCTTCTACCCAATATTCTGATGTAATTAAATCATCAGTTTTGAGCGGGTTCAAAGGATATGTTTATCAAATGGATAGTAATCCTACAGGCTCTCCAGTTATAAATCGAGATCCTAACACGGGAAATATTACAAATATTAATCTTAACCCTGTATCATCTACTAATAATCAGGGGACAATTACACTTAACCGAAGTGCTGCGGTAGGAAAATATTTACACATTGTAGCTGTGGACAAGGAAAATAACGTCTCTGCGGTCAAAACTGTAAATCTTTCTGATTACTTTTGGTGGAATGTTGACAGTAACAATGTATTGACAATCTATCCACATGAACTGAACTTTGATGTAGATCATGTTAGTTACGTTGACGTCGATGGAAAAGTTGTATCTGATTGGCCTTGGTATCAAAAGGACAGTCAGATCGTCAAAACAGTTATTTCTCCTGGGGTAACAGCCAAGAATTCACTTTTTGGACTTTTCAGCAGAATGAGTGCAATGACCTCAATTGAAGGACTAACTCAGCTTGATACCAGTCAAGTAACCAACATGGGTTCAATGTTTTCACAATGTTCATCATTGCCGGCAGTAGACGTAACTCACTTTAATACCAGCAAAGTGACAGATATGTCAAGTATGTTTTCCTACTGCAGCCAGCTGCCTAATTTAGATGTGACTCACTTTGACACCAGTAAAGTAGAAACCATGTCAGCAATGTTTAAGGAATGCAATAACTTAACAAATCTAGATGTGACTAACTTTGATACTAGCAAAGTAACTAATATGGCAGCAATGTTTACGAGCTGTAAGAAGCTGACCAGTTTAGATGTGACCCACTTCAATACAACTCAGGTAACAGATATGAGTTTAATGTTCTTTGAATGCAGTCTGCTTCCAACAATAAATTTGAGCAGTTTCGTTACCAGCAATGTGTTAGATATGCATTCGATGTTTGGGTTTAGTACAGCTTTAACGTCACTAGATCTAAAGAATTTCGATACAAGTAAGGTCACCAGTATGTCAGGGATGTTTTACTACTGCCGGTCATTAACAGATCTCAAGATGGATCCAGTGAAGTTTGATACAAGTCAGGTAACGGCAATGGATAATATGTTCAATCGCTGTACTGTACTGCCAGTTATTGATGTCAGTTTCTTTAAGACAGGTAATGTAACGAATATGAATGGGATGTTTGGGTCCTGTGCTGAGATCACAAGGTTAAACGTAAGCAATTTTGACACCGAAAAAGTTGCGAACTTTAATTCAATGTTCAGTGGGTGCAGCAAGTTAACGAGTTTGGACTTAACGAAATTCAACACGAAGCGGGTGTACAGCAGCTACCGCAAGGGGATGTTAACGAATACGCCGAAGCTGTGGAAGCTCACATTTGGCCCAAACTTTATTCTTGAAGATTATGTCAGCACGGATATGTTATCAAACCCGTCTGTTGGTGCTGCGATCAATGATGTTGATAATCCGACCCCAGTATATTATGTAACTAATCCGCAGTGGCGGGAGGTTGGAGCAGGTTCACCGCACGAACCAAAAGGAGCGGAAGCAACAGTAACTAAAATGATGAATGAATCGTCAATAAGAACTGATACGAGAACCTACGTGTGGGATCAGGTAGGAACTCAGACTTTAGCAGCGACTCCTGGGAGCATAGATCTCGGGACACATGCGGGGTATTTGAAGAATCAGGAGTATGTGAGTACGGCCCAGAATATAAGGAAAACCGACAACCGCAACAGCAATATTTCAAAGCAGTGGCATATTGAAGCAGCAGTAACGAAGCCGTTCACGTTAACGACAGACTCAACGAAGGTGATTAGGGGGAATCCGTTATATTATCACGATACAACAGCAGGGACAACGACACATTTAACACCAACAGGGCAGACCATTTACAGCGGGACCAGAAGCAATAATCAGCCGGACACGAAAAACTATCCATGGACGTTAAGCTTTAAGGCGAGTCCTAGTGATATCCCCAAGGCTGGGAGATATAGTGCAACCGTAACATTTTCTTTGGTGAATGACACGCCTTAATAGCAAATAAAATATTTAAAAATAATTAATCTTAAGTCAATTAGACAACGGTTAATTATTTTTTTATAAAAATTTTGTTTAAAATAAAATTTATAAATTTGACTTTTTGTTACAATTAATGTAGTTTTGCGTAGATAAGTTGATTTAGAAAGTGGATTTATGAATAAGGTAGTAAAGAGATTAGGTTATTTAGTAGTGGTGCTGCTAGGTATTGCAGCCATTGGGTTGAACTTAAATAATAAACAATATAGTAAAGCATCAAATGTTTCTCAAAGTACTGTCCTTACAAAGAATAATAATCAAATTGGTAAAAACCAAGTTAATTCTTTTTTGACAGATCCTCTGCAGCTAAATGATTCACTGCCTAAAATTCAGTCACAATCTAAAATTCAATCACGCGGTGCTGGTCAAACCCCGGTTAGCATGGGACCAGGAGATAGTCAGAATTTCTTTGCCACTGTCGGTAGTGCGGTGGCCAAGGTCAATGACGACGGCACTTGGGATACTATCTCGATTAACGAGCCTAAATATTACCAAGTAGGAGCAGTTACACTTAATGCGACGGTTGATATGACCAAAGATTTCAATTTTAGCTGGAATTTAAAAATTGATCGATCTTCGGTTGCTTTTTTAGCTGATGGATTGGGTTTTATCTTCCATCCATTATATAGTCCGGGTGAAACGATCACTGATTTACAAGGCGGGACATCTTATGTTTTACCGGGAATATTTGGGCGCCACTCGGACACAACTGCGGTCACTAGTGCAACTGATCCAGATAATGGTCAAAATATTCATTCCATTGGGATCAATGGTGGAGATCTTGGAATCAGTGACATTATGAACGCCATCAGCTTTAAGATTGACACAGCATATAACGGAGTTATGGGAACTAGAACACCAAATACGCCATACGGTAGTCCTCGTCATTACTTAGATATAGATCGATATCCTGATGATTATTATGCGGGTACTACAGCGGGCGGTTCAACTAACGGTTCATTTGTAACGACCGATAACACTGGATTTTCTTCGGCATCACAATATTCAGCACCGCTAAATGGGCTTACAGTGACTCCTAAAAGTGACGCGTTTGGTAGTGTTAGCGGAGCTGCAATTGTAGTTCCAGACAGCACTTGGCGTCCAATGCAAATTTTCTATACTGCGGCGACACATACCCTAAAAGTTACGATTGGTGATGGATCGACAGGACAAGTCACTTGGAACAAAATTTTAAATGCTAATGAACAAGCGATAATTGCTAGAAAGCCTAGTTGGGCGTTTTCAATTTTAGGTTCCACCGGAGCGGGAGTTGAAGGCAACACAATCAAAAATATCCGTGGCTCATTTACACCAGGGGATTCGGTAATTACAACTCGTTATATTGACGAAAATGGTAATGATTTGCAATCTCCTGTTTCGACGCTGGAAGCAAATTGGCAGGTGAGTCATCCTGGGTCAACACGGTTTACGGATTCAACGAGTCCAGCGACGATTGTGAAAAATGGAAAAACTTATCGGAGATCTCAGGTTAACGGGACTTTCTTTGATAACAATACCCGTACTAATAAGCGTTTAGGGGCACCTGGAACTGGAACAACAGTTAATAATATTGGTAGTAATGTATCAGTTACGACTAGTTTTGGAAATATAATTTTTATTAATTATATCTACCGGCAGGAGTTATCAGCAGGGAGTACAGACGTAACATCAGATTTACAGGTAAGTACCGATGGAATTAACTATGCGAAGACAGTAAATCTTCATCCTGGACAGGACATTACGTTTAAGTATAGCGCTAAGAATAATAACCTCCCGGGAGTCTGGTCGAAAGTAACAGCAGTTCAGTCGTTAGGGGGACTGTTTGCACCAGTAAGCCCGCTGCCAAACGGGGTAACGCAAAACGGAGGTTTATTATACATTCCGTTAAACTTTGGGTCAATAAATGACCTAAGGCCGGGAGAAACAGGAACAAATACGATTAAGATGAAGTATCAGGGGGTTGAAAAAGTCAATTTAACTGCCAATGATACGGGCCAGATTACCGTAACTAGTAACCCGGCAACACCTGGTACGGCAAAAGCATCCACTGTTGTATCAAAAGTGTCGATCTATGATCAGTCTAATCAGTTGATCGATGATAATGGAGCCCCTATCTACGGATCATATTTCTATAACGCTGCAAACACACAAGCACCTTTAGCTAATACCGATACGCGTTACAATACGGCCAACTACATCCCGACAACTGATTCAGTGACGGTCAACGATCAAGGTTGGTGGGACTATAATCCAACAAGTAAAGTTCTGAATATTTATCCGCATAGATTAAATGCTTATAATGATGCGGTCGTAACTCCAACAAATATTCCCAACTTTCCAGATGTAGACTGGCCTTGGAAACAGTACTCAGCAGATATTACCAAAGTAGTGATTAATCCAGGGGTAACATCCAGCGGTTCAGTTTCTCATTTGTTTAACGGTCTAAGTGCAGTAACTGAATTTGTGGGGTTAAATAACCTTGATTTAACGAATGCGACCGACTTAAATAGTTTGTTTGCTGGATGTTCAAGCATTGAATCTTTAGACCTCTCGATTTTTAATACACCGAATGTAACGATAATGTATCGATTAGTTCAAAAGTGTACAAATTTAAAGAGAGTAACATTCGGTCCAAATTTCATTACCAGTAATGTTGATGACTTTTCAGGAATGTTTGAAGGAGATAAAAGTTTAACTGATCTCGATGTCAGCCACTTTGATACAAGTAAGGCAGAGAACACATATGCGATGTTTTCGATGTGTGAATCGCTAGAAGCAATTGACGTCAGTCATTTCGATATGAGCCATGTGACAAATGCAAATTGGATGTTTCTGCATTGCCTAAAACTTAAAGAACTCGACACTTCTAATTTCGTAACTTCCAGTTTAACCAATATGCAGTCAATGTTCTCCGATTGTCCATTGATCACTCATTTGGATCTTAGTAAGTTTGACGTTTCAAATGTGACAGATATGTCGTACTTATTTGAAAAAAGTTCAGGTTTAACAGAACTTGATCTATCAAGTTTCAACATTAAGCCAACAGCTAATACCTTGAATATGTTTAATCTAGCTCCACCTAGTGTAACTGAACCTAATCGAATCTCAGCGCTGTGGAAGTTGACATTGGGATCGGGAACTAAGTTAGGAAGTCAAACTTTACTCCCTAATCCGAAACCTGGAACGGCAATTAATGATATAGCGAATCCAGTTCCGCCAAATCCACAATATTATGCGACCAATGCGCAATGGCGGGAGGCATTAACGCCGACAACGGTTCATGCTCCAACGGGAGCAGCAAAAACTGCAGCTCAGATTGCAACAGATTCTTTAACAAATACGTCTGCTCACACTTATGTCTGGGATCAGAATGGGACGCAAACGTTAGCAGCAGCGCCAGGAAACATTAACTTTGGGACTCATGCAGGATATTTAAAAAATAAGGAATACAAGAGTGCATCACAGAATTTAAAAGTAACGGATAACCGTAATGTCAAAACGGGTAAGAGGTGGCATGTGGAAGCGGCGGTAACGAGTCCGTTTAAGTTGAGTACGAATTCTACAAAAGTCATTAGAGGAAATCCGCTATATCATCGCAATACAACAACTGGGGTGGTAACGCACCTTCTTCCAACAGCTCAAACATTACATAGTGGGACAGCAACGAGTGGTTATCAAGATGTCAAGAACTATCCGTGGACTTTAAGCTTTAAAGCACAACCAAGTGATATACCACGTGCTGGGAGATACAACGCAACAGTAACCTTCACGTTAATTAATGACACACCGTAATACAATAAAAAAAGTAGTGAATAAAATTAATCATCACTACTTTTTTATTTTTTAGATTAATCGTCAGCATGAACATCAAAGTTAGCCAAAAGCATCTCTCCTACGCCTGGTGCATCAGGATCGTGTCGACCATGTCCTTTGTCCAATGCTCTAATTTCTTCCATTTCATCATCAGTTAGTTGGAAATCAAAAATTTCAAGATTACTTTTAATTCTTGCCGGATGAACTGATTTTGGAAAAATAATAATTCCTTCTTGATGTTCAAAACGCAAAATAATTTGTCCAGCGTCTTTATCATATTTATCGGCTAATTTGTCAATGACAGGATCGTTTAGGAGCTCCTGATTTCCTTGGCCTAGTGGAGCCCAAGCTTCAATTTTGACATTTTCTGAAGCTAAGAGTTTTTGAAGTTCTTTTTGCTGAAAATAGGGGTTAAATTCAACCTGATCAACAGCAGGTATTGTATCAAATTGGGGCACGAACTGTTGCCAAATTTTAGGAGTCATATTTGAAACGCCAATTGATCTGATTTTGCCTGCTTTTTTGGCATCTTCTAAAGCCCGCCAAGCACTAGGAACATCTCCGTAAGGTTGATGAATTAAATAAAGGTCAAGGTAGTCAAGTCCTAATTTTGTTAAAGATTTATCGATTGATTTTTTTGCATCTTCATAGTCGTAATCCTGCAGCCAAAGCTTACTGGTGATCCAGAGATCGCTGCGAGGAATCCCAGAATCCTTAATTGCCTGTCCAACTTCTTCTTCGTTAAAATATGCGACAGCAGTATCAATATGGCGATAGCCAAAATTTAGCGCCTCTTTAACGGCTTTATAAGTTGAGCCGTCATTAGGAATTTGAAAAACGCCAAAGCCAATTGCTGGGATTTTATTACCATCATTTAGCTCAATATTTGGAATTGTCATGTATTTACTCCTTATTATTAATTTGTTTTAAGCTGGAACCAAAAATTTGTTCAATTGTAATTGGATCGCGATGATCAAAAAATTGACTTTCATTGCGGTCAAGACTTGCGATAGTTTTCATTTCTTCATCAGTCAACGAAAAGTCGAAAACATTAAAGTTTTCAATCATTCTTTCTTTGTGCACTGATTTAGGAATCACAATTATGTTGCGCTGAAGAAGCCAGCGCAGAATTACTTGCCCATTTGATTTATTGTATTTTTGAGCAATTTCAGCAAGCGTTTCGTTTTGGAAAATTTGATGTTTACCTTCAGCAAATGGTGCCCATGCTTCTACCGCAACATCATCTCTTTGATTGAATGTTACTTCTGAATTTTGTTGATACCAAGGGTTAATTTCAATTTGGTTTACGGCTGGTTTAATGTTCATCGTTAGTTCAAGATTTTTTAGCTGATCGGCGTAAAAATTAGAAACTCCGATTGCCCGGATCTTATGTTCTTGAACTGCTTCTTCGAGAGCCCTCCAAGCTCCCATTGTATCGCCATATGGTTGATGAAGAAGATAAAGATCCAAGTAGTCAAGATTTAGTTTTTCAAGTGAAGTTTCAATTCCTTTTTTTGCTTTTTCGTAAGAAAAGTCGGAAACCCAAAGCTTTGATGTGACAAAAATTTCATTTCGAGAAATCCCGCTTTTTTTAATTGCGGCACCAACCGCTTCTTCGTTTTGATATGCGGCAGCTGTATCAATTAGACGGTAACCGACAGATAATGCATCACTTACTGCTTGTTCAGCTTCGTTTAGATCGGGGACTTGAAAAACTCCAAATCCTAGTTGGGGCATTTCGACCCCGTTGTTTAGTTTAATAGTTGGAATTTGCTTCATTTTGTTATCCTCCTTTTTTATTTATCTTAATCAGAAAAGAACAATTTGAAAATTACTAAATAAACATGGTAGTATACAAATGATGTATGCTGAGGATCAACAATGATTGATAATTATCTTTTAGAAGAACTAGTCACATTTAAAGAAACCAAAACGCTTGCTGCAACAGCAGAGAAGCTTAATTTAACTCAACCTTCGGTTACACGTGGAATGCAGAAATTGGAATCTGTTCTGGGAGTCCAGCTTTTTGACCGTCAGCCCAACCGAATTACTTTGACTGAAATTGGCGAAGTGGCAGCTAAAGAGGCAAAGAAAGCTTTAAAAGCCAATCAAGATCTAGTCAATACGGTCCAAAATTTTGCTAGGAGCAAGGAAGTATTTCGAATTGGAATGACAATTCCGGGCCCCATGCTCGCGTTAGAACAAGTGAAACTAACTACTAAAATTGAGATTGAACAAAATTTGCAAAGTAACGATGCGGTTGAACGGCTATTAAAAGATCATATGTTTACGGCAATTTTTTCAAATCAAGAATTAATGACCAAAGACATTGAATCACGCTGTGTTGGGATTGAACGGCTGATTGTTAATCTTGATCAATTTATGTATCATGCGAATCAAGAGACGATTACTTTTAAAGAGCTTAAAGGGTTAAGTTTTATCGTTTTACGGGCAATTGGGCCGTGGAGTCAAATGATTCAGGAATCAATTCCTGATGCGACTTTTATGTACCAAGAAGAGCAAAATGCGTTAGCTAAACTAACGAAGTATTCAAATTTTCCATATTTTACGACTAATTTATCTAAGCTGAGTTCATTTTGGGTGAAACGCCTAGATTACGATGATCGAGTATCCATTCCAATTAGTGATGAAAGTGCTCAGATGCCAATATATGTAAGCTATTTAAAGCAAGATCGAAAAAAGGTTCTGCCATTAATTAAAGCGGTCACTGATGAGTGGCCAAATTAAATGAAAATTACTGACCAGTACGATTTACTAAAGAAGAAAACAAACGCTTTGCCCGAAGTAATTTTGTCTTACTAGTGCATACCGAAGCTCGATTTGAAGGGGTTAATACGACTTTGTCTCAAACTCAAACGATTATGGATGGAATGAGTGTTCAAGGAGTTCCAATTTCTGATGTCTTAACCATTGTTAACCTTAAAAAAGCTTGGCAATTTTTTACAGAAAGCAAAGAAATATTAGATTTAAATTTTGAGAAAAAGGTTAATGCAATTGTGGCAATGGAAGATGCTTTAATTCCTGGTGAGTTAAGAAGTGGTCAAGGAGGTGTTGATTTAGGAAATGGTGAGAATTTTAAACCACCAAAGGTTAATGAAAAAGCGGAAATTGAATTTTTAAATCAATTACTAAATAGTAACTGTAGTGCTGCTGATCAGGCATTAACTTTAATGTATCACAATATGCGTAATCAATGTTTTGGGACGGGAATAAGAGAACTGCAATGTTAGTGGCGAACAAAATAATGATTGATCATGGAGTGGGGTTAATTAATGTAGCACTTGATAAATGGGAGATGTGGAATCAGCTAATAAGTGATTTTTATCGAACTAATGAGATGACAGAAATAAAAAATTGGACGTATGATTATGCGATCCAAGGCCTTAGTGTAAGAAGAAAGTAAAGATAATTATTTGAAATATTAAATAAATCCGCAAAAAAATATTCCCCTCTAATGAGGAGAATACCAGCAGAGTCGGCGTACTTAAAATTACGCTTAATATTATCTATCGATTCACTGCTGTGGCCAGTGTATTAAATACCTGCGAAGTGATTATATCAGATACTAAGACAAATGCAAACTAACATGATTGGTAAATTCTCTTAATTCAGGCTTATTCCTCATATAAGAATTCCAAACCCTATTTGCTAAAATATCTGCAGATTGAATTAAATAATTTTGAGAAGAATCACAAAACTGAACATCTACTTTAACTTTAGAGTGCATCACTGGATTATGAAATGTGCCATAATCAAAGTTATGAATTCCTTCAACCAATTCTTCATAAATTGAATCTTTTAAATTGTAGATCCCGTTAGTTGCAGTAGCTTGTTCATCTAAACAAATTGTTATATACAAGTCATCAGTTTCTGTTAAAGAACCATCAAGAATATATTTTTGAATTTGTTTTTTTATTAATCGTTTTAAAACATAGTCTTTGTATCGATGAATTGAATTCTTATCACCAAGAATATTACTATATACTTTTCTGATATTTACAGTAGCAGAAAGGCTGTTCTCCCGTCTCATTACACGAAAAAGTTTAGCTTTATTATTTGCTTTTAATTTTGATGCTTTTACTTCGCCATGTATACAAGCGCAATCGTGGATTTTTTTCGATAAAAACTTATATCTACGTTTAGCGTCTTCTTTTTTTCATTGTTTATAAACGAATATCCGGCATACACAAAAATATCATTAGGAGCATTATGATGTAGAACCCCAGAGTCATCAATAAAGAACCAAACTTTCTTCATTTAAATATCCATTCTAAATTAATATAAACAATTATACATTAGGCATCTTTTTCTGACACCAATTTTATCTAATTTAACATTTAACCTAAAAAGGACTACAATATTCACTTACATATTTTTAGTAGAAGGAGGCTAGTTTATTGAATATTGAATGGTTACTTAGAATTGTGCTAGCCGCTTGCTGTGGTGCCTTAATTGGTTATGAAAGAGCTATAAAGCTGAAAAGTGCAGGGATCCGGACTCATATTATTGTAGCAATTGGTGCTGCTTTAACGATGATCGTATCCAAGTATGGCTTTGTAGATGTTATTGGACATTCAG
Organism: Xylocopilactobacillus apis; assembly: GCF_033095965.1. NCBI lineage: Bacteria > Bacillati > Bacillota > Bacilli > Lactobacillales > Lactobacillaceae > Xylocopilactobacillus > Xylocopilactobacillus apis. The sequence continues at coordinate 99,828 of NZ_AP026801.1, forward strand.
GAGTTGACCTTGATCCATCACGAATAGCAGCACAAGTTATTAGCGGGATCAGTTTTATTGGAGCTGGCACAATTTTAATTAGAGGCAGTGGAGTTAATGGACTAACAACGGCAGCTGGTGTTTGGGCAACTGCCGCAGTTGGTCTTGCCATTGGGGCAGGACTTTACGTAGTGGGAATTGTATCATCGGCTATTATGGTTTTAGTACAGTATGTCGTACGGCAAGATTTTCTGTTAACTTATCTTTTTCGCAAGAGGCATTTTCACTGTCAATTAATTTTAAAAAATGAGAAAATGAATTCTGATCAAGTTTGCAATGGACTGGAAGAACAAGGATTTAAGAAAACTGATATAAGAATTCATAAAATTACGGATAAAACCGTAAATCTCGAAGTAGACGGAATTTTAGATCAAAATTATAATATTGATGACGTTTTGTGGAAAATTTCCCAAGACCCTAACGTAATTGAAATAAAACGAGAAGATTGAGGTAAAGGATGACAGAAGAAATTACTAATTTGCGTTCCCTAGGAGGCTATAGCGGAACTAACGGCAGAGTGAAAGAAGGTTTCTTTTTTCGCAGTGGACAATTATTTGAATTATCCGATTCCCAGCTCCACTATTTAAGCGATGAACTTAAGATCAAGAAAATCTTTGATTTTCGCGGAACTGATGAACGAAAAAGGTTTCCAGATGATCTATGGTCTGGTGCTGAATATGTAGTTTTGGATGTTTTAAAAGATGCAGTAACCAATCAAGCAAGTGTTGAAGAAATAGTTTCTGGTGATGGTCAAGTCGATGAGAATATGCTGAAAACTTATGAAGAAATGGCTTTATGTGATTCCTCACGTCAAAGTTATCATCACTTTCTTCTTTCTTTAATAGAAGAGCCTGAACCAGTAATTTTTCACTGTTACGCTGGTAAGGACCGAACAGGAGTAGGTGCTGCCTTGATTCTCAAGAGTTTGGGTGTTAGCGATGATCAAATTTTCGATGATTATTTGAAAACGAATGTAATGCGCAAAAGTGCTAATCAAGAAATTTTAACTGAGCTGGAAGATAAGTTAACTCCTGAACAGTTAAAAGGGGTGGAAACAGCGCTATGCGTTAAACCAGATTATTTAAAACGGTACTTTTCCACAATTGACAAGCATTATGATAGTTTTGATCATTATCTTGAAGAAGGTCTTGATTTGCCAAAAGATTTCAAGAAAAAGATGGAATCAATGTATTTAGAATAAAAGTTCTAGCATTTAAAAAACAAATTATGGCTGGCTTAATTAAAACATCTGCTTAACGGTAGATGTTTTTTCGTTACTTTTTAAATTGTCATTCGTTAATAATATGAAAAGGAGGGAAACTTGTGAAATTAGATAGTTATGAAGAAATAATCAAAGACTTGTCAATCGAACTGCGTAACTATCTAATTAGTCAGGGAGCAAGTTCTCATCTTGCCGAAGATGTAATTCAAGACGTTTTTGTCAAAATCTTGGAGCTGGATTTAATCTTACCGCCTGACAAACTACGGCCGTATATGTATCAAATGGTGAAAAATAAATACATCGATCAGTATCGCCGAGATAAGAGACTTGAGAATCTTTTAGAAAAATATTTGGTGCCAGAACTTCAAAGGCCGCCGGATGATATTGATCCAAGAGAAGAACGGCTTGAAAAAGCCATGAATCAATTATCATCTGAAAATCGGGAGCTGCTAAATATGAAATATATTAATCATCAATCAATTGAAGATATTTCAGAGCAGTTAAAGATTCCGACCTCAGCGGTAAAAATGAGACTATATCGACTTCGACATAAAGTTAAGAAAATAATGGGAGATAAAATTAATGAATGAAGAACAAAAATTTGAACGCTTAGCCCGCAAAGTGAAAGTTAAACGCTGGTTAGCAATGATTGGGCTATCGATTGTAACAGCGTTGGCAGTGCTTTTAATTACTTATCAAGTGATGAAAGGTTTAGTTAGAAATCAATCATCACATCTTTTTGAAGAAATGAGCATTCAATCGCAGATCATGTCTCCTAATATTGAGATAAGTGACCAATTATTAGCAGATGATACGAACTTAAAAGGTAAAATCGTGAGTCATCGGTACAAAAAAATTGACGGTTATCGAGTTCCCTGGAGTAATTTTGAAGGAAGATATGGCTTATTTAGAAGGCGAATATTAGATGATTCTACAACTGACAGTGATAGTATGAATGGTGAGCAAGTTTTTGATCGGGTGACGCAAAACAAAATCCCCACATTTTATAATCGTAAGTATGTAAAATCAAGTAATAGTTTTACCCAAACTAAAGTTAATGAAATTTCTAAATTAAATCAAATGAAGGGTTATGTTGCAGAACTTGCAATCACCTTCAAGAAGCCAATGACTTATGATGAAATTAAGAAGCTTTTCCCTAAGAACTTGCGAACTGAATGGTACTGGATTGGAATGAGTGGCACAGGTGCAGGATCAAATCAAAGTGATCAATATATAGGATTTCAAGCGGATAATGGAGTTTTAAAATCAGATTATTACAAGTGGTTTTGTAAATATTTATTAGAAGCTCCAGCTTCTTTGCTCGGTAAACATAGTAATTTTAATGGATCTAAATTTGCTAAGGATTATGCAAAGAAGTATCCAAAGTTATCTGATGCTAAATTTGAGGGGGTTATTATAACGGGAAAGAGCGAAAACTTTAAGCAAATTGAAAACGCTGATTGGATTGAGAATAGTTCGATTGGCGTTACGATAAAAACCGTACCATATATTAAACCAGAATATTAAAATAAAGGCGGAGGAAAAAATGAAAAAAGAAGATTATATTAATCAATTAAAATTGGAACCTCATCAAGAAGGAGGCTGGTTTCGCCAAATTTATGCGAGCGATGAACAATTCTTTGATTCTGCCAGTAACGATCAGCGATATTATTACACTTCGATTTACTTTTTACTAGATGATAATAACTGTTCTCATTTTCATCGGCTTAATCATGATGAACTTTGGTATTACCATGATGGAGCACCGATTACAATTCATTGCATTTCCCAATCAGGCGAATATTATGCGGTGAAGTTAGGGAAAGACGTCCAAAATGGTGAAGTTTTGCAATTTAAAGTTCCGAAAAACACAATTTTTGCTTCTGAGGTTAATGAACCAGAATCTTTTTGTTTAGTCAGCTGCGTGGTTTCTCCGGGTTTTGATTATCACGATTTTGAATTGATGCATAAGGGTGATTTGTTAAAAGAATATCCTAAATATTCTCAAATTATCGAACGCTTAGCGGTAAATTAGTTAATAACTATTTTAAGGCAAAATAAATACCCGACAAGGGAGGCTCATCGAGTAGCTTTGGGAGTTTGTAAGTTATTGTAGAGATTTGCTTCATTTCTTTGGGAGGAATTAACTAATTTCTACACTCTTTATATTAGATGGTAAAAATGAAGAAATTGTGATGAAATTAGTAATTTTATTAGTGAATATTTAAATTAGATTATTTGTTTTTAAGGTTAGCCTCTTCTTCTGCTTTAAACTTAAGAGATTGATCTATTAAACTTTGGACTGAATCATCAGGACTTATTTGCCAAGTGATCGAGTGAGTTTGTCCATCAAAATTGTCAGATGAAGTCCATGTATGAAATTCAACTTTCCCATCGACGATCGAATAAGGAATTTGTTCAAGTTGAGAGCCAATTGTCAGAAATTTATCAGAAATATTATATTTTGTATCACTTGGGAAAAAGTATGCTGGGACACCTTTAACAGTTACTGTAGATTCATCTTTAAAAAGTAGAAGTTCAATTCCGTCGTGAGCTAAATTTTGAGGTGCTTTATTTTCGTTCATCGCTTGATCAGTATCTTCACCATCGAAAAGAATGGGATTAATTCTAAAACCATTTCCGATCAGATATTTTTTAACTATTTCTTTGTTACTTTGCTCATTAGACGAATCAGTTTCGTCTTTTTTTGTTGGTTCACTTGATTCTTCGGCTGGTTTTTCACTTGAACTGCTGCTTGCAGGTGCACTAAAAGATGATTTTTTTGACGTTTTATCTGAACCTTTGAAGTCACTAAAAGTATAATTTACAGGAGAAATTTGATCACCAAAAAGACCAATGCCAATCAATAATACAAGCAGAAAAACAAGTGAAGCAAAAAGTCTTTCTTTTCTGCGTAAACTTCTGACCTCAATAAAATCGTCGTGCCATCTAGGATCATCACGACGTTCCTTATAAAATCGATATGTATGTTTCGAACCTGTTCGGTTATTTGAGTATAGTCTTGCCATTTTTCTCGATCAGTTTTTTACTATAATTATAAAGCTTTCCTAAAGTTATTGTTTGCTTTACAAGTTTAATTGTAATTTATCTATTAAACCTTTAGGCTAAGATAAGTAAAACAACACATTAAAAGTGGAGGATATTTCTTAACTTTAGACTTCTCGTAATAATAGAAAGAGGCCCAAAATAGAAAATAAATCAGATTCAATTATAAAATATTTTAACTCGCTGTTTGTCAAAGGCATCTTAAATTAGGATGCCTTTGACAGATGACGAGTTTTTTTATGAAAATTTTTGTTAGTGGAAATGACTAAAGCTGTTTAAACTTTTTGTTTATTAATTAAAGATTATTACAGAATATTAAGATTGCAATTATTTTGTCCTCTAGAATATAAAGTTCAAGCTTGAATTTACAGTCTAGAAGTAAAAATAAAGTTAATTTCATTCGCAAAAGTTCATTTACTAAACTCGGATTATATATTCTCAAGTTGGAAGGAGTGAACTGTGTTAAAAGTAAATAACCTTAGTGTCTACTACAACGATGTTTTAGCATTGGATGATGTTTCACTAGAAGTGGAAGACAAAGTTATAACAGGGATTATCGGCCCCAATGGAGCTGGAAAATCCACAATGCTTAAATCAATTTTAAATATTATCCCACACGAAGGGAAAACATTAATCGATGGCAAAGATAGTAAAAGCAGTTTAGACCAAATTGCATATGTTGAACAAAAAGCTGATATTGATCATACTTTTCCGATCAAAGTAAAGGAATGTGTTTCACTCGGAACTTATGCTAATTTAAAACTTTTTCAGAAAGTTAAAAATAAGGAGTGGGAAAAGGTCTCTCAAGCTATAGACAAAGTAAATCTATCAGAATATTCAGAACGTCAAATAGGTGAATTATCGGGCGGTCAATTCCAGCGAGTACTATTAGCAAGGTGTTTAGTTCAAGATGCAAAGTATATTTTTTTGGATGAACCTTTTGTTGGGATTGATTCAATCAGTGAAAAAATTATTATGGAAACTTTGATGGATTTAAAAGCACAAGGGAAAACAATTTTGATCGTCCATCATGATCTAAGTAAAGTTAGAGATTATTTTGATGATGTCATTATTCTCAATAAAAGAACGATTGATTTTGGACCGGTTAAAGAAGTTTTCAATGAAAAAAATCTTAAAGTAGCCTATGGGGATAGTATTTTTGTATAAAGGGGAGGGATCAAATGATCCAAAATTTTATTAATGGTTTGTATGAGTTTCATTTTTTACAGAATGCTTTGATTACCGCAGTGGTTATTGGAATTGTTTCGGGAACCGTTGGATGTTTTATTATTCTCCGAGGAATGTCTTTAATGGGAGATGCAATCTCTCATGCCGTACTTCCAGGAGTTGCAATATCTTACATTTTGGGAATTAATTTTTTCATCGGCGCAATTTTATTTGGTCTATTAGCTTCGGTGATTATCACTTTTATTCAGAATAATAGTGTTATTAAAGGAGATACCGCGATTGGAATAACGTTCAGTTCATTTCTGGCTCTAGGGGTTATTCTGATTGGAGTAGCAAATAGCTCAACTGATTTATTTCATATTTTGTTCGGAAATATTCTAGCGGTTCAGGATGTTGATAAGTGGATCACAATTGGTGTTTCAGTAGTTGTTTTGTTGATCGTGATCTTATTCTTTAAAGAGTTGCTGATTACGTCTTTTGATCCAACAATGGCAAAAGCAATGGGAATGAAAGTCAATTTCTATCATTATTTATTGATGATTTTATTAACCTTAGTAGCAGTAACTGCAATGCAGAGTGTTGGAACAATCTTGATTGTTGCAATGCTGATTACGCCTGCAGCCACAGCTTATTTATATGCAAATAGTCTAAAGATGATGATTTTTATTTCTTCAATTCTAGGAGCGTGTTCATCAATTCTGGGACTATTTATTGGATACACATTTAATATTGCAGCTGGTTCAAGTATTGTGTTAACTTCTGCAGTAATTTTTGCTGTTAGTTTTTTGATTTCACCGAAGCAAAAATTTTTAAGAAAAGGAGCTAAAAAGACTGCATGAAAAAATGGAAAATTATAGTTTTGGGAATACTTTCAATGTTTTTATTAGTGGGGTGTTCTACTAGCAAAAAACAAACAAAAGATTCTAATCAGAAATTAAAGGTTGTTGTTACCAATTCGATCCTAGCCGATATTACTAAAAATATTGCTCATGATAAAGTTGACTTGCATAGTATCGTACCAGTGGGCAAAGATCCGCATGAGTATGAACCGTTGACAGAAGATGTTCAAAAAACATCACGAGCGGATTTAATTTTTTATAATGGGATTAATCTAGAAACCGGTGGAAATGCTTGGTTTATAAAATTGGTCAAAAATGCCAACAAAAAAGACAATGTTGATTATTTTGCTGCCAGTGATGGTATTGATGTAATTTATTTAGAAGGTCAAGAGGGAAAAGGTAAGGAAGATCCCCATGCTTGGCTTAATTTAGAGAACGGAATCATTTATGCCAAAAATATCGAAAAGCAATTATCCAAAAAAGATCCCAAAAATAAGTCTTATTATAAGAAAAATTTAAATAAATATGTTGAGAAACTGGGGGCTTTAGATAAGGAAGCAAAATCAAAATTTGCCAAAATACCAAAGAATAAAAAGCTAATTGTCACCAGTGAAGGATGTTTCAAGTATTTTTCTAAAGCTTATCATGTTCCGGCTGCTTATATATGGGAAATTAATACTGAAGAAGAAGGCACTCCTGATCAGATTAAAGATTTAGTCACGAAATTGCGTTCCACTAAAGTTCCTTCGTTATTTGTTGAGAGCAGCGTAGATGAACGACCAATGAAGACTGTCTCAAAAGATACCAGTATTCCAATTTACACCACCATTTTTACCGACTCTATTGCCAAGAAAGGGGCTAATGGGGATAGCTATTATTCGATGATGAAATGGAATCTTGATAAAATTGCTGAAGGTCTCGCAAAATAAAATTGGTAGAGTTCTCTAAAAGTTACTTTAAATACTTATCAGTAATTAATTTAACAATCTGTAACGAAATTATATCTATATATTTGTGAATGCTACATAGTTGGAAAACGCGAAAAGCAGCTAATACCAAGCATAATGGTAATTAGCTGTTTTTTTATAAAAAAATTTTATAAAATTAAATATTAAATCTATTCGATTTTTGTTATACTTAGAAAACATTCATCAAATCAGACGGGAGTAATGAATTTAATGAACAAATATATCAAGTTATTAGGATCTTTATTAATTGCAATTGTAAGTATTACAACGATTGTTTTTGGATTAAACATTAAAGAAGGCAGTAAAGCAGCAGATTTTAAGCATAATTTAACCAGTGAAAATAATGGTAGCGATTTCAGGGGGGGGCGTTTAGCTAACAATGTTGGATCTAGTTTTGTAGATCCTTTTGAAAAAGATTCACTCCCTAAGATCAAGTCACAATCTAAAATTCAATCGCGTGGTTCTGGTGATTTAACTCCGGTAAGTATTGGGCCAGGAGACAGCCAGAATTTTTTTGCTACCGTCGGTAGTGCAGTAGCTAAAGTCAACGATGATGGTACTTGGGATACCATTTCAATTAACGAACCTAAATATTATCAAGTTGGAGCCGTTACGCTTAATGCAACGGTCGATATGACCCAGGATTTTAATTTCAGTTGGAATTTGAAAATTGAACGTTCTTCAGTTGCCTTTCTTGCTGATGGGTTGGGATTTATTTTTCATCCCATGTATAGTCCAGGTGAAACAATCACCGATTTAAATGGTGGTGCACCCTACGTTTTACCAGCGGTATTTGGGCGTCACTCTGATACGACACCTGTAACTACTGCTGCGGATCCTGATCTTGGTCAAAATATTCATTCGATCGGGATTAACGGGGGAGACCTGGGAATCAGCGACATTATGAATGCAATCAGTTTTAAAATTGATACAAATTATAATGGCATTATTGGAACTCGAACTCCTAATACGCCTTATGGCAGTACAAGTCATCGTTTAGATATTGATCGTCATCCTGATGATTATTATGCTGGTACAGCAGCTGGAGGAGTATCTAACGGTTCTTTTGTAACGACCGACAACACCGGATTTTCTTCGGCTTCTCAATATTCAGCACCTTTAAATGGTCTTGCGGTGACTCCGAAAAGCGATGCTTTTGGTGGTGTCAGCGGAGATTCAATTGTGGTTCCAGATAATACGTGGCGGCCGATGCAGATTTTCTATACAGCAGCAAGTCATACGTTAAAAGTTACAATCGGTGATGCAGCAACGGGAGGTCAGGTCAGCTGGACCAAAATTTTAAATGCTAACGAACAGGCAATAATTGCCAGTAAGCCGAGCTGGGCATTTTCAATTTTAGGTTCTACTGGAGCTGGAGTTGAAGGAAACACAATCAAAAATATTCGCGGGACATTTACTCCCGGAGACCCGGTAATTACAACTCGTTATATTGATGAAAATGGGAATGATTTACAGCCGCCTGTTTCGACTTTGGAAGCGAATTGGCAGGTAACTCACCCGGGTTCGACTCAATTTACGGATTCTACAAGTCCAGCCACAATTGTAAAGAATGGGAAAACTTATCGCAGATCGCAAGTTAACGGAACCTTCTTCGATAACAATACTCGGACCAATAAGCGTTTAGGAGCACCTGGGAGCGGCTCAACTGTTGATACGAGCGGCGGTAATGTGAATGTTACAACTAATTTTGGCAATATAATATTTGTTAACTATGTTTACCGCCAAGAACTTCCTGCAGGCAGTACCGATGTGACATCGGATTTACAGTTAAGTACTGACGGGACAACATTCTCTAAAACCGCCAACATTCATCCGGGAGACGAAGTCACATTTAAATATACAGCGAAAAACAATACTTTGCCGATTTGGCATAAAGTCACAGCGGTTCAGTCGTTAGGCGGCTTGTTTACACCAACAGGCACGTTGCCTGCAGGCGTAACTCAAAAAGCCGGCTTACTTTATGTTCCGATAAATGTGGGAGCAATTAATGATATTAGAGCTGGCGAGACTGGTACTAATACGGTCAAGATGAAGTATCAGGGAGTCGAAAAAGCCAGCCTTACTGCTAACGATGCGGGACAAATTACGATCACTAATAATCCTGCAACACCGGGAGCAGCCAAAACGTCAACTATTGTCTCAAAGGTATCAATCTACGATCAATCCAATCAGTTGATTGATGATAGCGGTAATCCAATTTACGGGTCATATTTCTATAATGCTGCTAACGCTAATGCACCTTTAGCTAGTACTGAAACAGTGTACAATACAGCCAATTACGTTCCGACAACTGATTCAGTGACAGTAAATGATCTGGGCTGGTGGGACTTTAATGAAACGACTAAAGTTCTGACGATCTATCCACATGAGTTGAATGCTAGTGCCGATTGGAAACCTTTCCCAAATCCTAACAGTACCTCTTATCGGGATTGGCCGTGGAATCCTTACAAACGTCAGATAACCAAAGCAGTGATTAAACCGGGAGTAACAGCAAGAAACAGTCTATACGGGTTATTTGCTTTTATACCTTCACTTACAACAATTGAAGGTTTAGAAGGTCTCGATACTAGTCAAGTAATCAATATGGGTTCGATGTTTAATGAGTGTAAACTGTTAACTGATTTAAATGTATCAAATTTTAACACTAGTAAAGTAACTGATATGAGTTGGATGTTTAGTGGTTGCGGGGCTTTAACAAATCTTGGAGCGAATAATTTTGATACAAGCAAAGTAACCAATATGAGTTATATGTTTAGTGGATGTGAGTCGTTAACATCTTTAGATGTCATTAATTTTAATACTAGCAACGTTGAAAATATGCCAAGAATGTTTTCTAAATGTAAGTCTCTAATAAATCTTGATGTCACACATTTTGATACGAGTAAGGTGGTATCTATGGGTTCAATGTTTTCAGATTGCGAGTCGCTTTTGAGTATTGATGTGACGCACTTTAATACCATTAATGTTGTGGACATGGATTCGATGTTTTCTAAATGTAAATCACTAACAAACCTTGATGTGACGCATTTTGATACAAGTAGGGTTACAGATATGTCAAATATGTTTGAGTGGTGTTCATCATTAGCAAGCCTTGACGTAAGTAACTTTGACACCAGTAATGTTACTGATATGCATAGAATGTTTATGCATTGCGGATCGCTAACAAGTCTTGATGTTACTAATTTTGATACAAGTAAGGTTACAAATATGTCAGATATGTTTGATTGGTGTTCATCACTAACAAGTCTTGATGTAAGTAACTTTGACACTAGAAACGTTACTGATATGTCATATATGTTTTCATCATGTATGGCGTTGCCAAGCATAAATGTGTCTGACTTTAAGACCGGAAACGTTACTAATATGTCAGAAATGTTTTCGCATTGTTACAAGCTCAAGACCCTTGACGTGAGTAATTTTGACACCAACAAGGTTACTAATATGTATAGAATGTTTCTTCGTTGCATAGAATTAACAGAGCTTGATTTAAGTAGTTTTGATCTCACTAATATTACTACGACCTCGGACGGAATTATGATTGTTGGAGGCTATGATGGCATTCTGTATGCAGAATACAGTCTCTGGAAGTTAAAGCTTGGACCAAACACTAAATTTCCTGATATAACCGTTGATGGATTTGTGAGTTCGGTTGGATTGGAAGATCCAACACCAGGAACGAAAATTAAAGATTTGGTTGATACTTCAACGGATTATTTTGCAACCGATGCTCAATGGCGAGAGGTTGGGGTTGGAGGAAGCGATCATGAACCAAAAGGAGCTGTTAAGACAGCAGCCCAGATTATGAGTGAGTCTGCAACTCGCAATGATGTCAGAACTTACGTTTGGGATCAGCGTGGACGCGTGTTGTTAGAAGTACCGACTGCGATTAATTTTGGTACGCATCGGGGCTCAATCAGAAATCATACTTATACGAGTGGAGCTCAAACACTCAAAGTGACAGATAATCGAAATTCTCGTAAGAACAAGAAATGGCAGATTTACGGGGAAACAACCCCGTTAACAAACGGCACAAAGAGAATAGCTGGAAATCCTCTATTCTACAAAGATTCTAACGGCAAGAAGAATCTTAATTCAGTAGCCACGCTTTTGGCAGAAAAGAATATTCCAGGTGTCATTTATGAAGATATCTGGGAACAGCCATGGGAACTGTTATTTGAAACAAGTTCCAGCAGTATTCCTAAGGAAGGCAGATACAGCGGCACCGTAACGTATACCTTAATTAATGCAACCCCTTAATGATGAAGATACTAGTTAATTTTCCCCGTCCACCGTGAACGGAGGAGAATCGAAAGGGAAAGAAAAGAAATTAAGGAGAAACGAATGAAGCACAAACTAACTAATGTAGTTAGCTCAGCACTTCTGATGCTGTCCCCGATAACTTCAGCAGTAACATCAACACAGGTAGTGAAAGCAGATGTAAATTGGGATTATGATGTTGAAAGTCCAGGCTTGGGAGATTATGATAAATTACTACAAAACGCCGGACCAAGTGATGGTACGGTAGATTGGTATCCAGCGAAAAATGGAGCGAGCACAAATGCGAGCGCCCAGGAAGTCGTCAAACAGTTAATCGATTTATCAATCGCAACGAATGATAAAGATTCAGAAGCAAGAAAAGCGCTGTTTAACGATACAACAGGGTCAAATGACAAATACAAAGAGGTCTATGACAAGTATAGTCTTGCTTTTGGGTTGATTGCTCAAATTCTTGATTTTAACAATGCCAAACCTGGAACAGGAGCATACTTGAAACAAGGTGCCCAAAGAGCAGAGGACCCAAATGACGATCCAGTAAATAGTCAAGGGTCAAACGTTTTTCATGATCGAGTAGTAGAGAGACCGAAACCGGGAGAAGGAAAGAATATTTCTGATGTCTTAGGCAAGGCGTTCTTTGGTGATGCAGATGATGGTTATGCTCAGATCTACGTGAATGGTTATGATAATGTAGCGCAGAACGAAGCCAATATGATTAGAGAGACGACCAGCAGTATTACGCTGGTTGCTCAAAGCAAGCAGACTGGTAAGAAAGCTACAGCGATCTTTAAACTGAATAACAAGACGCTGCCGAAGCCGATTAAGAACAGTAAGTTCAATAATTATGTTGATCACAGTTTCTATGCAATGGACGGTGATGGAGTAAAGAACGTTGCGGGACTTAATATGACCACAGCACCGCAGTCCGTGATTGACAGCATAAAGTTTAAGAACAATAGTACTTTCTGGGTCGAGGGGGCAGATGGAGCAGGGACAATAGTGGTTCCAAGAGGAACTACAGCCAAAGAGATAGCGAATCTGATCACGAAAAGGAAGTTGGCAAGTAATAATTCTTTTGAAGAAACCGTACCGATGAAAGCAGTTCAGGCGGCTAAAGCTTCAGGCGATGCGGGTGCAGGTAACAAGATTGTCGGGACCGAAAAAACTTGGCATGATGTTTCTTATAGTCATCAGTATCAAGAGACAAGATCTTCTCATAACAGTGAGCATGACAAGCCTAATATGGGTCTTTCAAACTTGGGGAATGATACTCTGGCAGGTCAATATAATCATGCACCTGCACTTTATGGATTAAATGGTCCAGATCAGAAAGGGAATGATAATTTTTTTCAGTATCGCGAGTATAATAATGTCTTTAATTCAAAAGAGGGTTTCAATAGAACGATTGACGATTTTGATAAAGATTTAGTTTCTTCTCCATCGTTATACTACAAATATAAATTTCCAGATGTAACAGGCCCTAAAAAAAATCCGACAACTGATGCATGGTTTGGAGGCGGTAGTCGTGATCTTCATATGATCGATACAAATGATCTTTTTAAAAATAGTTATCAAGCTAATACAGCTTCGAAATCTGCCGATTCAATTCCTAATGTTGAAGAATCAGAAGGGACACCGTATGATCAAGATCCAGCTGCTTCAAAGAATGCTGAAAATTTAAAAAAGTCTGATGGAACCCCATTGGACAGCAATCCGGCTGCAATTCCAGGTCAAAAATTCTCCTTTGGTGATGTGGATGCACCGAAGAAAGCTTTTCCGAACAAGGCTACCAATGTTGGGAAGGTGAAACATCTATTTCAGCCCTCATCATATTTTAAGGAAGCGTATGACGCTAACCATTTTGTAGTTAACGATCCCAAAATAGAAAATAATAGCTATGATGAAATAGTATCTCAGATTTCTAATAATGGAAGTTTCACCAACGATGGAAAGCTTCAAAAGAGTTTCTCATATGATGCACCGGTATCATATTGGATGTATAAATCGTATAACAATCCTTATTCCACTGTAATGAGCAGTGGCGGAGCTTCTTCAATTGATGGAAAGAAAGTAGAATATGATGAAGTAAATCACAAATCGAATTCAACAATTCAGCCGCAGGAGAAGTTGGATCTTAATAATCCTGATGATCCAAATCCGACTCAAAAGGAAGGATCAAACATTATAGATTTGAAGTCGGAAACTGAAGCTAAACTAGTTGAAGAGGATCAAAACTCTAAAACATATGTTTTTACCGGTGTTTATCCAGCAGGGACTAAGCCTCTCGATTCAGTCAACGGGAAGCCTAGTACTTCTAATTTAAAAATAAATATTCCTGGAACTCAAAAAACTATTGAAATGTTTCCTGCTCTTGGAAGTGTAATAAATGTATTTGGTGGCGTTGGCACCAACTATGATAAAAGCATCAGTGGAATGCCGTTGGATTTCACTAGATCAATGATACTGTATGATGGCAATGCAGATATCAGTCGGAAAGTCGATAATATTTATTTTAATGATTTTAATAATCCTTTTGCAAAACCGGTGTGGAATTCCGATACCTCTACAACCTACTTAAGTGTCCCATACGATAAGTTAAAGATGTGGCGAAGAAGTGATTATTTTGTTCAGACTTGGGACAAGAATACGAGAGTAAAAGATAAAGATGGTAACTTTATCTCTAATCCGCAACCTTTGATTTATAATAAAAATATTTTGCCTAATAGTACATCTGACTTTTCAGAAGGTACGTTAGGTCAAGTAGATTCTCCAAACTTTGAAAGTAAGTACTACATGGTGGGAAGCGTTAAAGTTGATAATAGAAATAATACAATTCAAAAAGTAATTGTAACGCATCGTCTTACTCAGGTTAATGAATCTAAACGTGCGTATTTTAACTCCAACCTTTACAACAATCCTAAAGGCGAGTTTTCTAAAAATGGTTCTCATAAAAACAACAGCCGCTTCTTCGTATCACAAGACTTCTCAGTTGGTCCAGTATCCAGTGATATGATCAGCGATGCTGGTCCTGAAGGATCAGGCGTAACGATTGATGGAGTTTATTATCCATATGGCAAGAACGATCCTAAAGGTAAAAGCGCCGAAGACAATGCAGCGAAGATTCTTGAATTATCCGTTAAGCATAATAATCCAAAGCAGAACGCAAAAAATGGTGACGTAATCCCAGAATTCACCGACAAAGGGACTGACGGCAACGATTATGAAAGTAATGACGGTACCGGCTACAAGTTAATAAGTGTAGCTGAAGCAGCCAAGAAGCAAGAAATCAATGAAGATGAACTCGCAACAGAACTATCAAGAGTAACCCACAAAGATGTAGATTGGGTGAAAAGAACGAAATGGGTTGAAGCAACCTTACCGCGTTTAAGAAGAAATACCTCAAACGGTCATGTTAGAATCAATGTTGTAACTTATGACAAGGCAGCAGTTTCTGCACCAAGTAAGGAAACGACAAAGCCATCGTTCTCAACAACAGATATCAGCAGCGGTAATGATCCATTTAATGTTAAGTTTAGACCATATACGACAACATATGATGATGGAGCGGTTCTAAAGGCCGGAGAAGTGCCGGAAACATTTAAGAATCTCCTAAGTCCAGTTTTAGTAGCAGGAAATCCAGATTTAATAGGCAGTGATAATAAGCTGCAGCAGATATTAGTCAGTGCATTTTTAGACAGCTGGCAGCAAAATGACGGCAGCTTTAAACAAACGGACGGAGCTTTAGGAGTTAGTTCGCCGTTGTATCTGTATGGGGGCTTTGGGATCAGTAATTCAGATACCAAGCACTCATACATGCAGTGGCCAAAAGGATATACGGATAACAGCGGGGAGTATCAGAATGCAGTTGCTCACTTCTCAGGTGACTTTTACCGAGGAGGCAGGGAATTAAAGACAGCAGGCAGCAGTATAATTGAGGGAATCCCAATGTCAGCGTTAAAAGCAGATACAAGTAAGGTCGATTTAAGCAAAGCCGGGATCTACCCAGTTGTTTATACGTATACTGATCCTAAGAACTCGAAGAACAGCGCAAGCATTACCGTCCCAATCACCGTGAAAGATTCATCAGCGCCAGTATTTGTTTTTAAAGGGATGACTGATCAGACGATTAGTGTTGGCGAAGCATTTAAGCCGACGGAATATAAGGTTGTCGGATCCTGGTCGATTTTTAATAATTACAAAGGTGATTACGATAAATTGCCTAACTATGAAGGAATCGCCAAGAATGTTGACGGAACTCCGCAGGTAACCGTAAGCGGTATTGTGGATACTAATACTCCCGGTATCTATCAGTTAACATATCGAGCGACCAGCACTAGCGGGGCAGTGACGACAATGGTTAGAAATATCACAGTGCTGGCAAAGAACGGAAGTTCAGCTAATGAGTGGCAGACGACAGACTATAAGGCCGTTGGTTATATTAACTATGTCCCAGGATACGGGATTTCAGTTTATAATGCTCCGGCAGGTAAATTTACGGGAAACCGCCTGAAGCATGGAACGGCTTGGAAGATCAGTCAGAAAGCCGTTAATTCAAAAGGTGAAATATCTTACCGAGTAGGTAAGAACCAATGGGTCAGCGGTAAATATGTAAGTTTCAGTCCAATTAAAAGTGTAATACCGCTTAAAGGCAAAGCAGTGATCGTGTATAAGAAAGGCTATGGGGTAAACCTCTGGAAGAGCGCAAGCACAACGGGGGGATACTATCCAGGGCGCAAGATGATGCACGGAAGTAAATGGAAAGTGACCGGCAAGCAGAATGGTTTTTACCGAGTAGGCAAAGATCAATGGCTCGAAGGGCTATATGTCGGATTCACTGAAGATTAAAGCAGATAAAATTTCATAATTTTTCCTTCCAATCAAACAATAAGTATGAACAAAAGCATAATCTGTAACATGACAAATCTTCAGTGGAATCATTATCCATTATCGAAGGAGGAGTCTGATTTAAGGGTCAGGCTCTTTTTTTTGTTCTAAAAGGAAAATTTTAGTACAATTAAACAATAATTTGATGAATTTAAGAATTGGATCTTGTTTGCGTAATCTTTTATATAAGCCTAAAAAAGGAAGGATATATATAATTGCGCAAAAGAGAAATTTTACCATCAAATGATTTATTATTTAAGAAACTATTTGCCTCACCCAAGAACCGTCATATTTTAATCGGCTTCATTCATGATATGATCGGTTTAAACGTTGTAGATGTAATAATCGAAAATCCATATAATATTAGAACCTTTAAAGTGACGGAAGATCAGCAGGAATTCTTAGAAACAGAGGTTGATGTATTAGCCCGGCTTGATGACGGAAGTCTGGTAACCATCGAACTGCAGGTAAGAAGAGAAGCGCATTTTATCGAACGTTCACTGCATTACCTGTCAGAGAAATATGTGTCGAATTATGCGAGAAGAGATCTAGAGAAATTAAAGGATGATATTAAAGAGGATAAATATGGGTCATTGAGACCAGTGTATGGGATTAACATCGTGTACTTTGATTTATTTAAAGAAGACGACAAAGCGTATCATCGATTTACGATGTATGATGTAAAGAATAAAATCGAGTTAAAGAATGAAGATGGCTTACCGCTGTTGAGTGTGGTATATTTTGATTTAACAAAGCCCCGAGACACGCTTGAAGGAGAGATGCCGTATTGGTACGATTATCTAAAGAGCAATAAAAAGGTCAAAGAAGCACCGGAATACCTGCAGGATGCATATAAAGTAACAAGTTATGAGAATTTAGAGATGGAGGAACGAGAGATGTTGGATGCAGTAGAGAGAGCGAGATCAAAGCTGGATGCACAGATGTTGTATGCCGAAGAAGAAGGCAGAAAAAGAGGCGAACGTGAAGGTTTAGAGCAGGGCTTAGAACAGGGCTTAGAGCAAGGATTAGAGCAGGGTTTAGAACAAGGATTAGAGCGAGGACTAGAACGAGGTATTAAACAGACTAAAATAGATACAGCGAAAAAGATGCTAAAAATGGGAATGAAAGTTGAAGAGATCCATGCTGTCACCGATTTAAGTGTCGAAGAGATTGAAAAATTAAAATAGAAACTTAATCCATTTTAAAATATCATCATAATTTATTTTTTATATTGTTAGAGACTGATTACAGTGATCAGTCTTTTTTTATAAACAAAAATAAAAACCCCCAGAAGTTTATTTAAACCTCTGGAGGTACCAGAATATTTCAGAATTTTAATTAGTTTTCTTTTCTATACGATTTAGTAAATATTGAAATCAGTAATGCGATGATTAAAAAGACAATTGGTAATAATAACGCAGTGTGAACACCGTCTGTGAAAACTGCATGAGCAGAAGCGGCATGACTGTTAGTTCTGCCAATTACTAATAAACTTGTCGCAAGAGCTGTCGAAATTGCGCCGACAATTTGTTCCATTGTATTTAAAATTGTACTTCCGTCTCCTGATTCAGGCCCTTTTAACGCATTTAATGCATGTGTTTGAGCGGGAGTCATTGCAAGCGGACAGCCAATCATCATAATAACGTGAGCTGCAATAATTATTCCAACGTTAGTATTAGCATTACTCATTAAGAGCATAAAAGCACCGATTAATGAAATGAAAAATCCAAGACGGGTCAGCCATTTCGCACCAAAGTTATCAAATAGACGACCTGCAACTACTGAAACAATGGCATTCATTAATCCACCTGGCAGCATGATGATACCGGTCATTGCAACTACAATTCCAAGACCGTTTTGTAAATACATCGGTAAAATGTACATTGCTGACAGAATGATCCCAAAATCAAGCATTACCATTAAAGCACCATCACGAAATGCTGGATTAGCGAAAATTTTCAAATTTAAAATTGGTTCTGCAATATGAACTTGCCGATAAACATAAATAGCTAAAGCAACAATTGCAACAACGAATAAGCCTAAAACTAATGGTGAAGTCCAACCTTTATCACTGGCAAAGCTCACTGCCATAACGATGCCGGCAAAACCGACAACACTAGTAAAAACAGAAAGAACATCGACTTTTTGATGGGTTAATTCACCAACATTTTCCAATGAAGTTAAAGAAAAAATTAAAGCAATTGCTAAAAATGGAACAAATGACCAGAAAATCCAGTTCCAAGATAATTTAGCTAAAATTAATCCAGTTAAAGTTGGACCAATTGCAGGAGCAAACATGATTACAAGAGCACACATTCCCATGGCAGTTCCCAATTTTGATGGAGGGAATACCTGCATGGCAACAGTAAACATCAACGGCAAAAGCAATCCAGTGGCAATTCCTTGAATCATTCGCCCGACTAATAAAATACTAAATGTTGATGATAGTGCAGATATTACTGATCCCACAATGAAGTCACAGAGACCAAAAATAACTATTTGCCGGGTTGTGAACCATTTAGTTAAAAGACTGTTTAAAGGCAAAATTACGCCAATTACCAGCATATATCCGGTTACCAACCATTGAACAGTTCCGTTTGAAACATTCAAATGTTTCATTAATTGAGGTAATGCGATATTAAGTGAAGTTTCACTAAACATTCCGACAAATACTCCAATTAGCATTCCTGCCATTGCGAGAGATGGATGTTTAATAGAAACTCGTGGTTTATCAGCACTCATTGCTGCTGTTTCATTCATAAAAAATAAGACCTACTTCCATTGATTTTTTTCCACAGAAGGTTACCTTAACAAAAAATTTAACTTTTCGTAAGCTTTTTCTGAAAAAAAATAATATTATGAAAAGTTTTCATAGTATTTAAAGCATCAATCAAGTCTTAAACTTGTATTATAATGAAAAAAATCAAGAAAAATAATTTAGTTTACAGAAAAATATGGTTTTCAGTTGCTGAAATTATTACTTATAGACGTAATGTCCAGATTATATTGTTTAGATTTAATTTATTTATAAGTTTGAAACTATAAAAATACCCCGCAAGTTTATTTAACCCGCAGGGCATTTTTTATAAGTAATTATTTATCTTCAGATTTTTTTTCGAACTTGTCTTTTACATCATCAACTACATCTTCGACTTTATCTTTAGCCTCAGATAATTTGTCTTTAGCTTTTCCCATTAGACCTTCGCCTTTACCTTGGGCTTCACGAGCTTTGTCACCAGTAACTTTGCCTTCAACCTCTTTGGCCTTACCAGATACTTTGTCTTTTGCATTATTAAATTTATCTTCTAAACTCATTTTAAAAAGCTCCCTTCTTTCTTATGATTGTATTATCGTCCAAAAGTAAAAAAAAATCAAATCATTTAGTTTAAATAATTTTTTGATTTTTGACTCTAAAAGCCTAAAACAGTTAACTAATTTTAAAATTAATTGTTCGATTATTAAAACTATAAGTTTTTTGTTAAGTACGGATCCGAAAAGTTTTGGGAGCAAACCAATAGATAATAATTGTTCCAATGGCAACATAAATTAAAGTGAATACTCCAATAGTAATTGCATAGCCATAACCAGAAAGTTTTCCTTCAAAAAAGTTATAAGAGATAATCCACATAAGTACAGTAATGATTTTGTAAAGTGGACTGACGACTCTTAGATCACTGGTAAAAGGTTGAATAAGATAATAGATGAATAATTCATGAAAAGAAAAGAATAAAGTTAGAGCGAAGAGTTCTAAAATCAATATCAGATAAAACATTAACGGAATTTTAAGTGGGGAAACCAGAGGGAACCCCATAAAAAGGACTAAAATAAGAGCAGCAATGATGCTGTTAAACTTTATAGTTTGGATAAATCGATAATTAAAACCTTTTACAATTGCTTTTGGCTGTCGGTAAAATGGATAGTATAACATTGCTGAGTCACAGTTAACAAAGAGAACTTGAACAATTGTTTTGCCAAATGAGCAATTATAAAAGACAAAAAATAGAATTCCATAAACTTTTGTTATTTCTTTTTCAGTTATTAAATTATGGGGCATCAAAACCTTAATTCCAATAAGACCTATAAGTCCAGCAGCTGCGATCAATAAAAGCCGATTTCGCAGCATTTTTTTCAATTGTGGTTGGTAGCGAGCAAATAATAAAGCATTCAAATAATTTGATCCGGTAGCTTTAGGTGGTACTTTGATTTCATTATTTGCTGATATTTTCTTTTCGAGTGAAATTCCTTGACCAAGGTATTCATCAGTACCAGATTTTTTCATTTTTAAAGCATCAGTAGACTTTTGAAGCTTCCAAATCATATTCTTAATGAATTCGCCTTCTAGAGGGAATTTTAACCAGTAATAAACAAAAGCAGCAGTAATTAACCAGCTAACAATTGCAGCAATGGGGTTAAATATCAACTTGCTTAAAATTTCTAATTTACCGCTCGCAAATAAAATTAGCGGCATGACTGCAAAAATTAATAAATATCCAACAATGGAAATGTTACCAGCCATCTTATAACGCCACCGTAATCGGCAGATAAATTGAAACCAACTCAAGGTTACAGCATAAAAACCGCTTCCAGCTAAGAAAATCCAAATGTTATTTTGAATAATGGATAATATTAAAAGCGGCAGCATAGAAGCTGTTAAATTTTGCCTTAAAAATTTGCCAAAAGAAAGAATTCGCAAAGAGTTTTGTTTACTGAGATTAAATTTGTCTGTTAATTTGAGGGCGTCATCATCAACAATTAAAAAATTTAGGGGGATTGAATGGACGATTCCTAAAATGATAATCCAAATGGTAACAGTAAAAATAATTATATCTTTGTTTTGATGAATGATATTGTCTAGGTAAACCGCAGTTCCTATACCAGCAATTAAAAATACTAAAGCACCAAAAAATAAATTCACAATGAAGCGGTAGATTCCATGGATAATTGTTAGAAAAGTTTTTAAACCGCGTACTTGGTAAATATGAGGTGTAATATTTTTACCGATTAAGGGAATTCGCCGAAAAAAATATAGTAGTCCATTAACTCGTTCGGTATTTTTAACCCGATAAGCAAATAGATTGATTTTAAAGACATTATTCATGATCGACAACCTCATTAGATAATTTATCAATAACAGCATCTTCAAAGGCTTTTGAATGAATATCAAGGCCCGTTAACTCAACAAGATGATGGTCATGCAGTAGCACGACTTCGTCACAAATATCTTGAGCCAGCTGCATGATATGAGTTGAAAAAATGACAACTGAATCCTGCTTCATACTAATAATGAGATTTTGCATTTCGTGGGCCGCAACAACATCAACAGTTGTTAGGGGTTCGTCTAGTAACAGAACGGGTGGCTTTAGCATCAAAGCGACAACAAGCTGTAGTTTATTTAACATTCCTTGAGAATAATCGCGCAAAAGCTTGTTGGAATCATCAACACTTAGTCCTGCCATTTCTAAGTAATCGTCGGGTTTTTGTGATGAATGAACACCTGATAGACGCTCACCGTTAATTTCGATAAAAAATTTAACAAATTCTCTGCCAGTCATAAACGATGGAAGATGAGGCTGAGTATACACCATCTCTACATCAAGATCAGGATAATTGTCAGTCAAACCAACTCCTTGGTCAGAGTCAATCAAGATTTCTCCACCATCTAATGGAATGTTACGAGCAATCAGGTTAAATAACGTTGATTTACCTGAACCGTTACGACCTAGGAGACCATAGATTTTTCCTTGAATAAAATCAAACGAAGCATTTTCAAAAATTACTTGTTGGTCGAAATTTTTATAAAGATTGTGAATTTGTAATTGCTTCAATATTTTCACCTGATTTTCATTTTTCTTTATTTTAGCGAATTAACCGTTCATTTACTAATTTTTCTAGAATTATTTTTCAACCATCGAAAAAATTATGAGGCTAACAAAACAAGTAATTTGAAAACTAAAATCGAAGTACTAATTTTGTCAATTAAAAAGAAACATTGTTTAATCAATAATAATTGAGCTTTTTTTGATATCATAATCGTAATCGATCTTTTGATCTAAGATCACTTACGAAGAAGACCTTTAAACTTTTTAACTAGTTTGTAAAGCATAATAGTTATTTTTTTCTTGACTTAGAGTATGCTCTAAGAAGTAAACTCGCTTATGAAAGGAACATAATATGGACGAAATAACGGGACAAAAATTATCAATTGGGCAATTTGCTCAAGTTGTTGGTTTATCAGCTTACACTTTGCGTTATTACGAAAATGAAGGGTTGGTTAAACCTAAGCGTGATGAAGCTGACAGGCGTTATTATGATGAAATGGATGTTAGGTGGGTAAGATTTTTACTTCATTTAAAAGGAACTGGAATGTCCATTGGTCAGCTTAAACGTTACGTTGAACTTCGAGCGATGGGTGATGAGACGATCCCAGAGCGTCTAGAGCTGCTGGGAGAAGTTAAACAAAAATGTCTTGATGAGATTGCTCAAGTTCAAGAAAATCTTGCTGTTTTAAATCACAAGATGGATTGGTATGCGGGTAAACTTGACGGTCAAATTCCCGATGATGAAGACTTCGAACGTTATTTGAGTCAATTTAGATAATCAAGGAGGATGTTATGGCCAAAAATGAAGATGTAAAAAATGGAGTTATTTTTCCAGTAGGTGAAAAAAATGATGCGTTTGCTCAATATTTTATTGGACAAAGCTATTTAGCAAATTTAATTAAGGATCCAGAAGTTAGTGTAGGAGTAGGAAATGTTACTTTTGAACCAGGATGTCGAAACAATTGGCATATTCACCACGATGGTTTTCAACTTCTTCTAGTTACTGGCGGCGAAGGCTGGTATCAAGAATGGGGTCAGCCAGCACGTCACTTAAAACCAGGGGATGTAGTAGTAACTCATGACGGTGTTAAGCATTGGCACGGAGCAACTATTGACAGTTGGTTTGAACATATCGCAATTACTGCAGGAACACCAGAATGGTTAGAACCAGTAACTGATGAACAGTATGCAGCTGTTGAAGGAGATGCATAGTGAAAAAACAAACTGCAGGGCATGAACAGTTGGGAGATTTTGCCCCAAAATTTGCTGAACTAAATGATGATGTTTTATTTGGGGAAGTATGGTCAAGAGAAGACAAGTTATCTGCTCGTGACCGAAGCATGATTACTTGCGCTAGTTTAATGTCGCAGGGCTTGTTTCCTCAATTAGAATCTCACATGAAAATTGCAAAACAAAATGGTGTCACTAAAGATGAGATGGTAGAACTAATTACTCATCTTGCCTTTTATGCTGGTTGGCCGAAAGCGTGGTCAGCATTTAGTTTGGCTAAAGAGATCTTTAAAGACTAATTTTAAAATGATCACTCGAAAGAGTGATTTTTTTAAACCCTAATGATATGATTTTCCAATGAAAATAAACATTGAACAATTAAAAAAAGAACAGGCAGCCGAATTCTGGCAGCTGGCATTTAGTAATCCAACTCCTGAATGGAAAAAGTGGGATGGACCATATTTTAACGATCGGTTTCCAAGTTTAGAAGAATTTTCAAACGATGATTATTATTATGAAAATCCATTATTTCAAGTAATTATGGTTGATGATCAGATGGTCGGATGTGTGACAGCTTATTATGAAGACGGCGATTTAAAAAAATGGCTTGAGATCGGGATTGTAATTTATCAAAGCAATCAGTGGCAAAAAGGAATCGGGAAGGCTGCTTTAAGTAAGTGGATAAATCAATTGTGGACAACGACCGATCTGCCGCACTTGGGACTTACTACTTGGTCAGGCAATACCCGGATGATCCATTTAGCCGAAAGTTTAGGAATGAAACAAGAAGCCTGTATTAGAAAAGTTCGATACTGGCAAGATCAGTATTGGGATAGCGTGAAATACGGGATTCTTCGAGAAGAATCTAAATTATCTGATGTTGAATAACATTTGTACAATTATTTTTCAAAATAAATAAGCAATTCATTTTGAAAAATATTATTTCAAGAAGTAAATTGCCTTTTTGGTACTATCTAGATGAGAAAATTTGATTTAGTGCATAAAAATGGAAATATTAATTAATTTCAATAAAAATTTATTTAATTGAAATAAGCGAATTATTTAGCAACAAATCCTTCTTTTTTTAAAAAATCGGTAAATTTCAGTGATTTAATATTCAAAAAATTAACTACAAAAGGAATTTTTGGTTCATCACCTGAGGGTGACCCATTTGGTCCAGTATTTCGTTCCTCTGTTATAATTGTGTAATTATAATGTAAGGATCATGCTATCAATCATGGATATGCTTTTTCGTTATCTTTCGTCCATTGTTCAAAGCCATCAGATTTCCATCGTATACTATCACTAACACAATTTACTACATCACCATATTCTTTATGAGTATGTATCGGCAGTTATTAAATAATTTTTTGTAATGATTTTTTGCCCAAGTGCTAATATTATCATTTTTTTAATAATTTCTTCGTAAACACGATCGATCATTAAAATTCGTGAAACGTTATTTTCAAATAAATTCCAAATACTTGGAAAAATGCTTCTAGGATAATGGCGTTCTAAATTTATCGATCGTTTTATCCAGCATTTTTAAGCTAATACCAATTAATGAGGCGGTGTCCGTTGATCTAAGGTCACCGTTTTTTTTGTGCATACGTAACAGTACTCATAAATCTTTTATTATTTAGTCCTAAAACAGTATTATAGATGTTAAGTCGTTGATCTTTCGTAACTTTTACTCTAATTTCTTTTTGTGGATTAAGATCATTAGCAGTTTTCACTAAATGGAGTTCTTGTGACCTGATTGCAGCAGCTTGAGGACTTACTCTGAAATAGTGTGCAGTTGATGAAGTAAATAACGATTACTCTGTTTATAATTCAAGAACTGAGAATAAAACAAACAATAAAGTTAATTATTTGGAAATGTCGTTATTATAAAATTTTCCTTCTGTAGATCAGGAATTGTTTTTTGCTTAGCGCTATAAAGCAATTTATTTGCAATAATATCAGCAGATCTGATTAATATTTTTCTTTGAGAATTGCAATAGTCTAAGGAAATAGAGCTCATTGAGGGAAAAATTGGAGGAAAAAATTTCGAGTAGTTCCAATTGTTCGTTCCAAACTTGAATTCTTGTTCAAGGCCTTCTGTTAATTCGTATTTTCCATTTGTTGCAGTAGAATGCTCATCGGCAAAAAAATAAATGTTTTCAACATTTTCAGGGTTCAACATTTCTTTATTTATAAGATCTTCAAATTTGCGTTTACACAAATTTTAAAAATATAATCAAGATAACGCTGCTTTGATTTTTTATTTTCGAAAATATTATCAAGAACTTTTGGTTGATAAATTATTCCTCCAAATTTCTCAATCTTATTTAACGAACGAAAAAGTTTGTTTTTAGATTTATTGCTAATATTCGTTGCCTTAACTTCAGTGTCCTTGTCCAATTTCTCTATTTTTCTAATAGTTTGTTCGGCCTTTTTATATTTTCTTTTCCAGTCTTCATGATTTTTTGTTGTAAAAATTACTATTCCACCGTAAACAAAAAATTCATTATGATTTTTATCAAAAACGCCAGATTCGTCTGAATACACATAAATGTTCATAATTTTCTCCAAAAAAAAACCACCACCCGAAGGTAGTGGCCTCATGGGTCGACGATATTACATATCGCTTAAACGCTAGTTCGATTCCACGAGTATACAGCGTGATATAACCTGCAACTGTAAGTTATCATAAATTAATAAAATAATCAATGACGATATGTAATAGAATTGGGTTGAAGTAATTAATTAACCAACTTTTTCAACTTTATAAAATAACAGTTTAAATAGATCCAATAAAATTCCGAAAATAATTACCCCGATTAAGACAACTGCCATCCAGCCGATCGATACTTTTGCGATCATAATGCCGAAGTAGGCAAGGATAAATGAAACAAGCATATCTCCGCCAATTGCAATTGCTACCCATTTGCTGGGGTAATCACGCCAGACGGGTTTCTTAGTTCTAGTCATTAGAATCATCATGAGGGCACTGAGAATTAAAAATAGGTAAATGATTGTACTTTTTTTCTCGTTTTGGTGTGGATAAAGGTTGTTCACATACCACATCAAAGCATAACCAACAATACTCCAGCCAATGGCAAAAACGCCCGCTAATTTATTAAGACGCTTGAGATCCCAAGTTTCTGGGTGGTAAGTGATAGTTGTTCGATCGGTTCCGAGGACAATTGTAACTAAATTGTTGAAAAGCGTGAGTAGGATCATTGCATTTAAGGTTAATGGTTCAACACCCCAAGTTAGGAAGCCGAGAGTTAAAAGAATCATTAATTCAGCTGCTCTTGCAAGTTTCGTGATAGTCCAAGTCATCATTCTCTGATAAACTCGATGCCCGCTATCAAGAATTTCAACAATGCTTCCAAGTCCCGGTGTCATCAAAATGAATCGTGCCGAGCGTTTGGCAAGGTCAACGGCATTATTTACGGCGATTCCAACTTCCGCTTGTTTTAAAGCAGGAGCATCGTTAACACCGTCACCCGTCATTCCAACAATATAACCGGATTTTTGGAATTTTTTAACAATTGCAAGTTTATGTTCCGGTAAAACTTCGGCAACTCCTGCAATATTGTCGTAATTATCTAACTTTTGAAATTCATCGTAACTAACAACTTTGCCGCCTAAATCTACTTGATCAGCAACTGTTTGAGCAGTTATTTTGTTGTCGCCAGTCATCATAATAATTCTGACGCCACGATCTTTAATTGATTTAATTGCAGCAGGGCTATCGCTTCTGGGCTGATCTTCAAGGATAAATAGTCCAACTAACTTGTCGTCAAGGCTGACTGCAACTGAACGACCTGCTCCCATATCTGCATGAGTCTCGTCAGTGAAATTTGTTTTTTCAGCTAAAATACTAAATGAACCTAAACGAACAGTTTGTTGACCTTGATTATTTGTAATTGATGATTGGGAATATCCAAATTTGGGATTAAAAGCTGTTACCTCATCAATTTTAAACTGATCAGACGCAACGTTTTTTTGTTTGACGAAAACTTGGACCGCTTTATCAACAACACTTGGTTGGCGTTCGTTAGTAGCAGATTCAGCCAATGACCAAATATATTCATCGGGTAGCTGAGAATAGTTGTGGAATTCAACAACTTCGGGCCGATTGTTAGTTATAGTGCCAGTTTTATCAGATAGTAAAACATTTAAGTTTGCAGCGTCTTGAATTCCTGCTAAATCACTAACTAAAATATTTTTCTTACTCAAAATTTTAGCTTCAATTGAATTAGCCACTGAAAAACTTGAAGGCATGGTAATCGGGATCGTCGAAATAAACAGCATTGCGATAAAAGGAATCAAATTCAGTATATTTTGGTGTCTAATTAGAGCAACACCCAGAATAATCACTGTCAAAACAACATCAATGATTGCTAAGTAACCGATGATTTTGCTAAGCAGGGTTTGTAGATGCCCGGGAGCAGTAGTATTAGTTAATAAACTGGTGGTTTTACCTGCGCGGCTGTTTAATCCTACTGCAGTAACTTCAGCGATTGATTGACCTTCAAGAATTTCGGTGCCAGAAAAGATGGTATCTCCTTCATGGTGACTGATTGAATTAGCTTCTCCGGTAATACTGCTTTCATTGGTTTCAATACTGCCGTCAATGATTTTCATATCAGCGGGGATAATATTTCCCTGCTGCAGGTTGACAATATCTCCCAGAACTAATTCACGTGAAGGAATTGAAATCCACTTTCCTGATCTTTTAACCGATACTTTAATCGTCAAGTCTTGTGAAAGAGAACTCAAATTACGGTGCGCTTTTCGAGCTTGAAAAGCTCCATTAGTAGCAGCAAATAATAACAAAACAATGATAAAAGCTGCTTGAAACGGTTTGCCGAGGATTATTTCCACAAAAAGTGCTGCTTCTAAAATCCAAGCATTTGGTTCCCAGAGCCTTTTTAAAATTTGTTTACTAAGACTAAAAGGTGCTTCTGGTACCTCGTTGTAGCCCTCGCTTTTTAATTTAGCGGCGGCATCTTCATTAGTTAATCCGTTAATTTCTACCATTCTTATAAAGAACCTTCCCATTAATCTAATTAAATATTCTACCAGTTTTTACCCATTAGAGATTGAGATAGCGTTTTAACTAAATAAAAAATTTGACGTTCCCGTTACGTCAACGCTTAAGCTAAATTTGTCAGGAGGGAAAATGACTTATTATACAGTTTCAGAACTTGCTAAAATTTCAGGAGTAACAGCGCGAACAATTCGTTATTATGGTGAAATTGGACTTTTAGAACCAGCAGAAATCAGAGAAAACGATTATCGCATTTACACTAATCGTGAAGTTGATCGACTGCAGCAGATTCTTTATTTCCGAAATTTTGGTTTCAAACTCGCTCAAATAAAGGAATTGCTGGAAAAACCTGATTATGATGTTGTTGAGAATTTAAAAATTCAGCAGATTTTTGTACGGGAAGAAGCTAATAAGTTAAAACTCCTGGCAGATAGCATAGACCTTGCAATCAGTTATTATCAAGGAGAAAAAGAAATGAGCGACCCTGAAAAATTTCAGACTTTTAAAGATGAATGGCTTAAACAAAATGAAGAAAAATATGGAG
Source organism: Xylocopilactobacillus apis (assembly GCF_033095965.1). Lineage (NCBI taxonomy): Bacteria > Bacillati > Bacillota > Bacilli > Lactobacillales > Lactobacillaceae > Xylocopilactobacillus > Xylocopilactobacillus apis. The sequence goes on from NZ_AP026801.1 coordinate 128,967, forward strand.
ATGAATTACGAGAAAAATATGATGAAGATGAAATTCGCGAATATAACGAAAACTTTAGCCAGATGAGTGAGAGCAAATTTGAGAAATTAAAAAAAGCAGAAGCTCAGCTATTTGAGGATTTAAACCTGCTTTTAAAAAAAGAAAATATAGATTTAGATAGTTCAATTGCTAAAGACGCATTTGAAAGTCACCAAAAGTGGCTGAAGATTATTAATCCTTCGTATACTAAAGAATACCATTGCGAAATGGCAGAAGTGTATCTAGCTGATGAACGGTTTGCTCAATATTATAATAATCGAACCGACAAAGATTCAGTAAAACTGTTAGTTGAAATTATTAGACATTATGCTGAATAAAAATTAAATATTAAGTTTTCCTAATCATACTACATCTAGAAAAAATTAAGTATTATTTATTTTAAAAAAAGGTTAGAATAATTTTGAGGTATATTGATGTACCTCAATCAAGTAAAAATGACCTAATTAACAGATGAGGCATCCTAAGTTGAAAAATAACTTAGGATGCCTTTATTTGTTATTAAATTCTTAATGGATATTTTTTGGTTTTAATAGAAAAAAATACTAATATTTTCATTACATAGATCAAAAAGTATAATATACATATATCTAAAATAATTTTTATTAACAATAAATATAAAATGATTGATTTTTTTAAAATTAATATTTAAACTTTAATTCAAGACGATTTATTTAAGCAAAAATTTATCGTCTTGGGTTAAATGATGGATATAAGTTTTTTCTTTAACATTTAATTACCGATTGATTTAATTTATTTCTTTATAATTATTAGTGAAGATGGGGGTGAACGCTATTCAGAAGTTAACTAATGGGGAAGAAAAGATTATGCGGATCTTTTGGGATTCAAATCAACCTTTATCGGCCCGAGAAGTTGCCCGCTCAAAATCAGGAATTAATCAAAATTTAGTTCAAGCGGTGTTGAGAAAATTAGTGGCAAAAAAATTTGTAAAGGTAAGTGGGATAACTTACAGTCGAACAGTTTTAACTAGACAATATGAGCCAGCAATCTCAGAAGAAGATTATTATTCTTTTGTGGTTTCTAAAAGCACTTTTAAGAAATTGTTTGCTCATTTTGTCTCTCAAGACAGTAGTAAAGAAGAACTGAAAGAAATGACTGAAATGATGGAAAAAAAGCTCAAGGAACTTGATAGTCAAGAGAGGTGAAAATAATTGCGCCTTTCAGTTTCTTCAATTTTGATTTCTTTATCATTAGCTACAGTTTTAATTATTGTTTTACATTTTTTATTAAATGACAAAAGAGTTTATAAGAAATTTAGGATTAGTTTTTTATCAATATTCAGCATCATTATTTCTTTAAGGCTATTTTTCCCTTTTGAATTTATTAATACTCATACAATAGCTTCACGTAATTTATTACCAGCAATTTATTCAGTTGGTAAAATTAACATCTGCTTTGTATATAGTAGTTTTCAGATTAGTGGAATTTTAATTTTTGTCTGGCTTTTAGGAACTTCTGTTATGCTGATAAGGTTGATGGTTAATTTTTTTCAGATTAGGAAGTTTCTAAAACCATTGAAAGATTTGCCACCCGGCTATCTGGCTCCAAATGTTCAAAAAATGATTCCTTCTAAGATAAAAGTCAAATCTATTTCTTCAAAGGAATCACCATTTGCCTGGGGTATTGTTAGACCAATGATTGCAATGCCTTTATATCAATTTGATGAAGTTGATCAGAAGAATATTATCATGCATGAATTGGCACATATCAGTAGCTATGATGCACTAAAGAAGTTTTTTTTAGAAGTATTGGTCTGTTTATATTGGTGGTTTCCTTTAATTTATGTTTTTAAAGATCAGGTTACTTTAATATTGGAAATGAACGTTGACTGTCGGATAGTAAAGGATCTGTCTAAAAAATCATACTTTGATTATATTAGAAGTTTGATTAACATTGCTGAATTTTCATCATGTTCAAAGACAAAAGTCAAGCAGAGGGCATATTTTTCAAATTTTGTTATTGATGAGGGAAGTACTCTTAAAAAAAGAGAAAGTTTTCTTTTAGAAGAATATTCTATTAAGCGGACAAAATGGCCTTTAGTAGTTATTTTAGTTGTGATGCCGTTGTTACTTACATCTATTATTATTGAACCATATACGGTTAATAATAATAAAGTTCAAAACGCCTTCAAAATTGATCCTAATGATACAGATACTTATATTTTAAAGAAAGAAAATAGATACGAATTAATAGTTAAAGGAAAAAAAGTCGGAAGTGTTAGAAATTTAAATAAAATTAAATCTCCGATTATTAAACAATTACCAGTTAAAAGGATTAGAAATTATAATGAATAAAAAGTTAACAGTTTTATTATCAGCAGTTTTAGTGTTACCAATGTTATCAACAACAATGAATAGTTACTCAACTGAGGTTCAAGCAACCGAAATAACTACGAGAAGAGATATCATTGTAATGTATTATAAAATTAAAAAAGGTCGATTGTATCAAAGACCTTACAATGCTTCCAAAGACCGTTGGGAAGGTAAGTGGACATTAGCATAATTATCTGTCATAAGATCTGCACTTTAAGTAATTTACCTTAAGGTGCTTTTTATTTTGTAGCAAAATCTGGATTAGCAGGTCTGATCTTTTCGCCAAAAGTTTTTTTGAGTTCTTCAAAAGAAGCTTGGACTTCTGATGGTATGTCAACATGTGAGATAAAACCTCTTCCTTTTGGACCGTATCCGTATTGGTCATCAGTAAGACGAGGAATTTCACCCATTAGCAGATTTATATAATCGTGAATTGACCACATTCCAGGAATTAAATTGGAATACTTTAATTTCCCATTTTCTGAGATCACATTTGTAAAATAAGCAGCAAAATTGATAATTTGCATATCTGAGTACTTATGTAAACACGCATCCATTCTTCTCTGCATCGTTGCATCTTGGCAAATAATAATATTTTTCCCCTTTATGTCGTGATTTTTCATCAACGATAAAAGATTAGTAATATTGTTACCGCAATTAGTAGATTTACATTCAAGATAATCGGACTTAACTCCGTATCGTTCTTTAATGTATTGATCAAAAATTTCGGCTTCACAGAGCCCGTTCGTTTTAATAGACGGCATAACTTTTTTAACTTGTTGTCTAAGGCTTTCAGTTGTGTGCCCAACGCCACCAACAATGATGTACTTTTTTGCTATTTTATTTTTAATGCTTTTGGCAAATAAGTCACCGCCGCATATGATGCTGCCGCCAAAAAGTACCATGATGTCAGCTTGATTAATGTTGTACTTATTTTGAAGCTCATCGGAGTTTAAGTCCTTAATGTCTCTGATTCCACAAAAATTTCCAAGAATATTGATGTTTTCTTCTGTCTTCATAATTTAATTATAGCTTGATTTTAAATATATTAGCTGATTGCTTCTTTTCTTAAAATTTAAAGACTATAATTTATTTGGAAAGTATAATAGGAGAAAATTATGAAGATCAAAAAAATTGGAATTGGACTTGTGGCAATCTCATTGCTGTCTGTTGTTGGTGTTGTTCAGCCTAATATTCAAAACGTGAAAGCAGCAGATACTAGTGTCACCGATCCAGCAATTGAAAGCTGTGAGGGCGTAGTTTGTGATATTACAAATAAGAGTGTTTATTCATATGATGCTCCTAACGGGAAAAAAGCTGAAAGTTTAGTTTATTGGGAGGTTCATAAAGTTACTTACAAAACGACAGTTAGTGGAAATATATGGTATCAATTGACTAATGGTAAATGGGTTAATGGGAAGGAATTTTTGTTTAGTCCAACGACCTCGATGGCACCTTTAAAAGGTGAAGTCCAAACCTCAGATCTAACAGAAGGAGTTCGCGTTTATAGTAAACCTGATGAAACGGCACCCACTGCTAAATATCTTAAGAAGAATACATATTGGAAGATTTTTGGAATCCAAAATAATTATTATAACGTTGGTAAAGATCAGTGGATTCCAGTATTGGCTACATCAATTTATCCCGCTGAAAGTTTTAGATCAAGGGGCTATGTAAAAGGCAAACCATATTATGGCGTGGACGTATATAATGATCCTAGGGGGGATGTTTCACGGGAAGTTACGCTTTGGAACACGATGGATGTGATTTTTACCCATAAAGCAGTTATTGATGGCGAGATATGGTATCAAATTGAAAAAACGGACTACGGATTCTTTGATAGTGCTTCTGATAATAATCGTTTTAGAAATAAATGGGTTAAGGGCGAGGATATCTCATTTCAGCCGATAATAGAAGCAAGGTCTGAACGGACAAAAATTAATTATCATCCAGGCTACGGAGTCCGAGTGTATAAAACACCAAGTTTTGCTCAGCCAACAAAACAGCTTCTCAAGCATGGAACAATCTGGCATGTTTCCGGATATTCTAATGGATTTTTTAAGCTTGGCAAAAACCAATGGGTGCCTGGATGGTATCTTCAAAGAGTTAAATAGTATATTGATGTTAAAAATCAAAAAACCAGTTAGATCTAAAATGACCTAATTGGTTTTTTCATCGTTCAAGAATTGGTTCATCTGTTCAATTAGTTGACGATCGGAACAATTTTTTGCATTTTGCAGGGTTATATTTATTTCTCCATAACCTAATTTCATGTTAGCTTTAATTCCCTTTCGTTGAATTGACGACAGTTTAGATAAAATGTTATCAGGTTCTTTTAAGTAGACAGAAACAAGTTTTTGATTTACAGACCTTTGTTCTTCAATTTTGTTAACTTCACTCCATGGAATGAGGATGTTTTTGGTTGCGATCGCACTACTGTAATCGTAAAATCAGTCTTTGTTAAGGATCACGAGCTTTTTCCGCCAAAGAGTTGTTTGACAATGAAAAATTCGCCAGCACCAAAAAATGCAACGATGAACAATCCGATCAATACATAGGAAAAACTTTTTTCAATGATTCCAAATATCAGCAAAAATAAACTTACTAGTAACATTAGTAAGCATACAATAGATAAAAAGGTCTGTTTCAGTTTACTTTGATATACAACAAATTCTTTATTCATAATAATTATAGCGCTGTAAAAAATGTAATAAGCCCAAAGATAATTCCGGGGAAATTAGCTAAAGCAATCGGAAGATCTCTTGGCTTTTTCTTTAATCCATATGTCACCCATAAAGTACAATTAATTGCTGCAACAAGAGGTTGAATCGGATTTCCTTTTGAACCTGACAAATTATTCATAATCTGAGGGATATAAGAAACATACATCATCACAGACATTGCGGTTGCAACGATACTAAGATACTTAATAAATTTACTATTTTCCACTTCTTACTCCTGAATAAAATTTGTTTACAAAAAAAGCATCGCTAACACGATGTTTCAATGGCCCCTGTGAGAGTCGAACTCACAACCTACGGTTTCGAAGACCGGTGCTCTATCCAATTGCGCTAAGGAGCCAAAAATCAATATTTATATCATACAACAAGATTGATCATTTTAGTTGGATTCTTTTATTTTTTCTATTAAATCTGGATTGAATTTTCCTTCTTTAAGCATTGCAACTTCACACTTATAAGGTGATTTTCCTTCAATGCTAGGGGTTTCTAAAATTTTAGGAATCGATTCTAACTTTGGGTCGTGGGCAATATTGTTTAGTGCATCAAATCCGATTGTTCCAAATCCGATATTTTCATGGCGGTCTTTATGAGAGCCAACAGGATTTTTTGAGTCGTTTAAATGGAGAACTTTTAAGCGATCTAACCCAATTACTTGGTCGAATTCTTCAAGGACACCATCGAAATTATTTTTGACATCATATCCTGCGTCATTAGTGTGACAGGTATCAAAAGTTACCGATAATTTATCATTTAAAGTAACGTGTTCAATGATGTAGGCAAGCTGCTCAAAAGTTGTTCCGATCTCGCTGCCTTTTCCAGCCATTGTTTCAATTGCAATCTGAATTTTTTGTTCTTTAGTAATTACTTCATTGAGCCCTTTAATTAGGCTTTCAATTCCAACATCAACGCCAGCTCCGACATGGGCTCCCGGATGAAGAACGATTTGAGTGGCACCAAGAGCTTCTGATCGTTTTACTTCTTCTTTTAAAAATTCAACGCCAAAATCAAAAACGTTTTTCTTAACAGAATTAGCGAGATTAATAACGTAAGGAGCATGGACAACCATTTTAGAAAGTCCGTGCTCTTTCATCATCTCTTTGCCTTCTTCAATTTTTGGCAGATCAAGAGGGGAACGCCGAGTATTTTGCGGAGCTCCTGTATAAATCATGAGAGTTGTTTCTTTGTCATTAATCGCACCTTCGACTGATGATACCAGCATATTACTGCCAGAAAATGGCTGAACTGAACCGATTAGCATTTTAAATGAACCTTTCTTTCTGAGATTTCCTCAAAGTCAGAGTTTTAGATATAATATCTATAATAGAATATAATTAAGAAAATAAAAACTTTTAATCAATTTATAATATAAGGATAAAATGGCAAAACAAAATATAACACCTTGGGATGAAGCAGCGCGTCAAGGACTTAAAGAATTGCAAGATCTAGAGAATAAAGAACAAGCACATGATGAGCTTCCTAATGTTCATGATTTAAAATTACCAATGCTGCCTTTGAGTGAACAGCTGACCATTGCGCAAAAGATCCGTAAACATTATGAAGATCAGAATTATCGAACTTTAATTAAAATTTATACCCCCCAAGCTCGGTTTATTTATCTTGATTTGTTTGGCGGTCAAGAGCTCGATCATCCCGTGTATAGTGACACAGGCGAATTTGTTTTACCAGCATCAGATGGACAGCAAATTTTGGCAATTCAAAACTTAATCTATTATCACAAGCTTGATCCTGAAAAAGAAACAAAAATTGCTTTTCAGTTGACTTGGGATCATGATTTGGCCAAAAATAATCCTCAAAAGTTACATCAGAATTTTTATGAAAAATAATTAATGAAGTTAGTTGCTTTAAAAGAACTAATTGCAGCTGTGAATTAGTTCTTTTTTATTAATTGGGAAAGCCAAATGAAATTTAAAAATATTAAAATTTTTGCGTTTATTGCGCTAGGAATTATGATTGGTGGAGGCTTTAGCTATGTTTACTATGTTAAACGAGTTCGTCCTCGTCATTTAATAGCCCAACAACAGCAAGTTTACACTGTTCGTAAGCAAGATCAACAAAAAATTGATCATCTGCAGGAGGTCAATCATCAATTAGCAATGAGAGGACTGTTGGAGGATGAAAATAAAGAAGTTATTGATCGCTTGTCACCGTCTAAGAGTCAATCCATTGATAAGCTGATGGATAAAAATTACTATATTGGTTCGGCCTTGCTTTTTAAGGATGGACAAATTGTTTATAAAAAGGGATTTGGGTATTCAGATTATCAAACCAAAAAGAAAAACACGTCAAATTCCCTTTATCAGTGGGCATCACTTCAAAAGTCGATCACTGCTGTTCTAATCATGAAATCAGTTGAAGAGGGGAACCTTAAATTAACAGACCACTTAAGTAAATTTTATCCCACAGTTCCTGGGAGCCAAAAGATTACAATCCGCCAAATGTTAAATATGACTTCTGGTTTATCTGTTAAAGACGGTAAACCAATCATTCCGGCTAAGGACGTCATTAAAGATAATATTTCGCGAACAACTTTTGATCAAAAAAAGTGGAATCATGCCATGTATTCGCCTGTTAACTATGTATTAATGGCAGGAATTTTAGAAAAGGTGAATGACACAAATTATTATCAGTTAATTCAAGATAAGATTTTTAAACCGCTAAAGCTTAAAAATGTTGGATTTACTTCAGCTGTTGATTGGAAGCCGATTCAGATGTTTAGTTATCAAACTCCGACACCTAAGACTGCACCCTATTTAAAGACGATTCCGACCAATCCGCTTACTTACACTAAAGAATTAGGAACAGGGAATGTTTATTCAACAGCTCAAACGCTTTTAGAAACGCAATTATCTATTGTTGCTGGAAAAATCATTTCTAAAGATGACCTGAGGACTTTACGCAATACTACAGGGGGCTATTATGCAGGCGGTGTGTATAACTACGACGATCATTTTTATTCTCACGGCTTAATTGCCGGATATGAAACTAGTATGTACATCACAAATGATGGTACTAACGCAATAATTTTAATGAGCAACCGCAGTATTCCGTATCCAGATTTGAAGAAATCATATTCCTTTATTAGTTCACTTTACAACCAAATGATGAAATAATATTAAAGACTTTTTGTTGAGAAGGATATATGATATAGGCAGGAGGCAATTTTATGGACGAAAAAGTATATAAGGAATATTTTTATGACGCAACGGGGTTTGATACGCAAGATGGTGGTTACAAAGAGCTTGAAACGCCGGATGTAGAGCCAAACCCAATTGATATTCTAAATTTGTTGAAGCCTGATCAAGAAACGGATACAGATATCTACTATACAGTTTGTGCACAGACTGGCGAAACCCAAATTTTACCTGGAGAAAAAACCAAAACATGGGGTTATAATAATTCGATTTTAGGTAAAACAATCGTGTTTCCTGTGGGGAAACATATCCATGTGACTTTGCAGAATCGTCTGCCAGAAGTTACAACTTTTCATTGGCATGGTTTAAATGTATCTGGACCTTATGTTGATGGGGGCTGTCATGCACCTGTTTATCCAGGAGAAGATAAGCAAATTGATTTTACTTTAAATCAACCGGCAGCTACTAATTGGCTTCATGCTCACCCTTGTCCAGCCACAGCTGAGCAAGTTTATAACGGTTTAGCAACAATGGTAATTGTGACTGATGAACATGAAGCGAGTTTGAACTTGCCTCGTACTTATGGAGTAGATGATATCCCAGTGGTTTTGCAGGATCGGACATTTCATGAACATAATCAGCTTGATTATCGCGCAGACTATGATCCTGATGGGGTTTTAGGTGTTACTCCGTTGATTAATGGAACGGTCAATGCTTATTTTGACGTTACAGCACCTAAAATTAGATTGCGTCTATTAAATGGAGCAAACCGGCGCGAATGGCGCTTACATTTTGATGATGATCTTGAATTCGATCAGATTTCAGGCGATGGTAGTTTACTGCCGCATCCAGTTCATTTTACAAAACTGATGTTATCATGTGCTGAAAGAGCTGATATTGTGGTCGATTTTAGTAAATATCAAGCTGGTGATGAAGTTATTTTATACTCTGACGACACTCCGATTTTAACATTTAGAATTAAAGAATTTACTAATGATCGACATACAGAAGTGCCGGAAAACTTAATTGATATCAAGGCACCAGAAGTTGATCCCGAAACGCCAGTTCGTAAAGTTTCAATGTCTGGCATGGATGAAGCAGTCATGATGGATCATAAAAAGTTTAAAATGGATCGAATTGATGCTGAACAGCCAGTAGGTCTTGCTCAATACTGGGATGTGACGAATACAAATGGTCGTAAAGGCGGAATGATTCATCCGTTCCATTGTCACGGAATGAGTTTTTTGGTGATTTCTCGTAATGGGCATGAGCCATATGCTAATGAATATGGTTATAAAGATACTGTTGCAGTTAATCCAAGTGAGACGGTTCGCATTCTGGTTCGTTTTGATCTAGCAGGACTTTACATGTATCACTGCCATATTTTAGAGCATGAAGATGGCGGCATGATGGCACAAATTGAAACTTACGTTCCGGGTGAACCACGCAAGCATTATGAACTGATGACCATGGATAAATTGATGAAGGCATTTTCTGAAGAGAGAGGAATTCCGGAAGATGAACTTTGGCTTCCTGGGATGGATTCGTATCATAAGATGCACATGGAAATGTAACAAAAAAGACAAAATTTCTTTTGCCTTTAGTCTGAGAAGTATTTAATGAATACTTCTTTTTTTTGAAAATAAGTTCTTAGTAAACTTAAGCGGAAATTAATTCGATGCTTAATTCAAATCCTAATCCTTTAGCGTATCTATTTAAAGTTTTTAAAGTTGGCAGTGAATCTAGTGCTTCTAATTTTGCTAATTGCGGTTGAGGCATTCCGATTCTTTTTGACAGCTCTTTTTGTGAGATACCTTTTTTGATTCGTTCAGAATATAATTCTGCCATCGTATCGATAATAAATTTTTCGTCTTCTTGAATTGAAGAAAAACTGGATTCTAGTTCTGTTAATTTCACTTTTTTTCACCTTTCCAGTTTTTTAAAACCTTAATCATGATTCCAGCGAACTAAAGTCATGATTATACATATTTTGAAATGAAAATACATCATTTTCATAGATAAATTTGAGTACGCAGCAGTTTTCATAAGGTAAGTAATTGCTGTTGGCTTCGTACTTACGCCAAGCGCGGGCAAAACTTCTAATCGCACCGCCATGAGAAACAATCAGAATATTAGATGAATGATCCTGAGTTACAATATCTTTAATAGTAGTGCTCATTCTTTTTTGAACGTCAAGGTCGCTTTCACCGCCGAAAAGCGGAAAGAAATTCGCATCATTATTAAAAGGGTAAAGATAATCTGATTCAGCTTCAAAAACGCCATAGTTCCATTCTTTTAACCCTTTTAAGCGTTTGTATGGCAGATCGGTTATTTGCAAAAGTGTGTCTTCAGTTCTTTCCAAAGTTGAACAGTACGCACTTTCAAGTTTGATTTGATTTTCAGGAAAATATTGACTGGCAATTTTCGCCTGATTAACTCCTTTTTCAGTTAAAGGTGAATCTGACCAACCTTGAATTCGGTGTTGAGAATTAAATAAAGTTTGTCCATGACGCATTAAATAAATAGTTTGGGACATAAAAATTGTTTTCCTCTTTCTACGTTATTAATAATAAGATAACATAATATATAGAATAAATTCGGGGTAAAAATGGATCAAATTATTAAAAGTCTTCAAGATCATTGGCAGCAAAACCGCACGCAAGATTTAGAAAAATTTGCATTACAGCCAAGACCAGCGGGAGCTCGCATTGAAACAGATTATAAATATGTCGCTCATGGTGATAATGAGCAAACTTTAAATTTATATTTTCCTGAAAGTGCGATGCCCAAAAAACTACCAACAATTATTGATATTCATGGTGGCGGATGGATGTATGGCGATCGTAACTTGAATAACAATTATTGCTTGTATCTAGCATCTCTTGGATATGCAGTAATGGCGATGAGTTATCGACTTTTTCCAAAAGTCGGAATTAAAAGTATGGTGCAGGATATTTTTTCGAGTTTACATTGGTTAGAAGATTATCGCTCGGATGAGTTTGACCTCAGCAAAGTTTTATTAACAGGCGATTCAGCAGGGGGACATCTTGCTGCTTTAGTAATGGAGATTCAATCAAATGAAAAATTACAGCAGATTTATGGAGTGAAACCTGTTAATTTTTCGTTTTCTTTGGTTGCTATTACTTGTGGGGTAGTTGAACCAGATCAGCTTAAGTCAGTAAAAGATTCATTGATGGCACAAGCTAAAGATGTTTATCATCAACTTTTCATTAAGGAAGGAAATATCCCATTTAACTTTTCAGAAGTTATTAGTGATGGCACAAAAATGCCAGAAGTAATGGTGATAGGTGGTGGTCAAGATCGTTTTATCAGCCAAACCGAGTTATTAATAAAACTTCTCAAAGATCATAATTATCGTTTTACTGCCAATTTAATTGAATTTGATGAAGGACCGCATTTAGGTCATGTCTTTAATGTTAGTAATTGGGAATGGCCCGAAAGTATCAGAGTGAATCAAAAAATGATAGAACAGTTTATTAAGGAATAGCTAATTGAAAATTAGAAATTATCGTAATGATGATGCAGATTTTTTAAAAGAAATGCTGTTGACAGCAATTTATAATCCGGATGAAACAACTGATCCCAAGGTTTTATTAGAACCAGAACTAAAGGTATATTATCAGGATTTTGGCACCGGAGTTTATGATTACGGACAAGTAATGACCACTAACAGCGGTGCTCGCATTGGGATGATTTGGTGCCGCTTAATTCATGGATATGGCTTCTTTAGATCAGATATTCCTGAACTTGCGATTGCAATTAAAGAAGAATATCATGGACACGGCTATGGGACTATATTACTGGAAAATTTTCTAAAATTAGCTAAAGATCATAATTTTACAGGTTTATCATTAAGTGTTGATGAACGAAATAAACCAGCGCTTTCGATTTATGAAAAAGCAGGATTTCAAAAGGTTAGTCAACATCAAGATACGTTAATAATGAGTTTATTATTTTAATTAAGGAAATTATTTAAAAAAGTAACTATAATAGGAACGGAGAATTTTTAATTTGGTTAAACAAGATTTAACGCTTGAAGATTTTGAACAAAATTATGACCATCAATAAAACTTAGGAGGTACGGAGTCATTACTACTGAACCATTATTTTTAGAACCTTATTTTCAGCCCAAAATTTGGGGTGGACGAAAGTTAGAGACAGTTTTCGATTACCAGATTCCAGATGGAAAGATTGGGGAATGCTGGGCAATTTCAGCGCATCCCCATGGACCTAGCCGCATCAAAAATGGCCCATTAGCAGGAATGGAGTTAAACGAGGCTTATAAGTCCCAGCCTGAATATTTCGGTAATCCGACGCAAGAAGTATTTCCGCTTCTTACTAAAATTTTAGACGCTGATGCTTCGCTTTCAGTTCAAGTTCATCCGGATGACGCCTATGCTGAAGAACACGAACATGAGTTAGGAAAAACTGAATGCTGGTACGTAATTCAAGCTGATCCTGATTCTTATCTGATTTACGGACATCACGCAAAAACTAGAGCAGAACTAGCAGAGATGATTGATTCAGGTGAGTGGGACCATTTATTGCGTAAATATCCAGTTAAAACGGGCGATTTTATTTATGTTCCAAGTGGCACGATCCATGCTCTTAATAAGGGAATAATGGTTTTAGAAACCCAGCAGTCTAGTGACACAACTTACCGTTTATATGACTATGACCGAGTTGATGAGAAAACAGGTCAAAAACGAGACTTGCATCTGCAGCAATCTATTGATGTAACGACTGTACCTAGTACCGATCCAAAGTTAGAGATCAAAACTGAACAAAAAGGTGCTTCAACTTTTACTAGTTATATTGAACCACCAGTTTCGCCATTCTTTAGCGTATGGCAATGGCGGATTAAAGATGAACAAGAAATTACCCACCAAAATGCTCCTTATACCTTAGTATCAGTAATTGACGGCAAAGGAACATTGAAGGCTGATGGGAAAGAATACTCAATTAGTAAAAGTGATCATTTTATTATTCCTGCACAAATTAAGTCATGGAAACTAGATGGTGATTTACAAATCATTGCTTCTGAGCCTAACTGAGACTTTGAACATATTTTAGAATATAATAAAACTTTACTGGCAAATTTAAAGCTTGATCAGTTAACTTTAACAACATTGTAAGGTGAATTTTCTATGAAAGTATTTCGGCGGATTTGCTTAGTTATTCTCTTATTAGTTGTTGGAACTGTAATCGGTCTGGGTGGTAGTTATTTATACTATCAACGAGTCATTCAGCCCCAAGAACATGAGCGTTATGAGAAAAAGCTCAAAGATTTACAAGATCAATATGAGAAAGAACTAAAAAAAGCCCAAGCGGCTAAAAAAATGAGGGAGAAGATGGGCACGAGCAGTGTCGATCTTCTTTCTGCCAATCAGGAAGCTGTTATTGAAAATTTTTTAAAAAGCAATCATTTTATCGGGACTGTTCTTCTGTATAAGAATGATCGGATTATCTTTCAAAGAGGGTATGGGTATGCCGATTATCAAGCAAAGAAGTGGAATAATCCCGATTCGCTTTATCAGTGGGCTTCATTACAAAAGTCACTGACGGCAGTTTTAATAATGAAATGTGCTGAAGAGGGTAAGCTAAGGCTAGATGATCCTTTAAGCAAGTATTATCCTTCGATTCTGGGCAGTTCGTCAATTACTTTAAGGCAAATGTTAGATATGAAGTCGGGGCTAAAATTAAAGAGACCACTATCAACTAAAGATAATCAAGATATACTTACCTTTGATATTGAGAATGCTTTTGTGGATCCAGATAAGATTGGAAATTCAGAATACCAATCCGTAAATTATGTATTATTAGCAGGGATTCTTCAAAAAGTTAATCAGGAGAATTATTATGAGTATTTAAAAGATAAGATTTTTACCCCGCTTCATGTTAAGCATTTTGGTTTTAACACATTATCCCCTAATAGCAAAATGAATAAGATGGTAAGCTACCGTAGTCCACTCAACGATCTTGATTCTTACGCAAATCCAGTTACAATTTCACCAGATTCGTTTATTAAAGAATTAGGAACGGGTAATATCTATTCCACCGCTCAGACACTTTTAGAAACTCAGTTAGGAATTCTTCAAGGAAAAATTATTTCAAAAGATGATTTAAACGCTTTAAGAGATTCAGCTGATGGCTATTATGGCGGCGGAGTTTATAATTTTAGCGATCACTTTTTTGCGCATGGGCTGATCGTAGGGTACGAAAGCGAAATGTATATCACAAATGATGGACATAATGCAGTAATTGCGATGAGTAATCGAAGTTTCCCCGCTCCGTCGTTTACAAAGGCATATAATTTTACGACAGATCTTTATCAGAAAATGATGGAAGACTTTCCTACTGAATAGTTTTGAAGAGTTCGGGCATCGGATTTTGTAATAAATTTTTGGCATAATCCAGATCAGTCAGCCAAGGCTTGATCTGGTTTTTTTGTAGAATTAAAGGCATGCGGTCATGAATTTCTGAGACTGAAGAATTGGGAGCAGTTGTCAGAATAATACTTTGAGGAGTCTGATCAAAATAATCATAGAATCCTGCAATATAAAGAGCTTGAGGATTGCTAGAATAATTGAACCAATATTTTTGATGCTCAGCACTCCATTCAAAGAAGCCAGTGGTTGGGAAAACACAGCGATTTTTCTGAAAAGCGCTGGCGAACATTTTCTTTTCAAGTACTGTTTCGCTGCGGGCATTAATGATTAACTGATTTGGCTTAAATCCGGGAAATCCCCATTTCGTCGTGACAACTTCAATTTGATTACTTTTACTAATCACAGTTGCGGGACTAGTTCCTGGAGTTACGACACTAATGTCCGGACGATAACCGTTCTTTTGGGCTAATTCATAGATTCGATCGATTTCTTTAACTTGATTGAGTTCAAAAGTATATCTGCCACACATCGGTTATCTCCGTTTTTTATGTTAATAATACACCTTAATTAAGATATTTCTCATTAATGGTAGAAAACTAATCTATAATAATGTAAGTAGATTAAATCCGTAGAGAAGGACATTTTTATGAAAAATTATACCGACAAAAGCAAGACAAAACTTATACCAAATAATAAAAAATGTTAATATTCAAAAAAAACCGATATCGATCATTCCAGCAAACGGCAATCAAAATGAAGCAGTAGTCGTTATTAGCAAAAAGGATTGGGATTCGATTGTCGAAACTATATACTTAGAAGGTACTGGGACTTTAGCAAAAGTCTCTCAAAGAATGGATGATGATAGTGGATTTTCCGATTTTGACGATGTTGATTGGGATAAATAGTTATGTGGTTAAAATAAAAACCAATCTTAAAAATAGTTTTATGGAAGTAGTAGAAACTTTAAAAGAGAATCTATTTAAGGCAACACAATCATTTGAAAAACTTCAGCCGGTAAGTAAGTGCTATATTCTAGAAGAATTAATGGTCAGCAGTTGATGAAGTTAATCAAATTGTTTATATGGAGTCATTATGAATAGTGGAAGTTTTACAAAGAAAGTAAAAACAAGAATTAAAAGTAAACAAAATCATATTCATCAAAATCCGTTTGAAGGGGATTGGTTTAATGAGGATTTAAACCAGATAGATGTAACAGACGGAGAGGAAATGTTAGATAGTGAGTGGAGTTTGTAGGCTTTCAATTGGAAACTTGGTAACCTAGTCAGTAATATTAAATATATAAAATTAAGCAGCTAACAGCAGATAAAATGCAGTTAGCTGTTTTTTCTGAACAAAGATTATTAATATTTTTATAAAAAATAATTAATAAAATTAAAATAATCCGAATAATTATTGCTTGTTTATGCTAAATAAATTAATGTAACAATACAACCGGTTACATAATGAGGTATAACTATGAAAATCACAAAAAAGATTTTAATATTTTCGTCACCAATTTTAATATTAATTGCTGTTTACTTAGTTATGGAAGGTGTGAGGATGATTCAATATAAAACAGCTGAAGCAAAAGCATACCAAGAATTAAGTACTTTGGTGCCCCGGTCTAAGCAAATTAAAGTCGATGTTCGTTATAGTCAAGCAGTTGGTCTAGAACTATTTCCGAATTTCTATGAGTTTGAAGTCACTACGAAAGAAGATTATAACCATTGGAAAAAGATCGTTTTAAAGAGAAGGAAATTTTTAGGTAGTGATGATTTCGAAACTTCTAAGGAGAAAGTTAATGATGTAAAATATTGTGAAATAACTTATAAAACGAATCAAACTATTAAAAAGGGAAAGCCAGATGACGATATTTTAATGGTTTATGGTGATGATGGATTTTTAACCCACCCAGTTCAAGAACCGACCCACGATAATCGACGTCACTTTAAAACGTGGAATATTGCATTAAAACATATGTATGATAATTTTGCTTATGTTCCTAGCAATCAAGAGTTAGTGAAAAAATGGAAGTTTCCAGCCCAAAATGTCAAAGAAATGAATAGTTATCGCCAATCGCTTAATAAATAAAAAAGAATTCGTGAGAATTCTTTTTTGTGGAAATTATCATTTAAGAGAGGCAACGGTGCTGCCTGTTCCAAAAACGCTCTCCCAATCGCCAGTGAAATCATGGACTGCTTGAGCAATAGCTGGCATGCCAAGTGCTGATTCTAAAATGTCAGGCCCCATGGTTGCGGCTTGGGCTCCATTTTCAAAAGCTTCCGTAACTTGATTAACATTATGAAAACTAGCAGCCAAAATTTTGGTTTTTGAATTATTTTCAGCAATCATATTAGCAAAATTTGCGATTGCATCAGGAGCATCAATATTCATGTTTTGCATCCGGTTATAATATGGAGCAATGTAGTCAGCACCAGCAGCAATAGCGAGGTAACCTTGAAATTTGGTATAAATAGCAGTTGCAGTTACATTAACATTTTTGGCTTTTAACTTTTTAATTACTTTAAGACCATCTTCACTGGTTGGGACTTTAATGTAAGTATCTGGACCGATTTGATCTAAAACGGTATTAGCATCATCAAGCATTTCTTCAACACTATGACCAACAACTTGAACATGTAAAGTTGCGTTATGCGGCAATAATTCGCGAATTTGTTTCATATGATTGAAGAAGTCGACTTTTCCCTCCTTTTTAACAATTGTTGGATTAGATGTAACTCCTGCTAAGGGAATACTTTGGGCAAAACGTTCAATATCCGCAAGATGAATTGTATCTAAGAGAAATTCCATGATATACCTTCCTTATCTATTATTAAATTAGTTTTAATCGAGCAAGTGGGATGCGGTTTCCTTATCAGTAATCAAAGTATTAACGATCCCCATTGATAAAAGAGCTTTGATCGAAGGCACTTTGACTAATGAATGGGCAACAGCGACACTAATTGGGACTTTACTTAAAGTTTCTAAAGAGATTGCAATTGTTCGTTTTTGTAACGAAGGAGCTAAAGTTTTACCATTTTTATCGAAAAAGGTACAGCAGCAATCTCCAATTGCATGCTGATCTTTAAGCAACACTAGGTCATCGTGGGTAAGTAGGTCCCGCCAATGACTAGTTGTCTTTGTCGTTAATGGTCCTCCTACCCCGACTAAAGCAATATCAAGATGCTGCCAGTCATTAGTCAGTTCACGAAAGTACTTAGAACCAATAATTCCATTACGAAGAGCCGCAGTCTCTTGAACAGCAGTAGCGTTAATAAATTCACTGCTGCCAACAAACTTTTTGGCTAGATCATAAACGATAGTGTTGACATTGTATTTCGCATTGGCTGCACTAGGCCCGCCGACTAACGGAATAAATGTTGCATTAGTCGATTTAGGATGATGAAGCTGTCCAACCATTTTAGCCAGGGTTGAGCCCCAGGCAACACCCACTCGATTATTTGGCTTAATGATTTGTTTGAGGTAGAGAGCAGCTTCCAGAGCAAGTGCAGAAGATTTATCAGAAGATGTAGTGGGGACAATAATTACATTTCGCAGTTGATAATAGTTTTTAATTTTATTTTCAAGATCCATCAGATCAAGATCCAAACCATTAATTTGAATATTGACGATATTTTCTCTTTTCGCTTGAGTCAAGATTCGACTGATTGTTGAACGACCAAGATCAAGACTTTTAGCAATTTCGCTTTGAGTTTTATTTTGAATGTAATATTGATATGCCACTCTTACTAATAGCTGATGATTTTTCATTGCACGATCCTCTCTTATCAGTGCTGATTTACTTTACTCAATTTTCTCAAATAAGCCAAATTTATAATAACGAGTAGTTTTTGCTTCAACAATAGAAATGGTAAGCGTGTAATTTTGAGAGATAACGCTTAATCTTGTTATTGTAAACCTCAGAAGCTGAAAATTAATAACATTTGTCCATAGATTGCACGTTTGTGCAGAAATTAATTTGCTACGATTACTTCTACTTGTTTTTTAAGATCATCAATTATATTTTCAGGAGTCTGATCGTCAGTGATTAAAAGGTCAAATTCAGTCCAAGGAAGAACCATTACCAAGGAAGTTTGGGTAAATTTTGTGTGATCGATTAAAGCAACTGAAATACTTGATTGTAAGTTCATTTGTTTTTTGAACTCAGCATCAGTAAAACTTGATGAACAAATACCATGTCTAGATTTAAGGCCACTAGATCCAAAGAAGCTAATATCCAAATGAATATTAGCTAAAGTATTATCTTCACCTTGACCTTGAAAAGACATGTCGTTTGCGTTGTAATATCCTCCCGGAGTGAAAAACTCGTTATCTCCGTCTTTAAGAGCGATAAGTGAAGGCAGTGAACGGGTGATGATTGTTTTATGGTGAAGCTCCTTGATATACTCTGCTAATTTGGCAATTGTACTCCCTTGATCAAGGCCGATTGTTCTCATCGTCGGTTTGATTAAAGATAGGGCTTTTTTGGCAATGGCTGATTTTGCGTCAGCCTCTTTTTTGTCACGATAGCCAACTGGAATAACTGGGGTAGTAGGAATTAATTCGGCAACACCATAGCTTTTTTTGATCATTCCTTGTTCAGTCAAAATTGCTAAGTCTTTTCGAATGGTTTCGTCAGAAACATTTAACAGTTCAACCAGTGATTGGACTGTTATTTTTTGCTGCTGTTTTAGTAACGAAAGAATTTTTTCACGTCTTTGTTGGATTTCAACTGCTTTCATTTTAACCCTCTGATACTACTATACTAACTTAATTCCAAAAAAACAATTAAAAAAGTTTGAATCTTTGTGCAATTCCAATTTAAAACAAATTAAATCCAAGTTTTTTGTTGAATTCGTCTTTGTAAGCAGATACACTTAAGAAAAAGAAAGGGGTTTAAATCATGATTAATGCAGAAATTACAGACACTTATATGACAGCAAGACCTGCTTCACAAATTCAGAATATGAAACTCAATTTGTTTAAGACTAAGAGAAGAATCTCGTTAGAAAGAGCTTTGCTTTATACTGAAAGTTATCAATCAACAGAAAATGAACCAACAATTATCCGTCGAGCAAAAGCAACGGCGCATATTCTTGACCATGTAAAGATTAGTATTAGACCGGGAGAATTATTAGTTGGAAATCGAACAGTTCGTCCCCGCAGCGGAATTTTATCACCTGAAATGGATCCTTATTGGATTATGAACGAAATTGATACGATTGCGACAAGGCCGCAAGATCAATTTGAATTTACTGAAGAAGATAAAAAGATTTATCAAGAAGAATTACTCCCATATTGGACTGATCGTTCAATGAAAGATTTTATTAACGCTAAGATTACGCCTGAAGTTAAAGCGGCAATGAATGAAAAGGTAATTAAGTTAAATCAAACTGATAAGGGGCAAGGCCATATTATTATGGACTTCCCAGCAATTTTAAATCGTGGTGTTGGATTATATGTATCATTACTTAAAGAACAAGCTGCGATTCATCCAGATAATGATTTTTATGAAGCGGCTTTGATTATTTTTGAAGGGATGCAGCGCCATTTTGAACGTTATGCTGAACTGGCTGACGAAATGGCAGAAAATGAGGATACGCCCGCTTATCGTAAAATTGAATTGAAAGAGATCAGCGCAATGTGCAGACGGTTAGAAACCGAAGCACCAACAAGCTTTTATGAAGCTTTGCAATTGATTTGGATGACCAGTATTGTCGGACAGTATGAATCTAATGCGTCTTCTTTATCTTTAGGCCGGATGGATCAATATACAGCTCCTTTTTATGAGGCTTCTAAAGAGGCTGGCGTGCCAGAAGAATTCATGCACGAAGTATTAGGCGACTTTTACTTAAAAACTAATGATGTAGTTCTCTTAAGAAGTGCTGACAGTGCAAAGTGCTTTGCAGGTTTTCCAACGGGTTACACAATCTCACTTGGTGGAGACGATAAATATGGTCAGTATGCGGTGAATGAATTGTCCTATAAAATGTTAGACATTTATCACGAAATTCAGCTGCCACAGCCAAATCTTTCAGTGCGGATCAATGAGAAGATTCCTCGGACATTTTTAAATAAGACTTGTGAAACCATTCGTTTAGGAACAGGGATTCCAATGTTATTTAACGATGACGTTTGCGAGCCAGGATTTCTAAGTAAAGGAGTATCACTCGATGATGCTCGTGATTATGCAGTAGTTGGCTGTGTTGAAACAACGATTCCAGGAAGGACTTACGGCCTTCATGATATTGCCTTATTCAATTTGATGAAGATCATGGAAATATCATTGTATGACTTTAAAGATGATCCAAATGTTACGTACGAAAAACTTCGACAGCACATTTTAAATAAGATTGATGACTATGTTGAGATTGTGACTAAAGGATCAGACATTGTTGATCTTGGACACCGTGAATTTGCGCCAATCCCATTCCTATCTGCACTTGTTGAAGATTGTATTGAAAACGGAAAAGACGTAACTCAAGGAGGAGCACGCTATAACTTTTCTGGCGTTCAAGGCATCGGGGAGCCAAATCTGGCAGATTCACTTTATGCAATTAAAAAGTTGGTATTTGAAAATCACGAAATGACTTTTAAAGCTTTAGTTGAACATCTTGCTGATAATTTTGCTGGCGAAGATGGAGAAGCTTTACGTCAGCATTTAATTCACGACTTTGACAAGTATGGTAATGATAACGAAGAAATTGATTTAGAATGTGCAAAGATTTTCCGTCACTACGCGTTAGAATTGGGCAAATATAAAAACATTCGTGGCGGTGAATTTATTGCTGGTGCTTATACAGTTTCGGCTCATATTCCATTGGGTGAAGATGTTGGGGCAACGCCGGATGGCCGTAAAGATCACGATCAATTAGCTGACGGTGGATTATCGCCAATGGTTGGACGCGATCATTTAGGACCGACTGCTGTATTGAAATCAGTTAGTAAGATTGATAATACTTTGGCCGTCAATGGCAGTTTGTTAAACGTTAAGTTTTCGCCGAACACTTTAAAAGGTGAAAATGGAATTAAAAAATTTGCAGATTTCTTAATGGCTTTCACGCAGTTAAAAATTCGTCACGTCCAATTTAATGTTCAATCAAGAGAAACTTTAATCGACGCTCAAAAGCACCCAGAGAACTATGCTGGTTTAGTAGTTAGAGTTGCGGGCTACAGTGCATTCTTTGTCGATTTGAATAAACAAATTCAAGACGATATTATTCGCCGAGCAGAACACGTATTGTAGGAGATAAAAGTGGCAAAAGGGGATCAAGGATTAATTTTTAATATCCAGCGTTACTCCATTCATGATGGACCTGGTATTCGGACAATTGTATTTCTTCAAGGCTGTCCACTTCGCTGTCCTTGGTGCAGTAATCCTGAATCACAGGGAGCAGTAGTCCCGCTAACGTGGGTGAAAAATGGAAGAAAGAAACCATTACTAAATGGTACACCGTTGATGAAGTAGTCAAAGAAGTTGAGAAAGATGATATTTTTTATCGTTCGTCTGGCGGCGGACTGACTTTATCTGGGGGTGAATGTTTAGTTCAAGCAGATTTTGCAGCCAATTTAATGCATGAGGTCAAAACCTTAGGAATTAATACGGCAATTGAAACCACTGGGGCAGTCCCGATGCGTGAAATCAAAAAGGTTTTACCGTATGTAGATCATGCTTTATTTGATCTAAAGATTATGGCTCCTCTTCAGGCTAGACAAGTGATTGGAGATGACGTGAGAATGGTTAAGGCAAGTTTTGAAGCATTTCTCAACACTCCAACAGTTGAGGTAACTCCGAGAATTCCGCTAATCCCCGGATATACGACAAAGCCCGAAAATATCCGGCAAATTGCAGCTTACGTTAATGAAATTGGAGTTAAGGAAGTTCATATTCTGCCATTCCACCAATATGGAAGTCAGAAATACAAATACCTTGGTCGAAATTATACAATGGAAGATACACCGCTTTTAACCCAAGAAGAAGTTGACAATATCCATGATTACTTTGAATCACAGCATATTACAGCAATCGTGAGCGGACTTGAATAAAAAGGCAGTTGCTTATAGAGCAGCTGTTTTTTCTTTGCTAAATTTTGTAATTCGCGTAAAGAATCATGCAATTCGCGTAATTATTAACCTAAAAGCAAAATTATTCTGTAAAGTATAATAATGGATAATTTTGCTTTTCTTAGTTATTACACATTTTCTGAGATAGTTAAAAAATATGCTAAACTGATTTAAAAAAGGATTTTCGTTTTGATTGCTATTTTATTAATTCCCACCTTTATTTTTTCGCTTACTTTAATGTTAAATATGTTTTTGTATTTCAAACAGCTTTTTATTTGGAAAAGCAAAATTGTCATTCTTTTCATCGATTTATTGGTGAGCATCGCGTTTTACTTTATTTCAAGGAAAGTAAGCGGATCATTAATGATGTCGAGGGATGATCATTATTTCTATCTGACCGCTTTGGTAATTGGACTATTTTATCTTATTTTCTTGCCCAAAATGCGAGATTTTCTGCCGCTGCTTTTATTTTTTGTGCTGGAAAATATCTTAATGAGAATAATTTTGGGGGCATTATTATTCCCTTTAAAAATGGATTCATATATTGGGATAATTAATTTTATTTTTCAGATTTTTTTGACTTTAATAATGCGTTCGAAATTCAAGAAAACAATTTCACTTTTTTTTAATTCCAAGCGGGAAACCATTGTAATAACGGGGGTCCTCGCACTTATTTTAGGGTTATTTTTTATTTGGCAAAATACAGAAATGTCTAGAAAAAAGGTAACCGTCTATTACGAGGATAGTCCCCAAAAACAGGAAAGCGTGAGGCTAAAGCCTACTTTAGACGATATTAATCAAAAAGTTCAAATTGGTAACCAAGTTTTTACCCTTTTGGTAATTTTTGTTTTTGCAATCGGCATTTATGTAAACTATGAGGTAAAGCGCAATCGGAGGCAAACTCAACTGGCAACGGAGAAAATGATGATGGAAGGCTACATTGACACCTTAGAGAAAATGCAGTTGGAAATCCAGAAAAATCAGCACGATTATAAAAACATCTTGTTGGGAATTAGAGGGTTCATGAATAAAGAAGGGGTTGATACCGAAGGGTTGGAAGATTTCTTGGTGAAAAATCAGTTAATCCATAATGAAGTTCAGCTCAAATCTGGCACTTTGAATCAACTGAAAGGCATCAATTTGCCAGCGGTTAAAGGATTATTATCGACCAAAATAATTGAAGCCGTTCAGGCAGGAATTGACGTGAAAATAAAATGTAGCGAGGATATTGAGATTAATAAAGTCGATCCTTTTGATTTATCGCGGATAATTGGGATAATTTTAGATAATGCAATTGAAGCGTGCGTCGAGCAAGATCACCCAAAAATAGAGATAATGATCCTTAACGAGCAGCAGCAGATCTTAATTATGGTGGCTAATTCTTGCGTTGAGCCCACTATCAGTTTGAAAGTTGGGGAATCGAGTAAAGGAGCAAATCGAGGGTTTGGGTTGCAGAACTTAAGAGATATTGTCCGCAATTCCGATTATTTAGATCTTGAAACCACTTGTTCTAACTATACTTTCACGCAAAAGATTTTTATCAAAAAATAAAAGGGCTATAAAATATGATTAAAATATATGTCTGCGACGATCAGGAAGTCCACCTCCAGGCAATTACACAAATTATTGAAAATAGAATTGCATTTGAAGAAATTTCGATGGAATTAGTACTCGCGACTACTAATCCTTCAGAATTGCTGGAAAGATTCAATTCTCAGGAGATAAATGTCTATTTTTTGGATATTGATTTATCAGATGAGCAGTACGATGGGTTAAATTTGGCACTCAAAATTAGAGAGAGTGATCCCAATGGTTTTATTATTTTTATTACTTCCCATCTTGAATTTGGGATGCTGATCTTTGAATATAAGATTGGGGCTTTGAATTATATCGTAAAAACCGCAGATCCAGAACTTCTAAAATCTAAGATCAATTCCACGATCGATACGATTTGTGAGCGAACTCAAAATAGCGTCAACCAGCATGAACAAGAAATAAAATTTGCGTCTGGTCGAGGAGATAAATATATTTTAATTTCAGATCTGATTGCATTGGAATTGGTCGGAAATCATAAGCTAGAAATTGTTTCCAAACATCAAGTTTTTAACTGTAATGGTTCACTTGGCCAATTTGAAGATGAACTTCCCAATCACTTTATCCGCTGTCGCCGTGATATGTTGGTAAACTTAAATGAGGTTGTGACATGCTCTGTTAAGGAAGAAATGATTACGATGTCAAACGGTTTTACCATCTCATGCTCGCGCTGGCAAATTAACAAGTTTAAACCAATCTTAGAAAAATTTAAGAAAAGCTAAGTTTTAATACTTGACTTTTTTATTTTGCGTAATTTACGAATTTCAAAAAATGTAATTCACGTAGCGAAGATGGTAATTCGCACAGATTTGCATAATTGAACTCTTTAAGCCGGTATAGTTAAACCGTTAAAAAATTTAAGGATGACTAAGAAATGGCGAAAAATTTAAAAGGATTAGTTTTGCTTCTGGGAGTTGTATTGCTGACAGCTGGGTGCCAGAAGAAAGACAGTTCTAGTTCTACTACAAGTTCAAAAGATAGCCAAAGCTCACCAGTAAAAAAGGGTCAGGTCAAAAAATCTAAATCTAATTTTGAAATTAAAAAAATTTCGGCTGAAGAATACAGGAAAAAGACAGAGACCACCGACTTCAGCAAGTTTAATGACGAAGTCGTTTTCTTTGAAACCCCCGGCAATAAAGATTCTGATAAAGAATTAAAAAACATTACTTCAATTTGTCGTAAAGCTGGCACCAAATTATATGTCGTTAACATCGACACAGAGGAAGGAAAAAAAATTACCAATGAACACATTATTGCACCTTATGATGCGGTGATGTTAGTAAAGGATTCTGGAATAATGTTTTTAGATTTACAAGGTAAATACAATGAAAAGACACCAAATTATATTTTAGAAAAAGTTTTTAAATCTCCTCCAAGATAATGGGAAAAAATAATTAAAAAAATAGGAGTAAATGATGAAAAAACGTTGGATCATAATTGCATTAATTGGAGCAGCAGCACTGGCAGTCGGTGTGGTAATTCTCACTGGCCGCAACAAAACAAAAGCGAAAATCCCAGAAAAGATCACTCAAACCATTCAAGTTCAAAAGAGTGACCCGCTTAGTTTTAACGGCATTTCCAAGTCAAAAAAGACCCAAAGTATCACCCTCAATCAAGCACTGGGGGAGAACTTGTACTTAGAGAAACAAGACGGAGAATCAGTAATGCAAGGTGAACTGATAGCTACTTACTACAGTTTTAAAGATTACAACACTCTCCTTGATAAGCAGAGCCGAGTGCGGCAGAAGAAAGCTGAGATTGATAATCTTAAAAAAGATGTTCAAAGCAACTCAGCTAAAATTACAGCTTTAACTAATGAAGTTAACCAGTTGAATAAAGAAATCACAAAAATGCGTGATGCTGCCCCTAATAAGGTCTATGCGCAATTTGATGGGGTGTTGACAATGTCGACGAGCAGTAGCGACGGCATGAAGCCATTGGCTGAAATCAGCAGTAATGAGGCGAGTGTTGCAATTTCAGTCAGTGAATATGACTTGAGTCATCTCTCTCAAGATCAGGAAGTGAAACTGGCTCCTGTTGATTCAGGAACTAAGATTAAAGGAACAATTACCAGTATTGCAACTCGTCCCGAAAATACCACAAGTAAGATTTCCACTTATACAGCGCAGATTAAGCCCTCCGAAGAACTTAAAAACGGCAGTCATGTCCAAGTGACAGTATCGCTGAAAGAGATCAAGGTGCCAAACTCAGCGGTGAAGGAAGAAGACAAGAAGTTCTATGTCTATAAGGCCAATGGTTCCAAGTATACTAAGAAGGAAATTCAAGGGGCAAAGCAAGATAGTTACTTTGTGGTTACCGGAGGGCTTAAAAACAACGAATCGATTGTTAAGAACTATAAAGATGCGGACTAGCCAATGATTAAGATAAATAGTATTAGTAAATCTTATATCTTTAATGATGATGATACGCCTCTTTACGTCTTGAGAGATATCAATCTTAACATTGAAGAAAAAGAGTTTACGGCAATTATGGGACCAAGTGGTTCAGGGAAGTCGACGTTAATTAATATCATTAGCTTTCTCGATCGGGATTTTGAAGGTGAATATTACTTTTCAGATGAAGACGTGAAAGAGTTTAAAGACAATGATCTGTCAACGATGCGAAATCAGAATGTCGGTTTTGTGTTTCAGTCATTTAATTTGATCGAAACTGATACGATTTATGAAAATGTGGAACTGCCATTACTATATCGAGGCGGCACGCATCGCAGTGCTAAGTCGATTGTCCTAGAACAGCTGGACAAAGTCGGACTCCTTGCAAAGAAAGATCAATTGCCCAGCCAACTGTCAGGCGGACAGAAGCAAAGGGTGGCCATTGCGAGAGCATTAGCTAATAAGCCCAAATTCATTGTTGCTGATGAACCAACCGGTGCGCTTGACAGTATGACCTCGGATGAGATCATGACACTTTTCCAGGAGTTAAACGCGGAACATGACGTCACCATCTTAATGGTCACCCACGATCCAGAAGCCGCCAAATATTGTAAACGAGTCATTGAAGTGAAAGACGGGCAGGTGATCGGATGAGAATTTCAATTAGCATTGAAACAGCAATCAAAGCAATCTTAAAGAATAAACGCCGCAGTTTTCTTACCGTTATTGGAATTATTGTGGGAATTGCTGCGGTTATCACGATTGTGACGGTTGGGCGCGGTTATGAGAAATATTCAGTGAAGCAGTTGTTAGATAGCGATGACATCAAAAACAATGAGATTGCAATTAAGTTTTCGCCAGAAGATAGTGATAATTTTGCCAAGAGTAGTTTTAGTTATTTCAACCAGTATGATTTAGATTTGGTCCGTAGTGTAAAAGGGGTTAGTGCAGTTAAATATGCGGTTGAAAAGCCTGATAGGGTTTATCGGGAGCAATCGGTTGATGGTCAAAGTAAACGGCTTCGCCTTGTTAAGGGAGCAGGAGAGGCAGTCCAGTTCGGAAAGAATCTTAGTTCTGCCGATCTGGGCAATAAAGTTGTGACTGTATCGGAGCGCTTGGCAAAAGAACAGTTTCCTAATTTGAAAACCAGTGAAGTTGTCGGGAAAACCCTAGAGATTTCTAACGAAGCTTTTCTGATTAAAGGAGTATTTCCGTCTGATTTTACGACAATGACCCAAATTGAAATGAATAACACAACCTACAATCATTTTTTCCCGGGCGCCAATCAGAAAAATATTCAGATTACGGTTCCCAGTGAAGAGAATATCACGACCGTTGCAGGTAATGTCGTTAAAAAGTTGAGCAAACAGGGAAGTATGAAGAACCTTGGAATGTATGAATTTCCTAATAGTTCTGCGATGACTGATAAGATTAGTTCTAATCTTCGAATGTTAACTTGGCTTGTTTCGTTCATTGCGGGAATTTCGTTGTTCATTTCGGGCGTGGGTGTGATGAATATGGTTTACACTTCAATTTCCGAACGGGTCAAAGAAATTGGAATTCGCCGGGCTCTCGGGGCAACGGGCAAATCAATTCAGAGTCAGTTTTTACTAGAGGGTTTAATTCTAACCTTATTTGGTGGTTTTGTTGGCTATATCTTTGGTGAATTGTTCGCCTTTATGACTAGTCGATTTATGGAGATCGACTTCACGTTCGACCCTTTTGTGGCAGTTCTGGCAATGGGCATCTCGATGTTAGTCGGATTAGTGTTCAGTTATATTCCGTCAAAGAACGCAGCCCAAAAGAACGTTGTCGATTTGATTAAATAAGGTTTTAAAGGACAAATGAAAAAAGTTAAATAAGATCGATGTTTGAGGCTTCTGTGGAAGAGTTAAGAAAAATATTTTAAAAATAAATCAATTATTTGGAGGATAAAATGAAAAAGAAAAAAAATAGTAAAAAAACAATTATTATTAGTGCAATTATGGCTGTAATTTTGGTGGTAGCAATATTTGTCGGAGTAACAACGCTTCGACCACGTAGTCAAGAAGACAAGATAAAACATCCAAAACCGGGAGATAAGTTAGAATTTAAGAGTGAGGGTGAGTTCGAGGAGTTTAAGAAAAATGCTGAAAAAAATGGACAGAAAGTTATCATGGAAGAAGGTAAGCCAAATGGAAAATAAAATTGTAGTTTTGACGAGAGCTTAATTGAATCCGTCTTTTAAAGAATTTTTCGTTAAACATCAAAATAAAAAAAAACTCCACTTAAGCTAGCAAGAAAACTTTACTTGCTAGTTTTTATATTAATATTTAGTTTAGAGCTGATCAGGAACAAGATAAATAAAAACGAAAGGATTTTGCTTGAAAAGAAAGTCATAGAAAGAGTAATTTTATCATATCTTGATCTGAAACAGAATATTTTTGCTTTGTCTGTGGTGAATCTCAACGAGTTGCAATCGCCAAGGTAATGTTAAAGAATCAGTCCTTTATTTTGACTGACGAGACCTCAGCTGCTTTTGATCCAAAACTTCAAAGGAAAATCTCTGTTAGCTGAGAAACTAATCATAATTCTAGCGACACATAATCTAATCATTTGGAATTTAGACGATGAAGTTATTGATATTAGATAAATTTCAAATCTTTAATTTTTATAAAGTTAAACAATTATCGATAATTTAAAATAAAAGGAGATGTTATCACTATTATTTTTCTTCAATCGGCTTTTTCAACAATCCTAAAATAACAGTACCAACGGCAATTCCTGTAATCATTGAGATTAGAAACCCTAAAGGATTAGAATTTAAAGGTAGAATAAAAATTCCGCCAAATGGAGCCATGACTGAGCAGTGAAGATAGATGGAAAGTCCTCCGGCAATTGCAGACCCTGGGATACATGCGGCCATCACTCTAATTGGATCGGATACTAAAAACGGGATTCCTGTCTCGGTGATTCCAGCCAATCCGACAATATAATTGGTGATTCCTCGTTCACGCTCTTCTTTAGAAAATTTATTTTTAAAAATGGTGCTCGCAAAAGCAGTTACGTAAGGTGGCACAATTCCTCCGGCTAAAACGGCAGACATTAAAGCGTATTGTCCGTTGGCTAAAGAAGAAGTAGCAAATAGATAGGCGGTTTTATTAACAGGACCGCCCATATCAACTGATTCCATCCCACCTAAAATACTTCCTAGTAGAATTTGACTGGATCCATTCATACTCTTAAGTAATGAATTAAGCATTGTATTTATTTGACCAATAATAGGTTCAACTGCAAATAATGAGATTAATCCAACTAGCATTACTGAAATTAAAGGAATTAACAGTAAGCTTCTTAGTCCATCGAGGGTGTCAGGAATCTTACGAAAAGTTCGTTGGATTAAAATCGTGATATAACCTGCGATAAATCCAACAAAAAGAGCTCCTAAAAATCCGGAAGTACCATCTTTTACAATTGCTCCTGCCATTAAGGCAGCAGGAATAGTTGCGACTCCTGCAATACTATAAGAAATGCCAGCACTTAAAACTGGCAGCATAAAGCCAAAAGTTTTACTTCCAATAGTACTGAAAAATTTAGCTAGGGGGTTATTATATCCATAGTGAGCAGGATTGACTGATGGATTATCAAGCATATAGCCGATTCCCATTAAGATTCCGCCGGCAACAACTAAAGGCAGCATGTAACCTATTCCATCCATAATATGATCTAAAAATGACTTTTGTTTAGTTTTTTCCAAATTAAAACTCCTTTACGGAAGTAAGGCTGCGCCGACTAATCCGGCATCATCTTTAAAAGTTGCAGGCAAGATTCTTAAATTGTCAGGAAATATCAAGTATTCACGCGTCTTTCGATCAATATCCTGTAATAAATCAGGGTGAAAAATAGCTAGCGATCCACCAATTACAAATACATCAGGATCGCAAACCGTTGAAATATTTGCGATACACTTTGCCATTCCATCAATAATGTAATTTTCTATAATTTCAGTTGCTTTACTATCTCCGGTATCCCTTAGGTCAAATAGCTCTTTACAGTCAATTGGCTTAGTGTAGATAGTTTTAGCAATTCTAGAGGCTCCTGATCCACTGCACTGTTCATTTACAGCTCCAGCATTAACTCCTTCTCGTGCAGGAGACTTTTCATTAATGATCATGTTGTAAATTTCACCAGCCGCTGAATTAGAACCATTAACAATCTCGCCTTCTCGAATATAACCACCGCCAATTCCTGTGGACATCGTAATATAGTAGACAGCTTTATACAGACGACCGGCTCCCAATTTTGCTTCGGCAAGTCCAGCTAGATTAGCATCATTGTTTAAAGTTGTTTTTAAATGAGTTTTGCTTTCGATATATTCAACAATGTCAAAATTCCACCAATTTGGCATATTTGGTGGAGTTAAAATCTTTCCAGCTCGAATATTTAGTGGTCCAGGACATCCAACTCCGATGCTTCGGTATTCGTAGTCATGATTTTGGATGTATGCGATCAGTTTATTTAAGTTTTCTTTTACTGATAATTCTTTATCATTTTCTGTTTTAAAACTATCGATCATTTTAAAATCTTCATCAAAAATTCCGACTCTTAATTGAGTTCCTCCAATATCAATTCCAATACTTTTCAACGTATTTAACTCCTCGCTTATTTTGATGACTATTATCTTAAATCGGTTATAGCGCTTACACCATACAAATGGCGAGAAGCATAATTGTAGAGTAAGAGGGTAAAAGCGCTTGAGAACGGTTTTTTTAGGGGGTATTTAGATTTTATTTCAAAAAAAAAGGCACAAGTGTGCCGTTTCAATTTTTTTATAAGTAAAATGTTTTAGATAAAAATGATTATTTAGTTTCCAAGCCAGCCGGCAATGTCAGCTGGTTCAAATTTATAATCCAATTTTTTGCCATAAGCTTTTTCGTAAGCTTCAATTTTTTGCCCATAATCTTTTTGCATCATCCAATTGGTGTTTCGTTCAATGTTCTGCTTAGGATCAGGATAGATTGTGTCTAGAACGTGAACGATGTACTGAACTTTTTTGAACTGGTCGTTGTCATTTTTTTCTAAGTCTTTCATTTCGATAAAACAAGAAATAATTGGGACGTTCATTTTGGCAGCATAGTAATAAGCACCGCGCATCGGGGGACGAGGCTTGCGGTAGTTAAACCACATTTCCTGTTCCGGATAGATTAACACGTAATCTCCTTTGTCAAAAATTTCCTGCAGAAGTTTAGGAAAAGTCTTGCCAAGATAATGGAGGCTTTTACTAAGCGGAACAATATCATCGTAATTCATAAAGAAGCCTAGTTTGCCGGTCATTTTTAAATTAGTTGGCTGGCTAATCACGAAAAGCCGTTTGTGTTTTTTAGCCACTAATTTCCTAATTGCCGTGTTATCAAGCGGATTAAAATGATTGCTGGTGATAATACCCCCCGTAGGCAGTTCTTTAATCGCATCAGTAGGTACAATCTTAGTTTGAAAATTCACATAATCTGTTAATGCACGCATTGAAAAACGAGCAAGCATATTTTTGACTTTATAATCAAATTTATGACGATGAGTAAGATATCCGTCAATTAGCTGATGTTCTTCTTCAGTGCTTAAAGTGGGGTCGGCAACCTCAACTTTATCATTGTAGAGGCCGTTGTTAGCATTTTTTTTAATGTTATCAATGGCCGGTTTCTTATCTCCCCCGATGATCATACGCGGATTTTAACCCCTTGGTCTTCAATTTTCTTAAAAGTAACATCAAGATCTGGCGTGTCAATAATTCGCTGAACTAAAAGATCTTTACGCTCTTGATCGTGCTTTCTCTGTTCAGCAGTATATTCTTTTTTATTTTTAAGAACTGATTCATAGTAGTTAGTTTCTTTACTAGAATTCCAAAATAGTTCTTCAAATGGAATATTGTCGTAATTCCAAGGTTTACCGAATAAATTGTAATGGACAATTTTAGGCTTGAAATCATCACAAATCATATTTTCCGGCTGAATATTCCAGCGAGGATCAAGGTAAAGAGTTTTACCAAAGCACATAGCATTAATATAATCTTGATCAGGGGCAATTAACTTGAAGTGATACTGATTAAGCAAGTCTAAAAACTTTTCGCTAAAATGCTGATTGCGTAATTCTTTTAGATTCATTAACAAAACGCCAGAGTTGACATAAAAGTTTTCATGAATGTTAAGGGCATCTTTAGAATAACGTCTTCCTACTGGATCGTGGGTAATAAACGCGTCAGGAATCGCTCCCATCAAGTTCTCATCAAGCTCTTGTTCGTATAATTTAGCAATATCATCATTAACAATGGTGTCAGAATCAAGATAAATTCCCTTATCGTATTCTGGAAACATATCGGCAATAAATAATCGGTAATAAATTGTAAAAGTTACAAAATCAGCACGAAGAGGATTTTGATCGTCATTAAGATCACTGCGTAAATCATTCTCTAATTTTTTAAAGTTGATCTTGACGTTATTTTGCTCTAATTCCTTAAGCTTACTTTGATTTTCTGCGGATACATCTTGATGAATAACAGTAATCACGTAGTTATGATTGGGTGTAGTGTGTTTTATCAAAGAATTCATAGCAGCAGCTAAGTAAGGTGAGTAAATGTCGTTGATGCCATAAAAAATCGGAATTGTTTTATTCATTAGTAAGTTTTTCCTTTAATTTTAAGTATTCTTCTAAAACGTCATCATAATGATGATCGTTTAATTTTTCGTGCATTAAGTTAATCTGCCATGGTTTAACGGTTTGAAGATGAAAAACTGGCCAGAGATGGAGACTGGTTGAGTAGTGACGAAAAACGGTATCTGGCTGCAGTTCATGCTGTTCATTGTAGCGATCGCCAACAATTTTTTTGGTATGGCAAAGCTTATTAATTGCTGATTGATCTGGCATAAACATCCAGTGTTTGCTACACATCTTGCGACATTTAGCGAATAGTCCATTTCTTCGAATCAAGTCAAGATTTAAAAGTAAAACCCCCGAGTTTAAATAATCAAAAGGCTTTACTTCATGGTGAAACCACCATTTTCCATAATGATCGAGAGTGCCGACAATTTCGTGGCTGTCAAGGTTCTGATAATAATAATCACTGATATTTTGGTGACACATTACATCAGTATCTAAATACAAAACTCGACCAGGAATTTGCGGCACTTCGTCAGCATAAAGTCGCAGCATACAGTTAGGCGTAAAAACGGTTCCCATATTAATCGTTGGCGGTTCACGATTAAAGAGGTAAGTAATATCTATTTTTGTGACAGAGCTTTCGGGATTTTCTTTTTTAACAACTTGTTCTAAGATCTTAATGATTTGATCTTCAATTGGATAGTAAGTCTTAGTTTTGTATTTAATTTTAGCGGTCAGCACAAAAATATTTAGTGCCTCTTTATTGTATTTTACTAGTGATAGAATGGAGGTCATTACACCACTTCGGATGTTGTTATCGCCACAATACAGAATGTTCATCAGTTATTATTCCTCGGTTTATATTGAATGTATTCGTAAGTGCTTAATTTGCTTCGTTTTTCCATTAATGCTTGAACTTTGTCACGGATTTCTTTTTCTTGCGCTACTTTTGATTGATCATGATTCCATTCAATTGGACCGTCAACATAGATCGTAACTTTTGGCTTTTTACCAAATTTTCTTTTTTGAAAAGTGGTAGTTTTGCAGTAGACAGGAGCATTAGTTTCTACCGGATAGTGAAATGAACCTAAAGTAAGCGGGCGAATTTTCGTGTAGTAAGGCCAAACATGAGCTTCGGGATAGATAAACATTGCTTTTTTCTTTTTGATTTTATCTTTAATTGCGTTGTTAAAATCAATGATCCGATGTCGGTCGGTCGGAATTGGGACTACACCGCCGTAAGGAAGTAATGGGCCAATGACAGGGATTGCTAGATTTTCAGGAGCAACGATTGCCGAGACCTTAGTTAAAGGAACTAATAAAAAAATTGTAAATCCGTCGCCTTCAGGCATCGTGTGATTTCCATAAATAAAGTATCCTTGATCACGAACATCTTTTAACAAATCTTTGTTTTTGATTTTTAAATGAAGGAAGAAGGTCCCATAAAACCATCCAATTAGCCAAGCCATTAAACTCACAGGTGGGGATAATAGTTTATAATGAAGTGTATCTGTGGAATAATTATATTTAGGAGATAGTTCATAATCTTGGTGTTTTAAAGTTACGACATCATCTTCAAATGAATGGTAAAATTTGATTTCTTTAGATCGTGAGATACACATTACGTGCAAACCTCCGAAGATCCTTTTCAAAATCATATTTCTCATTAGGGGCGATTTTTACAACTTGAAGAAAATATGCCATGACTTGAGTAACAAATAATTCAACGAAGTTTTTGAATTCCTCTTTGTTTTTAGATCCGGTTAAATCTTTAAATTTAAGCCACATGAGCCGCATTAGCTTATCTTGCTTCTTGTTTAGAGCTTTAATAACATCATTTTTAATGTCATCATTGATCAGAGCTTGGGAGATTAAAATCATGATGACTTCCTTGTTTTGATACATAAAATTAAAGCGTTCGCGAAATAAGTAGTAGATTCCGTCTTCTGCTTCTTCTTGATTAAACTTAATGCTTTTGAGATGATCCAAAAATTGTTCAGCATAGACCGGCACGACGTTATTAATGATTGGCTTTAAGATACTTTTTAGTAATTCTTCTTTACTATGAAAATATTTAAAGATAATTGCTTGACTAACATGAGCATCTTGGGAAATTGATGAAGTGCTGGTCTTGTCATACCCTTGAGTCGAAAACAATTTAATTGCGGAAGCTAAAACTTTGCGCTGGCTTGCAGGCATTTTATCAGTTTTATACCAGTAATCTATATTTGTAACTAATTGATTATCCATAACTTTCCTCTGAGAGTGATTAATCACTAACCAGAATCATACCAAAATATATTGAAAATAACAATTACATGAATAGTAGGAGATAAAATGAATTTAGTTTTTCAACCACAAATTGCTAAAGAAAAACCTAATCGAAATAGTGTCTGTCCATTTTGTGATGTTAATAATCTGCAGAATATTTTGGCTCAAGATGATGATCGAATTTGGTTGGTTAATAAATATCGAACGATTAAAGAGGCCTGGCAGACGATTATTATCGAGTCAAGTCAGCACGATGGCGATATTATTAATTACACGAAGATCCAAAATCGAAAAATTTTTAATTTTGCAATTGATAAATGGCAAGAAGTAATTAACAGCAATAAGTATCAGAGTGTTTTACTATTTAAGAATTTTGGCCCCCGTTCAGGAGGGAGTTTAGCTCATCCGCATATGCAGATCGTTGGTCTCAATCAAATTAATGTTTTAGACCAGGTATCATTTCAAAATGTTACTGGATTAACTGTCTGGCAGCGAGAAAAGGTTGAAGTGAATATTTCGACTGAACCGCTGGTTGGTTTTCTTGAGCTCAACATTTTATTAGATAATAGAGAAGATTTGGCTCTATTTGCTGATGCCGTTCAGATAGTTGTTCAATATTTAATGGATGATTATATGGACGGACGTTATGATTCATATAACTTGTTTTTTTATCAATTTGACAAGACAATAGCAGTTAAAGTAATGCTGCGTCACATAACATCTCCTTATTTTGTAGGGTATCGGATTACGCAGGTTAATGATGATGAAAGTTTAGACAAAGTTAAGAAATCTTTGGCTGCTAAATTAAATGTCATTAATTATTCGTCTAGTTTCAAGCATTTTTAAAAAATATATCTCAAGTTCACTCTTTGAATTTATGCGTAATCTTTTATATAAGCCTAAAAAAGGAAGGATATATATAATTGCGCAAAAGAGAAATCTTACCATCAAATGATTTATTATTTAAGAAACTATTTGCCTCACCCAAGAACCGTCATATCTTAATCGGCTTCATTCATGATATGATCGGTTTAAACGTTGTAGATGTAATAATCGAAAATCCATATAATATTAGAACCTTTAAAGTGACGGAAGATCAGCAGGAATTCTTAGAAACAGAGGTTGATGTATTAGCCCGGCTTGATGACGGGAGTCTGGTAACCATCGAACTGCAGGTAAGAAGAGAAGCGCATTTTATCGAACGTTCACTGCATTACCTGTCAGAGAAATATGTGTCAAATTATGCGAGAAGAGATCTAGAGAAATTAAAGGATGATATTAAAGAGGATAAATATGGGTCATTGAGACCAGTGTATGGGATCAACATCGTGTACTTTGATTTATTTAAAGAAGACAACAAAGCGTATCATCGATTTACGATGTATGATGTAAAGAATAAAATAGAGTTAAAGAATGAAGATGGCTTACCGCTGTTGAGTGTGGTATATTTTGATTTAACAAAGCCCCGAGACACGCTTGAAGGAGAGATGCCGTATTGGTACGATTATCTAAAGAGCAATAAAAAGGTCAAAGAAGCACCGGAATACCTGCAGGATGCATATAAAGTAACAAGTTATGAGAATTTAGAGATGGAGGAACGAGAGATGTTGGATGCAGTAGAGAGAGCGAGATCAAAGCTTGATGCACAGATGTTGTATGCCGAAGAAGAAGGCAGAAAAAGAGGCGAAGAGCAAGGCGTTAAACAGACTAAAATAGATACAGCGAAAAAGATGCTAAAAATGGGAATGAAAGTTGAAGAGATCCATGCTGTCACCGATTTAAGTGTCGAAGAGATTGAAAAATTAAAGTAGCTGTTTGTTCTTTTATTAAAAGTCACGACATAACTTAAGTGACTCATAATCATATTATTTATCTGATACTTATGAGAATTTAGAGATGGAGGAACGAGAGATGTTGGATGCAGTAGAGAGAGCAAGATCAAAACTGGATGCACAGATGTTGTATGCCGAAGAAGAAGGCAGAAAAAGAGGCGAACGTGAAGGTTTAGAGCAAGGACTAGAACAAGGTATTAAACAGACTAAAATAGATACAGCGAAAAAGATGCTAAAAATGGGAATGAAAGTTGAAGAGATCAGTGTAGTCACCGATTTAAGTGTCGAAGAGATTGAAAATTTAAAGTAGAAACATTATCTATATCTAAAAAGTTAATAAGTTTCAATTAGTTGCAAATATTACTCTATAAGATATACAAAGCCGAGACAAACGATCCCGGCTATTTTAATTAAAAGGGATGATAATCTAAAATTTGGAATATTGAAATTTTATTTACGTTGATTTGGATAATGAAGGACACGGGAGCAGGGAAAGAATTCCAAAGAAATATTTTGATTGGTATCGCAAAGTGATCCAAAACAATGGAATTTAAATGTGCGATAATGGTTCTCAGAATAAGGAGCCGTTAAAATGTTAGAAGGTAAAAATATCACACTTTATGTAACGGGCAGTATTGCAGCTTATAAGGCTTTAATTCTGACCCGTTTTTTAATGAAACGAAAAGCTAATGTTCGAGTTGTGATGACTACATCAGCTCAGAAATTTGTCACGCCCTTAAGTTTTCAAACTTTATCTAAAAATTCTGTGCTGACAGATCAAAATTCTGGATCTAATTTTTCAAAAATCGATCATATAGAGTTAGCTCAATGGACTGATTTAGCAATTATTGCACCAATAACTGCTGATTTTATCGGCAAAATTGCTAATGGATTAGCTGATGATTTTGCAAGTTCATCTTTACTTGCAACTAGTGCACCAAAAATTATTGCACCGGCAATGAATGATCAAATGTGGACAAATTCAGCAGTTCAACGAAATATAAAAATTTTACAAGATGATGGGATTAGGATCATTAACCCTGGAACTGGTTTTTTAGCCGAAGGATATGAAGGTACCGGCAGAATGGCAGAACCGGATGAGATTATCAATTCAATCGAATCAATGTTTGTAGAACACTCGATACTTGAGGGTAAAAAAGTAATTGTCACGGCAGGAGGCACGCGAGAAAGAATTGATCCAGTTCGTTTTATTGGAAACGATTCATCAGGTAAAATGGGATATTCAATTGCCAAAGCGTTTTATGAACTAGGAGCAGATGTTACTTTAATTAGTGGGCCGACTAAGTTGGATCCGCTCGTCGGGATTAATATAGTACCAGTTACGAATGTTAAACAATTAAAAGAAGAAGTAGAGTTAGGATTTAAAAGTTGCGATATATTGGTGATGGCTGCAGCAGTTGCTGATTTTAAGCCAGTTAAAACTTCCAAGCAAAAAATCAAGAAAGATCCAAGAAATGATCTTTGGGAAATTAAATTAGAAAAAACTCCAGATATTTTAAAATCAATTGCTAAAATAAAATCAACCAACCAAATTATTGTTGGTTTTGCAGCGGAAACTGAAAACATAATCATTAATGCGACTAAAAAATTAATGGATAAAAGTTTAGATTTAGTAGTGGCAAATGATGTGTCAAAACCAGGAGTTGGATTTAATGGGGATACCAATCAAGTAACCTTTATCACAAAAGATTCAAAGCCAGAAACAACGGCATTATTGTCCAAAAAAGAAATTGCCGAATTAGTAGTTAAGCGGGTAGAAAATTTAATGAACGACAGGAAAAGTTCAAAATAATAAAATTGAATGATTAAGCACAATACTTATAACTATAATAATTGACACTAAATAATTGATTGTCGATTGTTCGATATCCATCTTTAGTCAAATAATTAGGCAAAAGTGCAGTGGCTTGACCATCTAAAACTAACTGTGAGATGTTCTCTAAAGAATCAATTTCGACCAAGCGTGCTGGGTCCTCGATTAATTGAATCGTGAGTTTTCGAAGTGGGCATAAATGATCGCTGTTAATTAAGACTGGTAAGTCATTAATGTTTTCTTTGCCCGAAAGAAAACTGACAGGAAGGTCTTCGGTCGCAACCAATTTAAAATCATTTCGGTTTAACTTGTTGAAGGTAACAACATAATCGTAATGATTTTTGTTTAATTCAGAGGCGATTTTGCTGGTCTTTTTGCAGGTAATTTTAGTTGAAACAATCGAGAATTCTTGGTCATCAACGACGAGGCACTTAAATAAAAGCTCTGACGTTAGTAATTCTGGTATTTTTTTGGAAAAAGAATTTTTTAATTCGTCAAATTGGGACAAGGTTTGACGTACAAAAGAGTAAAACTTCTCTCCATTTTCAGTCGCCGAGACGCCATTATAACTGCGAACAAAAAAGCTTGTATTGCATTCATTTTCAAGGGCATGCAGCCGAGCAGTTAAATTAGATTGGGTATATCCCAATTCTTTTGCAGCTTTGTTAATTGTTTTTTTCTCATAAATAGTCTTGAAGACGATTAGATCGTTAAAGTTCATTTGTGACCTGCCTTATCATTAATAGTGATAAGCATATCACAAACTAGGATTATGCTATAGGTGCACGCGAATCTATACTAGCTTCATACCAAACAAAGGAGAACAACAAATGCAAGCAATGCAATATAAAGTGGGATTACCCGCTGACTACGACATGGAAATTATTAGGAATCGCATCCGCAACAATGGAAATAAGACAGATGGATTTACTGATCTGCTTTTCAAGGCATATTTAATAAATGACAAATCTGCAGGAGATCTCGAAAACAGCTACTCACCACTATATGTTTGGAAACAGACTGAGGGAATGACTAAATTCATTTTTGACGGCTTCTTCGACAACATCATCGGATCATTTGGTTGGCAAAATATTGAAATTGGAGTAACTCAAACGGTTAATTTAAGCGAATCATTTCCCAAGAGTAAATATATTCTTGAAGAATATCACGATATTACAGAAGCTGCATCATTGAATGGATTTGAATTCAAGTCTGAAAGCTATGATGATCTGCTTGGTCAAGTAACGATCTATAATCCAGATAAATGGAAATACGTAACCTTCTCATTTTTTGGAAATCGACCTCAAAACACCGATAAAAAAATATATACAATTTTACATTTGTCATTAGACAAATAATTTAAAAAGCTGACGAATTAGTCAGTTTTTTGTTTATAACGAATTATTTTTCCTTGAATCAAAGCAATGAAAGCGCTACTATTGTCTTGGGTAAGACCGAAGCGTTTGCAGAGGTAAATTAAAAATTATGGATATTTTCTGTTTTCACCAAACAACAAATCAGAAAATATCCTATTTTATTAGGAGGAGAAAATTATGAGAAAAAGGAAACAAATGTCAGTATTTGTTTTAGGTGGATCGTTAATTTTGCTGGGGTCTAGTGCAATACCTTCGATTGTGTCGTTTGCAAATACTCCAGTTACAGTTAAAGCGGCTGATACTTCACCCATCAATATCGTTAAATCAAAAAATGTAGACGCATCTACTAGTGATTTAATTGACCAAGCTGTTAAATTGTTAGGAACAAGTAATCAGGTTGATCAGATTATTGCAGGAGTTGCGGGTGATTCGGAATCTGACACGGCAGCCAAAACACTAGGTGCAAAAGATGCTGGTGCGTTAAAAGCAAATGGATTTTTGGTTAAGTCAGGTCAAATTGATGGTAAAAAGACAATTGTCTTAGAAGGAAAAGATGCAACGGGTTTGTTTTATGCAGTTCATCAATTAGTGAATTTAATTCAGAAAAAGGCAGATTTAACCAAATCTGACGTTTATGATTCACCTAAAATGCCAATTCGAGGAGTGATTGAAGGATTTTATGGTGCTCCATGGTCTGATCAAGCTCGTAAAGATCTTTTTGCTTTTATGGCAGAACATCGCTTAAACACGTACATTTATACTCCAAAAGATGATACTTATCTGCGAAAAAATTGGCGCGATTTATATCCAGCCGATAAGTTAGCTGAACTTAAATCTCTTGTCAAATCAGCTAATGATAATCATGTTAGTTTTGCTTTTGCATTGTCGCCTGGAAATGATATTACTTATTCAAAACAAGCAGATTATGACGCAACAGTTGCTAAATTTGATCAATTACGCTCAATTGGAGTCAGTCAATTTTATATCGCATTAGATGATATTCCAACTAAACTTAATGAAGCCGATCAGGCGGTTTATAAAAACCACGCAACTCCTAGTTATCCAGATAACAAATGGAGTGCGCTGGCAGACGCTCAAGCAGCATATTTAAATAAGATCCAAAAGGATTATGTGAAAGCTAATAAATTGCCTGACCTTTGGTTAGTACCGACTAATTATAACGGCTCTGCCCAAGATCCTTTTAAAGAAGCTCAAGGGATTGCTTTAGATAAAGATATCCGGATGCAATGGACAGGAGAAGGGGTATTTTCGGCTAATATCACTTCTGATTCAATCAGTAAGGCAAAAGCAAGCTATCATTCAGATCATATGTTTATTTGGGACAATTTCCCAGTTAATGACTCGAATCAAGATCGCCTTTTTCTAAACCCGGTTGAGGGAAGACAAAATAACCTTGACACAGTAACTGATGGGATTACGGCTAATCCAATGATCCAGCCATATGCTTCTTGGATTGCAATTGCCGGATTTGGTGATTATTTGTGGAATCCAGAAAATTATAATGCTCAAACTGCCCAGAAAAATGTTTTAGCTGAAATTGCTGGTTCAGATCAAAAAGCGGCGGAAGCTTTAAATGCTTTTGTCGATTTAAATCAGTATTGGAATTATGCTGCACCAGAAAATACGCGCCATGCACCAGAACTTGCAGCATTAATCAAAGATTTTGAGTCTGATAAACCAAATAAAGGGGAATACTTAAAGGCAGAAGAAAGATTAACCAACCGTTTAGACTTAATCGAAAACGGCGAAACTTTGATGCAGAATATTGATGTCAAAGGTTTTTATAATGATGCTCTTCCTTGGATTAAAGCAGCCTCTCACTGGGCAAAAGCAGATAAAGCAGCAATTATGTTGATGGGTATTTCGAAATATGGTAATGCCGGCGATGATTTAATTACCAAAACTATTCAGACAATGAAAGATGAAAAATCTTTGGCACAGACCAAACTATTGCCAGATAGTCGGACCGGGAAACCTGATTTAACAATAACTCCG
Organism: Xylocopilactobacillus apis; assembly: GCF_033095965.1. NCBI lineage: Bacteria > Bacillati > Bacillota > Bacilli > Lactobacillales > Lactobacillaceae > Xylocopilactobacillus > Xylocopilactobacillus apis. The sequence goes on from NZ_AP026801.1 coordinate 171,648, forward strand.
ACTGTTGGTGATGGTGCTTTTGATTCACTAATTGACGATGCTTATAAAGCTTTTGGTCAAGCGTCAGAACTAATCCCTCTAACCGATGATGCTCAATTAATCGCTGATCCAACGCCTTCTGTTGCAACAACAATGGGCGTTTATGGAGATAATGCAGTTGCCAAAATGGCAGATGGTAAGTTAGATACCAGATATTGGAGCAATGATAGTGTTAAAAAAGGTCAGTATGTTGAGCTGACTTTAAAGGAAGAAAGCAACGTTCAGCGCATTATTTTAAGACAAGGAGCTGATGACCAGGTAGATAGTGGTGATGTTTTTGTTGGAGCCCATGCAGAGGTATCAACTGATAATAAAACATGGACCAATGTCGGTACAGTTTCATCTAATGGACATTTCCAGCTTGATTTAGCTCAGCCGGTTAAAGCAAAATATGTCCGAATCGTTGCTGATCAAGATACCAGCAACTGGCTGCAAATCCGAGAATTTTCAGTTTATCATAATTCAGGCCTTTATAGCACTAATATTGAGAGCACTGGCAGTAATACTTTACAATCGGTGTTTGATGGGTCGCTAAAAACGGAGTTCATTGGCAAACTGAAAGATAATTCACAATCTGGTATTATCCAGCAAACAACAAAAACACCAGCTAATAACATCGGTAGTGCAGTTTTAGTTGGTAAAGTAAAAGGAAAAGTTTTTGTTCACACTAATAATTCTTGGAAAAAGTTAGGATCAATTAATGATGATAATTATATCCATAGTTTTAATACCAATGCTTCCAAAATTGATGGACTCCGTCTAGTAGTAGATCCCGGATCCGCAATTGATATTCATGATTTCAGCTTAAGTTCAGAAAATCGACTTCATTTAGTAGATGTCAAAGATGTCGCAACTATTAGATATGTTAAAGGATATAAAATTAATGTTTGGGCTGACCCTTATGGTCAAAAATTTACTGGTAAGCGTCTAGCAGACGGCACTAGCTGGAAAGTTGGATATAAGGTAATAGTAGATGGCGCTAAGACATTTTATAATATTGGCAAGGATCAGTGGATTTCTGCTGATTATGCTGTCTTAAGTCACGAGACAAAGCAAGTTAAATTTTCTGGCTTAGGTATTGTTAAGTATCGACCGCGTTATGGAATTAATGTTTGGTCTGATCCGGCGGGTAAACACTTCACTGGTAAACGTCTGATGAATGGAACAAAATGGAAAGTAACAGCTAAAGCTTATACTGGTAAAAAAACCTTCTATCAAGTAGGTAAGAATCAGTGGGTAGATAGTGAATATTTTAATATTATCAAGTAATTAAAAATTGCGACCTAGCTAGGTTGCTTTTTTTATAAAAAATACTTTTTGCGTACTTATATTATAGAGGGTAAAAATTCTCAATATTGATTTATAGGAGGCTCTTTTGAATAAGCGCAAATTGATGTTAAAAAACGACTTTATTTTTTGGAAAGCTTTTGGAAAGATAGAAAATAAAGAGATTCTTACAAATTTTATTCAGGATTTAACCGGTGAGAAAGTAGAAAATTTAGTTTATCATGAACAAAATTTTGCACCAAATGCTTATCAACCGGATCAAATTACTGAAGAGATGATTAAAAAGCAACCGGAACTCAAAGCTAGTACCGTTGAGATTGCGGCAAATATTAATCAAGGCACCATGGTTACAGTTGAAAAGCAAGATTATGATTTCCACTATAATGCTGAGCGAGATTTTTATTACTTGTCGAAGTCATTAAAAATGAATAATTCTGATATTATTGATGATTGGAATTGTTCGCTCAGACCAATAATTGGCATCTACATTTTAGATTTTAATCAATTTACTGAAGATGAAAATGCAATCCATACCGTTTCTTTAATGGATCGAAATCTTAAGCAGGAATTTGGATTAGTAAAACAAATATTTTTTGAACTGAATAAGCCAAACATAAATGTTGATAGTTTGGAGAGACAAATAGCGCTTAAAGATTGGCAGACGTTACTCAAAAATAATCCGATCAATCAAAATGCAAGGGATTATATCCAAAAAACTCAAAGTATAGCGGATTACAATAATTTAACGACGAAGGAGAAAAAAGTGGTGGATATATTAGAAAAAGCAAAAGCAGATTATGAGGCACAATTAAGTGCTCAGCATATAAAAGGCAAAAAAGAAGTTGCGCAAAAATTATTAAAATTAGGGGTTGATCCCAAGATTATTATTGACGCAACCGGTTTGAAGAAAGAAGAACTTTAATTAAACACAAAAAAGGCGATCCCGAAACTAAGGATCGCCTTTTTAAGAGCTAAATTTAAAGAGCAGTATTTCCTGCAAACTGACTATTATATAGATCAGCATAGAACCCATTTTTGTCCATGAGTTCATGGTGATTACCAGTTTCGATAATTGAACCATGATTCATTACAATAATTTTGTCAGCATCTCTAATTGTTGATAGTCGGTGAGCAACTACAAAGCTGGTTCTGTTTTTCATTAATCTGCCCATTGCATGTTGAATATGGACCTCAGTTCGTGTATCGACAGAACTGGTTGCTTCATCAAGAATTAAAATGTCAGGATCAGCAACAAACGCCCGCGCAATTGTTAAAAGCTGCTTTTGACCTTGAGAAATATTCGAAGCAGATTCATCTAAAACAGTGTCATACTCTTGCGGCAGCTGTCTTACAAATTCGTCAACGTGAGCAGCTTTGGCTGCAGCCATAATTTCTTCATCGGTTGCATGTTCATTGCCATATTTGAGATTTTCCCAGACGGTTCCTTTAAAGAGCCAAGTATCTTGTAAGACCATCGCAAAATGTTTACGTAATTCATCACGCTTCATGTTACGGGTATCGCGACCTTCCAGTTTAATTGAGCCGCCTTGAATATCATAAAATCTTTCCAATAGATTGATAATGGTGGTTTTACCAGCACCAGTCGGTCCAACAATTGCAATAGTTTCACCTGGTTTAACCGAAAGCGAATAATCTTTTAGAAGTGGCTCGTTGTCGACATATTCGAATACAACATGTTCCATGTCAATTTTATTTTCAGTTTTAACGTCGGGAATATCTACTTTAGTGTCCTGCATATCTGGTTCATCAAGAACTTCAAATACACGTTCAGCTGAAGCAATGGCAGTTTGAATGGAGTTAGTAATATTAGCTAACTGAGCAATCGGCTGAGAAAACTGTTGAGTATATTGCAAGAATGCCTGCACATTACCTAAAGTGATGTTACCATGAGTAACTTGAATTCCGCCATAAATTGCAACAAATACATAACCTAGATTTGAAACAAAGTTCATTAACGGCATAATTAAACCGGAAATCATTTGTGCTTTCCATGAGGAGTCGAATAATTTTTCGTTTTCTTCATTAAATGGTTTAATTGCTTTGTCTTCCTGATTAAAACTTTTATCAATCAATTGACCAGCATAGTTTTCTTCAATTTGGTTGTTTAATAATCCAAGACTCTTCTGCTGCTGTTTAAAGTATTTCTGAGACCTAGGAGCAACCAGACCCACAACCACTAAACTTAAAGGAATTGTGATTAAGGCTATTAAGGTCATCTGCCAGCTAATGCTAATCATCATCCAAAGAGTCCCGACGAACATCGTAATACTCGTAATAAGCTGAGTTAAATTCTGCTGAAGGGTACCGGCAATATTATCCATATCGTTTACCGCCCGAGATAAGATATCACCGTTAGAATGAGTATCGTAGTAATTAATAGGCACAGTCTTCATTTTAGCTTTTAATTCCTTACGTAAATTGTAAACTGCACTTTGAATGACTTGCGTCATAATAAACTGCTGTAAAAAACTAAATAGGGCAGCAATTAAATATAGAAGAATAACGGTAAAAAGAATCGTCTTAATTTTGTCAAAATCGATTGGATAATGAGAAACATTTAAACCGTGTTTCTTCATTTGAACCCCGATCATGAATCCTTTAAAGATTTCGGTTGTTGCTTTTCCTAGAACTTTTGGGGTCTGAACCTGAAAAATTTGAGAACCAATTGCAAGTACAACGACCACAAAAACAGCAATTGAATACTTCTTGAGATAAGAACTTAATCTCAGAAGAGTTCCCCAAAAATTACGGGGTTTAACCATGGCAACAGCAATTCCTTGCCCAGGAGCTTTACCGCCTTGAGTCTGAGGTTGTTTTTCTGCACTCATTTTTGGTCTCCTTCCTTAATTTGAGAATTAACGATATCTTGATAAACCTCATTATTTTGTTTTAATTCTTGATGAGTTCCAATACCCACCATCTTGCCATCATCCAAAACAACAATTTGATCTGCACTAGCGACGGTTGACACTCGCTGACCAACGATAACGATAATCTTGTCTTTGATCCGCTGATCATTTTTTAAGGCGGCTCTTAGTAAAGAATCTGTTTTGAAGTCAAGGGCTGAGAATGAATCATCGAAAATATAAATATCAGCATCTTTAACAAGAGCTCTGGCAATTGCGAGACGCTGCTTTTGTCCGCCTGAGAAGTTATCTCCGCCTTGTTCGACAATGCCATCCAGTTGGCCCGGATGTTCTTTAATAAAATCGCTGGCTTGTGCAACATCTAAGGCATGCCAAAGTTCTTCGTCAGTAGCATTTTCGTTTCCAAAAAGCAGATTACTTCGAATAGTTCCTTTAAAAAGAACTGCTTTTTGAGGTACTAGGGAGACATGATCTTGGAGCGCATCAATATCTGCATCACGAACATCAATTCCATTAACTTTAATTGAACCATGAGTTGCATCAAAAATCCGAGGAATTAAGTTAATCATTGTGGTTTTACCTGATCCAGTTCCTCCGATAATTGCTAGTGTTTGTCCTTGTTTCATTTTTAGATCAACGCCGCTTAAAGCAGGAACTTTAGCCTTACCGTAATAGAAATCCACGTGATCAAATTGAAGTGAAAGATCTTTGCTGTTACTAGGAATTTCTTTTGGTTCAGCAGGTTCTTTTAATTCAGATTGTGAATCAAGAATTTCATTAATACGAACGGCAGAAGCCTGAGCTCTAGGCACTAAAAAGAAAACCATTGAAAGCATCATAAAGCTCATTAAGATTTGCATCGCATACGTAATAAATGCGACCAGATTACCAATCTGCATTTCCTGATTGGCAATTAAATGCGATGCCTGCCAGGTAATCCCGATGTTGGTTCCGCTCATCACAAGAGTCATAATTGGAAACATTAATGCAACAAGTGAAAATACTTTTCTAGCAGTCCCAGTATAATCTTTGTTCGCATCATCGAACCGATTTTGTTCGAAGTCATCTTGTCTAAAAGCTCGAATTACTCTAACCCCAGTTAAACCTTCACGAAAGACAAGGTTAATATTATCTGTTTTCTTTTGTAATGATTTAAAAAGAGGGGTTGCAAAATATAAGATTAATCCTACAAAAATAATTAAAATTGGAATTGAAACTAGAAAAACAGATGTTAATTTCGATTCTTTTTGATAGGCCATGACGCTTGCACCAACCAGCATAATTGGAGATTGGATCATCATTCTTAATGCCATCATTGTAACGTTTTGAATTTGGTTAACATCGTTAGTGGTTCTAGTGATTAAAGACGCAGTCCCGATTTTGTCGAATTCACTGCGGGACATATTAAGAACTTTGGAATAAATATCTGAACGAAGTTCTTTACCAAACCCTTGCGAAACACGAGCCGCACAGTATACGTTGCCAACAGCAGCAACAATAAATATTGCTGTTACTCCTAGCATCTTCATTCCAGCTTCAACGATATATCCAGTGTTGTTTTTAGCAATGCCGTTATTAATCATATCTGAGGTGTAGTTTGGCAGCATTAGAGTTGTCACTACCTGAACAATCATAAAAACAATTGACATTAACACCGGTAGAGATTTTACTCTTGATTTTGATAATTTGATCACACTTTTATCCTCCTAAGAACTTTAAGTACTACTAGTGATCTTTCATTTCTCTTAAAGTTGTTATTTTTTTATTTTTTGTCGTAAAAGTTTGACGCTTTTGCCTTGAACTTCAGCAACTAATTCATAATTAGGATCATTGTCAAATTTTCCGAAAAATAATTTAACTAACTCTCCTTCATTTTGAATATCACTTAGCCGCTGCATAATAAATGTTCTAATCGTGGTTCCGTCATTACAGCGGGATTCAATCACCTCGCTGGCTTTGGCAAGAGTATAGCCACTGTCAATGTAGTATTTAATCAAAATTACCCGCATCAAATTGTTAAGGTTATATCTCTTGTTTCCTCCATCTTGATGTTGAACAGGATGAACAAGTCCTTTTTTTTCCCAGTAGCGAAGCTGTGCACCGCTTGCTCCGGTAATTCGGATTGCTTCTCCAATGCCAATTGAAAGATCTAGGCTTTTAATAGTGTTGACTAATTGATCCATCTACCTCCCCCATATAGTTATTACATTATCTATTTTCTTTATCATATTATGTGATAAAAAAATTATATTTCATATCATACCACAAGTTTAAAAATAGAAAACAATTTTATATATTTTTCTATTTGAATACAAAAATTAAGATGCGATTTTTCGCCCATTTAACAAATATTAGTTTTAAATGATTGCTAGTAATGACAAAAGCGGTTTTAATATAGATAGGTAAAATTTAAACAACGGAGGCTTTTAAATGACAGAGCCAATACATAATTATTCTGAAATCGGTAAGTTGAAAACAGTAATGTTGAAACGGCCGGGGCAGGAACTAGAAAATTTCACGCCCGAAATGTTAAAACGATTATTATTTGACGATATTCCATACCTACAAAATGCTCAAAAAGAACACGATATGTTTGCTCAAAAATTAGAAAAAAACGGGGTTGAAGTTTTATATCTCGAGAATCTCTCAGCAGAAGCCTTAGATGCAGGAGGTAATGAGGCAAAAAATTATTTTCTTGAAGAAATGTTAAAAGAGTCTGGCTACTCTATAGGTACTACTCATGATGCATTAAAAGAATATCTTTACCAGATGTCGACAGCTAAGATGGTTAATAAGATTATGAGTGGAGTTAGAAAAAATGAACTCGACTTTAATCCTCGTGATTTAGCAAGTTTGTCTGAAGATCCAGATTACGAATTTTATTTAGATCCAATGCCAAGTTTATACTTTACGCGGGATACCTCAGCTTGTATTGGTAATGGGGTAAGTATTAATCATATGGCTTATCCTGCTCGTCAACGGGAATCTTTATTTAATGAAATAATTATGAAATATCACCCCGGTTTTCTAATAAAGGGATTCCTATTTGGCGTGATCGCAACCACAATACGCGCATTGAAGGTGGGGATGAATTGGTATTAAATAATCACATAATGGCAATCGGACTTTCCCAAAGAACATCAGCAGCGGCAATTGAAGATATTTCTAAAAGCTTGTTTGCTGCCGGACAATATGACACGGTGATTGCGGTTAAAATTCCTCACAATCACGCAATGATGCATCTCGATACAGTATTTACAATGATTAATTATGATCAATTTACAATTCATCCGGGAATTTTAGACAGTAACGGGAAAATTGATACGTGGACGCTGACTCCTGGAAAGTCAGATGATCAGATTCAGATCAGGCACGAAGATGACTTACAAAAAGTATTGAAATTAGAGCTTGAGTTAAGTGAACTTGATCTTATACCAACAGGTAATGGAGACCCAATTGTTGCTGGCCGTGAACAGTGGAACGATGGATCTAATACTCTAGCAATTGCCCCAGGAATAGTAGTAACGTATGATCGCAATTATGTCTCTAACGAACTGTTAAGAGAACACGGACTCAAAGTTTTAGAAATTAAGTCAGGTGAATTATCTCGGGGCCGTGGGGGACCTCGTTGTATGAGCTGTCCAATAGTACGAGAAGATATTTGTTGATAATTTTAAAAAAAGGCGGTTCAAAGGGATCCTGAATAATTGCGTCCTATCAAAATAAAAACTAACAATTAATAGTTCTTTTCCTTTGTAAGCGGAAGCATTATAATTAAATCGTATTTTATTTCTTAGAATAGGAGAGAAATTTTGGAAAATTCAGCGACAAAAAGTTCTCAGAAGACGCTTCGTGTGAAAGTACAAAATTTTGGTAGTTTTCTCTCTAGCATGGTAATGCCTAATATTGGGGCATTTATTGCTTGGGGATTGATTACTGCTATTTTTTTGTATCCTAAAGGATGGTTTCCTAATGAGAAAATAGCATCATTAATCGGGCCAATGAAAGTTTATCTTTTGCCGATGCTTTTATCATATACCGGAGGTCAGTTAGTTGATGATACACGGGGAGCGGTTACTGCGATAATCGCTACCATGGGATTAATCATTGGGGGCGGGGTTGCAGCCAATGGTGCTTTAGATAATGCAACTCCAATGTTTATCGGAGCCATGGTAATGGGTCCGTTTGCCGGATGGTGTATTAAAAAATTCGATAATTTAGTTGATGGCAAAATTAAAAGCGGATTTGAAATGTTGGTAAACAACTTTTCAATTGGTATTATCGGGATGATTTTAGCAATATTGGGGTTTTATGCGATTGCCCCGGTAATGAATGCCATTACTAACGTTTTAAAGGATGGAATTGATTGGTTAATTAATCGAAATTTAATTCCGTTAATGAATATTATTATTGAACCTGCGAAAGTTTTATTTTTAAATAATGCGATTAATCAGGGTATTATGACGCCGATTGGAATTCAACAAGCATCAGGTGCAGCTGGAAAGTCAATTTTATTTCTGTTAGAACCTGATCCTGGTCCAGGCTTAGGAATCTTACTTGCCTATGCGTTATTTGGTAAAGGAGAGGCTAAAGCGAGTGCTCCTTCAGCAATCATCATTCACTTCTTAGGGGGAATTCATGAAATTTATTTCCCATATATTTTAATGAAACCCATTTTAATTCTTGCAACAATTGCGGGAGGAGTTACAGGTACTTTAACGTTTAGTCTTTTACATGTCGGCTTGCAGGCACCGCCTTCACCTGGTTCCATTATTTCAATCTTTATGATGTCTACCAAGAGTCCAGCTAATTATATTGGAATTGTTATTGGTGTAACTTTGGCGACACTTGTGTCATTTTTGATTTCGGCTGTCATTCTAAAAAGGGATAAATCAGTTACGCAAGATTTAACATCTGCTTCTGCTGCAATGAATCAGATGAAGAATCAGGGCACTACTAATGATGAAATTTCTGAAGATGCAGTTGAGCCAGGAGAATATAAAGATGTTGATAAAATTATTTTTGCCTGTGATGCTGGAATGGGATCTTCTGCAATGGGGGCTTCTCTTTTAAGAGACAAAGTTAAAAAAGCAGGATTAAATCTATCAGTTACTAATGTTGCAATTAGTAAATTAAAAGATGAGCCAGGATTATTAGTAGTAACACAAAATGAGTTAGCAGAGAGAGCAGCTGAAAAAGCTCCTCATGCTTTAAGAATCGCAGTTGACAACTTTTTAAACAGTCCTAAGTATGAAGAAATAATTATGAATCTCAAACTTAGAGATCAAGTAGAACCAGATAATTCGAAGGTTCAAAAAGTTGAGCCTCAAGTAAATGCTGAGGTTGAAGATTTATCCACTATTAAGCCGGATAAAATTAAACAAGTCATCTTTATTCGTCACGATCAACATGTTGGTACATCTACAATGGCTAGATCTTTATTGAAAGATAAGCTAAATGCTGCTGATAAGAAAACTGGTGTTGTTTCTGTAGCAATTCAGGATATTGATGATGTCGATTCTAATCTTGCTATTGTTACTAAGACAGCTTTATCAAATGTGAAGTCACGCTACTCTAATATTCAGATCTTAGCAGTAGATGATTTAATCAATACTAATGTTTATGATGATTTAGTTGAAAAGTTACAGTAGGAGATAACATGAGTTCAAGTTTAAATATTGATGAAAATTTAATTCTTTTGGATCAGCATGCTGCGACCAAAGAACAAGCAATCAGGATGGCCGGAGATCTTTTGGTAAAAAATGATTACGTTGAAGCACCTTATGTGGATTCAATGCTTGAAAGAAATAAAGACGTTTCGGTTTATATGGGAAATTTTATTGCAATTCCTCATGGAACCGAAGATGGAAAGCAGTATATTAAAAAAACAGGAATTTCGATTGTACAGTTACCTTTTGGAGTTGATTTTAGTGATGATAGCAGTGTCGAAAAAGTAGTAACTGTTGTTTTTGGAATTGCCGGGTTGAACGACGAACATTTGGAATTGCTTCAAAAGATTGCGATATTTTGTAGTGATCTTAATAATGTTGTTAAACTAGCAGATGCTCAAAGTAAAAAGGAAATTGTAGAAATGTTAAAGGGAGTAGAATAATTTTGAAAAAAGCTGTTCATTTTGGAGCTGGAAATATTGGAAGAGGTTTTGTTGGCGAAATTCTTTCAGAAAACAATTTTTCAATTAATTTTGTAGATGTAAATGATAGTCTAATAGATGCATTAAGTTCACGTAAATCTTATGAAATTGAATTGGCTGATGAATCTCATAAACATGTTGTGGTTGAAAATGTTTCTGGAATTAATAACGCTAAAGACCCGCAGAAAGTAATTGATACTATTGTTGAAGCAGATGTAATAACAACAGCAATTGGGCCAAAAATCTTACCAATTATTGCACCGTTAATCGCACAGGGGTTAGATGAAAGACTCAAAACAAACAAAAATCCAATCGATGTTATTGCTTGTGAAAATATGATTGGTGCTTCTCAGTCTTTAAAAGATGATGTTTATAAATCCTTAAAAAATCAAGGTGATGCCGACCAATATGTCGGGTTCCCTAACGCAGCTGTTGATCGAATTGTACCTGCTCAAAATCACGATGATCTTTTGATGGTAACTGTTGAACCATTCCATGAATGGGTCGTTGATGCTTCTCAAATGAAAAACTCTGATCTTAAATTAGAGGGAGTTCATTATGTACCAGATTTGGAGCCATATATAGAAAGAAAACTATTCACAGTTAACACTGGGCATGCAACAATTGCTTATATGGGACATTATTTAGGTTATCAAGATATTAAGACAGCGATCTCTGATGAGAAAGTTTTAGCCCAGCTCCATGCGGTTCTTGCTGAAACCGGCGGACTTTTGATTAAGAAATGGAAGTTTGATGGATCAGAACTAGAAAGTTATCAAGATGAAGTTGTTGGGAGATTTATGAATCCTGATCTTTCTGATGCCATTTCTAGAATCGCTCGAACTCCAATTAGAAAATTAGGTTATAACGAAAGATTTATTCGACCAATTAGAGAAACTGATAAATTTGATTTACCGAATGAACACTTGATTGATACAGTTGGGATGCTTTTGCATTATAGTGAACCAAGTGATGAAGAGGCGGTTGAATTACGTAAAGAGTTAGATAATGCTCATGATTTAAATGCCACAATTGAAAAATTGACTGGACTTTCGTCAGGAGATCTTGTTGACAAGATAAGAAAATCTTACGAGAAGTACTCTAAGTAGTATTAAAAATTTTGTTTTAGTATCCTTAAAGTTGAGACAGCTTTAAGGATATTTTTTTAACGAAAAAAAATCACATATAAATGTGATTTCTGGTATGAAATATAGTCAAATATTGTTTTTATTTAAAATCAATTTGAAAGTACAATTCTTTGCTTTCATTTGATTTTAAGATTGTATTTCCATCCTTTTGATACCAATCAATCGGGTCATTAGATGCGATGTCCGGAAGACCTGCGAAAGGTTCAATACAGATAAATGGGGCCTTTTGATGTTCGGGGCTCCATAAATTCATATATGGAAAGTTGCCCAAATCTACAGTTACACTTCGCGGATGATTCGAAGACTTCATTTCAGCTTTCTTAATTTCCGTATTATCGATCAGTACTAATCCATCATCTAAAAGTTCATGAGTAAGAGGGATTAGATTACCTTTAACTCCTTTTAGATCTTCAATTTTTCCATTACGGAAAGGGACAGGGCCGGTACCAAATTTTCTTAAATTGCCGTTTAAAGGATCAACTGTCATTTCGTAATCATCGAAACTTCCATCATCTCGTTCAACAACATTGAAGGCCGGATGAAAACCTAGCGCAAAAGGCATTTCTTTTTCATCGTTATTAGTAACATTACTTTGAACTAATAGGCCATAATCATTTAATTTATAAGTAACAGATAAGGTAAATTTAAAAGGATAGATTTTTAAAGATGATTCATTTTCATTTAAGACAAGAGTAACTTCACTATCTTGTTTATCTAATACATCCCAAGTGTTGTCTCTGGCAAACCCATGCTGCATCATTGGATACACTTGGTCTTTTAATTTATATTTGTTGTCATTAGATCTGCCGATTGCTGGAAAGAGAATTGGGAAATGACGCTGCCAATATTCTTTATTCTTATCAGTCCAGATATATTCATAGTTGTCAGCGCTTTTATTTTGGACTGATTGTACTTCGGCCCCCAGTTCACTAATCTTGACGCGAAAGTTTTTATTTTCAATGGTAATCATTATTAAACTCCTAATTCTAAAAAATAAAAGCTGATCCCTAAAGGATCAACTTTTAAATTAAATAGTTATTTTAATTAGTCAGCTTGTTCAACTCGGTTAGTCCATGGAGTAGCTGTTTCAGCTAAAACTTTGTTTAAGCTGTCAATGTTAGCTTTACCTTCAGTTTCTAACCATTTTTGACCAGCAGCTTCGCCATCTTTAGCAAATGGTTCGATTCCTGGTTTCCATGTTGCACGGCCACAAAGAACACCATTAAATTCAGAGCCAGCTTCCTTAGCGAATTGTAATTCTTTTAAGAATAATTCGTTAGTAACACCTGCTGAAAGGAAGATAAATGGTAAATCTGTTGCATCTGATTGTTCCTTATAGTATTTCTTAGCTTCGTCTTGTGAGTAAACAACTTCGTTGTCACCATTGAATCCTTCTACAAATTTCTGGTTAACAGGAACTTCAAGTTTTAAAACAGAAATGTTGTAGCGAGGTTTGCTGAATTCACGAGTAGCTTCGATAACTTTGTGAGGCTTAACTTTAGCGAATTCTGCCTCAGATGCTGAATCATTCTTGCCATCATAAGTTACGATTTCAAAGAATAATGGTAGACCATTTTCTTTAGCTTCAGCACCAACGCGTTCTACAAAAGCTTTCTTACGATCATTGATTGAATCTGGTTCATCAACATCATAGTAAAGTAAGAATTTAACAGCATCGCCGCCTTCTTCTTTAATTCTAAGGGCACTTTGATCATCAATTAAGTCAGGGAAACGTCCTGGTTCAGTAGCATCATAACCAGTCTTCTCATAAGATAATAATAAACCAGAATCACTAGAACGAACTTTACTTGCTGGTAAACCATACTCTGGATCTAACAAAATTGCGCTTGCATATTTAGTTAATTCAGCTGAAACAGCTTTTTTGAAATCAACAATTGTTGTTTCATCTGCTGGTTTGTTAGCTGCTGCTGCGAGCATCTTTTGTAAGGATCCACGCTGGTCAATAGCTAAAGCTGAGATAACATTATTGCTATCTGATAAATTTTTAAGATGTTTAATCTGATCTGCTGTAAGTTTTACAGACATTTAAAAAATACCTCCTCAGGACTTTCCATTAATAAATATTTCCGTATCTATCATACCAGTTATTTTACAAAAAGGTAGAAAAAACTAGTTATAGTAAGCGGATTCATTAAAAATTTAAACTTTTAATTAATAATTGATGCTTTAGAAGTAATTCAAAGTTTATAAATGTTTTTTTGAAAAATGATTTTTTTCATAATTTATGAACTTTTTGGCTTAAATGTTACACTATGAAGTTGAGAAGAATAATAAACAGCACATTTATGTATGAAAATATTTTAAATGTATAATTGTGATAGTGATAGTTTTTGGAAGGAAGTGTCAATGACGACTTTTTTAGAAATGTCTCATATTCGTAAAGTCTATGGAGATAAAGTGGCGGTTAATGATTTTAATCTTAATGTGGATAAGGGTGAGTTTATTTGTTTTATCGGAACATCCGGCTCTGGTAAGACAACAACGATGAGAATGATTAATCGAATGAATGTTCCAAGTTCAGGTACGATTAAAATTAATGGTCAAGATATCACAAAAATGGATCCAGTAAAATTGCGGCGTCAAATTGGATATGTGATCCAAAATATTGGATTGCTTCCTCATATGACGATTAAAGAAAATATTTTACTTGTTCCCAAGATGCTTAAGTGGAATCAGACTCAAATGGATAAAAGAGCGGTTGAAATGATCAAGATGGCCGAACTGCCAGAAGAATTTTTACAACGTTATCCAGGAGAACTATCTGGCGGACAGCAGCAAAGAATTGGGGTTGTTCGAGCCTTAGCTGCTGATCAAGAACTTATTTTAATGGATGAACCATTTGGCGCTTTGGATCCGATCACCCGTGAAGCATTGCAGGATTTGGTTAAAGATCTTCAGCAACGTTTGGGGAAAACCTTTATTTTTGTTACTCATGATATGGATGAAGCACTAAAACTATCAAATAGAATTGTTGTTATGTCCTATGGTGATCAAGTGCAAGTCGATACACCAGATAATATTCTTCGCCATCCGGCAAATAAATTTGTAGCCGATCTAATTGGCGAGGAACGATTAATTCAAGCGAGACCGACAGTTACGACTGTTGGTCAAATTTCTAAGAAGGCAATTTCAATAAAGGATAGCGCTAGTCTTCGAGAAGCCCTCAGCCTCATGCATAAAACTAGAGTTGATACACTTTTAGTTACAGACGGTAGAGGAGTTCTGCAAGGATACCTTGATTTAGAAACAATTAATAGTCAATATAATAAGAAAGATCGCGTTAGCGATATCATGAATAAGAATGCTTTTTATGTTCGAAAAGACTCTGTTATTTCAGATACTGTTGATCGAATCTTAAAAAGAGGTTACCGAAACGTTCCAGTTGTTGATGATGACGGCGTTTTAACGGGAATTGTTACTCGAGCATCTTTAGTAGATATGGTATATGATGCGCTTTGGAGCGGAAACGAAAATGACGAAACAAGCGATAAAACTAATACCTCCCAAATTGGGGTAACGAGTCCTCACCATGATGCTAGTGCCCCTAAAGAGGCAAAAGAGGAAGCAGTGAAAAATGGTTGAGTTTTTATCTGAATATGGCGGTCAGTTATTTCAAGAAATTCTGCAGCATCTTTATATTTCAGCTATTTCGTTAGGATTAGGCATCATAGTAGCGGTTCCTTTAGGAATTCTTTTGACGAGAGCTAAAAAAATTGCGGGTTTAGTAATTAGTTTGACTAGTGTTTTGCAGACAATTCCGGCAATGGCGCTTTTGGCAATGATGATTCCGCTTTTTGGAATTGGAATGACCCCGGCAATTGTTGCGTTATTTATTTATTCGTTGATGCCAATTCTTAGAAATACATACATTGGATTGACGGGAGTGGATCCGAACCTGCTTGACGTTGCTAAAGGAATGGGAATGAATAATTGGCAGTCAATTTGGAATGTCGAACTTCCCCAAGCAGCTGGGGTTATTATGTCAGGGATAAGGCTTTCAGGAACGTATGTAATTGCTTGGACTGCTTTAGCATCATATATTGGAGCCGGGGCCTTGGAGATATGATTTTTAACGGGTTAAATCTCTACCGCAGCGACTTGATTTTAGGTGGCTCAATTCCGGCAATCATTCTTGCTTTAGTAGTTGATTGGCTTTTAGGCAAAATTGAAGAAAAGGTTACTCCAAGAACTACGGAGGCAGAAAATGAATAAACACTTTTTGAAAAAAGCTATTGTAATTGTATATAGTTTTGTTTTAGTGCTAGTTTTGACTGGTTGTTCTTGGCCTGGATTAAGCGGTACTGGAAATAATACGGTCAAAATTGGATCACAAAATACAACTGAACATCAAGTGATGGCTAACGTGATTGAACAAATGATTCAGCATTACTCTGATTATAATACGACAATTATTAATAACTTGGGTTCAGGGAATGTTAGTTTTGAAGCTCAAAAAAGAGGAGATACGGATTTAACGGCGGTTCGTTATACTGGAACAGATTACCAGACAGTATTAAACTTGACCGGAGAAACTAATCCAACAAAAGTCAATAATGAGGTTAAACACGACTTTAAGAAACAATACAAGATGACCTATTTTCCCACTTTGGGTTTTGCTGATACTTATCAATTTATGGTAACTTCTAGCTACGCTAAGAAGAATAATCTCCATAACGTTTCTGATATGAAGCGTGTTGCAAGTGAAATGCGAGTAGGGATCGATCAGATATGGGCTAATCGTCGAGGAGATGGGTATAGTGCATTTAAAAATACCTATGGTTTTGGATTTGGAAAAGTCTACCCAATGCAGATTGGATTAGTATACGATGCCCTTGAAGCCGGCAAAATGGATGCAGTATTGGGATATTCAACTGATGGACGGATCGCTAGTTATCATTTAGCTCTTTTAAATGATGATAAACATTTCTTTCCTCCTTATGCCGCAAGTGTAGTAGTTAATGATCAAGCTTTAAAAAAATATCCGAAGCTAAAATCCATTTTGAATAGATTAAATGGACAGATTAGCCTTAAGACAATGCAAAAACTTAATTATCAAGTTGATAACGATTTGTTAGAACCAGCAGTAGTGGCAAAGCAATTTTTAGAGAAACATAATTATTTCAAGGAGGTAAGTGATAAATGAAAGACATGAACGTTTGGCAGCAATTAATTTATTACTTTACTCACAATGGGCAGTACATTCTTGGAGAATTTAGCCGTCATTTCTTGATTTCAATTTATGGTGTAGTTCTGGCAGCAATTGTTGGAATTCCCATTGGAATTTATATTTCTCGTCATGGAGTGCTTGGTAAGTGGGTTGTCGGAATAGCTAATGTGATTCAAACCATTCCTTCGCTTGCTTTAGTGTCTATTATGATGTTAGGCATGGGTCTCGGGGTTAATACGGTAATTGTTACGGTCTTTCTTTATTCTTTGCTACCCATCATTAAAAATACTGATACTGGCATGAGAAATGTTAATCCCGATCTTCTAGATGCAGGAAAAGGGATGGGAATGACCAAAATGCAGCGGTTAACCATGATTGAACTGCCACTTTCGATTTCTGTTATTATGGCAGGACTGAGAAGTGCATTAGTTCTCGCAATTGGGGTCACAGCGATTGGCTCATTCGTTGGAGCAGGGGGTCTCGGAGATATTATTATCCGCGGAACTAATGCTACGAATGGTGGGGCAATTATTCTCGCCGGAGCATTACCAACTGCTTTAATGGCAATTATTTCCGATTTGGTTTTAGGATTTCTTGAAAAAAGATTTGCAGCCCACATCAGTCACTAAAAAAAGATCCCTTACAACGGGATCTTTTTTTAAATAATGTTTCTATCTCCAGGTAATTTATTATAGTAGTCTTTGTATTTTTTATAAAAGAAACTTTTATTGGTAATACCAACCGTTTCCATAATTGTATTAATTGGTAAAGTTGTTGAGGTTAATAATTCATTTGCTTTAATAATTCGTTGTTGAGTTTTTAAACTAGAGAAATTTTGCCCCGTCATTTTAGTGATCAAATTACTTAGATAGTTTTTGTTGTATCCATATTTCTTTGCTAAATTAGGGAGGGTAATTGATTTATAGTTTTGAGCAATGTCCTCTAGTAAATTAAAAGTTAATTGTTGTTTTTCGTTAGTTATGTTTTTTGTAGGCATTGGATGATGGCGGATAATCTTAATTAATAAAATGTTCAGATAAGATTCGACAACAGAATTTGAGTATGTCTTTTTTAGAAAATACTCTTCAATCATTTGGTCAATAGTGCTTTTAATGTCAGAATTATTATTTTTTGGAAAAATAATGTAATTTTGCGGTAAGGGTTGATCGAGTGAAATATTTGCTAAAAATTTAAATGAAAGACTATTGTTCATATGGATATCGTTGAGTAATTTAAAAGTAATATTTTTATTAGTAAATAAAATATTAATTAAAATATCGCACTCTTTTAAAGCATTAATTGAATGTTTAGCCCCGATATTCATTAAAAGGATATCCCCTTTTTGTAAAGTAATATGATTATTATCGACAACTTGCTGACAAGTTCCCTCAAACATATAATTAATTTCTAAAAATTTTTGTCCGTGTAATGGGTAGGGTGCAAAACGGTTGTGTTTACTAATATAAACGGACTGTTTACCTAAGAAATGTTCTTTATTTAAAACCGGTATATCTTGTTTATCATCCCAGGCGTTCGGAGGCATATCATTAATAAACTGATTAGTTTCTAATTGTTTAATTTCTAAATCGTTTTTGTGATTGAGTAATTCCATAATTTTTGGATTCAATGAGTGTTCACCTCCACTCCAATTAAAAAATAAACCTCCTTGTTTTATTTAAAACAGGAGGATTTTTTGTAATTAATTATTTGGTTGGTTGATAATCTTTGTCAATAATTAATACCGGCTTAATAGTTTTTCCTGAAATTGAATCAGCATTGGCTTGGTTAATGTCTTCAAAATCATAAAACTTTTCAGTTTTATCAAAGTCAAACATTCCTAATTTATAAAATTCCAATAAACGTGGAATATCGACTTGAGGGATAGAATCTCCCATGTTTACACCAACAATCTTCTTATCGTCAACGCATAAATCATTCCAAGTAGATACTTGAATTAATTGCGGAGTTACAGCGATTGCTGCACAGGTGCCTCCTTGAGCTAGTGCTTGAATAGAATTAGTAATTACACTTGCCACACCAGTTGTATCAACTGTCCAATCTACGCCGTATCCGTTAGTTAATTCTTTGATTTTTTCTACGGGATCTACTTCTTTACTATTTATTGTATGCGTAGCACCTAATTCTTTTGCTAATTCTAAGCGGCTAGGAACAATATCAACTGCAATAACTTTAGTACATCCTGAAATACGACCGGCCATCATTGATGCTAATCCAACGGCTCCAGTTCCAAAAACTGCAATTGTATCACCTGGTCTCGGTTTAAGAGTATTAAATACGGTTCCAGAGCCAGTTACATAACCACAGCCTAAAGGGCCTACCTTGCGTAAATCGAGATCGGGATCAATTTTTACAGCATTACGCTGATCAACAACTGTTGTTGTAGTAAATGATGATTGATTAAACATATCTGAAATATGGTTTCCGTTTTCTTGAAAATGATCTTCGCCATCTGCTCGAACACCTGATAAATTATAATCGCCATAATGACGGCATTGAGTGGGAATCCCTTTTAAACAATTGTCACATGTTCCATCAGAGTAAAATGACAAAATTACATGATCCCCAACTTTAAAATTAGTGACTTGACTTCCAATTTTTTCAACAATTCCGGCACCTTCATGTCCGAGAATTACAGGATATCCTAAATCAGCATCACCTTTTCTAATTGCTTCATCTGAGTGACAAATTCCACTTGCAACGATATGAATTTGTAAATCAGTAGGACCAACCTCGTGGAGATCAATATCATCTTTAATTGTAAAATCTGCACCCACTTTTTCTACAACTGCTGCTTTAATTTTCATAGTATTAACTCCTTTTTATCTTGTAATCGTTTACATCTGATATTTTGCTACTTCTAGTCTGATAAATCAATATCGAAAAATAAAGTTATGTAATTTTGTTACTCAACAACTGGGGTTGTGTTATTGTAAGCGCTACCTGAATCGTGATTCAATAATCGGGTAAAAAGAAATCGGTTTCTTTATACATTAATTCAAGGAAGTGTATTTTATGGACAAAGAATCACATGCATCAACCTGGGCCGTATCTTTAACGAACTTTTTAGATTCTGGCTCAATTGTCGCTGGAGCGTCAGGTCTGACTCTTTGGCAGGAACATTTTAAATTAAGTGGTTTTCAAGTTGGACTGCTAGGAGCTTTAAGTGCAAACGCATTTGGATCAGCATTAGGAGCAATAGTTGGCGGTCATTTATCAGATAAGTATGGTAGAAAGATGATCTATACCTATGACATGCTTTTATACATGCTAGGTACGATCGTTGTAGTTTTTTCAGTCAACTTTCCGATGCTGCTGTTAGGTTTTTTAATCACTGGAATGGCAGTGGGTGCCGGAGTGCCAGCATCATGGACATATATTGGTGAAACTTCAAGCGATGAAAACAGGGCACATGATATTGGGATTTCTCAATTTTCTTGGTCAATGGGTCCAGTAATTATCTTTATCGCTGGAACTTTGTTAGCACCAATGGGATTAACTGGAAGCAGAATATTATTTGCTATTTTGACAGTGATTGCTTTTATAGCTTGGCTGTTACAAAGAAATTTACCAGAATCTCAAGATTGGGTCGATCAAAAGAAAAAGGAAAAAGAGACCAATTCCAAACCTCATCCATATCGAGATTTGTTCTCTAGTAAAGTTTCGATGAAAAGTTTGTTATTCCTTTGTGGGGTTTATGTATTTTGGAATTTAGTTGCTGGAGCAATGGGATTCTTCATGCCTTTTGTTTATCAAACAGTAGGTGGTTTATCGAGTTTGCAGGCCAATATGCTTCAAGCTGTTTTGTGGGGTTGTACGGCACTTTCTGGCTACTTCGGATTTGCAATGTTAGGTGATAAAGTCAATCAAAGAATCTTCTTCTTTATTGGAGCTGCAATGGCTGTAATTTCATGGATGATATTAACTTACATTGGTTTTGGCTGGGCAGCACTATGGGCTTTCGTTGTTATTTGGGGTCTGTCAGCTGGAATTGGAGCGCAAGCTTGGTACGCTTTATGGGCAGTCGAACTATTTCCAACTAAATATCGGGCTGGAACGCAAGGAATCATGTTCTTCATTGTTCGCGGTACAGCAGGTATTTGGTCTATTATCTTTCCAATGATTTTGAGTAAATTGGGCTTTAAAGTTGCAGGCACAGTAATGATTATTCTTTTAGTTATTTCATTGTTGATCGGTACAATTTGGACCCCTCAGACTCGTGGAAAATCTTTAGAGCAAATTATTTCAGAACGATATCGCTCTGAAAAATAGTTAAGGAGGTTAGTTCAATGTCTCAAGCTTATGTAGCTGTTGATATCGGAGCTTCTAGCGGGCGGTTGATTCTGGGTCAATTAAGTAATAACAAATTACAACTACAAGAGATGCACCGTTTTAAAAACGGTTTTGTTAAAGAAGGCCAACATGATTGCTGGCAGATAGACAATTTAATTCAAGAAATTTTCGTCGGGTTAGAAAAAATTAAACAGGCTGGTTATTCTCAAATAACTTTAGGAATTGATACTTGGGCGGTTGATTATGTTTTGGTTGGTAAAGATGGGAAGAAATTACAAAACCCAATTTCTTATCGCGATAATCGAACTGAAAATTCAATTCATAACTTAACAATGGATTTTCCGAAGGAGTACATTTATAAAAAAACAGGTATTCAGTTTTTAGACTTTAACACTTTGTATCAATTGTATGAAGAAGACAAAGACCTATTAGCTAAAACCGACAAAATTATGATGGTTCCTGATTATATCGGTTATGTTTTAACTGGCAAATCTGTAACAGAAGTTACCAATGCTTCAACCACTCAGATGTTAAGCTTGCGTGAGGGATTATTTGATCATGATTTATTAAAAAAGGTTAATGTTCATCAAGAACAGTTTCCAAAACTTACTGATGCAGGGACAGTTTTGGGCAACTTGTTAGATCAATGGTATCAAGAGTTTGATTTGCCTCAGACGGAAGTTGTTACAGTTGCGACTCACGATACTGCTTCTGCAGTTATCGGGACTCCAGGAATTGGTCAGCATTGGGCTTATCTAAGTTCAGGAACTTGGTCATTGCTGGGGACCGAATTAAACGTACCCGAGAATGGGGAGAAAGCGTATCAGCAAAATTATACAAACGAATGGGGAGCTTATGGAACTTACCGCTTTTTGAAAAATATTATGGGACTTTGGATTATTCAAAGTGTTCAAAAAGAGCTACCCCAAGATTTCACTTTTGCTGAATTAGCAAGTTTAGCTGAAAAAGAAAAACCATTTCAACAGTTTATTAACGTTAATGATCCGCGTTTCAAAAATCCAGCTGATGGGATGATAAATGAGCTAAAACTTTATTGTAGTGAAACACATCAAAAGGTTCCGCAGAGTCCTGGTGAAATAGCAATGGCTGTATATAGTAATTTGTCCCTTTACTATGCTAATGAACTAGAAATTTTAGGTGATATTTTAGGATATCGCTTGGATTCTTTAAATATTGTTGGCGGTGGATCAAATGTTAAATTGATGAATCAATTGACAGCATCTTTGGCTCAAGTTGATGTATATGCAGGTCCAAGTGAAGCAACAGCAATTGGTAATTTAATTGTTCAAATGATTACCAAAGGCGATATTTTAAATGTTTATCTTGCTCGAAGATTAATAAAAGATTCATTTGAAATTAAAAAGTTTGAACCTCAAACAGGTGATTTTCATAAATATCTTTTAAATTATCAAGAATTTTTACAGGAGGAAAAGAAATGACAGTTAGAGTGGGTCAATTAATGCACGTTTATTCAGATCAATATGATGAATATGAACGGCGCCATAATAATCTGTTTCCAGAAATGAAAAAAGCATTAAAGGAAGCAGGTGCTCATAATTATTCGATCTATTTAGATAAAAAGACTGGCAATTTGTTTGCCTATTTAGAAGTTGATGATGTAGAGAAATATGATCAAATTTCTAGTACACCAGCTTGTAAAAAATGGTGGGAATATATGGAACCTTTGATGGATACAAATCCAGATAAAAGCCCAGTAACTATAGATTTAAAAGAAGTATTTCATTTAGATTAAGGAGATAAAAATGACAACAGAAAAAAATATTGAAGAAGCTTATCAATTAGCAAAAGAACGTTATGCAGAGATTGGTGTTGATACAGATGCAGCAATGGATGCATTAAAAAATATTAAATTATCCATTCATTCATGGGAAGGTGACGATATTCATGGATTTGTTAACCCTGATCAAGAATTAACTGGAGGAATTGGTGTTAGCGGAAATTATCCTGGTATTGCTCGGACTCCTGATGAACTTACATCAGATTTACATGAGGCCCTTTCTTTAATTCCTGGATCACATAAAGTGCAGTTACACACTCTTTATGCAGTATCAGATAGAAAGAAAGATTTTAATGAAATTGGTCCTGAAGATTTTCAGTACTGGGTTGATTGGGCAAAACAGGAACATATTGGGTTGGATATGAATCCAACATTCTTCTCTCACCCAATGGTTAAGGAGAACTTTACTCTAGCTAGTCCAGAAAAATCAGTGCGTGATTACTGGATTGAAGTTGGTAAAAAGTCACGTGAAATTTCTAATTTCTTTGGGAAAGAATTAGGACAAAAGTCTGTCAATAACTTCTGGATTCCTGATGGATTTAAAGACAATCCAATTGATAAAGCAACACCACGCTTACGCCTAATTGATTCATTAGATGAAATTTTTGCTGAAAAATATGATGAAAATAATACAATTGAGGCTGTTGAAGGTAAGTTATTCGGAACGGGTATTGAGTCTTATACTGTAGGTTCACATTTATTTTATAATAATTATGCTATTAGCCGTGGTAAGTTGTGGACAATTGACGCAGGTCATTGGCATCCAACTGAAGATGTTTCAGATAAGTTTTCAGCATTCTTACCATTTGGTAAGGGCTTAATGCTGCACGTTTCTCGTCCAGTACGTTGGGATAGTGATCACGTAGTAATTCTAGACGATGCTTTAGTTCGGATCACTCGTTCTTTGGTTCGTGATAATGAGTTAGACAAAACTAATATTGGATTAGACTTCTTTGATGCTACGATTAATAGGGTTAGTGCTTGGGTTATTGGATCTCGTGCCACTCAGAAAGCTTTATTACAAGCTTTATTAGCTCCTATTTCTGATTTGAAGAAGGCAGAATTGAATTATGATTATACTACTCGTTTAGCAGTAACTGAAGAATTAAAATCTTATCCTTTTGGTGCCGTTTGGGATGAATTCTGTCTGCAAAATAACGTTCCAGTTGGTACAGATTGGTTAAATAATATCCATCAATATGAAAAAGATGTACAGTTTAAACGTAATTAATTAAAGGAGTTTATATAATATTGAGTTATTTTATTGATTCAAAACACGTCAAAAAAATTTGTTCGATCACTAATGCTTCATATCAGCACGGTTGGGATGAAAGAAACGGCGGTAATGTTTCTTTGCGCTTAACAAGCAAAAACTTAGAAGAATTTAGTGATGTAAGTGAAGTTCAAGGAGTTGTAAAACTTGGTTTTAATGCAGAGAAGTTGGCAGGTCAATATTTCTTAGTTACTGGTACTGGTCGTTATTTTAGAAATGTGATTGAACAACCAAAACTTGATTTAGGATTAGTTAGAATTTCTAAAGACGGACAAAAAGGTGAGATAATGTGGGGATTTGAAGATGGAGGTAAGCCAACATCGGAATTTCCGAGTCATTTAATGTCACACATTGCGCGATTAAAGTTTGATTCCAGTCAAAGAGTTGTAATGCACTGTCATCCAACCAATGTTATTGCATTGTCATTTACTCAGGATTTAGATGAACGTCATTGGTCACGCTTGTTATGGAAAATGCAAGCAGAATCGTTGGTCGTTTTTCCAGAGGGCGTAGGTTTGATTCCATATATGACTCCAGGAACTAATGAAATTGGTATTGAAACTTCAAAAAAGATGCAAGATTTTAAGACTGTTATTTGGCCTCATCACGGAATATTTGGAGTAGGATCAAGTTTAGATGAAGCTTTTGGCTTGATTGAAACGGTCGAAAAAGCAGCAAATATTTATTCCCAGATATGTGCCCAGGGTGGGGAAATTAAGCAAGAAATAACAGATGAGCAATTAAGAAACTTGGCCAAGGCATTTGGTGTTACACCGAATCCAGAGTTTCTGTAAGACAAGTAATTATTAGAAAATATTTATGTCGTAAAATCATTTTGATTTTACGATTTTTTTGTTTAAATAAAAAAGCTCTTTTAAATAATATATTTAGGTGAGCTTTTAAAAGTTATTAATTTTTTCTTTGAAGACGGGCACTTTTTAAAATGGCACGTCGTTTTTGAGGATCAAACATTTGATCAATTTTTAATAAGCGGTAAAGGGCAAAAAGAATCACAACCACTTGTAAGATTAATGTATAGATATTCTTGACATAAGTGGCAAGAATACTAACGAGAATTACCATGATGCCCCAGAAAATATAAGTATTGCGCCGTTTTGTATTATCCATAAGTACCTCTTTATGCCATTATTATACTCGCAACGGCAAATTTTAACCATAACAGAAAATGAGTAGTTGACTTCTCGTTGTGATTTTGAAATAATCAATGAGAAGTTAACTTCCCAAAAAAGGATCAATATGCAAGTTATTAATGAAGTTCAAAAATGGAGAAAAAAAAGAGGCCTCACCCAAGAGGAATTGGCAGAAAGAGTTGATGTTTCTAGAAAAACAATTGGCTCTTTAGAGAAGGGAAATTACACTCCTTCGCTGCTGTTAGGACTAAGAATTGCTGAAGAGCTAGATGTAGATATTAATGAAATTTTTCAGTTAAGAGAGGATTGAAATGAAAAAAATTATCTTTGAACAAATCGGAAATATTATTTTAGTTATTTTGCTGATAGCAGCACTTGTTCAAACCGTCATCTTGTCAAAAATCCAAACTAATGAATATTTGTTTAATATAAAGTTTGGATTCTTATGGCTGATATTTATAGTGGCTGCTTTGCTTTTCTCTTTCGTGAGAGTATTTTTTTCAAAACACTGGAAGGGCTATGATCTTAAAAAGGGTGAATTTAGTACTGACGATGAAAGAGAGCAACTAATTAGTTATCAGGCAACCATTTCTGCATACAAATCCGTGGTCATAGCTTTAGTTGTTTCGCTGATTTTATTTTTTTGGTTTAGTACAGTTAGCAATAATATTTTATTAATGAAGATTACAGGAATAATTCTTTTTGGTAGTTCAATAATTGTTGGTTTTTGCACATATTTGATTAATTGGCTGGTTTTAGATCAACGATAAAATTAAGTCGGTTTCTTTTAAAATTATTGTAGATGATTAGTATTTTTAAATATTTGAAAATATAAAAATAAAAGTTATAATCTATTAAAGGATGTGAAAAATATGGATAAAGAAGACGAAGTTAGAGTAAAAATATTTAAAGCTCTCTCCGATGAAATGAGATTAGGTATAGTCAGAACTCTTTATTTGAATGAAAAAGAAATGGCATGTTCTGAAATAAGATCTGGAATGACTATAAGCGATTCGACTATTTCATATCATTTGAAAATCCTCAGAGAAGCAGATTTAGCTTTTACTAGAAAAGATGCTCAGAACAGATTAACAACTTTGAAGGTAGAAACATTTAATAAGTATTTACCCGGATTTTTAGAAACACTATCTAAAGAATGAGAACACTTAATTAGCTTTGAGTGTTATTATTTTTTGTTTTATTTCGATTATTTTAAAAATACAAAATAAGAGGTACTAATCGTTGAATCAAAAATTAAGTTTATCAAAGAAATTAACAGTTACTGTTCTTTTCGTTGCCGTATTTATTGTTGGTTTGGATTCGTTTATTATTTCGCCCTTACTGCCAACAATTGCGAAATCTTTTAATTCTGATGTTTCCCATGTAGGGGTGGGGATTACGATGTATACACTTTTTTATGCATTTGGAGCGGCGTTAGTTGCACCTTTTTTAGAAAAAGTTTCGCAAAAGGTGATCATTACTATTGGATTTTCGCTATTTACGCTTGCAAATTTTTTGGGTGGAACGGCTTTTAATCTAACTACATTTTTTATTTACCAATCGTTGGCTGGATTTGGAGCTGGTTTGGTTGTTCCTAATGTATATGCTTATGTTGGGCGCAATTTTTCACAAGAACATGTTGGGAAAATTATTGGGATAGTAATGTCTGCTCTTTCACTATCTATTGCCGTTGGAGCTCTGATAGGTTCTTTTGCTGCCAAATTTCAAAATTGGAATTGGATATTTTATTGCTATGCATTTTTTTCGGTTATTACATTGATCTTAATTATCAGGTTTACTGAAAAAGATGAAGCAGCAAAAATTCAAACTTCTAATTATCTTAGCCATTATGCTAATATTTTCACGAATCCGCTGCCCATGTATGGATTGATCGTAGTGTTATTTAGCATTTACGGATTTTATACGACTTATACTTATCTAGGAAATTATATTGAAAAATCACTTAATATACCCGTTGGTTCAACTGTTTTCGTTGTATACGGATTAAGCAACTTTGTTAGTAGTTTTATAGGAGGATGGATTGGAAAGAAGTTGGGAAGTAAGAAAACAATTTTAATAGCTGGAATTGTAAGTTGCTTATCTTATTTCTCTATCGGGTTAACTGGCAATACCTTAGGTACTTTTGTAATTGGATTAGCAGTTTTAGGTTTTTCACGAGGACTGAGTGCACTCCAGCTAACAGCTTATAATTCAACGATCATACCTGAAAGTAGAGTCACGATGATGTCTTTGAATAATACTTTTATCTATTTAGGTACAACTTTGGGATCGACGATCGGAGGAATATTGTATGATAAATGTTCGTTTTCTTCTTTAACCGTCATTTCGATTGGATTTACTATTGCGGCTTTTGTTTTAGCTGAAATAGCAATTGTACAAAAAGAGAGAAAGCTTGAAAGTCAAAGTAATTAATTTAATTAACAATCGTTCAATAACTGAAAAATTTTGCAGAATGATCGCCTAAAGAGATAAAGCACGTCAATAGTATGAGTTTTCTCATCTTATTACTGAAAAAATTTACACTAGGTAAACTTAAATAGAAAGATCAAGCTCTAGTCAACAAGAATTGTTGAAGGATTTTTGTTATCAAAACAAGTGCGGGTAGCTAATATTATCAACGACTTAAAATTTTACAAATTATTTCAGTAAATATGGGAATTATTCGAGAATTCCAAATTGATATCCTCTAGTTTTATAGTATTTAATTAATTCAGGTAAAGTGGCTACGGTGACATCTTTATCATCTGAATCGTGCATTAAAACAACTTCAACATTTGATTGAGGATAAACTGTGATAGACATTGCATGATAACTCATGGCATCCTGTACACTTTTAGGAGCTCTTAACCCCATTCCGTCACCATCAGCAGCGTTCCAATCCATCCAGTTGAAACCATTTTTTTGTAATAAATTTTCACTTACGGCTAAGTTTTTCCATGACATTGTTCCGCCGGGATAGCGCCATACGCCAGTGTTAAAATTTGGTCCTAAGACAGATTTCAATAAAGTACGAGTTTGAAGAGCTTCATTTAAAATTGTTTGGGCATTAGGAACATTATTCGGATAAAGAATCTTGTAATCATGTGTAAAACTATGGATCCCAATGCCATTACCGTTTTGATATGCTTGCTTTACTAGATTTTGAGATTGAGCAGTAATCCGATTTCCTACTAAAAAGAAAGTGGCGTGGACATTATTTTGGGCCAAGATTTTGAGAACTTTAGGGGTGTTATTAGTACTTGGACCATCATCAAAAGTTAAAAATACAATCTTCGGTTTATTAGGATTAAGGGGACCTTTCATTTTTTGTCTAATATCGATAGTTTTAAAAGCATAACTATCGGCCGTTTGAATATGATTGGTTGGTTCTCGAATAATCGTTTTGGTTAAGATAGGTTTGGCGTGTTTTGGTTTAACCTTTTTCAAAACTTTAGCTTTGACTTTTTTTACTGGAATGTATTTGGTCATCAAAGAGTCATGCCAGATTATCCACCCAGAAATTGAGGCGCCAAGGATTAGACAAAGGGTAAAAAGTAAAATAACAAGTTTTTTTGTTCGACGAGATTTTTTTATTTTTTTCATTAAGGAGACCTTTGTTAAAGTGTTCTATTAATTATACTAAATGATTTTAAATACGTTAAATTCAGAAAAAGTCAAAAAAGTTTATAGAGTGTGTAAAAAGCCGTTGAAGATTATATTTTTTTCTTCAATGGTTTTTTTGCTTATTAAATATATTGACGTATAATATTATATCCCATATAATATACAAAATCACATAATATAGAGAGCGGTGATAAAAATTGGCAATTCAGATTTCATCGGAGCTGCTGGAAGGTTCAATTCTGGCGCTTTTAAAAGAACAAGATCTATATGGTTATGCTTTAACCAAAAAAGTTCAGGCGGTTCTTGATGTGTCAGAGTCGACGGTTTATCCGGTCCTGCGGCGTTTAACGAAGGATGATTACTTGAAGACTTATGACGAGCCATTTCAAGGACGAAATCGTCGATATTATCAAATAACTGAGGCGGGGAAATTTCGCTTAGCGATTATTCAGGATGAATGGAAGGACTATCGAGAAAAAATAGACGGAGTGTTGGGAGATCATGATTGAACAGTATATAGATGAATTAAAATCTTACTTAAGAGTGCTTGATATCGGGGAACAAGACGAAGCAATTGAGTTTTATGAAGAATATTTACTAGATGCAAATGTTCAAAGTCGAGAAGAAATTGAAAGAGAGTTAGGGACACCTAAGCAATTAGCCCGCAAAATTTTAACCGAATATTCTTTAACAGATGATAAAGAACTGACCGATAATTTGTTTAATGAACGATCAAAGACTAAACATGATTTACGATCAATTTGGTGGATTCTTATCGGAATCGCTGCAATTCCAATCGGGATCCCGCTTGTTGCAATTCTTTTTGCCTGCTTAGTAGTTATTTTTGCCATCATGTTTGTAGTAGTTGTTGTATCGCTTGCGCTTCTAGTTGGCGGAATTGGGGCTGTCATTTTGGCAATTCAGATGATCTTTAGTTCAAATTGGCCCGTAGCATTATTTTACGGCGGATCCGGCTTGATGCTGATTACTTTGATCTTGATGTTAGAACCGCTAGACTTTAAGATTTTTCGTTGGTTGATTTCTACACTTGCGAATTTAATTCGTAAAATTGGGAAGAAATTCTTTAACAGAAGAGACTATCACAAGGGGGCAAGTAAATGAAAAAGTATTATATAGCTAATGGAATTATCTTTGTAATCGGAGCGGCTGCGTGTTTTGTCGGTTTTCTTAATGAAGGATTTCGCTCGATTGCATTTGATGGTCCGACTAAAGTTATCGTTCAAAGACCAGAGAGCAGTTATCAGCATTTTAAAACGTATACCACAGCTAAACCATTTAAGAATGCTGAAATAGACGTCAACGAAACCAAAATTTACATTCAAAAAGGAAATAAATATCAAGTTGAATACAGGACCAATCAGGAGATTAAAGATTTTAAAATTAAAAATCAAACACTGAAGATTACTGGTGAAGACAGCCGATTTGGCTATTTTGGTAATGATAAATCAGAATTAACAATTGTTGTCCCAAATTTAAATGCATTACGAGATTTAAAGATTAAAACCGGAAGTGATGAAAATCTTAAACTAGAAGATTTGAGTTTAGAAAAATTAAAAATTAATAATCGTTATCAAAAGGTAACTTTAAATAACGTTTCTGTTTCAAAAGAGACCAAACTAAAAACTGAGAATTTTGACATCGAAGATTGTAATTTAAATAATTTTGATATTGATTCTGAATTGATTTACGAAGCAGTTATTACTAATTCGACAATTTCTAATTTTAAGTTTAAGTCTCGTGAAGGCATAAAAATAAAAGCGATGAATAGTAAATTTTTAGGAAAAAATAAATTTGATATGAATTACGATGTTTCAGTAAACATGCAAAACTCAGAAATACATAATTTAGAATGCAGATCAGAAGACATCATGGCTAGTTTCTTTAAGTGTCATTTCTATGGCGATAATCGATTCGATAGTGATAGCGGGAAGTTAGAGTTTAAAGAGATTAACAGAGATCTAACCTACCAATTCTTCGCCGATTCTAAAAATATCGATTTATATGGTAAGAAGATCAAAGATGATTTTGATCAGGAAAATTCAAAAAATAATTCACTACAGCTTAAAGGAGATAGCGTTAAAGCTGTCTTTAAATAGAACTACCTAAAGGGGAAAATAATGAAGAAGCACAAAAAATTATTAATTGTTATTGCAGGACTGATCGTTGCTTTTGTAGTTGGAACGATCATTGTTAATAATCAGAATAAAGAGCGCAATAAAATTCGAGCAATCAAGCCAGAATATGAATTATATACAGTAAATGATGTTCCGCCGCTTTCGATGACGGGAAAAATTATCGCAGATAGAACTCAAGCTCTTAATTCTCCTGCAGGTAAGTTGGATCAGCTGAATGTAAAAGATGGGCAAACGGTTAAAAGCGGCGATGTTCTTTTAACTGTGACCGACACTGCTACGCAAGAAGCAATTAGTAATCAAAAAGATGTGATTAGTAAGGCTAATAAAGCACTAAATTCAGCTAATAGCGCATTGCGCAGTGCTCAACAAAGTTACAATCAAGCTGACAGCGAGGCTAAAGCTGGGATGAAAGAAGAAGTTAATAAGGCGCAGGAAGAAGTTAATGATGCTAATAGTAACTTACAAGATGAAAATAATAAGCTTACTGACTTGCAGAATAAACTTCATGTTAATTTAACAGCTCCATTTGACGGCATTATTTCAATTGACAGCAGTTCAAAAGACGGAGCCCCAGCTTTAACGATTAATTCTACTAAGAAAGTTCTGCAAGCAAGTGTTTCAGAATATGATTACGCTAAAATTCAACCGGGTTATGAAGTGACGGTAACAGGAATTGACGGAACGCCAAATCAAAAAGTAAAAATTACTAAAGTCAATCAAGTTCCAAGTAATCAGGGAAAAGGAATCGCATATTATTCTTTTGCCGCTGATGTCAGCAATGACTTTTTATATGGTCAAAGCGTGAAATTAAAAGTCGCTCAAAAAGGGCTCAAAATTCCTGAAGGTGCTGTGTATAAAGGCAATATTTATAAGGTAATAAACGGCAAGGTTCGCGTAACTAAGGCAGATGTTACTCGAAAAGGCGATATCTACATCGTAAATTACGGCGTAGCTAAAGGCGAAAAAATTATTTTAAATCCAGATTCCAAGTTAAAAGATGGCGGAACCTTTCATGATTGATTTATCAGAAGTTAACAAAAGTTATAAACAAGGTAAAGAGGATTACCAAGTTTTATATGATATAAACCTAAAGATTAATGAAGGCGAGTTCGTTGCAATCATGGGGCCATCCGGCTCAGGTAAATCGACGCTTATTGATATCATTGGTTTTTTGGATCAAAAATTTAAAGGTGAATACGTTTTTGATGATGTGAAGGTCAATAAGTTAAGCCGCAAAGAGCATGCCAAATTAAGGAATAAGTCAGTAGGTTTTATTTTTCAAAACTTTAAATTGATTAATAATCAAAATGTCGGTGAAAATATTGCGCTTCCTTTACTTTATGCGGGTTCTAAGCGAAAAGAAATCTTAAAGCGGGTTAATGAGGTCTTAGATCAAGTGGGACTTAAAGGCAGTTATCATAAAATGCCCAAGAATCTCTCCGGTGGTCAGCAGCAGCGAGTGGCAATTGCGCGGGCAATTGTCGGTAAACCCAATTTTTTGGTAGCTGATGAACCAACAGGAGCTTTAGATTCAGCCACTTCCAAAGAAATTATTGAGCTTTTTAAAGCTTTAAACGAAAACGGGACCACAATTATTATGGTTACTCATGATGAGAAAGTTGCTAATCAAGCTCATCGGCTGGTTAACATTTTAGATGGTCGGATCCAAAGCGACGAGGAGGTTCAAATTGCGAATACGTGAATTATTTACCAGTGCCTTGCGCTCTCTTTGGTCCAATAAACGACGCAGTATTTTGACAATGCTTGGAATTATTATCGGAATTGCGGCAGTCATCACGATTTTATCTTTAGGTGACGGACTTCGAATTGATACTTTGAAAAACTTACAAGCTGATAGCGACGGTAAGCAGTCATCTCAAATTCAATTTGGCTCAATGACAGACGATCAGAGTATTTCTGGTTTTAATGAAAATGATGTCAATAAAGTTCAAGAAAATGGGAAAGTCGCCAAAGTTAAAATTCAATCAGATGATAAAGGAATGGTGTTCGGCGAAGGAACGATTAATGGACAGAAGACCAATTCTGATCTTTATTTAGTTTCAAAGCCTAACCGTAAATTTCTTGTTCAAGGACGAGGGATTACCAAAGAAGACCTCCTTGCCGAAAATCCAGTCGCATTAGTGAATGAAAGCACCGCAAAAAAGGGCTATAAAACGGTCAAAAATGCACTTAATGCAAGTATTGAGCTAGGTGGAATCAATTATACGATTGTGGGAGTTATCTCAAACGACGCTCGTAAAGAAGAGTACAACACTTATCAAATTGTGGTACCTCGTAAGTTGTATAGTGCTAACGTGCCGAAGAATACAATGAAATTAACGTTTGTGATGGGAGCTGATGTCGCAAAAGAGACTGACAAAATTACCGAACAGCTTAACAAAACGGGATCTCAACATAATTTAGGACGATATAACTATAATAATGAATCGGAATTTCTCAAGCAAGCGAGTGATTCAATTAAGGCAATTACTTATTTTGTAGTTGCAATTGCGGGAATTTCACTTTTTATCGCTGGAATTGGCGTTATGAACATGATGTATATTTCAGTTAGCGAGCGAACCCAAGAAATTGGAATCCGGATGGCAGTGGGAGCCACTCAAAGGCAAATTCTATGGCAGTTTTTAATTGAAGCGGTGACCTTAACCTTAATTGGTGGAATGGTGGGCTACTTATCGGGGCTGGGAATTGCCCGTGCTGTTTCAAATTTCATGCCTTTTAAAGCCAGCGTAACTTTTTCGACGTTCTTGTTAGCGTTTGGCACTTCGACAATCATTGGAATAGTTTTTGGAATTTTGCCAGCAAAAACCGCCAGCAACAAAAATTTGATTGAAATTTTACGGTAAAAATATTTAATCAATTTATAAGACGTTGTCGCAATAAATTGAGATTTATTAATCAAGGAGATCTTATGAAAAAAGCTTTTGTTTTACTCTCAACTTTAATTGCGGCAATGTTCTTTATTTGGGAACTCGTTCAGCGATCAGATGAATTTTTGTTTGATATGACGAACAATGTCATTCTTGAAGAAGGTTCGAAGTCCATCACAAAAGAAAAGTTTGACCAATCACTAAATAATTTGGCGTTAAAGCATCATAGTTTAGTTGTCAATCGAATCGTAGTTCCTAAGAAAAACAATCAATCGTTTGTTTATCAGAAGTTTGGTAATGGAGAGCTGACGAAGGGATTCAAAGAAGCAACTGAAGCTGAACAAAAAGCAACTTCAGTAATTTCTCAATACCGAATTATTTCAGGAGGTCTTACCGATGCACAATTGGCAGACCATTTTACAAAGTTAGGTTATAAGGCAAAAATTTTACCAAAGCGAGGAATGTTTCTAACTGCAGCAAGTTTTTTGTTTAGTAATTCCCTATTATTGTCACTACTAGTATTTATATTAACCTTTGCTGCTTTGACGATCATTTTACGAATTAAAGATCTTCGATCAGCAGGAATTCGTCTAATTTCCGGTGAGAGTATTTGGTCAATTATGTCTGCAGATGTTAAATCTGATGCTCTATTCATTACGGCATCTTTTCTAATTGGTAATGGGCTTGGTTTGATTGTGTTTCTCATGAAAGGATTATTACACTTGCCAATCTGGCGCATCTTGTTAGGTGCTCTGATGATCTATGATGGGATGTTGTTACTAATCTCGTTTTTACTTAGTTTTATTTACTTGGTGGGGTTGCGTAAGAAAGATTTGATAAGCATTATCAAAGGAAAATTACCGGTCGGACGATTAATTGGAATGATGCTGTTTTGTCAGCTTTTGGCAGTAATAATTGTTGGTTATGGAGTAAGCATGGTTCCAGTTTATTACTCAGAGATGCAGGAAATGAAACGAGCTGCTGATGAATGGGATAGATTAGATTCACGAGTTAACTTGATGACAGGTCTTGCTTCTGGCAGTCACGAGCAAAAAACAATGGAAAATGATGTTGAAAAATGGTATCAGCTTTTAGATGATGCGATTAATAATCATGATGCAATTGTGGTTGAAAACAATTTTCAAATTTATGTGGGACACTTTGAGCACCCAAGAGGGATTACAATTGATTCTTATGATCCTGAAGGAAATACTTTATATGTGACGCCAAATTATTTAAAGTTTGCAAATATTAAACTTGATTCGCAAACTCAAAATAAAATTAATCATTTAAAGTTAGGCGAATTTGGTTTAGTTCTACCTGAAAAATTAAAGAGCGATACTAGAAAATATCAACAAATGTATGAGAAAAATTTTGCCTCAATGACTGATAAGACAGTCAAATCATCGTCAATTATCTCTTATGTCGATAATCAAAAAGAAAGGTTCATTTTTAATAATATAGGTATTAAACCGCAACAATTTCTTAAAGATCCAATCATTGTGGTCGTCACCCCGAGGTCAACTGGTAATAATTTTAATTCAAAAATTTTCTGGCGTAATTTATCAGCTTCTTATACCTTTTTTAAAGGATATGATCAGACCAAAAATCTGTTAAAGAAGTATCATTTGTATGATCAAATTGCAGAAATAACGAACAGTCAGCAGAGTTATGAACGCCAAATTCAATTTTTCCGTAATCAGACGATCACATTTTTCGTAAATTCGATTCTTGCAATTATCACTTCCGCAATTCTTTTCAATTCGATGAACCTTCTTTATTTTGAAGAATTTAGAAAAGATATCTTCATTAAACGAATTTCTGGTATGAAGTTCTTTGAATTGCATCGGAATTATCTAATAATTCAGTTCGTAATTTTGATTATTGGGTTAGGGATTAGTTTATTTGGAACCCAAAATATCGTGACGAACGTATTAACCCTCGCAATTTTTGGCGCAAATTTATTTATCAGTTTAACTAATCAAATAAAGAAAGAAGATGAATTTTCAGTCACCGTCTTGAAAGGAATGTAACAATGATTAAAATTAAAAATCTTACTAAAACATTTGAAGATCGCAAGGTTTTAAATAAAACGAATTTAACTTTTGAAAATGGAAAAGTCTATGCCATTATCGGTCCAAGCGGCAGCGGTAAAACAACCTTATTAAATATTATTGAATATTATTGATAAATTAGAAAAATTTAATTCTGGCACTGTGATTTATAATGAGCAGCCTTTAAATAAGATTAAGGCTCAACAATTCTTTAGAGATGATCTGGGATATTTGTTTCAAAATTTTGGCCTTTTAGAGAGCAATACAATTGCGGAAAATCTAGATTTGGGATTGATCGGTCGAAAATTAAAGAAGGAAGATAAGATTTCATTAGAGGAGAAAGCGCTAGAAAAAGTCGGCTTAGAATATCTTGATCTGAAACAAAAAATATTTGCTTTATCAGGTGGTGAAGCTCAGCGAGTTGCAATTGCTAAAGTAATTCTTAAAGATCCGCCTTTGATTTTAGCAGATGAACCAACGGCAGCGCTTGATCCCCAAACTTCTGAAGAAATTATGTCAATTATTTTATCTTTAAGAAACCAAAAACGCATCATCATTTTGGCGACGCATAATCCACTTATTTGGAATCAGGCTAATGAAGTGATTGATATAAGAGATATCTCGAACGTTGAGAAATAGCTGGCGTGTAAACACCAGCTACTGATAAGCTATCCCACGTAGGATGGCTTTTTACTTGAAAAACAATGTTTCCAAAATTATCGATCTAAACAGCTATTTATAAATCCTAACATGTTTTGATAAGCATCATCGAGATTATATTTTTTGAAAATCTTGAGATCAGAAATAAGTTTGTTGTAACCTTCATTATTGAATTTGATCATTAGCTTTTGAAGCTGGCAGTAAATTGAATAATAAATACGATCAGTTAGAAATGCGGGATTATCGTTTAAAAAATCTTTATAGGAATTTAAATAAAAATCTAAATCTGTTAAATTTTTCCTTTCAAAAGCCAGTACGATTGTGTTGTTGGTGTAAGTAACTATATAAATATGTTTTTGATTACCCCCGAGTGGTAATGTTTCTAAAGAATTTAGAACAGTTTTATGATGCGCTTTAATAAAATCATTACTAAAAATAAACAATAAATCCGAATACAAAGATATATCGTTAAGAAACCAAGAATCAAATTTAAGCAGATATTTCGTTATTTCTTTAGCAATTTCTTTGGAATTTTCGAGGGGAAGATCATGTATTTTGTGATATATCGCTTTAACTCGCATTGAATTGATTTTGTGTTTTTTCAGACCGGTTTGTTTATAAAGGGTTATTTCTTCATTAACCAGTTCATTCATCTTTTCTTTGTTATAACATGTTTCGTTCATTTTGTTTAGAAACGACTGTGACTCTAAGACCTGATTTTCAGCAGCAAGTGTGAAAAACTCAACTGGGTGAATATCTAATCGATCCAAGAAACTTAGCAATAAATAAGATGGAATATTTCCTGATTGTTCCATTCTGGATAGAGCTGCTTGGGAGGAAATCCCTTCAGCTAGTTGTTTTTGAGTAATTCCTCTGCTAGTTCTTAGCTTTTTTAATAGTTTTCCGTGATTCATAGACTTTTTAACTTTCTGTAATATGTGATAAAAATCCGATATCGAATAAAAAAAGAAAAATACATAAGTATTATATATAATAATATTAAACTATTTATGCTGATAATTATTGATTATTTTTTTAGTAATTGTTTGCTGCTGTGGGAGTAACTATGAAGTTTATTCGTTTACGATTTTTTCATCAAAGATATCAACTCGGTCTGTTGTTGGGACTAATAATAATAGTTATTCACATCTGTTTGGGGCAAATACCAGATACTGAATATTTAAATGGGGTTCGAATTAACCACGTGGCAATATTTGAATGGATTGGTTTTGATCTTAATATGGTTTTTCCAAACTTTTTTTATTTAGTTTTACCGATTTTGTGTTCATTAGGGCCGTCTCTCGCCATAACTGAGGACTTAAAAAGTGGTTTTGCCAGTCGAATGACCCAATTTTCATTTAGAAGATACTTAATAGGTAATTTAGGAATTTCGTTTTTGTGGGGTGCTTTTACGGTAATAATTCCCCTTTTAATTGATTGCTTAACCGCTCTATGGTTGTTTCCAAATGTTACCCCTAATTTAATAGCCAGTTATGGATTAGAAATTGTTCCGGGGCTTACTTATGGGGCAAAGCTTTTTTATCAGCAGCCGTTTTTACTTGTTTTGGGATATATAATTCTTGGTGGAATTACCGGAGGAATTTATGCGCTGATAAGTGTACTTAGTGGGATAATTTCTCGTAATCTTTATTTAGCTGCAAGCACTCCTTTAATTTTAGTTACGATTGTGACGCTTATATCCAATGTTTTCCCGAAGTTTATTTATTCTCCTACTTATATCATGATGCCCTCCAGCCAAAAAAGTATCCCGCCACTAAACATTGTGTGTGTTATTTATTCATTAATTATCGTCGGATTAATTGGGGGAATTTGGAATGAGTTCAAACACAAAATTGTTATTTAAAATTGGAAAGAAAAAAATTGCGCTTATTGTTGTTTTTAATTTCTTAATCTTAACGTTTCAGTTTATTGATTATCTTAAGGCTGAAAAAGTAGTTATGGGAGTTTTTAATTTATTAGTCTTTGGCTCAGTCCAAAAACCTTTTTTGTCATACGTGTTTTTTCCTTTAATCTGTTTGGAAACTTTACTGATGTTTTCGAAATTTTCTTTATATCAACTACAGAATCAAAGCAAGATAACAAACTTGATGAAAGAAATTGCTAAAAGATCGTTACTATTAGTAATGACAATTATGGCGAGCGGAATTCCAGCTTCGATCTTAGTAACTTTAATTTCTAAATCAGAGATTAATATATTAAATGAATTGGTTAGTATAGCTCTTTATATCTTGATGCAAGCTTGGATTTTTGTAATCGGATATTTGGTGGTGTTGATTAAACAAGTTAATAAGAAGAATTTAACGGCAATTGCCTTAGTTATGCTGATGATTGCAATCAATATTTATTTGGTAATTTTCGGACAATTTAGCTTTGGATTGGGCGGATTGATTTATTTTAAAATGTCGATAAAATTTTTAGATTTATTTTTTCAAATAATCGAATTAATTTTATTTACTGTGATAGTTACGGAGTTGAGCAAATGGATTTTAGAAGCAGCCGATTATTAAATTCTCACTGGCGAATGTTTTTGTATTTTTTATATCGAAGTCGCTTTAGAATTGCTCTTCTTCTAGTCTTTGAAATAATAATCGGGATAGTCTATAAAGGTGATTGGTTACTGTGGGGGATAGAAACGGATAATAATTTTAAAATTGTTCCGATTACCTGGCTTTTTATGATTATGAATTCGCAATTTATGGTTGGTGACAGCTGTCGTCAAATGGTAAAGAAATTTTACCCGACCCATATCCGTTTTAGTTTATTTCAGTTAATGATTTCAGTATTTGTTACAAGCACTTTTACAACTGTGATTGCTGAATTCATAATTTTGTTAAAAATTCAAAGCAGTTTCTATCTCTATACTTTTTTGGTGATCTGGGCTCTAACGATTTCATTTGGCTTACTCAGCATTTTTATTAAACCGATTCTGCTTCATTTCATTTCAATCTTATTATTGGTAGTTACAACATATCTTAACTGGCCTCATTTTATGAGTTCCACAATGTTAGTTCGTTATCAAGAAACACAATTTTTAGCTGATAGCCTCGTTCTGGGAGCTTTCTTAGTAGCTGTGTTAGTAATTACTAAT
The DNA here is from genome assembly GCF_033095965.1 of Xylocopilactobacillus apis. Lineage (NCBI taxonomy): Bacteria > Bacillati > Bacillota > Bacilli > Lactobacillales > Lactobacillaceae > Xylocopilactobacillus > Xylocopilactobacillus apis. Next base: position 211,394 of record NZ_AP026801.1, read on the forward strand.
CTAAAAATGAAAAAGCTCGATTACACTTTATAAAGGAAGAAATAATGTCAATAATTAAGTTAGATCACATAAATAAAACAATTGGTCAGAAGATGATTCTAAATGATATTTCTTTAGAATTAGATGAGCAGTTAGTTTATGGTTTTGCAGGTCCCAATGGTTCAGGAAAGACGATGTTATTAAAAAGCATCATTGGATTTGTTCACCCAACTTCGGGTCAGGTTGAAGTGATGGGACAAAAAATCCGCAAAGATGTTTTATTTGCACCAACTATTGGATTCTCTTTTGGGACAGAAGGATTATTACCCATTTTTGATGGCAAAACAAACCTTCAATTAATTTTGAGTGCCGATCCAAAGTCCAACAAATATCATCAAATTGAAGAAATTCTTCGATTAGTAGGATTAGATCCAAACGATCGGAGAACTGTTAAAAATTATTCTCTTGGAATGCAGCAGCGTCTTAGTATTGGCTGTGCATTAATTAATGATCTACCAATCATTATTTTAGATGAACCGACAAACGGCTTAGATAAGAAAGGGCAGGAATTTTTGGTTCAATTAATTGGAAAATTAAAGTCGCAGCGTAAAACCGTTCTTTTAACTAGTCATGATGAGGCATTTTTAACTAAAGTCAGTGATCAGGTATTTAATATAAGCGAAGGACAAATCGTTGAATAAAAAAAATATCCTTGAATATATTAAGCACAACTTTATTAAACTTTCATTTTTTTTGGTGATTGCTGTAATTGTTTTTGTTTTTGGTTTGGGATTTACTCAAAGAAGTAGAGTTAATGCTTATAACGATTTAAAGATCACAAGCTTAACTACTCATAAACCGTTAAGCGCAAATGGACTCACAATTTCAGTATTAAAGCGTAAAGTTGATCGAAAGAAAGAAATAATTACATACGAGTTGAAAGTTGATGCACCAAAGGACACAGCATTTCCAACTTTTAATTTTTATGTTGCCGATTTTAATATGTCTGCTGGATGTAATTCTTCAGTTAATATGTTTTCTGAAGCTAAGATTAATGGTAAATTAATCAAAAATGTTCCTAAAGGCACCAGTATTGTGACGATCTCAGCAGAGATTTGGCCTGAAACGAAGTCTAAGGATTTTAATTTGGTCTTTTCACGGTACGAATCAACCAAGCGACGCTATGCAGTATATGTTTTGGATTAATAGAAAAAAGGATTGCCAATTTCTTAAGCAGTCCTTTTTTGTAGCTATAATGAATCAATTCGTTTTGTCCTGAGATAAACAAGGAACCCCAAAGACAAAATAGTAATTGTTTTTGCGCTGGAAGTCAGATTTAAAATTAAAAATATCAAAATCAATAGGTCAATCATGATTTCGATTGGATCAATTTTAGTTTTGTTCATTTTCAGTTAACAGCTGATCGATTGTTTTCAAAACTGCTTCGTCATTATTATTTCCGATGACATTTCTTGCAATTCCTTTAATTTCATCGGTTGCATTTCCCATCGCAAAACTATATTTTGCATGGTTCAACATCTCTTTATCGTTTCCATTATCACCAAAAGCTGCTACTTCGTCATCTGCGATTCCTAGCTGTTCCTGCACCTTTTTAATGCCAGTGGCTTTATGAACCTTTGGCAAAATTAAATCAATTCCGCCGCCGCCCGTTGGAACTAAAACCAATTCGTTATTTAATTCTTCGTTTATTTGATCTCTGATAGGTGAGGTTTTGGCAGCTGCAAAATCAAGTGAGTATTTGATAATGTCATCTTCAATGTCTTCAAGAGCGTGAACTTTCTGGATTTGAGGGAAGAAAAATGAAGCCATTTTATACTCTTCGTCAGTTAGTCCATCAAGCGCATAGGCGCTTTTGAATCCACAGGCAACAATAAAGTCCGGTTTGTAATGACTTAGAGTTTGTGCCACCTTTGCATTAACGTTTTTGGGTACTTTGGCGTGATAGATTGGTTCATTATGCAAATAAATGTTGCCGCCGTTCTCAGCCACAAAAGTGATTTCTTCTTTATAAGGAGCAAAGAATTCTGATAATTGATAATATTGATTGCCGCTTGCGACAACAAACTCAACATGCTGCTGTTTCATTTTTCGATAGAGCTGATCGAAATATTCGTGGTTATATTGTTTTTGATCATCTAAAAAAGTTCCATCCATATCAACGGCAATTAATTTTACACTCATTGAAAACTCCTTGTTTTTAAGTTCAGTATATCAATTTTAAGGTTCGGGTGTTAGACCTTTTACTGTAAAATTGATGATTCGGGTCATTTCACTAAGGTCATCCCAATCTGATTCGCAGATTAGAAAATAATGCTGAGCAACATAGCCGATCATTTCAGTCAACAAGAAACGTAAAATGTCAGGATTAGGCCAATTAACCAACTGATCATTTTCTTTTAGTAAATTAAAAACCTTATTTAAAGCATTAATTTTTTGAGCAGGAATCCAAGAAATAAAAATATCGGAAATTTCTTGATTATAGATGATTTCCTTAATTAGAATTTGGACGGGTAAAATATTTCGTTCAATAAAACGCACTTGACTGTTAATAAATGAGAAAACAAAATCTTTTAGTTTAATTTTCTTAGGATCCAGAAAATCGTTGGGATTATCAGGCAGAAATTCTAAAGCAAGCGGCCGGATGATGGCAATTAATAATTCCCGCTTGTTGCCAAACTTCTTAAATAGGGTACCTTCTGAGACTTTAGCTTCGTTTGCGATTTGTTGAGTGCTAGTTGAAGCAAAACCATTTTGGGCAAAAAGTTGGAGGGCAGCTTTAAAAATTAGTTTTTGTTTGGGACTGAGACTGTTGAGTTCTTTCACATGTAAGTAAACGGTTGGTAAATCGCTATTCATTTCTAACACCTCCATGTTAAATTCAGTGAATACTTACCATAAGTATAATGGAATTTATGTAAAAAATCTAATACAAACAACAGATTTTAGTGCTGTTGACTTTGATAAAACAACATTCTATAATAAGGAAAATAAACAAGAAAGTAAGTAATCACTTTCTTTGGAGGCAGTGTTTATGTTAAATGATCAGTATGAAGGTACAAGAAAGAAATTCCGCTGGGTTAGTTTAATTTTTGGCATCATCATGGCAGTGTTGGGCTTAGTAGTTTTTATGCACCCGGCCAAGTTTGCTTTAACTGTAACCTGGTTATTCTCAATTGCGATTTTAATTAATGGAATATTGAGTTTCATTTTTTGGTATGATATCGGAAGAGACGGTTATCCCAAACCGGGAGTTCTATTAATAGATGCAATTCTTGATGTGATTTTAGCAGTAATAATAATGGCATCTCCAGGTGTTGATAAGTTTGTAATGCTTGGTTATATGTTTGCCTTTTGGTTTATCTTTGATTCAGCAACCTCTCTTTCAATGGCGTCTTTATCATTTCATCCCGGATTTAATATGATTCTAGGTATATTGGGTTTGATCTTGGGTGTTATCATGTTGTTCACTCCAATGATTGGGGCTGTTACGGTTGCATATATTGCAGGAGCTTATATGATAATTTTCGGAATTATGTTAATTAGTCGAGCATTCTAGCTCGCAGGAGGAATCATGGAAAATGTAATTTCTGTCTCATTCAATGATGATGCAAAAGCTTATCAGGCGTTATCGGATTTAAAAAATAGTGTCTCTTCATTTACAATTTTAAGTGCCCGTTTAATTGAAAAAGTTGGCAATACTTATGTTCAAAAAGACGGCTTTGACGCAGATGCTTATGGTGAAAATTTTGCTGAGGGCGGATTAATCGGCGCCTTAATTGGGATTTTAGGCGGTCCACTTGGAGTCATCTTAGGCGGCAGTATTGGAATGCTGATCGGCAGTGCCGGAGATGTCAGTGCAGCTAATAACGAACAAGATACAATGATGGAAATCGTTCAAGGCTCTAAGAGCGGTTTGGTCTTAGTATTGATTGCGCAAGAAGAAAATTCTGACGATTTAAATACGTTTTTGCAAAAGTATGACGTTAAAGAAATTGTGCGAGAAGACTTCTCAGAAGTACATCGTAAGATTTTGGCAGCTGAAAAGGCTCAAAAGAAATTAGAAAAAGATGCACATGATGAAGTTGTTCTGCAAAAGAAAAAAGCTTTCAAGAAGAAAGTTGCTGCGACTCGCAATGAGATTAAAGCTCGTTTTGCAAAAATTACTGAAGGTAAAGATCATAGCTAGAATTTAGGAGTTGCGAAAGCAACTTTTTTTACTGCCAAAAACGGTACTTAGCTGCAAAATAACTGCAAAGATACCACCAAAAACTAGCGTAAAAAATTCCGCCTAGAATATCGGTTGGAAAATGAACAAATAAATAAACTCGGCTAAAAATTATAAATAGGAAAAATATTGTCATTGTGATTTGGATTAAGGGTTTAAGTTTATTAAAATAAGGCACTATTAAATAGAAAAACGTAAATAATAAAAGCAGGCTGCCAAAGGTATGCCCACTAGGAAAGCTGTAGGTTCCCTCTGGTACCATTCTTTCAAAGGGCCTTTGACGAGCAATTACTTGTTTAATAATTGATAAAAGGATTCCGCCACCACTGAAAATGACGATTACGCCGATTCCGTTACGGATTTTTCTTTGATAAAGGAAAAAAATAAAGATCAAAAAGACCCAAACAACGGTAACTTTGGGGCTTGCTAATTTAGTCAATTCGCTAATCACCTGCGTTTTGGCAGGAGAGATAAAAGGTCTGACAAAATTTTGAATTGCTTGATCCAAGGAATTAGTGACCTTTAGTTTAATCAAGATTGCTAGTATGATTAAAGCACTGAGATTTAAAAGTGAAAGAATTTTATAACGATGTAATTTTTGAATTTTGGGTTCCTCGCATGATATAAAAGTGACTGAACTCATTTTTCTAGTTATAATTTAAGAAAGATGTTTATTCAGGAGTTTCATTAATTGATTAAAAAAATTATCAAACTCAGTCAAAAAACTGACAATGTTAAATACGGGATTATTGCAGCTTATCTATTATACATGATCCCAGTTTGTGTCTCGATGTCACTAGCGCATGCGGGTTCGATTTATAATGGAGTTTTTCAGGTTATTAACTTCATTACCATGTTTGCCTTTTGGCTTTTTGCCGTTGTTTTAGGGCGGTTGTCAGGAGTTTCGCAAGGATATAGCGGTTATTTTGTGATTCTTAGTGTCTGGGTCTATCAGAAATTTTCTTTTCTAACTGGTCATCAAGTCCTTTTTATTACATTATTTGTGATTGGGACTTTCTGGCTGATTTATGAACTTTTAAGAGCATTTCTATATTCTTCGACGCTAGCACGCATCGATCCAAAAGCATTAACCTACAACATTAGCGGTAATTTGCTTTTCTTTTTGGTTAGTTATTTTATGAGCTTAGCACCTTCAGCAAGTTTAACTTATCAAACGGGCAATGGTGCTGAATCGCTCTTAATTTTCATTTACTACTTTCTGCATGTATTAGGGATTGCAGCTGTTGGATTTAGTATTTGGTTCTATCTCTATAATTTGAGAAAAAGAGCCAATCGTTCAACGATTTGGGGAAATTCATTTTTAATCGTGTCGAGTGTGTTATTTACTTTTCTATTCTTTTTATTCACTAATTTAGTGTGGTCAGCTTTATTCTATTATGTGGTGGCTTTGATGCCGCTTGGATGTGTGTTAATTATTCCAATTAACATTAATAAGGATTCGCTAAAGAACCATGATCTAGCGATCTAATAGAGCCTTGAGTTTTCTTCTGGAAACTAAGGCTTTTTCTTCGTTTGCAAAATGAACAGTCAAATTCTTCTTGTCTACTTCAATGACGTTATCCAGATTAATCAAGAAAGACTTATGGCAGCGATATAATCGATCATCTAACTTTTCCAAATCAGATAATTTACCCATAAATTCAGTTCTTCTTTTTTTGGAAATTAAAATTACCTGATGAGGTTTATTAGAGGTTTCAAAGTACAAAATATCCGAAAAAGGAATTTTAATTTTGCGGGCTTTGTTTTCAAAGATAAAAGGGTCATCAAGTTCTTGATCATTTTGTTTTGAACGAACATATTCAAGGCTCTCTTTGATTCTGGTTTCAAATTGCGGATCGGTCTTTGAAATAAAATCCAGAGCACTGACTTTATAAGAATAGGTGAGAGTTGCAAATTCTAAATGGCTTGTAACAAAAACAATTGCACCCACCTCATCTTTTTCACGAATTGCTTTGGCTACATCGAGTCCTTTTTTAGGCTCGTTTTTGATATCGACGTCTAGAAAATAAAGATTACAGGGATCCTGACTTTCAATACAGTCGATCAGATTATTTGGCTTGCCGGTCGCAAATAAATGGTCGATCTTGAAGTTAAAATTATTAATAATGTTTTCAAGTGACTTTCTTTGGAATAAGTCGTCTTCTAAGATAAAAATGTTCATAGCTGTTCTTCGTTAATTGAGATAATTTGCGTAAAAGAGTTATTGCTAACCTCGGTATCAAGTTCGACAAAATCATAGGAATCAACGATTTTCTTAAGGTTATAAAGACCAATCCCTTGATGATTCTTCTTGGTAGAAAAGTTAGCATTGAATATTTTACCAAGCGGAATATTTGTTTCGTTAGTATTGTTTTGGATAACTAACATCAAAGTTTCGTCTTTTTTAAATAAAGCAAGTTTGAGCATTGGTTCAGCGGTCTTTTTTGCTTCTTCTGTGGCGTTATCGATTAAGATGGAAATCATGCGGACGAGATCAATCAAGTCGACTTCTAAATCATCGATTACTTCTTCAATTTCTAGTTCAACTTGAATGTGATCTTTTTTGGCTTCTGTTAATTTCCAATAAAGGACGCTTTTAAGGGCTGAATTTTTGACGTTAGAAAGGTCACTAAAATCAACGGCAGTCGTTAAATCCATGGAAGACGAATTTTCCATTTCACCATATATTTGACGGATTTCTGTTATGTCACCAGCTTTAATACTAGATTTAAGTGTTAGAAAAATATTTAAATAATCGTGACGAAATCCACGTAAAGTTTGATACATCGCTTCGATTTCTGAGGTATAAGAACCCAGCTGCTGAATCTGTTTGTCTTTAATTTCTTGTAGTTCGTGTTGGAAATATCGATCAATTTTCTGACTGATAAAAGTTTCGATTCCAAAGAAAATAAAAATTAAAAAGAAGACAAGATAGCGGCTGGAATCAATATCTTGGCGGTTATAGTAAAACTCGTAGAAATAAACGCCTAAGAAAATTATAAAAATTAAAGAAATGATGATGTTTAAAGGACTAATAATTTTCTTTTGAATGTATTCATTATTTCTATTAAGTAAACGCCAGTCAATACGATAGATTTTGGTGACAATGTAATGAAGAAAGATTGGTAAGATTAAAGAGATAATCGTAAAAATATCATTATATTCTTTGAAAACTTGGTCGGACACGAAAATCATAAAGGTCTGTTCAACGAAGTTAGTAAGAATTAATGCAACAGAAGCTGAATACACAGAGAGAAATATTGATTGACTGATTGAAAACTTTTTGAGTAAAGAATAGACGAAGAAGAATGGGATAATCATGAATACAGATAAGCGAGTCAAGAACGCAAAGCATGCGAAAAAGTAAAGGACAGAATAAGCAAAACCAAATAAACTGATTTTTCGAGCTACTGAATAATAGATTCCCCAAAGCAATAAAACTTGGGTAAAAGCAATAACTAGGTGCATATTTTCTCCGTCAAAATTATTTTTTAAATACTTCAATTGGGTGTCGATATTTGTTGCTGTGTTCTACTGCATATCGGGCAACTTCATTGTAGCTTTCGTGTTTTTTACTGTGGTAGCCGCAATTTTTATCAAGGCATTTCCAATAGTAATATTTAGCGGGTTTAACCATACTGAAGCGAAAATCATTTCCATAAATTAAATTGGAAGACATCTGAGGTTCTGCTTCATAAAATAAGAATAGTAATAACAAAATTTTTAAAATGATTTTTATTAATTTTTTTGACATACAACCCTTTATTTTTTGAATACTTCAACTGGATGTATATATTTGTAGCTGTGATCTAGTGCGTATCGAGAAGACTCTAGGTAACCTTCGTGTTTTTTGCTACGGTAACCGCAATTTTTATCACGGCATTTCCAATAGTAATATTTAGCAGGTTTAACCATACTGAAGCGAAAATCATTTCCATCAATTAAATTAGAAGACATATCAGGTTCTACTTCGTAAACTAAGAATAGTAATAACGAAATTTTAAAAATGATTTTTATTATTTTTTTGACATTTAAAATTAAATTTAACACAACAATTTATTAAGATCAAAAAAATCACCATCTAATCGAGGTGATTTTAAAACTGTATAAATTTTATTTTATCGTAAAAGTACAGACACAGTGCCTATAATTTACCTTTGAGCAGCTTTATCTTATAAACATGGACACCGTGCTCATAGTTTGTGCTATGAGCTAATGCGTATCTTGAAGCAGATATGTAAGAATCGTGAATATTACTCACGTATTCACAGCCTTTAGTAAGGCATTCCCACTGCCAGTAAGTTTGTTCATTTACGTCAACTTGTTTTTGAGAAACTTCTAGCTTAGGTATTTCAAAAGGATTTGTCTCGACGGGAGTTAGTGCAGCCGAATTTAAAGTACTAACTGACGATATAAAAAACATAATTTTTGTAAACATGAATCTCTCTCCTTAAACTAGGGTAATTTGACGACCTTAATGGCATGTCGATAATTTTGACTATGAGCCACCGCATATCTACAAGCAGAAGTGTAAGAATCATGAATGTTACTTACGTATTCACAGCCTTTAGTTATACAGCTCCATTGCCATTGAGGTTCTTTTTCTGAAACAACGATTTGTGAAGCGCCAAAAGGAGTAGTTTGAGGGGACTCAATCTGGGTATGTAATTGGGTTGTACCAAATACTCCAATTGAAGATAGGCAAAACATAAAATTTCTAAACATCTAATTAACCTTCCTTTGATTCTGATACTAAAAATATAAGGTTAATTTCTGGATTTGGACATCAATAGTCCTAAACGGTCGAATAATTGTCTCAAAAGGTAAAAAAAAAGAGCTGACGTTTTAACATCAACTCTTTTTATTAATTTAAGCTGGTAAGGCGTAAGTTCCATCAATCCATTGATTGGCTCCGACCTTGTACCAAGTTGTACCGTTTATATAATATTTGGCTGAATACTTCCAAGAAGTTCCATGCTTTAATTTCTGACCGGTAAAAGCTTTGCCAGCAGTAGCTTTGTTCCAAACTGCGATGCTGTAACCAGGGACGTACTTTACTTTTACGACTCCGCGTTCAGCCACTTCGCCAACTGAATCTTTTAAGACAGCGTATTGAGCTGGAATCCACTTGTTAGTTCCAATGTTGTAAAATGATGTACCATCATGAAGAGTAATTTTCTTCTTTGCAACAATTGGTGCTCCATCGCCTAAGCGTTCGCCAGTTTCTTTTCTGATACCAGCAAATGAGTCGTACACTTTAATGCTGTATCCCGGATAATATTTAACAGTCCCACTAACATTTAAGTTTTCTACTTTCGGATCGTATTGATCTAAACTGTAAGTTTTAATTGCATTAATTAATGTATTAGCGTACGTTGGACTTGTTGCATAGCGTCCTTGCAGCCATTTAGCAGAATCCTGATAAGTAGTAGTGTTTTCAAGCCAAGTTCCGGAGTAATAATTCTTATCCCAAGTTAGTCCATAACGAAGTTTTTGAGCGTTATCAGAAAAACTATCAGAATAGTCGTTATAAACTCTGAATTTGGCATTTATTGTTACATATTTATTACTTGCTTTGTCCCATTCCTGAGTAGGATAAGTAACAGTTTTACCGGTCCAGCCGGTTCCTGCCTTAATTCCGAAAAGATTATAGTTAGGAGCACTTCCTAATTTGGAAGTTCCCCAATTACTTTCGATGATTGCTTGTGCCATCATGATTGAAGTCCAAAGGCCGTACTGGTCAGACATTTTAATTGCATGTGGTTTAGCTGAATTCATAAAGTTTTGTTGAGCAGGTGTTATCGCAGCATGCACAATTTGTGTCTGGGAAGCTGCAGTTACTGCTGGAACTATCGGCATTGAAACTAGTGCCAAGGCAGCAGCGCATAATTTTGTCTTTTTAAACAAGGTTTCCTCCAAAAAATTAACTCAGGTAAGGATAACATATTTTTGGTTGATCGAAAGATTTGTATTTAATTTGATAACGAAATGTCTTTTTTGTTGAAGAAAGTATCAGCAATTAAATAGAAAATGCAGATGTAAACAAGATTTGCAGCTAGGGTAATTGCAAAGTCACTGTTAAACTTCGTCAGATCAGTTAAATACTTGTAAGAGTAAAAAGGTGATAATCTAAAACCCCAACTATCAATTTTAATTTTTAATAACATTGCGATAACAGTCCAAATACCAGGAATAACATAATAGTAGACAATTGAAATTGCAGTTGCCATTGAGGAACTGTTAATCACTGTTGAGATCATTAAAGCAAAAGATGAGAAGAACACAGTTTCAAACAAGACAGTTAAAATTGCAATCCCACCTTTATTAAATACCACGTCCATTCCTGGAGCCTGTCCGAAAAATATTAATACAAAAATATAATTAAGAATTATTGACACTAAAGTGAAAGCAGACATTAAAATAGCAATTGAAGCAAATTTAGCCATTAAAATTTTGTGCCGATCATATGGACGTGTTAAGAGAAATTTAATCGTTCCGCTAGACATTTCACGAGTAATCGTTGTCGAAGCAAAAAGAATTCCTAACAAAATAAGAAAAGAAATTGAGATTTGCATCGATGTCTCAAAAAAACTATTAATATCCCAATCATGGGATTTCGATGAGAACCGAATTATTGCAAAAAATGCTAACGTAGTGATTAACTGTAGTGTTGGAAAAGGAATTGAAATTCCCTTGCGGCGGAAAAATTTGCGCCATTCATTTATTAGTAATTTCATTCGTTAGTTCCTTTCTGTTGATTATCCGCTGTAATGGTATTAAGGAATGAATCTTCAAGCGAACTGTGTGAAAGCTGCAGCCCTAAAAGAGGAACGTCGTTAGTAACTAAGATACGGGCAATTTCAGCTCTTTGATCGCCGTCTTCTTCATTAATAGAAACTTCAAGTCGATTAAGTTTATTAGTTACATGGTATCCTTTATCAATTAACAACGCTTCAGCGTGCTGGACGTCACTGCCGACTTCAACGTAAATAACAGAATCAGTTCGACTAAGAAAGTCGCTCATCTTACCTTCATAAATTTTTTGACCTTTATTTATAATGAAAAGATCATTAACTACATCTTGAATTTCTGAAAGAATATGACTTGAAATAATGATACTGTTGCCCTGTTGGACAAAGTTTTTCATTAAATCTCGGAAGTCTTTCATTCCCTGAGGATCAAGTCCGTTCATTGGTTCATCTAAAAGTAAAACTTTTGGATTATGCATTGTTGCATTAGCAACACCCAATCGCTGGCGCATTCCAAGTGAATAGCCTTTAACTTTCTTCTTTTCTGCCCCTTTAAGACCAGTATTAGCAAGATCCTGCATTAATTCTTCATTAGAAATATCCTTGCGGCTCATGTCGGCAAAAATCCGCAGATTTTGTAATCCCGTCATATAGTTATAAAATTCAGGACTTTCAATGATGGTTCCAATATTAAAAGCGGCTTTTTCAAAATTCTTCTTAGTATCATGACCGCAAACTTGAACCGATCCACTGGTTTGGTGCATTAAACCAGTAATGATTCTTAAAAGCGTTGTTTTACCAGCACCGTTAGGTCCTAAAAAGCCTAAAATTCGGCCTGGTGCAACTTTAAAAGAAATATCGTTAAGAATTTGATTATTATGAATCTTCTTAGACACATTATTTACTTCAACAAGGTAGTTGGTATTTTCCAATTTTCCCACTTTCTAATCTAAATAAAGATTAATTAATTTCTTTTCCTGAATCAGATACATAACGATTCCAGAGATTGTAAGAATAACGGCTTCTGATAATACTAATCCTAAATATGTTGGGAAAAGGACTGATTTTTTAACAATTCCATCAAGCCACATTTCCCAAGCAATGATAAACATGGAAAGTGAAAAAATTACATCAAGAGTGACGTATTTTGCAATCACGTTTTTCATATTTTTAGTAATCAAGTAGATTAAAGCCAAAACGAGAACGGTTTGAGCAGTACCGATTAAAACATCTAATTTTATTGGAGACCCCAAAAAGTTTGCAACTGCGCATCCTACTCCAAGGGAATAAATATATCGGTAGTTATAAAAGATCAGAAAATTCAATGCTTCGGAAATTCTAAACTGAACTGGTCCAAACTCTACTCCCGGAATAATATTAGTTAAAACAACATATAAAGCGGCAACGACGGCCAGCTTTGCAATATTTTTGATCGACAAAGATATTTTCCTCCATAAATAACAATATCTAATTTAGGTTAAAGGCGCACGGTTGTCAAACTAGTGACTGATTAGTTAGACTTGTTACTGTGTTATACTTTGATAATTGAGGATATATTTATGAATGAACAAGTTCAATCAAAGAATAAATTAGATTTTTTTAAGCGATTTTACAATCCAAAAGAGATGTTTTACAAACGAAAGTATAAATGGTGGCAAAATACCATTTTTCTAATACTTTTTGCGGTCATTGGAACGGTGGGGGCATATATTTATTTGGCTAATCCTAATTATTACCGTAAAGCCATTACTTCGAGTTTGACTTATTATACTGACAAAACCAAGGATCCGGAATTTCAAAAATCAGTTGCTTCTGCGGAATTTGAAGATGGTAAGCTTATTTATCACGGGACAAAAAGGATCCGAAAAAATCAAAAATTTGATTTGGGGATTAATTTAACCCAAAAGGAAATGGAAAAAGAAAAACCACGGGCAGGAATAGTCTTTAATCGAAAACATATTGTTCTTTATGCCAGAAATGCGGAATCAAAGAAATATACCTTGGGTCGGGTAGATTTTCCTTATAGTTCTAATTTTAATAACAAAAATTCTAATTTGAAAAAAGAAATTGAGAAATCTTGGTTTGCTGCCAATACTAAAGCTTATTTGCAGTCAATTTGGGTTACGTGGATTTTTGGTTTTATTTTTAGAATTCTCTTAGTATGGATGATTTTTATTCTAGTGCTTAGATCAATAATAACTGGCGTTAATAAGAAAGAAGAATCGATGGTTAATCTCTTTGGATTTTTATCGAATGCAACTTTAATTCCAATTTTAATCATGGCAATCTTTAGTTCATTTGCGTTTAATTCCTTGACGTCAATAGCAGTATTCGTTGTCGCGTTACTAGTAATTGTAATAATCACTTGGGTACAGACAAGATTTTCTGATGAACCAGTTAAAATAAAAGGAAAAAAATGAAGTTAAAACCGGAGACTAGTCGTAAATTTATTAGTATTTTTTCTATTGTTGCGATTGTTGTGACGGTAATTTTAACTATCTGGGCATTGCAAACTGGTATTTTTACTGATCGTAAGAAAATGATTGCTCTTCTTGGACGTAATGAAGTTATCAAAGTTGCAATTTTTATTTTTCTACAGATTTTTCAAGTTGTAGTACCAATCATTCCAGGAGGAATCACTTTAGGGGTCGGAGTTATTGTATTTGGTCCATTTTGGGGCTTCATTTATAATTACCTAAGTATTTGTCTCGGCTCGTTGATTAATTTTTATTTAGCTCGTCGGTACGGTAAAAAATTTATTCAATACGTTGCGAAGCCTGAAACCTACGAGAAATATGAAAAAATGGCTAGTAAAAATAATCGCTTTCTTTGGCTTTTCGCAATTATGATTGCCGCACCTTTTGCACCTGATGATATTTTATGTTTGGTGGCGGGATTAACTGAGATGACATATCGCCAATTTATTTGTATTATTTTAATATGCAAGATTCCAACAATTCTGTCTTATAGTTTTGTTTTGGTTTATGGCGGAGACTTCTTAAGTAAACTAATTCGTAGTTGGCAGCACTAATTTTTTTACAAAGTTCAATATTTAAAAAAAAATTGCATGAGAATGCAACTTTTTAAGGATTTTTTCCCTTATACTGAATATATTGACAGATGAGATGTCAAGTTCAGTTGTAAGGGAGTAATAGTATTGAAAGGGGAGCAGGATAATATTAGGCGAGCTAAGCACTTGTTTTCTATTTACGAGATTTTACAAAAGTCTATTAAACAGATCCAAGATAAAATACCTGAATCTACGATAGAATGTATTGCACCTGACTTGCTCTTAATGCAAAAGGAAATCGTAAAAGAATACGATGAGTTATACTTGCTTTTAAAAATCAGATATTTAATAGATCGAAAAGATTTTAACGAACTTAATTTAAAATATATTGATTTTGAAGATGGTGCTGCCTTAAAAGATGAATAATATTAAGGTAGCTTTTTATTTAAAAAAAAAACAGGATTTTTCAGTCCTGTTTTTTTTGAAGAACAAAGTGATTGGGTTCGATTTCTACTAATTTGCCAGGCAGAGGATTGATTTTTAGTTGATTATTAGAAGAGACTTGTTGGCGATTGCGTTCATAATCAGGATCAGGGACAGGAACAGATGCTAAAAGATTTTGTGTATAAGGGTGTATTGGATGACGATAAATTTTTTCAGCCGGTGCTAGTTCAACAATTTGTCCCTGATTCATCACAGCGATTCGATCAGAAATATATTTAACCATTGAAAGATCGTGCGCAATAAATAAATATGTTAATTGATATTTTTGCTGTAAGTCTGCCAGAAGATTTACGATTTGTGCTTGAATGGAAACATCAAGTGAAGCAATCGGTTCGTCGGCAATAATTACTTTGGGTTCAACTGCTAAAGTTCTAGCAATGCTAACTCTTTGCCGCTGACCGCCAGAAAATTCAAATGGATACTGATCAGCAGATCTTTGATCTAACCCAACCATTGTTAGAAGTTCAGCGATTTTTTGATCACGTTGATCTTTTGAAGGGATCAACTTAAATGTATCAATTCCTTCAGCAATAATATCTTTTACCTTCATTCTAGGATCTAAAGAAGACAAAGGATCTTGAAAAATCATTTGAACGTCTTTATGAAATGATTTTAGTTGATCTCTTTTAAATGTATTAATATCTTCTCCCGCATACAGAATCTGGCCCGAGGAGGGTTTTAACAGATGAATTAAAGTTTTTCCGATAGTTGACTTGCCGGAACCAGTTTCTCCAACGAGTCCTAATGTTTCACCTTTTTTAATGCTAAATGAAACATTGTCGATTGCTTTTATTTCATTTTTTTTTCCACGATTAAAAGTTTTGGTTAAATTTTTAATTTCATATAGGTTCATCAGATTTTTCCTTTAGCAGCTCTTGGTAATATTTATGACGATCTGAAATCTCTTTGGGCAATAAAATCTTAGGTGCATCAGGATGTAAAAGCCAAGTGGCTGCATAATGAGTGGGGCTGACCTTAAAAAATGGGGGCTGTTTTTTAAAATCAATTTTTAAAGCATAAGGATTTCTTGGTGCAAAGGCATCACCAATTGGTGGATTAATCAAGCTCGGCGGCGTTCCTTCAATTGTTTTTAGCCGCGTTCTTTTATCAAGCTGAAGATCTGGCATTGAATTTAAAAGTCCCCAGGTGTAAGGGTGACGGGGATCGTAAAAAATTTCGTCAACCAAACCGATTTCAACAATTTTTCCAGCATACATCACGGCAATTCGGTCAGCAATTCCAGCGACCGTTCCAAGATCGTGAGTGATAAAAATCATTGTCTGCTGCAGTTTTTTAATTAGGTTAATGATTTGAGCCTGTACGGTAACGTCCAGAGCTGTGGTTGGTTCGTCAGCAATTAAAATTTCAGGATTATTAATTAAAGCGCTGGCAATAACAATTCTCTGTCGTTGCCCGCCGGAAAACTGATGAGGATAATCATTAAACCTTTGTTCTGCATTTTGAATTCCGACAAGTTTTAAAAGTTCAGTTGCTTTAGATTTACTTTTTTTTCGATCATGATGATGAATTTCAAAACTTTCCGCAATTTGATAACCGATCTTCATTGTGGGATCCAATGATGTTAAAGGATCTTGCATGATGATTGAAATATTGTTGCCGCGAATTTTTTCCAATTCACGTTCTTTAAGCTTTAAAAGGTCTTGATCCTGAAATATAATTTTTCCATCGATTATTTCTTCATTATTAGTAAGCAGTTTCAAAATTGTACGAACAGTAACAGATTTTCCAGACCCTGATTCACCAACAATCGCTAAAGTTTCATTAGGCAAGAGGTCAAAACTTAGATTACGAACCGCCTGGACCGTGCCGGCATGAGTATGAAATTTAACAGAGAGATTTTTAACACTAAGAATATTATCCATATTTATTCCTCGATTTCGGGATCAAGTGCATCTCTTAATCCATCGCCTAAAAGATTGAAAGAAATCATAATGATGCAGATCATTAAAGCAGGGAAAAATAATTGGTATGGCAGATAGTGAAAAGCCTGCTGCCCATCAGAAAGCAACGTTCCAAGACTTGCGTTTGGAGCAGGAATTCCAATTCCAATGTAGCTTAAAAATGCTTCAAAGAAAATAGCAGAAGGAATTGTAAACATAGTCTGAATTATAATGGTTGAAGAAATGTTTGGCAGAATATGTTTAAAAGCAATTCTTACCTTACTAACTCCTAAATTTTTAGCTGCCAAGATAAAGTCTTGATTTTTAATTTTTAAAGTTGCAGCTCTTGTCAAACGAGCCATTGTAAACCAGCTGCTATAGGCAATCGCAATAATAATTGATATTAAGCCCGGCTTGAAAACAAGCAGCATTAAGATCACAACGACTAGACTGGGAATTGAAGAGATAATTTCTATTAATCTCTGCATAATTAGGTCAGCTTTGCCTCCGAGATAACCTGAGATAACTCCATAGCTTACGCCAATTAATAAATCCACTGCTGTTGAAATTAATGCAATAAGTAAAGAAAGTCTGGTCCCAGCTAAGATTCGAGAGAATAAATCTCTTCCCAAGTAATCTGTTCCCATCACAAAATATGTTGATTTTGGAACGTGGGAAAGAGCGTATAGATCACTACTCCCGACTTTACCTGTAAATCCAGGAATTTTACCTGAACCAATTTTGGGTGGAAGATAAGCATAAGATACATTCTGGTGGTTAGGATTAGTCGGATTAAGCCAGATAGAAACAAATGAAACCACCGTAATAAAAATAATAACCACTAAGGAAGCTATTGCGACCTTATTTTTTTTGAAGCGCCTAAGAACGTCCTGATTGTATGAAAGATTTGTTTTGTTGGAAGAAAAGGTCTGTATAAAGCTTTTTTTGCCTGATGCAAAGTCAAAGTCGCTTTTAGATAGTTTCATAGTTTTCTCCCGTTTCTAAAGAAATTCGAGGATCGATAAACACATACAATATATCAATAATAAAGGTGACAAATATAAGAATCGAAGAATAAAGAATCGTTAATCCCATAATCGTGGGGTAGTCATTAGTAGTAATTGATTTGACAAATTGTTCGCCGATTCCTGGAACTGAAAAAATATTTTCAACAACCATTGATCCGGTCATTAAATCAACAATCATCGGACCTGTAACGGTAATAATTGGCACCATCGAATTACGCAAGGCATGATTTTTAATAAGTTCCCATGAACTGTCGCCTTTGGCTTTTGCGAGCTCAATGTAGTCACTGTGGAGAATTTCAACCATTTCGGATCGCATAAAGCGGGCAGTATTTGCAAGAGGTGCCATTGCTAGAGCCAAAGTAGGCAGGATGCTGTAACTAAAACCATTCCACAAAGCAGCCGGTAAAAGATGCCATTTGTCGGCAAGAAAAAATTGAAGAATAACGGCAAATACAAAGTTTGGAACTGAACGACCAAGGATTGCAAAAAAAGTTGCAGTTGTATCAATCCAAGTCTTGCGATGAATTGCTGAAATTGTACCTAAAATAATGCCAATAAATGTTCCGATAATTAAAGCTTGAAAGGTCAACTGCATCGTTGGCCCCAATCTAGAGAATATTAATTGAGAAACCGGCTGATCACTAAATTGAAAGCTGGTACCGAAATTTCCGTGAAAGACATTAACCAGATATTTAAAATATTGAAGCCAAATCGGGTCATTTAGACCAAATTGCTGGTTAAGGATGTGCACTTGACTTGCTGTTAACTTG
Source organism: Xylocopilactobacillus apis (assembly GCF_033095965.1). Lineage (NCBI taxonomy): Bacteria > Bacillati > Bacillota > Bacilli > Lactobacillales > Lactobacillaceae > Xylocopilactobacillus > Xylocopilactobacillus apis. Next base: position 229,581 of record NZ_AP026801.1, read on the forward strand.
TCTGCATTGGCATAAGGAGAGCCGGGCATTAATTTTAGTAAAAAGAAAGTAATCGTAATAATGATATACATTGTGATAATCATATATCCGATTCTTTTAAAAATATACTTAACCATATTCCTCCCTCCTGTAACCGTTTATTTTACTATACCGCAAAATTGTAAAATTATTTGAAAAAAATGAAAATATCCTTTTGTTACAAGTACTTTTATACAGCTTTTTGATTAATTATTATGATAATCGTAATCTTTTTTTATAATTATTATTGACGTGCATGTAACCTTTCCGTAGAATAAAGCCTAACATTTTATTTAAGACGGGAGAAAAGTTATGAAAAAAATGAAACAAATTTCCGTTCTAGTTATGTTACTTTCTTTATCTATCTTTTTTTTAGTTGGTTGTGCTGCAAAGCCTCAAACAATTGGTAATGAGCCTAAAGGTTCTGAAATATCAATTGGTGTAAATCTGGAACTTAGTGGAAATGCTGCTGCCTATGGGCAAGCAGCGCTTAAGGGAATTAATTATGCAAGTGATCAAATTAATCACGATGGAGGCATTAAAATTAAGGGAAAAAGAATGAAAATTAAACTAGTTACGAAAGATAACACTAGTAATAATTATCAAACAGCAATGGCAAATTCAAATCTTGCCTCTAGCGTGAAGGTATCTGCAATTATTGGACCGTGTGTTTCTGCTAATGTGGCAGCAGGTCTTCCTAAAGCAACTGAATCAGCAGTTCCAGTGTTAACTTCACAAGGAACTTCTGATAAATTAACCCTTCAAAGAAACGGTGAAGTTCAGCCAGATGCTTTTCGAGCTTGTTACACAGATAGTTATCAAGGAGTAATTCTTGCTCACTATGCTGATAATGTTTTAAAAGCTAACACAGTTGCAATATTAGGAGATAAAACTTCTGATTATTCAGTTGGACTAATAAAAGCATTTAAGAGTGCATATAAAGGAAAGATTGTTGATACTCAGTATTATCAGGCAGGAGATAAGGATTTTAATGCAACGATTACAAAGTTAAAAGGTGAGAAGTTTAAAGCCCTTTTTGTTCCTGGTTATTATAATGAAGCCGGGTTAATTATTAAACAAGCACGTCAAGCCGGAATTAAAGCTGCGATCCTTGGACCAGACGGCTTTTCTGATGATACATTGTTTAAATTAGCTGGTAAGGAAAATTCAACAAATATTTACTATACAAATCATTTTGATCCAATGGTACCTAATGATCGGGTAAAACCTTTCATTAAAGATTATAAGAAGAAATTTAAAGAAGAGCCATCAGGCTTTACAGCTCTTGGATATGATGCTGTTTATATGATTAAAACTGCGATTGAAAATGAACAGTCAGCTAATTCCAAGAAAGTAGCCCTTGGTCTTGCTAATCTTAAGGATTTTAAAGGTGTGACGGGAACAATGACGATGGATAAAAATCATAATCCAAAAAAAGATGTAATCGTTGTTAAATTTAACCACGGAGTCAAAGTTTCAGCGACGGCGGTTAAGTAAATGATTATGACAAATCTTACTTTATACATATAAATCGTTAAACATTCATTTATAGCTATTTTTTCTAATAATTATCATTTGACATGTATAAAACCTTTCCGTAGAATAAAATCTAATAATCTTTAGGGCGGGAGAAAAATATTGAAAAAAGAAAAACAAATATTAAGTCTACTTTGTTTGGCTTCATTATTAACCCTTTTTTTAACCGGGTGTGCCTCGAAAGCTAAGGCAACAGGAAACGAGCCGAAGGGTTCGGAAGTACTAATTGGAGTAAATATTGAGCTTAGTGGAACGGCGGCATCATATGGTCAGGCGACTTTGAAAGGGATTAACTATGCTGTTGAAAAAATTAATGAGAGTGGTGGAGTAAAGCTTAATGGTGATAAAAAGAAAATCAAACTTATTACCAAAGATGACACCAGTAATAATTATCAAACGGCAATGGCAGCTTCAAATCTTGCTTCTAGTGCTAAAGTTTCAGCAATTGTTGGTCCTTGTGTTTCTGCCAGCTTTGCAGCGGCGCTGCCGAAAGCTACAGAAGCAGCGGTTCCAACGGTAGCACCAGCTGGGACAGCGGATACCCTAACGCTTAAAAAAGACGGAAGTGTTCAGCCGGATGCGTATAGAGCTTGTTATACTGATAGTTATCAAGGAGTAATTCTTGCGCACTATGCATATCAGAATTTGAAGGCTGACACGGTTGCAATTTTGGGAGATAAAACTTCTGATTACTCAGCTGGATTAATTAAGGCTTTCAAAGGTGCATATAAAGGTAAAATTGTTGATACACAATACTATCAAGCGGGGGATAAAGATTTCAATGCAACGATTACTAAGTTGAAAAGTGAAAACTTTAAAGCATTATTTGTCCCAGGATATTACAACGAAGCAGGTTTAATTATTAAACAAGCCCGTCAAGCAGGAATTAAGGCCGCAATTTTAGGGCCGGATGGTTTTTCAGATGATACCTTATTTAAGTTAGCTGGAAAAGAAAACGTGACTGACGTTTATTATACAAATCATTTCGATGCCATGGCGCCGGCAAATGACCGCGTAAAACCTTTTATTAATTCATATAAAAAGAAATTTGGCGAAGAACCATCTGGTTTTACAGCACTTGGATATGATGCTGTTTATATGATTAAAGCAGCAATGGAAAAAGAACAGTCAGTCAATTCTATTAAGGTAGCAAAAGGATTGGCCAGCTTAACTAATTTTGAAGGGGTCACCGGAACGATGACCATGGATAAAAATCATAATCCAAAAAAGGATGTGATTGTTGTTAAATTTAATCATGGAGTTAAAGTATCTGCTGCCGCAGTACGATAGTAGATGGGGAGAAAAATATGCAGGTAATTACACAACAAATATTTAATGGAATCTTTTTGGGTAGTATTTATGCCCTCTTAGCTCTAGGTTACACGATGGTTTATGGAATCATTGGTTTAATCAATTTCGCTCATGGTGATGTTTATATGATTGGTGCTTTTATTGGTTATTTTATGATTACTAATTTGCACCTAAATTTTTGGATCACTTTAGTCTTTACAATGGCAGCATGTGCCTTAATCGGGATGCTAATTGAATTTTTAGCATATCGTCCCTTAAGACACCACGGTGCACCTAAAATTACTGCTTTAATTACAGCGATCGGGGTCTCTTTTCTATTAGAAAATGGAATGACTTTTCTCTTTGGAGGAGATTCACGTTCTTTTCCCCAAGCAATTAAATTAGTGACGTATCAAATTGGATTTTTAAGAGTTACTAATATTCAAATTCTGATTTTTGTCGTTGCGGTTGTCTTAATGATTGCATTACAATTTATTGTTCAAAAGACAAAAATGGGACGCGCAATGCGAGCAGTATCAGTTGATACGGATGCAGCTAGTATTGTAGGAATTAAGGTAGATCAAACGATCTCATTTACTTTTGCAATTGGTTCAGCATTAGCTGGAGCAGCAGGTGTATTAATTGGTCTTTACTATAATTCAATTGATCCTTTAATGGGAATGACTCCCGGAATTAAAGCCTTTATCGCAGCAGTTGTCGGAGGAATCGGAGTAATTCCAGGAGCTGCAATTGGCGGTTGGCTGATTGGTTTGATTGAAACATTAACTTATTCAATTGGAATTTCTTCATGGAAAGATGCAGTAGTATATGTAGCTTTAATTCTAGTTCTGTTAGTTCGTCCAACAGGATTGTTTGGTAAAAAAGAAGGGGAGAAAGTTTAATGAAGAGAAATGTAAGAGATCAGCTTATATGGTTAGCAATTGCAGTTGGTGGCTGGCTATTAATTGATTTACTGACTTTAGTCGGAATCATTAATCCCTTTATCCTAACGATTATTACAATGATTGAAATTAACGTTATTTTAGCCGTTAGTTTAAATTTAATTTTAGGTATTTCAGGACAATTTTCTTTGGGTCATGCTGGATTTATGGCGATCGGGGCCTATTCTTCAGCGATCATCGCAGAAAAAGTTGATAATTTTGGTGGCTTCTTAATCGGAATTTTGATTGGAATTGCCATTTCTGGTTTAATCGCGTTAATCGAAGGAATTCCGACGTTGCGATTAAGAGGTGATTACTTAGCAATTGCAACGCTTGGAGTTTCTGAAATCATCCGAATAACCATCAACAATTTAGAAATTACAAATGGACCAAAAGGAATTTTTAATATTCCTCAACAATCAAACTGGTCGATTGTTTATATCTTTGCAGCAGCTATAACAATTATTATTGTTAATATTGTTCATAGTAAAACTGGTCGGGCAATTCTATCTGTACGGGACAATGAAATTGCAGCAGAATCAATTGGATTAAATACAACTAAATATAAAGTTATCGCCTTTGTTATTGGAGCCGCAGCTGCCAGTGTGGCAGGGAGCCTTTATGCAACATACCTTCAAAGCATCACTCCTGGTAACTTCTCGTTTATGCAGTCAATTTCAACTTTAATTATGGTTGTTCTTGGAGGAGTCGGAAGTATTACGGGTTCAATTTTGGCAGCAGTGGTTTTAGGATTTGTTGATGTTATTCTTCAAAATTATGGAGCGCTAAGAATGGTTCTGTACTCATTGTTGTTAATAATTTTTATGCTGTTTCGTCCTTCGGGATTTCTTGGAAGTTGGGAATTCTCAGTTAAACGTCTTTTTTCCGCTAAAGATAAATCGCAAAAGGAGACCAAATAATGGAATTATTACAAGTTGAGCATTTGACGAAAAACTTTGGTGGATTAACAGCAGTTAGTGATGTATCTCTAAAAGTAGATGATAATGAATTAATTGCTTTAATTGGACCAAACGGCGCAGGGAAAACCACAATCTTTAATTTATTAACCGGCGTAAGCGTTCCAACCAGTGGAACCGTAAAATTAAAGGTGAATGACAATCTTGAGTCATTAAATGGTAAACCTGTTCATACAATAGCAGATCTTGGAATGGCCAGAACTTTTCAGAATATTAGACTTTTTAATAATCTAACAGTTTTGGATAACGTGATGGTTGGAATGACCAGTAAAACAAAGGAAAATATGTTGAGTGAAGTTTTCCGTACACCTAGCTTTTATCAAACAGAAGATTCAATGTATGAAGCAGCGATGAAATTATTAAAGCTATTTAAAATGGAAGATAGTGCTGATCAGCTGGCAAGCAATTTAGCTTATGGGGAGCAAAGGCGTTTGGAAATAGCACGCGCATTAGCCACAAAACCCAAATTACTGTTTTTAGATGAACCAGCAGCCGGAATGAATCCAAACGAAACAGCAGATTTAACCAATACTATTAAAATGATTCAAGAAGAGTTTAAAATTGCAATTGTTTTAATCGAACATGATATGAGCTTAGTAATGGGATTAGCAAAAAGAATTTATGTCTTGGAATACGGAAAGTTAATTGCTGAAGGGACTCCGAGTGAAATTCAAAATAATGAAGAAGTAATTCGCGCTTATCTAGGAGGTGACGATAATGACCTTGCTTGATGTTTCAGATTTAAATGTTTCTTATGGAGCAATTAAGGCCGTTACGGGAATTAGTTTTCACGTTGATGAAGGTGAAATTGTAAGTTTAATCGGCGCAAACGGTGCTGGAAAATCTACGACTTTATTGACAATTTCCGGCCTAATTAAACCAGAGTCAGGAACAATAAGTTTCTCCGGCGAGCAATTACCCAGAGATCCTTCGAAAATTGTATCTGCTGGAATTTCTCAAGTCCCTGAAGGCAGGCATATTTTTCCAGGCTTAACGGTGCTTGAAAATCTTCAGATGGGTGCATTTCTTCGCCATGATCGTGATGAAATTCGATCTGATTATGACAGAGTTTTTGACCATTTTCCGGTTTTAAAACAACGTCGAAATCAAGATGCAGCAACATTATCAGGTGGGGAACAGCAAATGTTGGCAATGGGAAGAGCAATGATGGCTCGTCCAAAATTAATGCTTCTCGATGAACCTTCAATGGGTTTAGCACCACTTTTTATCAAAGAAATCTTTCGGATTATTAAGCAAATAAAAGAAGAAGGCACGACAGTTTTATTAATTGAACAAAATGCTCGTACTGCTTTAGCAATTGCCGATCGAGGATATGTTTTAGAAACAGGAAATATCACGATGTCTGGTACAGGAAAAGAATTACTGAATGATCCAGCAGTTAAAAAGGCGTATTTAGGAGGATAAAATGGCTGTTATTGATTACATGACTAAGGATTTGATTACGGTTTCTTTAGATGAACATATAAATGAAGCTTTAGATATGATGAAAAGTAATCACATCAATCAAATTCCAGTACTTAAAGATGGTAAATTAGCGGGATTGATTACAAGAGAAGATATTGCAGCTGCCTTGCCTTCATCGTCTACTAGTCTTAGTGTTTATGAAATAAATTATTTAATTAGCAAAGCAATGATCTCAGATGTCATGGAAAAAGATGTAGCAACTATTTCTTCAGATGCTCAATTAGAAGATGCTGTTAAAATTATGCTCGATCGTAACATTAATGTCGTTGTAGTAGAAGATAATAATGAAGTAAAAGGAATTGTGACAAAAAATGATGTATTTGATGCTTTCCTTCAAATTGCCGGTTATGATTTGAAGAATAGCTCTTTTATTCGAGTGAAAGTTGCAGAAGATGCCAAGGGAGTTATCGCAAAGATTGGCGAAATTTTGGCTAATAATGGTTTTACAATTCTAAATTTGGTTGTGATTAGGCATTCTGTCGATCGGGTTATTGAGCTTCATGTCGAAGGAAAAGATCTTTTAAAACTTAATAAAGATTTGACTGAAGCAGGTTTTGATCTTGAATAAGTTAAATCAATTAGTTAATATGTAGGTCAGCTGATAAAGCTGGCTTTTTTAGTCAAGTGCGATTTTTAGAGCAGTTTTTTTTTAATTGTGAAAATGAAAGTGTTATAAAATAGATATAATAATTATAGACATTTTTGATTGGAGAGGAGTATCTTGAAAAAGGTTAAAAGTTTTCCTCTATTTTTAATAATAGCGTTAGTCTTTGTAGTTAACTTTAGCTCAGTAAATGCTGACATTACTAATGTATCAGTAACACCACAAATTGATTCTGGTGATACAGATAAATTTGAAATGGTTGTAAAACCGGGTGAGAAACGAACCCTGACAATTGCATTTACAAATTTTGGGTCAGCTGTTGAGAGATTGACGATTCAGCCTACTAACGCGCAAACAGACGCAACGGGTAATTTTGTCTATAATGAGGTTATAAAAAAGGGGACTGATGGTCTTCAGGCAGCATTTGCTGATATGACATCAAAAAAGACAATAACATTACAGCCGCAACAGTCAAAGACTGAGACTTTAACAGTAAGTACTCCTAATGATCGTTTTGATGGAGTCATTTATGGCGGCCTAAATATTTATAGTGTTAATGCTGACGGAGGACATTTAAACGGGGAAAGTACGCCGATTCCAGTTATTATTACCCAAACGAATGAAAATGTTCCAGGTAACGGTAAAGTTACAGGAATTGAGGCACAGGCAATCTCATATCAGCCCAATATTGTTATTAATTTAGTTAATAATAAACCTGGTGAGGCTCGAAATGTTTCTTATAATTTGATGATCCAGCGAAAAGGGATGTTCAGCTTTCTAGGGTTTAATGGAAGAAAAGTACCTGTTTATCAGTCCGATTTAACCATCGCTCCTAATTCGACACTACCAATTCCGGTTAATTTTAAGCAGCAGCCGTTAAAAGCAGGAGAATATATGGTAACGGGCAGTTTTACCGTTAATGGTAAAACTCATAAAGTTAATGAGACGTATAAACTTAGTAAATCTGATGTTGAAAAAGTTAATAAGCAGTCTAAAGGCTTGATTTATGATAAAACTTGGATTTTTGTACTTGTTATTATTGGCTTAATTATTTTAATTGGAATTGTAATTTTCTTAATTGTTAGACAAATTCGTTATAATAGAAGAGAAGAAAATAATCGCTTGGTTGCTGAATCTGATAAGATTTTGAAATCTGAACAAACTCAAGAGTCAAAAAGCAGTTCTAAATCTACACCTCCTCAATACGGACAGAGTAATGTTCAAAACAATCAGCGGGGGACTAATCAAAATCCTTATCAAGGACAGGCACCAAATTCATATCAGAATTCGGGACAAATGCCATACAATCAGCCATTAAATTATCAAAATCCTTATCCGAATAATGGGAATTTTCAACAAAATAATTCAATGGCTCCAAATCAAAGGCAAAATCAACCAATTAATAATCAGTCAATTCCAAATTATAATAATCCGTCTCCTTCAATGGGTCAAAACGCTAATCAAGGACAATTTTCTAATGGTCGTCCGCAACAGGTTAATCCAAATTATGGCAACCCGCAAAATCAAGGACAGCCTCCGGTTTACGGATCTTATCCAAATCAGCAGGCAGGAATGGTTCAGCCTAATACTTCACAAAATAATTTTAGACCTAATCAAAGTGGACCAAATAATTTTGTTCAGCCGGTTAATGGGAACAATGTAAATCCATTGCCAAATCAATATTATGGTCAAACGCCTAATAATCTAAATTCTCAACAGATGAATAATAATAGTTTAAATGGACAAGGGCCTGGTTTAACACAAAATCAAAACTTTGGGAATCAACCGAAGCCCAATTCAACAAATAATAGTGAAGAGTCTAGTAATCAGCAAGATTCTGACTGGGATCAAATTTCATTGGATGATCTTATGAAAAAGCACTAAGCCGACACCAAAAAGGTGCTAATTAGTGCTTTTTTATGAATAAAATAACGGATAAAATGGTATAAGACGTTTACTTTTAGTAAGATTAGTGAATGGATAATTAAAGTAATAAAAGGAGTTATATCTTGAAAAAGATACCCAAGTTTATTTATGTTTGTGGATTGTTATTTTTTTCTTTAATAATATCAAATACATTAATTGTAAAAGCTGCGGATGATAACAATTTACAAGCTGTGATGCCAGAAATTTCCGTAATTACTGACGAAGAAGGATTCACTAAGAGCAATAATAATGGTTTTTATGATATTAACTTTAAACCTGGTGAAAATATTGTTTTAGGCGCACGAATTCAAAATACAGTAAATAAAAAAATCGATGTTGAAATTACACCTGGAACCGTGATTACTAATCAAGGGCATATAGTTTATGGGGATCAGTCAAATCAAATGATTGATAAAAGTAATAAATATCCTTTTTCAAAAATGGTAAAGAAGCAAACTGTTTCAATTGAACCAAAAGGATCTTTAGAAGTTAAAATTCCTGTCAATGTTCCAAAAGAAAAATTTAATGGGACAATTTTAGGAAATATAGCATTTACAGTGTTAGGACAAGATGAACAGACAAAAAGCCGTAAAAGTTTAGCAACAATTACTAATGTTGTACGTCAAGCTTTAGTTGTACGTCTTCGTCAGGGATTTCAGCCAGATCCTGATTTTGAAATTGGAAATCCTTCAACTGGCGGAAGTCTAAAAGGCCCTACTTTTACGATTCCCATTCGAAACGTAGCAGCAACTTATTTTAAGGAAAATGCCGGTACAAGAGTTCATTATGTTGTGACAAAAGAAAATGATAAAAATGTTACATACACAAGTACTGATAAAAATATTTCAATGGCTCCAAACTCTTTTTACAATGGAGTTATATCCACTAAAGGAAGAGCAATCGAGCCTGGTCAGTATAATATGAAAATCTCAATTAAATATAAAGGGAAAACTACGAGATTTTCAAAGAATTTTGTTGTAACCAAAGCACGAACAAAAAATATTAATAAAGGTTCTACACTTAAATCTAAAGAATCAAAGTCAGGGTTTAATTTTTTAATCGTAGCAATAATATTTGTTATTATTTTAATCATGCTATTTGCTCTTTACGCTGGAATGCATCGAGCACAGACAAAATCTAAAACAAATGATCAGGGTGACCGAAGAGTAAGAAGTCGAAGTAAAAAGTGATATCTTCAAAAAGAAGAAAATGATTTATAAAGAAATGAACATTTAAAACACTTGTTTAAGTTATAATAATACTAGTTGATTTCTAGATCAAAATTAAGATGAATTGCAGTCGTGGCATCTTGCAAGATGACTAAGTGGGACATTCTCGATCTGACACAACGCATATTTTTGAATTATTCTGATGAGGATTAATTTAAAACCAATAGCTAATAGTTAGACCGGATGATGTTAACAGTCTAACATTCAATTGGAAAATTTGATGCTAGGTGATATTTGTTCTAAACAAACTGCAGGTTTAGAATCTTACTACGAAAATAGATTTTTGTATTAAGAACTGGGGAATAATGTTTATTGGAAACTGAATGCTGGGACTTCACTTGAATTCAGTGACATAATGCTGTAATAGAACAATTAAATAGTCGGAATTTGGGAATTGTTTTTAGCCATAACAATCTTATAATCCAAAAACCAAAAAATAATTTATTAAGAACGGATCGATTAATTCTTAGACTTTAGTTATACTATTAATAGGTAAACTTTGGGTGGAAATATAATAATGAAAGAAAAAAGGAAAAATTTAAAATCATCTCTATCTTGTGCAGCAGTTTTAGCACTGTTTTCTCCGATGATGCTTCAAAAACCTGAATCGGTACAGGCTCTTCCGGTGGCTTCAGCTGCGACAAATGTTGGAATTACTTTTAATGATGGTGTCCTAACATTGGTTTCTGTTCCGAATTTTGACTTTGGAGCGAATAAGTTAGACGATACTACAAAGTTTGTTCCTTTATATGCATCTGCATCAAGTACAGTTGGTGATCCGGTGAACGGGGCATTTATGGATCAGACTAGTTCAGCATCTCCTACAAGAACTTTAAGAGATTCTACTAAATATCGATCTTTAATTGTGTCAGACAGCAGGCTTCCGATTAATAGTTCAGGAACTTATAATGGTTGGACTGTTTCAGCACACATGACTGTTGGTTCAGCTGCTTCTCTTGGATCAACTAATATTAACAGTCATGTTAGCGCTGGGGATCCAAACCCTGATGCAGGGGTAATTGGAGGAGTTGCGCAAAAGTTTGCGGCAGCAATTGAATTCGGCAACGGATTTGGTAATAGTTTAGCGATTTCATCATTAACTGGCGGTCAAGCAGGTAATTCGACTCCAGTTTCTCATCCGGCAACTTATTATAATTCTGATCCTAATATGGAGGGAAAATCTTATACTTCATCAGGAGCGCCAATAAATACTGTTTCAAGATGGACTCGGGTTGATACGGACACAACTGATGTACCAGCTACGGATAATTCAGTAAGTGGTGTTTTTGCTGGACTTTTCTTTCCGCGACTCGCAAAAACCCCAATTGCTAATAATGCAGCTCAGATAACGGCCGTTGCGAGCAGTGATCCAAATAATAATAATGTTGCTAATAATTCTCAAATCACAACAATACCGATGGGTAATACAGATAATTATTTGTGGGGGTATCTTGGTACTCAACAGACTGCTGCTGCATCTAGTCGGCCTGATAGTGTATCAAATGGTGCATGGGCATTAGATTTTCACGATAAAGGATCGGCTATTATGTCGATGCCAAAAGCAGTCGCTTTGAATCGTCACGGTACGTATGTTTATAATATTTATTGGACTTTAACATCAGGATTTCATCAGAATCCTTGATAAAAATTATTCGATAAGTTTATAATTAAAATCTCCATTAGGAGGTTTTATTTTTTTTTATGATTATTTTATGTAAATAAAATTTTGATTAGTGTTTTTAAGATACAATGGGGTTATGGTAACAAAAAAAAGAAAAGATGTTTGGCTTTTAATTTTAATAATATTATCTTTTTTCTTGATAAATGACCGTGTTTCAGCTGAAACAGGGATATTTAGTGTTAAACCAATTTTTCCGGATAATCAAATTAGTCAGCAAAATGCGTATTATTTATTAGTAAAACCAGGAGATAAACAGAATATTTCTTTTTACGTTACGAATTTGAGGAATTACACTCAGACTTTTGAAATAATGCCTGGAATGTATGTTAATAATTCTCAAGGAGATATGGCACTTACAACAGACAAAAAAGATTTGGATCCTAGTTTGCCGGTAAATATGATGGATATGGGTGTAAAGCCCACATATCTTACAGTTCCAGCAAATCAAACAGTTAAAGTTAGTCAGGTGTACAAAATCCCTTCTGAGAAATTCAAGGGCTTAATTTATGGTGGAATTCGGGTCATTTCAGGACTTCAAAATTCTTCAGAAATGAAAAATAGTAAAAAGTCTCGGGCTTTGATTAATACATATGCTCAAATGGATACAGGAGTTATTATGACGATGGATAAAAATTACCCTAAAGGGAAGCTGATCGTTAAAAATGTAACCCCAAGTGCTGCTGTACCTAGACCCGTTTTTAATATTAAAATTCAAAATCCAGAAGGGACAATTATTGATAGTCTTAATTTAAAGGCTAAAATAAAAAAAGAGGGTTTTAACGTTCCTAATACTAAAGTGTCAAAGGTGGAATTATCTAATGATTATTACGGCTATACAGTTGCTCCTTATTCGAAGTTAAACCTAGTAATGAATATTGGCAAGACTCGGCTGCAGCCGGGTAAATATACACTCAAACTAACTGGTAAATCTCATGGCCATAAGTTTAATCAAAAATATAATTTTATGGTATCTCAAAATATTGCAAATAAAATAAATAAAGATAATTCTCAAATTAGTGCAGATTATACATGGCTTTACTTCATCATAATTATCGGAATTATTTTAATTCTAATCGCATTTGTAATCTTTATGTATTTCTTCGGAATGAAAAAAGTTTTGCACCTGCCAGAAACTAATAATAAAGTGCAAAGTCCAAGGTCAAGATCGACCAATGAAGTTAAAAATACAACAGAAGTTAAGCGAAATCGTTACGGGACTTCTAATGTTCCAAAACGAAAACGATAATTAGGTTAAGAAATGAAACGAAAAATATTAGACATTTTATTTATATTTTTAACTTTTTTGGGGATAAGCTCAACGGCCAATGCAGCTGTTCAAAATGTTACCCCTTATACCGGATATTTAGCTTACGTTCGAAATTATGGAATTCGTCTTTATAAAAATAGTGGAGTACCTAGTAACACTTATTTACTGCATGGGACCGCTTGGAAAATTTCAGCAAAGAATGTTGATACATTGGGGAGAACATGGTGTCGGGTTGGTAATGACCAGTGGGTTCCTCAAAGTAATATTACTTTGAAAAATCCTAATTACTCGACAGTGCTGACTATTAGTGCTCATGGTAAGAAAACTAAAAGCTATACTTTATATCACTCACCAAGCCGTTTATCACCAATAAAAAACGGGTTAGTCAACAAAAAAGTTGCGGTGGGCTCTTCATGGAAGGTGACCCAATCAGCGACCAACGGTGCTGAAATTTGGTATAACTTAGGGGGGAACCAGTGGATTAGTGGGATGTATACAACAATGCCGGCAACCGCAGGACCTTCAAATGCACCGACGATAACTTTTAAGTAAAGGAGACGATGTCTTATTTTTTAATGAAAATTAGTAAAATTGATATTATTAAATGGTTTGAATGTTACCAATATTTTTAAATTGATTTGGTTGCCAACTATGTGAGATCACAATGACAGTTTGATCTTTAAGATTCATAACCACTTGCTTAATTTTTTCTGCTGTTTGGGGGTCTTGTCCGCTATCTGGTTCATCAAGAATAATAATTGCTGGTTTGATTGTAAGAGCACGAGCAAGCGAGATTCTAACTTTTTCACCGCCAGAGATCTCGTTTCCGTTATAGGTTACATGACGATCAAGTAATTTTGTAAGTCCCAACTCGTTTAACTCATCTGTAATTTTTTTGATTGAATTTGTGTTAAAAAGAGTGATATTGTCCGCTACGGTTCCATTAAATAATGTAGGATTTTGATCAACATAAATCATATTTTTTTTAAATTCATGTGGATCTATTTTTGTAATATCGACATTTCCGATTTTGATGTTTCCTTTTGCAGGAGTAAGTGCTCCTGTTAAGATTTTCATTAGAGTTGTTTTTCCAGCACCGCTTTTACCGACAACGAGAGTAAATTTATTTTGTGGAAAAGCTGTCGAAAAGTCCTTAAAAATGAGTTTATCTTTTGTATAAGCAAAGTCAATTTCATTAATTTGAAGATCACCATTTACGAATTTAAGAGTTTTTCTCTTTGTTGAATCATTTGTTTTAAAAATATTTTTAAGCTCTTTTCTCAAAGGTTCTGTTGCAGATGCTTTTAAATGATATGAGTTAAAGGCATTAATTGCTGGAAAGATGTAATTTAACAACTGAGTGGTAATTGTTAAATCTCCAACTGTAATTTTTCCATATAGAATAAAAAGGGCAGCAACTAACATACAAATAATTTGTGAACTCATTCCGATTAAAGTTGAAAGTTCGACGATTCTAGTATCCCAGACTCCCGAACTTTTCTTCTGTTCTTCAAAGGAATTTTCCAAAGCAGCTAACTTGTTTTTAAATGCCTTCCCAGCCGAAAAAGTTCGGATCGTATCAAGACCATTTAAAAAACCATTAACCATCGTTAGTTGTTCTTCAGATTTTAGGTTTAAATCTTTTTTATACATTCCGAATTTTTTTCTAATTTTAGGATTTATAAACATGGGAATTGAAGAGACTAAAAAACAAATCAAAAATATTTTCACGTTAACAAATATTAAAGCAATTGAACAAAGAAAGATCTGGATTAGATAAGTAAAATTAGATAGCAAACTTAGTAAATAATCTTGACCAATAGTTGGAATAGTATTTTCGAGAACATTTAGTTGAGCATCTTTAGATAATTTAATAAATTGGCTTTCTTGATCACTTAAAAGATTATTATAAGCCGTTTGTTTTAACTCAATGGTTGAGATTTTTACTAAGTCTAGTTCGATTTGTTTACTAGAGACAGTTAAAATATAAATCATTACCAGAGAAGTCAGCGATCCAAGTCCGCATAAGGTAACCAGAGTTATTTGTTTTCCAATTGCGTAATTAATAAACCAGCCCATTGTATACGATAGACTTATTTTGCTGATGGTATTTAATAAAGAAAGAATGATCAAAATTATTAGCTTCTTCTTCTGTTTAGTTATAATTAAATCCCAAAATAATGACTTCATCCTCTGCCCCCTGATAATAAAAATGATTTATTTTATTATAGGAACAGCAATAATCTTAAATCAATAAATATAAAGTTTAAAAAAAAAGCCCGAAGGCTTTGAATTTATTACTTTTGATAACGTCCAATTAAATCAACGAAAGCGTCCATAATTGATTGAAGATATTTGATCGTCCCATCATTAGTAATTTTGAGATTGTCATCTAAAAAGCTTGTAACGTTTCCAATGTAAGCTTCAGGCTGCTGAACGGTTGGCATATTTAGAAATACAAGTGATTGTCTAATTTGGTGATTTGCCCCAAATCCGCCCATTGCTCCGGGGGTATCTGAGATAATCACTGCTGGTTTTTGATCCCACAAATTCTTGCCGTAAGGACGAGATCCAACATCAATTGCATTCTTTAATGCTGCGGGAAGTCCTCGATTATACTCAGGGGTTGCAAAAATAATTGCATCAACATCACTTAATTCTTGGCGAAATCTTGACCACTGTTCAGGGACATTTCCCTCATCATCAAAGTCTTGATTATAAAGAGGAAGATCTCCAATCGCTAAGTCCGTTACCTCAAAATCTTTTGGTAATAATTCTGCGGCTTGAGTTGCAATGGCCCGAGTATATGAACCTTTTCTTAAACTACCAATAATTAAACCAACTTTTGTCATTTCTATATTGCTCCTTTACTTACAAATAATAAGTAATATTATATTACATGTTAAAATAATTACAATAGTTAATTTAAAATTCTAAAAAGTCATTGATTTCGAGATCACTTTCCATCAGCATTGTTTTTAAGGTTTCCAAATCCTTCCCAACAAGAGTTGAAATTAATTTTAAAGAAGGATTCTCGACTTCGATTTTCTTGGCAAAATTTGATAATCGATCTAATAGCTCTGCTCTTTGATTATTTTCTTTAACAATGTGTGGAGGTAAGACGGGGAAATTGATTTCGTCGTTTGGAACTTTTTCAATTGTATCAACAGTTGGCACCATTGATGCCAGATAAATGGTTTCATCTTGATACGAGAAAATTTTTTTAAAAGCATCATTCCAATCATGATCAGGGTTTAAATAAATAAGGACAGCCATTATTCGCTGCCCTCTTTTTTATTTTTATAATACTGTTTAAAACCTTTACGATAATAGGATTTAAAATGCCAAATCATTAATTTACGTTTGAAACTAAGATCTTGATCGTAAGTTAAAGTATCGCCAAAGGAGCCGCGGTTAATTAATTCAGTCGCTTCCAGAAAGAAAGGATCGTGCTTGATATAGTTTTTAAACACATCATCAGGTACGGCAGTCCACAGAACGTGTTTTGATTTGTCGTCATTACAGTAAAGAGTAGATTGGTCTTTTAAAGTATCTGAAAAATAATCATCAATTAAAAGCTGCGCAAAAGATGCGCCGTTTAAATTGACATAAAATGACGATCTTCCGAAACGAAGATTAATCTCAAAAAATTTGTACTGCTGATCTCTTGGATCCAATTTTACGTCAAAATTAGCGAATCCTGTGTAATTAATTGCTTCAAGGAATGATTTAACCTTTTGGTAGAGTTCATGGTCATATTCGGGTAAAATCACGAGATAATTACCAATTGCGCTCGCCATTGGGTCTTCGAGCAGTGGGTGACCAAGGCTCATCATTTTAACATGGTGGTATTGGTCAACGTAACAATTCAATACGCGATCGGTACTTGCTCCTCCAGGAATGTATTCTTGTAAAATAAAATTTCCGTTATATCCAGCGTTAAATGAAGCTTCTAGAACTGCGTCAACCTCAGACTTAGAATCTAAAATAAAAGCCTTTTTTCGACCAGGGAACTTAACATCTAGCCATTTGACACTATCAACTGCTTTTAAAGCAACTGGAAATTGGCTCCCCAGCTGATCGTATTCAATTTTGTGATAATTATCTGGAGTAACGATTAGTGACTTAGGGTGATCTAAACCAAATTCATCAGCAATTTGAATAAAACTTTCTTTGTCGGTTAGTTTGTCAGTTAATTGATAACTGTTAAAAGGAAAAGTAAAGTAGTTCTTGAGAATATCACTATTTCTAGCTAATAGTCCAACATATGTGTCGCCACATGGAAAAGGGAAGAGCATGACATTCTTTCCATCAAATTCATGGTAAAGATCAATCATGTGCTTCACAAATTGTTGGTCATCAAGCAAATCAGGAAAAATTTTTAAATTAATAATTTTGGAATATTTTGTAGCAGAAAGCTGACTTTGAGCAACAACATCTACTTTTTCGTTTGTAATTTGATGAATTGCCCGCACTTGTCCATAGGCATTTTGATCACTGCCTAACACGATAAAACGATATTTATTCACTTGCGGTGTCTTCTTTCATTATTTTTATTTACTAGTTACGTAAGTTGGAATCTTTTCGTCAATGAAATAAACTTTGTACCAAACTAAGAAGGTATAGATGGTCCATACTTTCCGACGATCTTCGGCATCTCCATTATGAACACGGTCAATTAAGTCTAAAATCATTGGCACATCGAAAAATTCTTTGACAAAATCTTGTTCAAATAAATTACGAATTTGAGTATAAAAATCATCATTTTCTAACCACGCTTTTACGGGAACGGGGAAGCCCAATTTTTCACGCTGAACCCACTCTTCGGGTAAATGTTTTTCAGCAGCGACTCTTAGAGCATACTTACTGTTTTTTGGAGTCAATAAGTAACGAGTAGGAACTTTGCTGGCAACTTTTGCTACCTCTTTATCGAGAAATGGGACTCTTAATTCCATTGAGTTAGCCATTGACATTTTATCGGCTTTTAAAAGAATATCTTTAGCCATGAATAAGTGAATATCAAGATACTGCATTTTTTTAACTTCGTCAGTGTAGTTAGTAACTTTATCGTAAGATTTAGAAACAATTTCTTTAACTGATTCAGAAATTTTATATGGTTCTTTTAAATAACTATCAGCTTCCTTTTCTCCGAAGATTTTAGCTTCTCCAATAAAGAAATCTTCGGCTCTAGCAGTACTTTCATAAAGATGGAGCCGTCCGTGAAAATTAGGCATATTTTTTAATCTGTTAGCTAAACGGTAACGAGTTTTAGGTTTCAACTTACGCAAATGAGACCCGATTGTTTTAATTACTCGCGAATGAGAGTGATATCCATAGTCCACATAGCCAGCAAATAATTCATCAGCTCCTTCGCCGGATAAAATGACAGTTACATATTTGCTGGCGAGTTTAGTCAAAAAGTAAAGAGGGACACAGCTAGGGTTAGCATCTGGCTCATCCATATAGTACTGAATGAGCGGAAAATTATTGAATGCTTCTTCACTGGTAACAACTTCTGATTCGTTGTTAAGTCCCAAAAGTTGAGCAAGTTCTTTTGCTTGAATTGCTTCATTATACTTTTTGTCATCAAAACCAACTGAAAATGTATGCTCAGGTTGTGAGAGACTGGTAATATAACTGGAATCAATGCCAGAAGAAAGAAGCGAACCAACAGGCACATCACTGATTTTATGTGCTTCGACGCTATCATTCATGATGTTTTCAATATCTTTGACCGTCTGATCAAAACTCTCTCCTGCATCTTCAAATTTCATGTCCCAGTATTGTTTAACATCTAGTTTTCCATTCTGGAAGGTAAAATAATGTCCGCCAGGAATACTGAAAACATTTTTAAAGAAAGTCTCTTCAAGAGCAGAATATTGAAAAGTTAAGTATGGCTTTAAGGCTTTTTTATTAAGTTCTTTTTTAAAATAAGGATGATAAAGGAAAGATTTAATTTCAGAACCAACTAAAAAGCGATCACCGTCCTGATAATAATACATTGGTTTAATCCCAAAGAAATCACGAGCACCATATAGTTTCTTTTCTTTATTGTCCCAAATTATAAAAGCAAACATGCCGCGAATTTTTTTGAGCAGTCCTTCCATGCCCCATTCTTCAAATCCGTGAAGGAGCACTTCAGTGTCAGTTTTTGTAGTAAAAGTATGACCAGCAGTAATTAAATCCTTTCGGAGTGGTTTAAAATTATAAATTTCTCCGTTAAAAATTATTGCTTTTTCTCCGTCTTCGTTAAAAATAGGCTGACTTCCGCCGCGTAAATCAATAATTGAAAGACGTCTAAAGCCCAGAGCTACATCATCATTAATATATTGTCCAGAGCTGTTTGGTCCACGATGTTTAATCGCATTCATCATGTTGGTCAAGACTTCTTCCTTGTTTTCTAAAGCCCGATCACAAAATGCAATAATTCCACACATAAAATAACTTCCTTAGATTTTTTAATGTACTTTCTATTTTACAATAAAAAAAAGCCAATAATATTAGCTTTTTTATAAAGATATAACTTTTGCCGAATCCATAATGTCTTTTTTATCTTTGGCAGTTATAATAATAGTTTTCTTGACGGCAAGATTCTTTAAAAAGTTTTGAGAAATAATTTTTGAATCTTCGTCAATATCACTAAAAGGTTCATCAAGTAAAATTAACGGTTTATCATCAACAGATGATAGAGCTAAATCAAATCGAGTTTGAATTCCTTTCGGATATGTTTTAACCGGTCGATCAATATAATTAATCATTTTTAGAGCATTTGAAGTATCAAAAACTTCCTGAATGGAAGTTTTTTGGCTTTTAGCAAGAAGTTTGAGATGTTCAAAGCCGGTCATCCAAGGGTAGAAATATTTAGAACTGTTCCAAAATGATACTAAGTTTTGGTAGACGTCCCAGTTTGGCCGAAAATTTCCAATTAAAGTTACGCCGGAACTGGTTGGAATCATTCCAGATAATCCTTTTAGTAGGGTGGTTTTACCACAACCAGTAGACCCGACAATGGTATAAATTCCATTTTCTTTAATCTGTAAATTAAAATTAGAAATAATTTCTTGCTGTCCGTAGCTAAAACTAGCGTCAATTAGGATAATTCGCATAATTGATCCTTTTGAAAAAAGAATTATTAATTAATTGTAAACTGTTAATAAAACAAATGATTATCCCAGCGAGCACGATCAAAAGATTAAACAAAGGTTTTGACCATGGATTTAAAGGATGGATTAGATTTAAATAATAAAGGGTATCATAGAACAAAATTGCAATTACTAAATTCAATACCAAACTAACTGGAAATGATTTCATTTTAAGATCAATGGTGATCACTACCCCGTATACGAGTGGAATAAAAAGCAAAAAATAAGAATAAGATAATAAATGTCCTAAAGAAATCGGATAATTATTCCACTTGCTGAAAATGACTGTCGCAAGGAGTTTTGAAAAGAAAAAGTAAATTGCACTTTCTAATGCGGTACATAAGAGAACTAATAATTTTGTATAGTAAATCATTTTTGGTGAATGAATGATTCGATTTAAAAAAAAGTAAGACTGTCCTTCCATGGAAAATATGCCAGTCGAAAAATAGGTCAGGCAGAATAACCAAAGACCAATCTCATAGACGATAACTTGTCTTTGAAAGTGGGCAGTAGAAGCGTTTAAAAAAGATGCACCGAAAATTGTAAGTCCAAAAATTAATAAACAAATGACTGCAGTAAATATTGCATAGTGAATTTGGCGATGCCGATTTTTAAACTCAAAATAAAAATATTCCTTAAACATGATCTCCTATTTGGTTCAAACTAATTAGCCGCTTCTTGTTTAATAAAGGCCAAAGCTTTTTCATAGTCTGGTTCATTAGAAATTTCTTTGATAATTTCTCGATATTTTACGGTTCCATCTTTATCAACAATATAAATTGCCCTAGTATCTAATCCATTAGTTGGAATAAAAAGATTCATCTTTTTACCAAAAGATAATTTTTCATCTGAAAGTACCTGGACCGATTTAACACCTTCAAGAGCACACCAATTCTTTTGAACTTTTGTAGGATTAGTCGAGATCGTGATAAATTTAGCTTCAGGATGTTTATCAGCCTGCTGATTAAATTTACTTGTTGAGATTGAGCAAACCCTTGTATTAAGATCTGGAACGACTGAAATCAAAGTTAACTTACCAAGTAAATCATCAGTTCTAACTGTGTTTCCCTGGTCATCAGTTAATTCAAAATCAGGTAATTTTTGACCAACTTTGAGAGGTTCTCCAATTAACTTTACGTTTTCGCCATGAAATATAATGTCCATAATAAAATTCCTTTCCGTTCTTTACTATCTTTAGTTTACTCTATCATTCATATTAAAGTTCAAAAAAAACTAGATTTTTTTTCGTTCATTAAAAGATGATTTTTAGAAATTCAATTAAAAAAGTTGTTCCAGCCAAAGTTAAAACAAGTTTGGTCTCATTATACTAATAACTAAGTTAAAAATCACATTTATAAAAGACGAAAAAATTAATTATCAACCAATATACGTTTAATTAAGGGGCTTAGTTGGGTAGATAGTTCCAAAGGGGTTAGATTAATGTAAGATGCAGCTTCAGACAATGTAATACTTTCATTTTGACTGTTTCCGATAATAGTTACAATTGTTCCCACGGGAACCAATTCATGAAGTAGGATAAAAGTCGTATCAATTGAAACTTTTTGAACCTTGGCATTTCTTTTTCCATTAACTATTACCGAAAAGCCGCTAAAATTAGAAGAAAAGCCAAGACCATATCCGATCGGAACAACGGCCAACATTTGATCTTGATCGAAAGCAATAATTCTGGTTTTAAGTGTAAATACGGGTTTTGTATCTGATGATTGATCAAATCCATAAATATCTCTTCCGATGATTAATCCATGATGATCACCTTTGATCTCGTGATAGCTTCCCCCAATTTTTGAATTACGTGAGGTCGTTACAGTTCCCCAAAGATCAACTTTATCAGAATTTTTCTGGCAAAACTGGATTGCTTTTTCGATGTTATCATCTTTCCATTCGGTAAACAAATTGCTTATTAAAGCAACGGCTAGAGGGGATCGAGGTTTAGATGTGGTGATTTTTTCAAGATCATAAAAAGAGTTGATAGGAGCAATTATAAAATTATCCTGGATCAGTTTTTCTTCATTTTGCTCAAAATAATTTAAAATTATAATCAGTTTGTTAGTACCCCATTTTCTTAGTTCTAGAGCTTCTTGAAGATTACCAACAGCAAATCCGTAAACGTTAGCAGCCAGCAGTCCTCTAGTAAACACGTTTATTCCAAAACCAAGAGCATTAGACTGTACATTAACAATTGGTTTTTGAACCCTAAGATTTTGCAAATTATTAGTGATTGCATTTTTTGATATTTCAATCCAAACGTTTTGTTTTATTGTATCCATAATTGAAATCCTTTTTTATCGCCAAATTAAAGTAGATTCGACCGGAATTTGTTGTATTTTACCAGAAATTGCTAGTTTTCCAGCCAATTCTCCCACTGTCTCAAGATGATGGTCGATAGTGGAAATATTAAGGATTTTTCCAATTGGCTGATTTTCTTGCCCCATAATACCGGGCAGCGTTAACTTTTGCTCATTGTAATATTGATAAATACCTGCAGCAACATCATCGTTATTACAAAATAAAAATTCAGTTTGTTTTTTTTCTAATGAGATCTTTTTTGCTATTTCATATCCATGTTGAAAACTAAATGTGTTAGAGATGATTTGTTCTTTGACCGGTAATTTTTTAAAAACTTTCTCGTAGGCAGCTATAGTTGTTTGAGCAGTGGCACTTTGTGCAATATTTCGACTCAAAATCAGAATAATTTTTTTGAAATTATTTTTTTTTATTTGTTCGAAGGCCTTAACGAAAGTTTCGGTTCTTAAAGAATAAGCAGCAGCAATTGGTACTTGTTGAGGATTCTCACAACAGATTACAGGACCGTATTTTTGATATTTTTGTAATTCAGTTAAAGGAAGTTTATGAGAAGTGAAAATAATGGCATCAAATGCTTTTTGATGCAGCAGTTCTAGATATCTTCTTTCAATTGTAACGTTATAGTTTGAAGGGAGCATTAAAACTTTGTATTGGGCATTAAAGGCAGATTTTGTAATGCCAGAAATAAGATAATTAAAATAGGGATGCCTAATATGAGGTACTACAACGCCAATCGTCAGATTTTTGCCATTACTTAATTCTCTGGCAATCTCATTTGGCATATAGTCAGTTTTACGAATGACTGAACTAATTACCTCTTGTGCTTCTTTTGAAACATAGCCATGGTGACTTAAATAGCGGGAGACAGTTGATACTGAATATCCTGAAAGTTTAGCAATATCTCTAATGTTGGTCATTTCTTACCTTGTTTCTTCGATGAAATGTTTGATACCATAAGCAACTCTATTTTCATCGTTACTTTTAGTAATATATTTAGCGACAGATTTTATTTTCGAATCAGCATCATTCATTACAATTGGTAACCCAACATATTTTAACATCGGTAAATTTTTATAACTATTCACACATGCAGCTATTTCAGACTTTTCAAGCCCTTTAGCAGCAAACTTAAAAGCATGATCTTTTCGTGCATTAGACGGTGTAATTTCTAAATCCATCTTACCAGATTGTTTAATGCTTACATCAAATAAACATAGATAAGCTAATTTTCGATATAGCCGCCATAACAAGTGTGAATTAGATGATTTTAAAATAATTTTATAAATATTTTTTTGGTTAATTTCAAAATGTTTGATTATTCTTGGCTTGATACTAGTTATCGGTTGAGAAATTTGAACTTTTCGCTTTTGGTTAAAAGTATAGCACTTGTTATCGTCATAATAATTTAAACTAATATCAGGAAAATTATTAAGGATAAAGTTGGTAATTAGTAAAACTGATTTTTTTGAAATTTCTTGTTTAAATAAAATATGGTTTATTGAATTTTTTCTTTCGAAAATTAGTCCCCCGTTAAAAGCAATTTGAGGACCGTTTAAATTTAAGATATCGATAATCTTTTCCATTTCTTTTGGAGACCGAGCTGAAACAAGAGTTATTGGGACTGAGCATTTATTAATAGTTTTGATTTTAGTAAGTGGTAATTCTCCTTTACTGTTCAATAATGTTTCATCTAAATCTAAGAAAATTTTTTTAATCATTTTCTAACCCTCCACTCTTAGTCTAGTTTGTGGAACGCTTCTCATAACAAGACTAAAATTGAAATGTTAATTATCAGAAGTGATATAAACAAATTGATCTGTTGAAATTTTTTCACTAAGGGCTTGAATCAGTTCACGAGGGTTTTCCTTGTTTTTTGCAGCTTGTTGTAAATATAAATATTCATATTGAAATGCTGAAATTAAGAGTTCTCTAATATTTGAATTCTTTTGCGGTTGATTAATTCGTTGATGTCTAATTTCGTAGTAATGATGTAGAATATGAATATCTTTTTGACGATCCCCTCGACTCTTTTTTAAATAATTGATAATTGCTCGAAATCCAATTTTTTCCATAACTTTAAAATCTTCCAAGTATGATGTTTGGTGATTTTTTACTTCTAAGTAAATTTTTGAATTAAGGAAAATATTTTTTAAAATTTTCCAATCTATTTTTATTCGACTCCACGGGTTTAAAATCATTTTTCGAGAGTTAAGCATTAGTTTAAAATTATAATATTTAGCGTTTTCACTGTTAATTAATCCTTTATTTGAACAACTATTGACAGTTTTTATTTCAAGATTAAGTGTTTTTTGGAACAATTGAGAAATTCTTTTAGAGTCGCCATAACTATTTCTGCCGCGTTGAGTATGTAAAGTGGCAATGACTTGACCCATTGTTAAATAATCAACTTCTTTTTCTTCTTTTAATTGTTGAATTGCATAATCAATCATATTAGTTAAAAGCTTATTAAATTGGCGAATCGTAAAGAAACGTTTTTTTTGCGGTAAAAGATGCGGTAGAACAATAGTAGGAGTGATTAAACTTATCACAATGATTGCTTCGGCTAAAAAAATTAAATTTGTCCGAAAAGGGAACAGATCTTTTTTAAATATTAAAGGTAATGAAAAAGCCATTGCTAAAGTAATAGTTCCATGAATGCCGCTTAAAGCCATTATCCAACTATTTCTTAACTGCTTTTTGGTTTTCCGTTTAGTTTTTTTAACTAAGCCATAATGATTCCATAAAAAACGTAAAATGATCATTAAACAATAGATTGATAAAGCCAGAAAGAGTAGGGCTTCAGAATTCCAACTATTTGAGTTAGATAATTCAATCATATTACGTGGTAAAGTGACCCCTAATAAGACGAATACAAATCCATTTAATAATTGAGAAATGATTTCCCACATTGTTGACAAGGCAACTTGGTTTTCGGTAGAAGTCAGTCGTAGTCTTTTTTTATAAATTCCGTGAATGATTCCGGCGGCAACAACTGCCAAAATTCCAGAAAAGTTAAACTCTTCGGCAATTAAATAAATAGAAAAAGGTGCTAAAAGGTTAATAGATAAAATAGTGGTTGTTGAATTAAAAAAATGCTGCTGAAAAAACAATTGTATGATTACTAGTAATATTCCTGTTAATAAACCAACAATAATTCCCCCAAAAAATACAACAAGGAAATTACTAATTCCTTCAATTAGGGAGAATTTTCCAGTATTGAATGCATTGATTGCTAGATCTAAGGCGACAATACCAGCGGCATCATTAAATAGAGATTCATTTTCTAAAGTTTCTAACATTGTTTTTGGAATATGAAAATTTTCTGTGATCGATGAAACGGCAACTGCATCGGTAGGGGTAACAATAGCGCCCAAACAAAATGCTAAAGCAAGTGGTAGTGCGGGCCAAATTTGATGAAGAAAAACACCAACCACGAGAATTGTAACAACTGTGAGAAAAACAGCTAGCGAAAGAATCGTTTTCAAATGATTTTTTAAACTAAAATTTGAAGTGTTTTGACCTTCATTAAACATTAATGGAGCAATAATGGCTAGGAAAAAGACCTCTGGCTTTAATTGAAATTGATCAAATTGGGGGAGCCAAGAGACTATAAACCCCATTCCAATTTGATAGAAAGCTAGAGGAATTTTAGGAAAAAAAGAATATATAATGTTAGCTCCAACTGTTGCAGCTAACATTAAAAGAATGCTAATAATTAATTCCACGAAGTCTCCGATCTAAAAACAACTAATATAAGGATAACATGGTTTTAAAATTGGAATAAAGTTTAAAACAAAAAAACCAACCTGTTGTTTTATGAGGTTGGTTTTACAAAAATCTAATTATCAGAATCTTTTGGGGTTTCTTCTTCATCTTGATCTTCAATTTTAATTGCTTTAGAAACAGTAGCAACTTTCGCATCCTGATCTAATCTAATTAAACGAACACCAAGTGTTGCACGGCCAGACTTAGAAACATCTTGAACGTCAAATCTAATCACAACACCTTTGTTGCTGACGATTAAAATATCTTCATCACCTTTAACCGTTGTGACACCAGCTAATGGGCCATTCTTTTCAGTGACTCTGATGGTTCGCATTCCTTTACCGCCACGATTTTTAATTGTGTATTCTTTGGAAGAAGTTTTCTTACCATAGCCGTTTTCTGAAATAACTAGAATTTCACCTTCATCAGGAATTATCGCACTTCCTACAACGTAATCTTGATCACGCAGTCTAATTCCGCGAACTCCAGAAGCAATTCTACCAGCTGCTCTCACGTCTTCTTCAGAGAAGGCAACACAGTAACCTAAATGAGTTCCAATAAAGATCTTTGATTCACCAGTTGTCAACATTACATTAACCAATTCATCACCTTCATGAATGGTAAGAGCTCTTAAGCCAGAATTTCTAATATTAGAAAATTCAGTTGAGCTTGTGCGTTTGACAGTACCATGTTTAGTAACGAACAATAAAAATTCATTTTCGTTATTCGAGTTGACCTTCATCATCGTATTAACCCGTTCATCTTTTTCAATGTTGATAAGGTTAATAATTGGCAAGCCTTTTGCATTGCGGCCAAAACTAGGAATTTGGTAACCTTTGGCTGAATAAACCTTTCCTCTGTTTGTGAAGAAAAGAATTTGTTCATGGGTATTAGTATAAATTAACTGTTCAACGAAATCGTCATTGTGCAGTCCCATTCCCTGAACTCCACGACCACCACGATTTTGCTGCCGGAAATCACTTGGGTCTAAACGCTTAATATAACCATTATGAGTAAGACCGACAATAATATCTTCCTGTTCAATTAAATCTTCATCTTCAAAATTAGTGATTTCATCTTTAACAATTTCAGTTTGACGTTCATCACCAAATTTGGTTTGAATTTCTAAAAGTTCATTGTAGATGATTTCGTTAACCCGTGAAGGGTTTGCTAAGATATCCTGATAATCAGCAATATCTTTTTCCAATTTTGCATATTCATCTTCAATTTTATCGCGTTCTAGACCTGTTAAACGGACTAAACGCATATCTAAAATTGCCTGAGCTTGAATATCATCAAGCTGGAACTTAGTAATCAAGCCTTCTTTAGCAACCGCAGGTGTTTCAGCACTTCTAATTAAACTAACAATTTCATCAATGTGATCCAGCGCAACTCTCAAGCCTTCTAAAATATGAATTCTTGCTTGAGCTTTTTTGAGATCAAAAGCTGTTCTTCTTCGAATAACTGTTTCTTGGAAGTTAAGATAATTATTCAAAAGGTCTTTTAAATTAAGAAGTTTAGGAGCTCCATTAACAATTGCGACCATGTTGTAGGAATAATTTACTTGAAGTGGAGTTAGCTTATAAAGGTTATTTAGGATAATTGAGGCAGTAGTATCACTGCGAATCCCAATAACAATTCTCATTCCTTCACGATCAGATTCATCACGCAGTTCGGTAATTCCGTCAATCTTCTTTTCATGAACTAATTGACCAATTCGTTCAACTAAACGGGCTTTATTAACCATGTAAGGAATTTCTTTGACAATAATTGTTTCACGGCCTGTTTTAGAAGTTTCAACTTCAGTTTTTGCTCGTAAAACAATTGATCCTTTACCAGTTTCATAAGCATGGCGAATTCCGCTGCGTCCAATAACAAGGGCACCTGTTGGAAAGTCGGGTCCTTTAATATCTTCCATTAATTCAGTTACAGTGACATCAGGATTATCCATTAAATGATGAATTCCTGCGATCAATTCACTTAAATTATGAGGCGGAATATTAGTAGTCATTCCGACTGCGATTCCGGTCGCTCCATTTAAAAGAAGATTTGGGATTCTTGAAGGTAATACTGAAGGTTCTTTTTCTGATTCATCATAGTTAGGCACAAAGTCAACAGTATCTTTGTTGATATCTCTGAGCATTTCCATTGAAATCTTACTAAGACGTGCTTCGGTATAACGCATTGCGGCCGGTGGATCACCGTCAATCGATCCAAAGTTTCCGTGACCATCAACAAGAGGATAGCGGTAACTAAAGTCCTGAGCCATTCGAACCATGGATTCGTAAATTGCAGTATCTCCGTGAGGATGATACTTACCCATGACATCCCCAGTAATTCTAGCTGATTTCTTGTACGGTCGATCGGGGAACATCCCTTGTTCATTCATTCCAAAGAGAATTCGCCTCTGCACTGGTTTCATTCCGTCTCTTGCGTCAGGCAAAGCACGTGCAACGATAACGCTCATGGCGTATTCCAAGAATGAAGTTTTAATCGTTGTTGTTACATCAGCATTCTCAATCCGACGATTATCTTGTTCGTCCAAATTAAATTAACCTCCCTTAGGCATCAATCATTTTTTGATCGACATAAACTGCATTTTCTTCGATAAATTCACGACGAGGCTGAACTTTATCACCCATCAGCATATCGAAAGTATCTGATGCTTCCTGTCCATCATTTAAATTCATTCTTAGAAGACGACGTCGCTCAGGGTCCATTGTTGTATCCCAAAGCTGAGTTGCGTCCATTTCCCCCAAACCTTTGTAACGCTGAACTGCCGGTTTTGGAGAAGGGGATAATTGAGTCAAAACTTCTTGCAGTTCTTCATCGCTATCAATATAACGGCGATATTTACCTTGTCTTACTTGATACAGCGGCGGCTGAGCAAGATAGACATATCCTGCTTCAAGAACGGGTCGCATAAAACGATAGATCAATGTAAGTAAAAGAGTTCTAATATGAGCTCCGTCGACGTCGGCATCGGCCATGATAATAAGCTTATGATACCTTGCTTTTGAGAGATCAAAATCTTTACCAAAACCCGTCCCCATTGCTGTAAAAATGGTTCTAATTTCATCATTAGCTAAAATCTTTTCAAATGATGCTTTTTCAACGTTTAAAATTTTTCCACGAATTGGAAGAATTGCTTGGGTTAGACGACTTCGACCAGTTTTAGCAGAACCACCAGCCGAATCCCCCTCGACGATAAATAATTCAGATATCTCGGGGTCTTTACTAGAGTTGTCAGCCAATTTACCAGGAAGACTGGTAATTTCAAGACCAGTCTTTTTCCGTGTTGCTTCTCTAGCTTTCTTGGCAGCTTGACGAGCTTTGGCTGCAAGCATTCCTTTTTCGACAATCATCTTAGCTTCATCAGGATTTTCTAATAAGAAGCGGTTAAAACTAGAGGAGAAAGTTTTATCAACAATTGAACGAGTTTCTGAATTTCCAAGTTTAGTCTTAGTCTGACCTTCAAACTGCGGATCAGGATGTTTAACTGAGACTACAGCCGTCAATCCTTCACGAACATCGTCACCAGAAAGATTATCGTCATCTTCTTTTAACGTTTTGTTCTTACGGGCATAGTCGTTAATAACACGAGTGAGGGCAGTTTTAAACCCTTGCTCGTGAGTTCCGCCTTCATAGGTATGAATGTTATTAGCAAATGTTAAAAGGCTGTTGTGATAATCAGTAGTGTATTGCATTGCTACTTCAACAGTGATTCCATCTTGTTCACCTTCAACATAGATTGGGTCCTGAAAAATTGGAGTTTTACCTTTGTCTAGAAATTCGACGTAGCTTTTAATTCCACCGTCATATTTGTAAACAGTAGGCTTGGCATTCGCAATTCGTTGGTCAGTAAAAGCTAAAGTCAAGCCTTTGTTTAAGAATGCTAGTTCTCGAATTCTCGTGTTTAAAATTTTGTCATCGAATTCAGTAGTCTCGGTAAAAATTTTCGGATCAGGTGTAAAGTGAACTCTGGTGCCGTGTTCATGTTCTGGAGCATCACCAATAACTTTGATTTTTGATTTAACATGACCATGGTCAAAGTCCATGTAATACTTTTTGCCTTCTCTGACAACAGTAACGTCAAGGTTTGTAGAAAGGGCATTAACTACGGATGCACCAACCCCATGAAGACCACCGGACACTTTATAGCCGCCGTTACCAAATTTACCGCCGGCATGTAAGACAGTAAAAACTGTTTCGAGGGCAGACTTACCGTTTTTATCCATGGTATCAACTGGAATTCCACGTCCGTCATCAATTACTGTGACTGAACCGTCTTTTTCGACGGTAATGTCAATTTTAGTTGCAAAACCAGCAAGTGCTTCATCGATTCCGTTATCAATAATTTCCCAAACGAGGTGGTGAAGCCCTTGAGAACTTGTTGAACCAATGTACATTCCCGGACGTTTACGAACTGGTTCAAGTCCTTCGAGGATTTCAATCTCGTCACTATTATATTCGCGTGCTTTTTTTTCTTTTTCTGTTAGATTATCCATTTATCCCCCTAGTAGAAATTTCACCATCGTTGACCGCAATAATTAGGGGCGGCTCAATGATGGAGGTGTCAATATCATTGATTGAAGTGGTTGTAATAAAAATTTGAACCTCTTTTTCAAATGATTTAATAAGAAAAGTCTGACGACTTTGATCCAGCTCTGAAAAAATATCATCGAGAAGTAAAATTGGAGCTTCATGACGAATTTTCTTAATGATTTCAATTTCAGAAAGTTTAAGTGAAATTGAAACGGATCGTTTTTGACCTTGGGAGCCAAAGCTGGCAACATTAGTACCATTAATCATGAAACTTAGATCATCATGTTGGATTCCAGCCACTGTAACGCCTTGTCTTAACTCTCGTTCACGATGGCCTTTAAATATTGTTAAAAGCGCATCTGCTGCATCTTCTGGTGAATCGAGACTTTCACTGCGGACCTCGCTAAGGTAAATGATCTTTAGCTGTTCTTTTTCTTGCGTTAAGCGAAAATGTATATCACTTGCAGATTCTTCAAGTTCACCAATATTTTTATTACGAGCCCACGCAATGTATCCGCCAGATTTAGCTAAATCATTGTTCAAAACGTCTAGGTAAACCTCATCACTAGAACGTCCTTCACGCATCATCTTTAAATATTGATTTTTTTGTTTCAAAGTTCGCTGATAAATTCTCAGCTCATTAAGATACTTTGGACTAATGCTTGAAAGTTCTAAATCAAGATAATGACGCCTATATGCAGGAGTACCCTTAACAATATTAAGGTCTTCTGGCGAGAAAATGACAGTGTTAATCTGACCAATAAAATCACTCATTCGTGCTTGCTCTAATTGATTTAAATAAGCAATTTTACCGTGCTTTTTTATTTTTAGTCCAAGCTTGATTTTAGATTTGGTACTTCTGGTAAAAGTTCCTTCAACTAATGCCTCATTGGATCCGCTTTGAATTAATTCGCTGTCATGAGTAGTTCGAAAACTTTTGCCAAGAGATAATAAGTAAATTGCCTCTAGGAAATTTGTTTTTCCTTGGGCGTTATCACCAAGTAAAATATTGACGTTAGAAAGGTTTTCAATTGAAAGAGACTCATAATTTCGAAAGTGATCTAATTTTAATTCTTCAAGCTTCATCTTTATCGACAATTTTAAAATTATTATCACCGAAAGTCACAATATCACCACCGCGTAATTTACGTCCGCGCCGAGTTTCTCGCTCGTTATTGACTAAAACTTCGTATTCATCTAAGAAGCCTTTGGCTTGACCGCCAGTTGAAATAATTCCAACAATTTTTAGTAAATCCTGAAGTTTCATGTATTCGGACTTTAGTTTTACGTTTTCTACGCTCTCCACCTCCAGTCTATACTTTTCTATTTTACCACTTATTTGATTTAAATTGTAAAATTTATAGCTAAAATCAAAATATTTAGACAAGTCTATAAATATCATAGTCAAGCAATTAAATTCAAAAATAGTGCTTTTTTATCTAAAATTCAAAATTATCATTAATTTAGTGCATGTGCTAAAATATTAGGACGCTTTTTATATGATTAAAGGAGATTGTATGAATCAAACTTTAATAGAAGAAAAAAAATACTTAGCCTTTGTCATTTCTGAAATTGACAAGAAAGTTAAAATCTTTAAAGAAAAAGAAGAACAAGCTCACCGTGAAGGGAAAAATGCGGTCAAAAACTTTTTCGATGACTTTTCAGTCAACATGTCTGATTATTCTGAACAACTGGAAACAGCAGCGTCTATCCATCAACAGCAGCAGATTTTAATGGAAAAAAATAGCGCTTATCAGCGCTCTGCTCATGAACTTTTAACTTTACATAAGTTAAAAGGCAAACCATATTTTGGGCGAATTGATTTTGAAGAGACTGAAAAGATGGGTGTTGAGAAAATTTATATCGGCATGGCATCTTTTGTTGATACCAAAAATAAATATTTAATTTATGATTGGCGGGCTCCGATATCTTCAATTTATTATGATGGAAGATTAGGATCTGTTAGCTATGATACGCCGGATGGTACACAGGTCGTTGATTTAAAGCTCAAACGTCAGTTTTTAATTGATAATGGAGAACTGACTTCATATTTTGATACTAATGATGAAACAATTGGCGATCAGATGCTGCTGGAGGCTTTACAAGAAAAATCCAGTTCGCAGATGAAAACAATTGTTACTACAATTCAGCGTGAACAAAATGCAATTATTCGTGACACAACTTCAGATTTGCTTTTTGTTCAAGGAGCGGCAGGTTCGGGTAAGACTTCTGCGGTAATGCAGCGGATGGCTTATTTACTATATCGATATCGCGGGAACTTAAATTCTACTGAAATTGTCATGTTTTCACCTAATCAACTTTTCAATGATTATATTGGAAATGTTTTACCTGAGATGGGCGAAAGTAATATGGTTCAGTTCACGCTGGAAACTTTTGTCAGCCGTCGGATTCCAGGATTTGAAATTGTGAATGTCCTTGACAGCTGGGAAGGAAAATTTAATTCAGTAAGTCGAAAAATTGTTCACTTGTTAGGCTCAGATGATTTCTTTAACGCAATTGAGACCTATGCTGAAAAACTTAATCGTTCAGGTCTTAAAATTCGACCAATTATTTTTCAAGGAAAAGAATTAGTTTCCGCTGACAAAATTGCGGAGATCTTTTATCAATTCAATTCAAATTACAAATTAATTAACCGCTTGTCTGAGACCAAAAAACAAGTTTTAAATATTGTAAAATCAAGTTTAGGTCGTCAAAAACGGGCCAATTGGGTTAGTAACTTGATTGAAAATATGAGTGAAGAAGATATTCGGCGTGAAAATCCGCGGGGCAAAGAATTTGCGAGTTCCAAAGATGAATACAATTTTTATGCGTCGAAAATTATCGATCGAGAAGTTAAAAAGATCGAACGAAAAATTATCCATAATTACTTTTTAAATATAATGGCGCAATATAAAGACTTCTTATTAAGTGTGAAAAAAGATTTAGCTTTATTAGAGAAGTTTCATTTGAGCCCGGATGAATGGAAAGAATATCTACAGGAAGTTGGGAAACTTTTAAAAGAAAAGAAAATGACGATTAACGAGGCACTGCCTTTTATTCAGTTGTTCGATCTTTTGCTTGGACGTCATGGTGAACGAGACATTCGCTATGTTTTTGTAGATGAGATTCAAGATTATACGCCGTATCAAATTCGTTATCTGCAAAATAATTTTCCGAAAGCTCGATTTACTTTGTTAGGGGACATTAATCAAGAAATTTTCTCTTTTGGTGAGGGTAAATTTTTGATTGACGAAGTGAAGAAAATTTTTGCTGATAAGAAGGCAAAAGTTGTCTATCTTCCGACATCATATCGATCCACCAAACAAATTACTAATTTTACAAAAGAAATCTTACCTGAGAGTGATAAAATTAAAGCGTTTGAGCGAGAAGGTGCGTTACCGCAACTGTTTTTGGCAGCGAACGAAAAAAAGGCAGTTGATAAATTAGTAGCATTGTTAAACAAAGATACAGGTCAGAAGTATACAACTGCGGTAATTACCAAAACAGATTTAGAAGCAGAAAAACTATCGAAATCTTTGCAGCGGGCAGGCGTTGAGAATCTGTTGATTCGTTCATCACGCCAGCATCTAGCAGAAGAGGTAATGGTTATTCCATCTTATCTGGCAAAGGGATTGGAATTTGATTCAGTAATCGCTTATGATGTTAGCAAGAACACTTTTAATGAAGAATATGAACGAAATTTACTATATACAGTTTGTTCTAGGGCAATGCACGAGCTTAATATTATCGCAATTGGCGAAGTTTCGCCGTTGCTTGATAAAGTTTCAGGCGATCTATATCAATTGCAGAAAATCTAGGGAGTCAAAATAAAGATGAGTGATGCATTAACATACCATGAGTTAAATTTAAAATCTGTTTCTCAGATGAAAAATGTTCAGGGAAGAATTGATCCGGCTTTTTTAAAAGAAGATGTTGTCGATGAACTTGAAAGCCAAAGTGATTTTTTTGGCTTATTGTATTTGATTGGCTTAATGCAAAAGTTAAAAGTGACTAGTGACAAGAGCATGGATAACTTCTTTAAAGGAGCTTTTTACAAAAGAAAAACCCCGTTTTTGATAGGAGTTACAGGTGCGGTATCAGTAGGGAAAAGTACATTTTCCGAAAAAATCGCTGATAATCTTCATCAAATGAGCCCTAATATGAGATGCGAAGTGGTGTCGGTTGATGATTTTTTGTATCCCAATAAATATTTAGAAGATCACGATTTAATGAATAAAAAGGGATTTCCAGAAAGTTTCGATAATCAGGCGCTATGGGACTTCCTAGTTAATGCTGCAAGTTTCAATGAAAGTCAGGATATTCCGGTTTACGATCATCAGACTTATGATATTGTTCCAAATAAAAAGAGAAGAGTGCGTTCAGCCGATTTTGTGATTGTAGAAGGTATTAATATCTTACAGGTTAATCCGATAAATGAGCGGCCGTTCAGCGAAATGATGGATTTATCAATTTATCTTGAAGCAGAACATGACAACATTATCGATTGGTTTTTAAATCGGTTTAATCAATTTTTAGATACGGCTGATCCTGAAAGCTTCTATGAAGAATACGCAAAGATGGATCGAGAAAAAGCTAATTCGATTGCTAAAGAAACTTATGCAAACATCAATCAGCCCAACTTTGAACAATTTATCGAACCAACACGTGAGCGAGCAAAATTAATTGTTGAGTTTAAAGAAGATCATTCGATTGATCGAATCTTGATGCGAGATTATTAAAACTTCTGTTTTAAAAGCAGGAGTTTTTTTATTTTATAGCACAGTAAATATTTAATGATACAAAATCTTCTGGTTTAAATTATCATCTTAAGATATAATAAATTTAAATTTTTTAAGGAGGAATAATTAACTGTTTTGAAATTAACCGGTAATGAAGAAAAGATAATGCACATATTGTGGGATTCAAAAAAGCCTTTGTCTTCAAGAGAAATTTCTCAAATTAGCCCAAGTCTTAAAAAAACAGTCGTGCAAACGGTTCTAAGAAAACTTTCAGAAAAAAAGTTTGTTAAGGCAGTTGGCATTACTTATAGTGGGTCATCAATAACGAGAGAATTTAGACCAATAGTAACTGAAGAAGAATATTTTGCCTCTTTGATACCTCAAGACATACTAAATAGAGTAGTTTCTACCTTTATATCTTCCGAAAATGACGAGGAAGATATAGAAAACTTATATAAGATTATTAAAGATAAATACAACAGTCTTCACGATCTGAAGGAAGGAAAAGACGTGTGAGTTTTTCTTTTTCATCTCTTATAGTAACGATTATTTGGTCGACTTTATTAATATTAACTTTGAACTTTTTATTAACTAACGAGACTATTAGCAAAAAAATTAGAGCCGATGTTTTAGATCTTTTCAGTGTTGTCATTGTTTTAAGATTATTCTTACCGTTTGAATTCATTATTACTCACACTGTGGTCTCTACCAAAGTTCTTCCAGTAATATATAAGTTCAATGATACTACTAAGCTCTACGGACAAATTCTTGCGATTGCTTGGATTGTTGGATTTGGGATGAAGATGGTGAAACTTTTTTTTAGTTTTAAGCGCACAAAACGATTGATTGCCTTGTCAAATAAAATTAAAAAGAGCAGTTTAGATCAAAATGTGCAAAAAATAATTCCTGCAAGAACAAATTTATACTGTTTGCCGGAAATAAGGTATCCCTGTACGATAGGATCTTTCAAAACAAAAATAATAATTCCGACGTTAGAATTTTCAAAGAAAGATTTTAATTTTATTATTCAACACGAAATTTATCATATTAATAACTACGACAACCTAAAAAAAATGTTTGTTGAAGTTTTGGCCTGTATATACTGGTGGTTTCCGCCGGTTTACTTATATAGAAAACAAGTTAGTTTAATTAACGAACTTAAAGTTGACGCACAAATGACCAAAAACGTTTCGCCAAGTGAATATATATCTTATATGACTTGCTTGGCAGAAACATATAAGAAATTTAAAAATCGAAAAATCGAAAGAGGAAACCTTTTGACGTCTAATTTTGTGATTCGAGAGCAGAATCGGCTAAAAAATCGTTTAAAGTTTCTATCATATACGGAATCATCTCAAAAGATTTCACAAAACTTAAAGTTGCTCTTGTTAATTACATTTGTTGTTTCTTTATTGTTTGTTTTTGAACCATCATATCATGACGAAAGTAAAATCAAAGGAACTTTTAAATTAGAAGATGGACAAAACTATATATTAGAAATTAATAAAAAATATTACTTATATAGCAATGGAAAAAATCAGGGTGAAATAAAAAATTATAAAAATGTTTCAGAAACAAAAAAATTGCCAATTGTAAAAATAAAAAATAGATGATTTTAAAAATTTGATTGAAGGAGATATAAATGAAAAAAAAATAAAAAAAATTTTAATAACTATTATGATTTTTCAAGGATTCGTAACCACTACTTTTGTTGAGACAACTAATGTTGAAGCCTCTACAATAGCACCAAGGAGACCTGTAACTGAGTGGCGATATAAAGTTAAAAACGGCTATTTATACAAAAGGCTGTATGACACCACTAATCAACGTTGGATTGGGAAATGGAGACGGGCATAAACGACTTGTTTAAAGTACCAACAATTTAACACTATTTATTGGAATAATAAATTAAAGTAATTGGTACCGTTCTGTTTCAGCACTTATGTAATATTGCTGTTTGTAAAAAAATAACGATAAAAAATTTAAAATTTTAAACAAGTCTAATATTTATATTAAATCTATTTTGTGTTATATTAATAAACAAGATTAGTTATACCTTTATAAGCTAATCTTTAAAAATAATTGATGAAAGGTAATAATTATGTTAAAAAATTTAACTAAAAAAGAATCAGAAAAAATAATGGGTGGGAAAGCTCATAAGGTTGCCGGTAGATTGTGTTATTATGAATGTAAAAAAGGATTTAACACGCAACACAAAGTTGTTAATGGACAATTGTGGCATATGTGTGTGGGTCGAGTTTAACTTTTAATTTTTAATAACTATTTTTGAAATCTCCCTTTTTATAAATGGGAGATTTCGTATTTAGTTGTTAAGATTTGAACAAAAACATGTCTAAATTCATAAAATATATACAATTACAACTCAAAGTTTTATTTAAATCTAAAGATCAATTAATCATTTGTTTGATTACATTGTTATCGATTCTTTTTTTGTTTTTTTACAATAAACAAAAATCTATGGAAGAAATTCAGTTCAGAAAGGAACAGTATCCTTATTCAAAACAATCATTAGAGAAATTAGAAATTAAAGGTAAAGCCCCTAATTCAGAGGATACACTTCATAAGAATTTCATAGAACTTAAAGTAAATAGCAAGGCCTTTAATCGAGTTTATAATATTTCAAAAGAATTAAAGAATTTTGGAAGTACCTTTCTTTTAAAAGATGAATTAGATTCTCTAAAATATTATCAAAAAGATCCTCTTCAAAATTTAGCCAATAATCCTAATGATTTAAATGAAAGTATTACTTCATTTACTTCAAGTGGTGGAAAAATCCGACTATATCGAACTGGAAAAGAAAATTTGAATTCTAAGCTGATTAAAGAACGTTTAGAACCAGAAAGTGTTCGTTACGGTTGTAGCGGATCCTTATTTCTTATTTCTATTAGCAGATATATTAGTTCATTTATTGGGCTTTTTGTTGTGAGTTGGTGTGGAATCCGGAAAATATCGAATAAATATGAAGGAAATCAATATAAATTATTTAAAACCGGTTTCATTAGTAAACGAAAAATAATAATTGGTGATTATTTGGTTTTTTTGATCAATGTGCTTATTTTCTTGATCATGATCACCCTATTTTCTTTAATAATAACAACCTTATTTGGCTATAAATTTCGTGGAAATTATCCGATTATTACGCGAATAAAAAATGAGATAACTTTAATAACTGCTAACGAATATTTATTTAAGTTTTTTGCTATTTATTTTTTTGTTATATCAATTTTATTCTTTTTTTGTTATTTTTTTTCATTGCTTTTAAAAAGTGGTTTTGCAGGATCATTGATTGCAACTATTGTCTTGGCTGGTGGATTTTATACGGGGCAATTATTACCATTAAGTTCGTATAATCCTTTAATTTATACTCAACCAACAAAAAATTTAATTGGGAATGATTTACGAAAAATTGGGATTGACTTCACTTTTCAATATAAGGAGCAAGGGAACGATTTTGAATATGTTACGGGTGACGTTATTTTTGAAAATACTAGTTATTATCAAGGAGAGACATTAGGATATAAGCTTTCTTTGAATTTATCTTTTGAAAAAGCGATTGTTTCACTTATGGTTCTTTACTTGATTTTGCTAGTAATTAGCACAATATTGTAATTAAATACTGGTATAAATTTTTATGTTTTAATTTGGTTTATTATTGACATTAAGATTGTTTTGATTTAAATTATTTTTATAGAAATTATTTGATTTATTTTTTTAAAATCATTTGGTTTTTGAAATTATTTTTTGGAAAGGAAATATAATGGAAAAATTATCAGTTGAAAATTCAAAGACAATTGTTGGTGGGGAACACTATGTTCCACAATTTAAGTTATGGTGTAAATATAGACATTGCTCAAAAAAATACAAAGAGACACATTATAAAACAGGCAATAAGTTATATCATGTTTGTTCTATGGGTCCAAGATAATTTTTTTTTAAGGCTTCCAATTTTATTGGGAGCCTTAATTAATACTTTTAAAAGCAGGTACAAACTAAATGAAGTATTACCACAATATGCAAGTTCTAAATAACGACTGTGGGTTGGCAGTTTTAAAAACAGTGTTTGAGCAATTGGGGTTATTTAAACAGGCTGATAGTCTAAAGGTAGACTTGTCAGAGGAAGGCATTTCACTTTATGAAATGACAAAAATTTTAAGTTCCTTTGGGGTTGAATCTGATAGTTTTGAGGTATCAGATTTAGAGGAATTAAAAAAAGTCAAATTTCCTTGTATTGCGATGATTAACTCTAACGGATTAGCTCATTACGTTGTGTTACAGAAATATTTGAGCAGGAGCGATACTTTTATCGTGTCTAATCCCATTAAGCCTGATATTGAAAAAGTTACTTATAATGACTTAAAGTCTGAGTTTATCGGTTATTCAATTATTATAGAAGACGTAAAGCCAAAAGAAAAACAAAGCATTTCTCCAAAAAACAAAGTTTTAGAAGTATACAAATATGTTATAAGTAATATTTCTATTTCTTCTAAAATTGAGTTATCAATAATCTTATTTACACAATTTGCCTTACCCTTAATCTTTTATCAATTATTACAAGATCTTCTATCCACTGAATTTCAGAATTTAAATTCTTATAATCTTTCCCTTATAGTAATTTTCTATAGTTCTTTTTTTCTAACTACATATTTTACAGGGATACGTTATTCACAACTAAAATTAAAAATTGAAAATAATTTACAAAGTAAAATAATCAACGATTTCTATCACATGAACATGAATGATTTTCAGAAGAAAAATAATGTAAATAATCTTGTAGGTTATTTATCAACTGTTATTGATAGTACTTCAGGATTACTTGAAAAATTTTTCTTGTCGTTTGATTTATTTTTTTCGATTTTTTTGCTTTTACTGATGTTCCAGTTAAATTATTTCTTTCCATTAATCTTTATTTTTTTAACAGTAATTTACGTAATTTATTTAAAAAGTACTCTTAAAAACTTGATGAATTACAATAAAAATTTGTCATCTTCTTATAATGAATTATTATCAACATTTGAATCAAATGTATTGGGGTCAAATGACGTATTTGTTCATGATAAATCTGAAGATGCAGAAAATAAACTTAAATCTACTGAAATCCAATTTTTTAAAGCAAAGTATTTAAGTGAACTATTGAAGAACAAAATTGGAACAATTTCATCAATAATT
Organism: Xylocopilactobacillus apis; assembly: GCF_033095965.1. Classification (NCBI taxonomy): domain Bacteria; kingdom Bacillati; phylum Bacillota; class Bacilli; order Lactobacillales; family Lactobacillaceae; genus Xylocopilactobacillus; species Xylocopilactobacillus apis. The sequence goes on from NZ_AP026801.1 coordinate 270,238, forward strand.
TCTTTTATGATGATTGTTATGATTTTAGTTGTGACGTATTTAGCTTTAGTTTATCGAAATGAAATTCTTTACCCTCTTTCTTCTGGTCTGTATGTTTTCTTTATAGTAATTTCGCTTTTAGAGCGTATGTCCGATAGCTACTTATCTTATAAAACTAGTTTGATTAATATCGATTATGTACAATCAATTAAGAATTTTATTCAAGAAGATACAAAAAAAGAAGAAATTCAATTATTAAACGTCAAAAAAGATCAAAAGTTGATCTTTTCAAATATTAGTTATATTTACGATGGTATGGAAGATTTTGTATTTGAAAATTTTTCACTTTCACTTTCTCCTGGAGAAATAAATGTTCTAAAAGGAGAGAATGGGGTAGGGAAAACAACATTCGCCAAAATAATTTTAGGATTATTGACTCCAAAAAATGGGGATATTTATATCGGTAAAACCAAATTAAAGTCTTTGGATAAAACCAATATAATTTCCGAGGTGAGTTACTATACACCTAATCAATATCTTTTTTATGGAACATCTAGTAGCAACGCTAAAATGAAAATTTTTGATAATCAGTATATGGATAGTTACAAGTCAATTTTTCAAGATAAAGTATCTGATAATATTATTCTTTACAATAACGGAATTAATGTATCACAAGGGCAAAGACAAAAACTTTTATTAGATAGATGTTTTTCTAAACAAGCTTCAATTTATATACTAGACGAACCTACCGGTAATTTAGACCAAACTGCTAAACAGGATTTGATTAATAAAATTGTGGATTTGAAAATACAAAATAAATTAATATTGGTTATAACACATGATGAAGATATTATCTCAATTGCTGATAAGGTTTTAAAAATGAGGAAAAAAAATGATGATGTCGAATAGACTTAAAACTGTTATGTACGGCTTGTTGATGTTAACTTTTGGATCTTTTTTTATTTTTGTTTATTTAAATTCAGCGCATTCTGAAAATAGTAATTTAGAGAAGGAACAATATGCGAATGTTGTATCTAATTTTGACTTTGTTTCATCTCAAGAGGTAAAAAATCGTCAAAAAAAGAAGGGTAGTTTTGTGGTTTTTTTTGGGTCTAAAGATTGTGGCCCTTGTTTGGAAGCGGCTCCCAGTGTCTTAAAAAATGCCAAATTTTATTCATTAATCGATAAAATATATTACGTGAATATAAATGACTCTACTTTCTTTAAAGATGCGAACGAATATTATGGGATAACTGGTACTCCTACCATTATGGTTTTTAAAAAAGGTAAGGTTGTAAGCAGAATAACAGGTAGTTCTGAAAAAATAGATGATATTGTTAAGGGCGCTTTTGCGCTTATAAAATAGGAAATTATTTCAGTTATGAAGAGAAAAAATATATTATTAATTGCTTTGGCGGTATTAGTTGTATTCGTAGGATTTTGGTTGTTACGAAACAAATTCGATAGTTCTTCGAAAGAGTCGATAGAAGAAACTTATCCAGCTGTCTATGATAATTTAAATTCGATTACCGTAGATAAGTTTAAAAAAATGGTAAAAAACAAGAAAGAATTTATAGTATATGTGGGACGGCCCAATTGTCCTGATTGTTCTTTTTTCGAAAATGACTTTTTGAAGTTTTTAAAAAGAAATAAATTTAAGGATAGCATTTTGTATTTAAATGTTTCTCAAGTACATGAGAAAAAAAATGAATGGAATACTTTTAAAAAGAAATATGACATAAAATATACTCCAACATTAGCTAAGTACAAGGGCGGAAAGTTAACAGAAAAAAATGAATGGACACCTGAAAAAGGATTGCAAATGCAATCAGTAAAGAAATGGGTTAAGAAAAATGTTAGTGTTGAATAATTTTTGTTAGGTATATATTATGAACTATCTTAAAACTCAATTAAAAGTCGTAATGCGTTCCAAGGCACATCTGATCATCTTGATTCTGATTTTATTATCACTTTTCTTTCTGTTTTTTTATAATACGCAAAAATCAAAAGAGGAAGCAAAATATGAACAAGATTTTTTTAAAACTTCCATGAAGAAATATGGAACTTTAACAATAAATGATGAGAGAGTTCATTCTGATCAGATCTTACATCTCAATTTCTTAGATATGAAAATTAATAGTGAGGTTCCCAGGAGGCATTATCAAATAACACAAGCCTTAAAAAATCACGATTATCCTTTTTTGTTTAGTGATGAACTAGAAAGTTTGAAGATTTATCAAAAAGATTTTGAAAGGGCCTACCAAAAATTTCACCGTGGTGGAGAGGGGGTATTTGAGGATAAACGTTTCCAAACAAGTGATGGTGATATCGATAATTACCTCAAAGGAAAGAAAAAAGTTAACCATCGGTTGTTGCGTGAACATTTAAAACCAGAAAGCACGCGTTATGGCACTAGCGGTTCGTTATTTATTATTTCGGTACTCAATTATCTAATATCGTTTATTGGAATTGCGGTTATCACTTGGTATTCCATTCGTTCAGTTGGCAAAAAGTATGAAGGTAATCAGCACCGGTGGTTTGAGACGACGCCGATTGCTAAATGGAAGATTGTTTTAAGTGATTATTTGTCTTTTATTATCAATTGTATCGAATTTTTGCTTGTAACGTTGTTTTTGAGCGTTTTGGTTACGACTTTATGCGGACAAAAGTTTCGTGGTAATTATCCAATTTTGATTCGTACAACTGAACGACTTTCGTTGATCCCTGCCCAATCGTACATAGTGCTACTTCTTATAATGTGTCTTTTAGTTTTGTCAGTTGTATTTTTTATTAGTTATTTCTTGGTAAAAGTTACTAAAAATAATTTTCTTAGTGTTTTGATGAGTACTTTATTATTGATCATTGGATTTGGTTTTGCAGGTATAACTCCCGTCGGTTCGTATAATCCGTTTTTGTATTTACAACCTTCTCAAGTCTTGAGCGGTCGTAGTACGGATAAAATTAACTATGAAATAGTCGGAATTACTGAGGGGTACGACGACGATTATGAATATTTTTATCGTGACTTTGTCTTTGAAAATCCTAAATACTACCAAGGAGAAAGTCTCGAGCATAAATTTAAACGTCGAGGAGTTCAGTTGGGTATGGAGATGAAGAAAGGAATTATCTCATTGTCTAGTTTGATTGTTTTGCTTTTTGGAATTAGCATTTTGCCGCTGAGGATCCGCAGATGAACTATCTTAAAACTCAACTAAAAGTCGTAATGCGTTCTAAGGAACATTTGATCATTTTGATTTTGATTTTATTTTCGGTCCTTTTTTATTTTTCTACAATTCTCAAAAAGCAAAAGAAGAAGCGAAATATGAACGAGATTTGTTTTCAACTTCCATGAAGGAATATGAAACTTTAACGGTCAATGATGAGGGAGTTTATTCTGATCAGGTTTTACATGTAAATTTCACTAATACAAAAACTAATAGTGAGATTACCGGTAGGCATTATCAAATAACGCAAGCCTTAAAAAATCAAAATTATCCTTATTTATTTAATGATGAATTAGAAAGTTTGAAGATTTACCGTAGAGATTCTGAGCGTTCGATTCGACTTTTACACTCCGACGGGAAGTTAACAGCCGATGATGTTCATTTCAAAGCCGCTGGCGGGAAGATTGATCTTTATCTTCAGGGCAAGGAAAAAGTTAACCAGCGGTTGCTGCGTGAACATTTAAAACCAGAAAGTACTCGTTATGGCACCAGCGGTTCGCTATTTATTATTTCAGTACTTAATTATCTAACATCATTTATTGGAATTGCGGTTGTAACTTGGTATGCCATTCGCGCTGTTGGTAAGAAGTATGAAGGAAATCAGTATCATTGGTTTGAGACGACACCAATTGCTAAATGGAAGTTGGTTCTGGGAGATTATTTGACCTTTATCATCAATTGTATCGTCTTCTTGCTTGTAACGCTGTTTTTGAGCGTTTTGGTCACAACGATAATGGGAGAAAAATTTCGCGGTAACTATCCAATTTTGATTCGAATAAAAGAGCGGCTTTCGTTGATATCTGCCCAATCATACATCGGGCGAATTCTTATAATGGATCTTTTAGTTCTGTCAGTCATCTTTTTTATTAGTTATTTCTTGGTAAAAATCCTTAAAAATAATTTTCTGAGTGTTTTGATGAGTACTTTATTATTGAGCATTGGATTTGGTTTTGCAGATATTGCTCCCGTCAGTTCATATAATCCGTTATTGTATTTACAACCTTCTCAAGTCTTGAGTGGTCTTACTAGGGATAAAATCGACGATGATTCAGTTGGAGTTATTGATGGAGTGGACGATAAATATGAATATTTTTTTCGTGATTTTGTCTTTGAAAATATTGATTACTACCAGGGAGAAAGTCTCGAGTATAAATTTAAACGTCGAGGAGTTCAGTTGGGTCTGGATACGAAAAAAGGAATTATCTCGTTATCTAGTTTGGTCGTTTTGCTTTTTGGAATTAGCATTTTGCCGCTGAGGAGACGCCGATGAACTATCTTAAAACTCAACTAAAAGTCGTAATGCGTTCCAAGGAACATCTGACCATCTTAATTCTGATTTTATTGTCGCTGCTTTTTTTGTTTTCATATAACACGCAAAAATCGCAAGAAAAATCGAAATATGTACGAGATTTTTTTCAACTTCCCTGAAGGAATATGAAACTTTAACAGTCAATGATGAGGGAGTTTACTCTGATCAGGTTTTACATGTTAATTTCACTGATAAGAAAACTAATAGTGAAATTACCTCACGGCATTATCAAGTAACCCAAGCCTTAAAAAATCAAAATTATCCTTATTTATTTAATGATGAATTAGAAAGTTTGAAGATTTACCGTAAGGATTCTGAGCGCTCGATGAGACTTTTACACCCTGACGGGAAGTTAGCAGCCGATGATGTACCTTTTCAAGCGAGTGGTGGACAAATTGATTCTTATCTCAAGGGAAAAGAAATGATCAATCGGAAGTTGCTGCAATATCACTTAAAACCGGAAAGTACGCGCTATGGCACTAGCGGATCACTGTTTATCATTTCGGTACTCAATTACTTGACGTCATTTATCGGAATTGCGGTTGTTACTTGGTATGCAATTCGCGCAGTTAGTAAGAAGTATGAAGGCAATCAACACCGGTGGTTTGAGACCACGCCGATTGCTAACTGGAAGGTGGTTCTGGGGGATTACTTAACTTTCATTCTTAATTCGTTGGGCTTTTTGGCGGTAACTTTAGGACTTAGTCTCGTGATAACAACAATATTAGGGCAAAAATTTCACGGTAACTATCCGATCTTAATTAGAACTATTGGTGGGGCGGAACTAATCCCAGCAGTTTTTTACATTATTCAGGTCGTGATTATCTATTTATTAGTTTTAACCGTTTCCTTCATTGTGAGTTACTTTTTCGTCAGATTAGTTAAAAGAAGCCTTATGAGCGTTTTGATTTCCACCTTGATTTTAAGTTTTGGTTTTATGTTTTCTACTGAATATTTAACTGATTCATACAATCCTTTGCTTTATCAACAACCAACACTTGTTTTCACTGGTCGAGGGACAGATAAAGTTAACGATGATTTGACTTATTTTTGTAACGGTGGTGATGATGATTTTGAGTATATGTTGAGAGATTTTACATTCGAAAACGTTAAATACTATCAAGGAGAATCGCTGGGCTATCAGTTGGAATTGGGATTGTCGGTGACCAAAGGAGCAATCTCGCTAACATGTTTAATCTTACTACTGTTAGGTTTTTTGTTATTTCCCTATCGTAATTTTTATTGGTTAATTAAAGGAGCTGTCAAATGATTTTAAAAATAGATAATCTCACAAAAATTTATGGCAAAAGAACCATTTTAGATCAGTTGTCTCTTTCAGTAGAAGAGCCTCAAATTATTGCATTAGTGGCACCCAATGGGACTGGTAAGACGACATTTTTAAATATTATGTGTGATCTTGAAGGCTATCAGTCAGGCTCAATTGAAATTCTTGGGCTACCTAATACTGATCGACATGTTTTTTCCGAAATGACGTTTATGCAGGACAACTCGATTTTATACGATGAATTAACTGGGATGGATCATATGAAGTTCATTGCATCGATGTACCATAAGACACAAGCAGATATCGCAAAGGTTGCTCAACTGGTTGGAGTTGAAGATTATCTCAACAAAGCGGTTGGCAAGTATTCACTTGGAATGAAACAGCACTTGTTATTTGCAATGGGAATTTTACCGGAACCAAAAGTCTTTTTGCTTGATGAACCACTTAATGGCCTTGATCCTGATAGCGTGATTAACGTGCGTAATATTTTAAAAGAAATGGCGGATTCGGGAACCACGATCCTTTTTTCTTCTCATAATCTCGGTGAGGTGGTTAAGCTTACTGACAATATTCTCTTTTTGCATGAAGGCAAGCTTAAAAGCGAGAAAGATATTTTTGAAAACGAAGAGAGATGGACGTTGGTGGTTGAATCGGTTGATGAACTCGAGCAGCACTTGCTTGAACTGAGTCTCGAATATCAAATTTTAAACTCACACAAAATTGAAATTACGACTACAGAAGATCGGTTGGCACACATAAGGGACTTTTTACAAGAACAAAACCTCGACCTTTGGGACGTAACGAAAACAGAGTGGGATTTAGAGCAAGTTTATTTAGATCTGTTTGAGAGAACTTCATCATGATCAATTTTGAAGCAAAAAAATGGCGCAAGTCACTAAAAAACCTCTTGTTTATCTTTATTGTTAGTTTGGCCGTGATAGCTTTTGTTTTTATGGTCGGCAAAGATGAAAAGAAAGAAAAGCAAAATCATCTAGATCAAATTGAACAAGATTTTGGCAATATAGAAAACGCTCGAAATATGTTGGGCAGTATTCCGGTTCAATCAAAGGCCGATAGAAATCGCAATGATAAACTATACAAACTGTATGGGACAGCCTCTGCATATCTGAATGATCATTACGGTTATTACGCTGAAAATGATTGGAAACACGCAAATGTTGAATATCGGCAGTATCTTAAGACGTTGGTAAAAATCCAAGATTTACATGGTCAAACTCCTAATCTTGAAGATGATTTACACAAATTAATTAGCAAATACGATTATTTTATTAAACATCAGATTAGACCAGTAAACCTTGAAAAGAGCACGGCAGCTCTTTATTTTACTAAAAAGGTCAGCGATATTTTTACTTCGTATTTGGGAATTGTTATTGTTATTCTGCTATTTTTTGACTTGTATGCTAAAGAGTATCGCAAACAGTCGTTTAAATTGTTGAAAATGCTGCCGATTAAAAAAATTCAAATTAACACGCGTAAATTTGAATTTTCACTAATTATTTCGTTGTTGCTTCCAATTTATATTTGTCTGCTTGCTTTTTGCGTAGGATTAATTTTCTCTAAAAAAGTGGGACATTTCAATTATCCAATTTTTATTGAAGGTAGTACGGTTATCACGCTTGGACAATATTTAGTAACCACTGTTGTTACTTTTTATGCAGTGATTTTTGCGACACTTTTGATCATTTATTTTGGTTCAAAAATAAGTCGTGATACTTTTGTCAGTCTTGTTGGTACAGGGTTATTGGCACTGATGCCAATTGTTTTTATCAATGAGTTTTATCCCCAAAATAAAATTGCCAAATTTACGCCATTTTATTACACCAATTTGTTTGAAAAATCTAATAATCTTGCGATTTCGAAGACAGTTTTTGTTAATTGGCAGCCATTTTTGGTGGGCATTTTGTTAACTGTTCTTTTAGCAGTCATCATCTTTAAGGTCAATTTTCATTGGAATTTTACACTGCCAAAACGTTCCACTGTGACGGTTTCAGCGATAATTTTGGGTGTTGCGGGATTGGGATTTATAATTCGTTTTTATCAATTAAATCGAGTTTCTACAGATTACGGCACAATTAAACAACCAAAAAAGGTAACGCGTAAAAGCCCAATTGATAAAAGAATTAAAGCATTTAATGCGGAAGTTGCAGAGCGAATCAAGATTGATCAAGGTTTTGCTGCCGGCAAGCTCGATGATGATGGAAAACCAAGCAAGAAAGCACAGCCGGATCCAGTTTTTAAAGTCGTTAATTATATTGATTCAATTAAACTAACCAAAGATGATTATTTTGTAGCAACTCTCAAGCCGAAGTTTCGTAAATTATCGGAAAAAGAAAAAAATGGAGTTATCGATGCAGTAGAGAACTTAACTTGGGGAACCTCGACGGTTTTGTTTGATCAGCAAGAGGAAGATTTTAAGAAAGACAACTATATTATTTATCAGGTTGAAGGTAAAATAATTGGCAAGGCCACAATGGCAAGAGGATTTGAAAAGACGAATAATTAATGTTGCTTTTTAATAAAAAAAGCATTGATCGTTTTCAATCAATGCTTAATCCTTTTTATTTCAACTTTTCGATTTCTTCAATGCTTAAGTTTGTGAATATATGAATCTTTTCAGGGCTTTCACCCAATTCTAACATTTTGCGAGCTGCTTCTCTAATGCCTTCTGTACGGCCACGTTCAAGTCCTTGTTTAAGTCCCTGCTCAAGTCCCTGTTCAAGTCCCTGCTCAAGTCCTTGCTCCAAACCTCTTTCACGTGCTTCTTCTTCGGCAGTAAAGATTTGTGACTCTAATTTGGATTTTGCTCTCTCTATTGCATCTAACACGGTTCTTTCCTCCAAATCTAAATTCTCATAATCGAGTACTTTTCGAGCATCTTTTAAATATTCTGGCGAATTCTTCTCCACCAGTCCCTTTTTAAAGTACCAATACCAAAAATATAAAACTCCCTCTAGGGTGTCAGGAGACTTTGTTAAATCTAAGTATACTACAGTCAACGGTGGTAGGTCATTTCGATTTTTAAGCTCCACTTTGTTTTTAATATCATACAACGTAAACTTGTGAAAAGCTTGGTCGTCATTAAACAAATCAAAATAAACAATATTAATTCCATAGACTGGTTTTAATGAATTGTACTTAGATGATCCTTCTTTTTTTTCAGGATCTTTTCGCGCATAGTTTGAAACAAACTTTTCAGACAAGTAATGAATTGATCGTTCAATAAAACTTAATTCATTTCTGACCTGGAGCTCGATTGTAACTAAGCTTCCGTCCTTCAAACGCGCAAGAACGTCTACTTCTGTAGAAAGGAATTCTTGATCATTTTCAAAAACCTTAAAGTTTCTGATGTTGTAGGGATTTTCAATCGTCAAATCGCCGACATCTAAATCTAAAAAATCTTTAATCAGCGCGATCAAAATGTGTTTGTTGCTTTGAGAACCAAACAACTTTTTGAAAAGCAAATCATTAGACGGCAGTAATATTTTTTTGTTCATGTTTATAACCTTTCTATTTTTGGGGCCTAATAAAAAATTACGCAAAAAACCGTCAATGATACTATATCGAGAAAAATTATTTTATGATCTTACTGAACAGTTAATCTCTATAATGCTAATGCTCATAATTTTTTGTCTTAAGATCTATATTTAAACTCACTATCAGTTTTTAGCACCAATTTATTTTGGGGTTTTAAAGGATCTTAAGATCGCGTGGTCGTAATTTATTTCATTCAACAAAAAACGGTTCATCGTTATCATGAGCCGTTTTTCTTACTATATTTCTTTAGTTAATGAGATTACTTGATCAACAACTGAATCAAGATAATTTATTGTGTTAATTAGTGGTTCGTCGGTTGTGATATCGACTCCAGCAATTTTGGCTGAATCAATTGGATCAGCGCTTCCTCCAAGCCTTAACAATTCAAGCCAACGATCAATTGCAGGTTGTCCTTCATTTTTAATATTAAGAAATGCTTGAGTTGAAACGGTCAGGCTGGCTGAATAAACATAACTATAAAGTCCCATATAATAGTGACTTTGGCGCATCCAGGTTAATTCTGTCCCAGGGTTAAATTCGATTGATTCACCAAAAAATTGATGATAAACATTTAATGTAATTTCGTTTAATTTATCAGCATTGAAACTTTTACCTTCATCAATTAAATTGTAAACTTCTCTTTGATATGCCGCTTCTAAAAGATGTGTAATAAAGTTGTGGAAATACGTGTTAGAAAGCAGCTTTGTATAAGCGAAACGTTTCATGCGCGGATCATCAGTTCCATGAGTTAGTGAGTCAGTCAAAAGTAATTCGTTGAATGTCGAAGGAGCTTCAATGATATAAAGAGATGGTTCAGAATCAAGAAGAGTGTTGTTTTTTGTGGATAAGATTCCTTGACCGCAATGACCCATTTCGTGAATTAAAGTGTAAACATCAGCCATCACATTTTGCCATGACATTAAGACATAAGGGTGGTTGTTATAAGGCTGGGAACAAAATCCGCCAGTTTCTTTTCCCTTATTTTGAACAAAATCTACCCAGCGTTCAGGATAAGCTTTCATAATCATTTCGACGTATTCGTCTCCTAGAACTGAAAGAGCACTTTGAACATATTTCATGGAATCTTCAACTGTTACTTCGGGTGCAAAGTCAGGGTCAAGGTCAATTAAGCGATCAGCAAAAGTCATTTGATCGAGTCCACGCTCATTTTTAAGAAAATTCATATACTTTTGCATGACAGGACCAAATTTATTAATTATTAAATCAATTTGACGATCAAACATTGGACGCATTACTTCTTGGTTGTGTAATAGATAATCAACGACTGAACTGGCACCATATAAATCAGCTAAGCGTTTCTCGTTAGACACATGCTCCAAATAAGCAGCGGCAGCAGCATTTTGATGATGAGCTAACTCTTTTGAAAATTTACTAAAAGAATTACGTCTAATTTCTGGATCAGGATCATAAGAATAACGGTCCTCGTAAAGCCCAAAAGATAAAGGATAAGTTTCTCCATTTGCTTCAAAAGTATCATATTCTAAATCAGCTGAACGAATTTGCCCGTAAATATTTGAAAATGAGTTGAATGTTGGTTTTAATTTAGCTAATGCGTGCTCCACTTTAGGGTCTAAAGCAATTCTTTTATAATGCTTGATGCGACGAAGATAACCTTTAAATTGGGGCAATTTTTCTTGCAGTTCAGTTAGTTCGTCAGTTGATAACGCTAATAAAGCATCTTCAATAAAACGCATTTGAGCAGAAAAATCAGCATCAAAATTACCTATTTCATAACTAAGCTGATTATTTTGTGCATTAGTAAGATCCGTGGTGCTCACCAACCATCCATATTGAGCAATTGGATCATATTCTTTTAAAAGTTTATTATATTCAACTAGTACTTCTTCGAGTTGAGATAAGTCTAATTCTGTTTTTGAATATTTATCACAAAAGTTTAAAACTTTTTCTTTAAAATTATTGAACTTTTCTTTAAAATCTTCGTTATTTTTGCATAAAGGAGTTAGATCCCAAGTATATTTTGAGTCTACTTCTGCCCGTGTAGGGACTTTATTCATTTTTTGCATAGTTATTCCTTTGCGTGTATTAGCGATATTATAGCATTTTTTTAGATTAATTTAATATTTTTCTTGCAAACATATGTTCGAAAATGATAAAATTAGATAAACAATAAAGAGGATGACAAATGGGACAGAGATTTAATGATGATCGGCGGCAAGAGATTTTAAAAAAAATCAATAATTACATTAATGATAATAACTTCCCGCCTTCAATACGTGAAATTTCAAAAATGATGAACGTTGTTTCTTCTAGTACGGCAGCTACTTATGTTAATCGTTTAATTAAAGATGGTTATTTAAAAAAACAAGGAAATCGCTCGCGCGCTTTAGAAATAACTCCTAAAGGCTTGGAAATGATCGGAGAATCATCAGTTGATAATAATTTAATTCCTGTTATTGGAACAGTAGCAGCCGGACAGCCAATTACAGCAGAAGAAGATATTGAAGGTTATTTTCCTTTACCTGAAGATATTTCATATCCAAGTGATGAACTTTTTATGCTGAAAATTCAGGGTAATTCAATGATTGGAATTGGGATTAATGATGGAGATGAGATTATTGTTCATCGTCAAAATTCAGCTAATAATGGACAAATAGTGGTTGCAATGACAGAAGATAACGAAGCAACAGTAAAAAGATTTTATCAAGAAGATGACCATATTCGTCTTCATCCGGAAAATGAATCAATGGAAGATCTAATATATCCGACAGTAACAATTTTAGGAGTAGTTATTAGTCTTTATCGACCGGTTTTATTTTAATTTTTTTTCAAAAGAGAAGATAATTCTTCTTTTTTTTTATGTTATATTTTTTAATATAAGTTGGGGGAAAATGGAAGAATATTCAACAAGACTTAACGGCTTTTTAAATGCAAGAAATACAATTGAAAAAATAATTAGTGAAACCAGTAAAGTTATTATTGGAAAGAACGAAGTTATTAAAATGACGGTGGCGGCAATGTTAGCTTCCGGGCATGTCCTTTTTGATGATATACCGGGAGTTGGTAAAACAACTTTGGTTCGTGGACTGGCGCGTGCGGTGGGCTTGGATTTTACTCGAATTCAATTCACTCCTGATTTAATGCCGGCCGATATTTTAGGGACATCGGTTTTTAATCAGACAACGAATGATTTCTCATTCCATAAGGGGCCGATATTTTCAACAATAGTCTTAGCTGATGAAATTAATCGAGCAACACCAAGGACTCAGTCTGCGTTGTTGGAAGGAATGTCAGATCTTTCAGTAACAATCGATGGGAATCATTTTAAGCTTGATCCAGATTTCTTTGTGCTGGGTACTCAAAATCCTTTAGCATTTGAAGGAACTTATCCTTTGCCGGAAGCTCAGTTGGATCGATTTTTAATGCGTCTGACTATCGGATATCCAGAATTTGATGATGAGTTTCATTTGATTTACCAAAATGATCTTAGTGATCAAGTGAATTTGGTTAATAAAGTTACTGATCAATTAGAAGTTCAACGTTTAAAACAGCTGGTAAAACAGGTTCACATTGAAAGTAATGTTGCAACATACGCTTTAAATATTGTAAATGAAACAAGAAATCGGGCAGAAATTAAGTTAGGAATTAGTCCACGTGGAACGTTAGCACTAATCCAAGCCGCTAAAGCTTATTCCTTAACTAATGGAGAAAATTATGTTACACCTGATACGATTCAACAGGTGATTTTACCAGTATTTTCTCATCGTTTAATTTTAGAGGATGAATATGTTCAAACGATCCAGCCTGATGATATATTGCAGGATATCATTTCTGAAGTAGATATTCCGATTAGATAAAATTTATGCGACAGAAACTTATAACTTATATTCATAATATTGCTACTATTAGTGTAATTCTTTTATTTCTTGTTTTTGGCTGGGTGTTTAATAATCAGACCGGTTGGGGTATTTTTTATACTTTTTTATTTTTCTTATTATTTGAAGCAATTCAGATAATTTTTCCTCTTCATAGTCTTAAAACAAGTTTCCATGAACAATTTGTGCGGGCTGAAGATGATACGGAATTTTTACGGGTTAATATTAAAGGAAAACAATTTTTATGGTTTCCACGCTTTACGGCTCAGATCTATCAAAAGGGAAATCTTTGCGGGGAAGGGAAAATCAGCAGTCATAATTTTAAGGGTCGAACATCTCTTAAAATTTATTTGTATTCAATTGAACGTGGGTTTTATCCGAGCAACACTCTTGTATTTTTAAGTAATGACTATTTTTTAATGTGGGAAAAAAGCAGAGTTTTAAATCAACAAACTAATCTTTACGTAATGCCGCATAAATTTAAAAAAGAAGGACTTTTGATTGCATTAGCAGTTGAAAAAATTATTAAAATTCCTAAGCAGGCGGCATCACTAGACAGTTATGAGTTTAAAAGATATCGTGATTATCAAGGGACAGATAGTATTAAATCAATTGATTGGAAAAAAACAGCCAAAAGTTCAAAGTTGATAGTCAGAGAAAATTATCCAGAGCAAGAGCCGCGTAATATTTTAATTTTTTGGGGCGAAAACAATGTGGCTTTTGAATACGCAGTAGCACTCTTTTATTCAATGTATGAAGAGATTAACCAAACTGCCTTTGAAGAATTCTATTTATTAGGTGAAACGAGTTTTCACGGACCGCAAATTGAAAAGAAGTGGATGGCTTTTTTGGATCCTTTTGAAGATTTTGAACAAACAAATTTACTTTCATCAATTAAGGATCGCAATGTTTTTCTGTTTAGTGCAGATGATTCTCCGTTACAGAATCAAACCATTTCTTTCTTGAAACAGCATAATGAGGTAGTTCGTTTAAGTTTAAAGAACTACAAGCAATTATCAATTATTTCCGAACACTGGACAGAAAACATTAACTTAGGGGGTCAAGATGAAAGGTAAAAGAGATCCTCTGGCTTTATTTCTCTTAGCAATATTAGAAGCAGGTATTTTAATTTGTGCAGTGCCAGCTTTTGTAAGTGTAAATCTCCCCAATTCTCCAGCGACAAATTTCAGAAATAGTATTTTTATTAGTATTTGTTTTACGATTGTTTGTTTGGTTTTCTATTTTACAGCCAAAAAAAGACAATGGTGGGGAATTTTGGGATTAATTTTCAGTATTATGGTTGAGTTATTAACCTTGATCATGATTTTTCCAAATCAATCTGGGAGAAGCTGGTCAACTGATTTTTTCAGTGAACTGGGAAGAGAAATTCGAAATTTTTCGCATTTTAATTTTGTTGTAATGCCAGAAATTTTAGCAACAATTCTGGTTTTTATCCTCATTACGATCTTTCTGTTGGTTGGCATTTATTATTATCAATGGTACATAATCTTTCCATTGGCATTAACTTATCTTCTGTCAGTAACCGTTTTTGATAGTCATGAACATTTAGTAGAAGGAATTTTAATTTTACTATTTTTTGCAATTCAATTATTTTTGGTTTCTAATTATGACGAAATATTCATTAAAAAAAATCATGTGCTCAATCCAATTATTCTCGGATTAATATCATTGATTTTAGCAGTTGGTGCAGGGATATTTTTTAGAAATACATTTATTAATTTGGCTCAGGTGATTGATTCACCAGGAGTTAAGGTGAGAAATCGTTTGAATACGTTAGGTTTCTACCAAACAATTAATGATCAAAGCCAGAATAAGCCGGATGCAAAAAAGGCTGGATTTTCAATTAACAGCCGTGAACTCGGAGGACCTATTCTTGACAATGATAAATTGGTTTATACAGTTTGGGAAAAAACTCCGAATTATTTACGTATAGATACAAAAAGCAATTATTCAGGCCGCGGTTTTAATGATCACGAAACGCTTGGAAGTGATGTTTTTGGTAGTTCAGTATTAAAAGATGACTTACATTTACCAGTTTTGGAACCCAAAAGTTCAGTAAAAATTATTTATTCTTCTAATATCAAATATTCTGATCCCCAATTTATCCCCCAAGTTTATGGAAAAATGGAAATTGATCTTAGATCACAAAAAATCAAAACAGCGACTAATAATGATTTAAATTCTATTTTACAATTTAATAATAGTAATGATACTAAAAATCAGATCGTTTATAACGTTAATTATTATGACCTTTCTTTAAATAATTTAAAGAAGTCTAGTCTAACTAAAATACCAGCATCAATTATTCAGACGGGTACTCAATTACCTCGAAAAGTTCCAAGTCGGGTCAAAAAATTAGCAGAAGAAATTACCAATGATAAAACAACGTATCTTGATAAAGTTACAGCAGTAGAACACTATTTAAAAAATAAAAAAAAGTTTACCTATTCGCGTTTAGATGCACATAGTACTCCTGCTGGTCGGGATTTCGTTGATTATTTTCTTTTTGAACACCCAATTGGTTATTGTGATAATTTTTCAGTTTCGATGGTGGTGTTATTACGATCGATTGGAATTCCGGCTCGTTATGCTGAGGGATTTTCTGAAGGTTCATATAAGCAGAAAATTGGTGATAATTACGAATATGAAATTAGAAATAATAATGCTCATAGTTGGCCTGAAGTATATTTTTCTGGCATAGGTTGGGTCCCTTTTGAACCGACCCCCGGTTTTAAAAAGTCCAAAATGAGCTCGAACGAGTCCAATCGGTCCGAACAAATGACCGCAAAAGAAGAGAAAATGACAAGCTCCAATAGTGGAAGCAGTGCATCTTCTAGTTCTAAAACCAATAGTTCAAAGAAATCTTCTTCGAAAGAGTCTAAAAAAAAGAGCAACAGCAATCATCATAAAAGTAAAAATAAGACTAAAAAACATAGTATTTTAGTTCCAGTGATTTTAAGTATTATTGCGTTGGCATTAATAATTTTAATTTTTATTTATCGGCAGTCATTATATTGGATTTCGTTGAATCTTTTATTTTATGGTGATCGACAGCCAGAAAAATTTTATCTTTTAACTCTTCATTATTTTGAAGAACGGCTCAAAAGAGAAAAAAAGGAATCTTTAAGTCACTATGCCGAACGACTTGTGATTTTATATCCGCAAATTAAGGACGTTTACCTTAAAGCAACAAAGGAATATGAGACTCGAATCTACTTTAAAGATCATTTAAATGATGATTTAAGTGAAACCCTTCATCAACTTTCTAGGACTATGACGAGAAATCCGAAGACAGTAAAAGTTATTAAATAAAAATCCACCCTTCCGGATGGATTTTTAACTTTATTCAATTGGGTCAGAATGAGTAAGAACTTGCTGCCACATTTCCCAAACAGCATGAGGATAAAATCTTGCTGCAGATTCGTAAGCCCTTGTACTTAAAGTTTTTTGAAGAAATGGATCTTTTAAGATATTAATTAAAGTTTGTGCCATCTGATCAGTATCACCTTCTTTAATCAAGTAGCCATTTTCACTTTCGTGAATGATTTGAGCAGCGCCATATTTAATGTCATATGCAACAATTGGAACACCATGATTAATTGCTTCTACCATTGAAAGAGGAGCACCTTCCACTTTAGAAGTGTTGGCTAAACAAATAGAGTGGTCATATATTTCGCCAATATTTTGAGTGTATCCTCGAAGTCTAACCGTATCTTGTAAAGCAAAACGGTTAATTGCAATTAAAAGTTTATTAACTTCGAAATCATTCATTGCATAGCCCCAAACGTCAAGTTTGGCATCAGGAACTTCTTTGTGAACTTTGCTAAATGCTTTAATTAAATCTTCAAGTCTTTTCTCAGGAGCTAAACGAGCAACTGCAAGAATAGTTTTATGATCACGTTTTTCAAAGTCAGCATATTTAATATCTGGATCAGCAATTCCAACGGGAACATAGTAAACTTTAGTATCGACACTTGAGAATCTTGCTCGGATATCTAATTGCTGCTGATGGGTAGGAACTAAAATCCCATCAAATAAGGCAACATTACGTAAACCATATTCATAGTTTTCGTTTAATTTTGAGTGCATGATATCATGAGAATCGTAAGCATGAACATTGTGAATCATCATATATTTATAGGCGGGAGTTTTCATTTTAGCTAACGAATGAGTTAATTCCATTCGATCAGAGAAGAAATTATTAACCTTTTCACCATTTCCATATAGTAAATTTAAGTCATCATAAAATCTAGATTGAAATTCTTCAGTGTTTCCAAGGGTTATAGTCTCATCTTGATACTTAACTTTAATTGAAATAACAGTTTGAATGTTGCGAGGGTAGGCAGTTTTAATTTCAATAACAACATTTCCATTAAGGTCAAAATACTGTTCATGAATTGGTCGGCGCTGTGGATCGATTTCAGTCCGAGAAGAAAGAAAACCTCGTTCGTCATAATAATCATATTTCTTAAAAGATTGACCATCTGCTTCCATGTATACAAAAGAAGTAATTTGATTATTATTAGGGTTGACTTGGATAATATAAGTTTCTTTAGATTCTTTATTGAGAACCCGATAAGCAATATCCGCACCATTTGGCCCCATAAATTCTACTTCATAATTGTCATCTTCTTCGTATTGTTTGATTCCATTTTCTTTTTGTTCAACTTTTTGAGTACCCTGATAAAAGTCAAAAGCATTAATATGCTGATCGTTAGGAATTCCAATGTGTTCAAGAACAGTGTGAGTGTTGGTCCAGTGTTTTACTGTGACAATCATTGCTTCTCCGCCTTCATCGTGGAAAAGATGAAGACGTTTGATTTGGGCATGTTCAATTCCTGACATACTCTCAGAAATATTATTGGTTAGAAAGAAATTCATAATTACTCCTCATTTTTTGATTGAAAATTATCTCTTATATAATAACTTAATATTGGAAGTGATGAAATCAGGTTTTGCAAATAATTCTTTAAGTTGCGTCATTCAATTGATTTAGAATTTCACAAAATCCTTGATTCACTAAGGATTCTTGGTATCTTTCAACTATTGATTGATAATTTTGAGTTGATTCTCCTGAATGGTCTGAAAGACATTTTGATAAAAATTATTAATTGAATCCGCGGTATGTTTAATTTTAAAAATCGCATATTTACCACCTGCCAAACACCGCGGGATAAACGGTGTTTAAATTTGGTTTGTTTTGTGATTGAACAGATCTCATACCGACATTTAAATTCTGGTACTTTATTTGGATCGTCTTGTGCAATTGCTAAAATTGTTGAATTATTCAATAGATTCTCATTTTCCATCAATTCTTTATTTGCAATTCCGTAAGCTCCGGTTCGTCTTACAAAAACAATTTTTTTAGGTTCATGAATTTAATTTCCAAATTTTATACTCCACTTCAAGGTTTTCGGGACCCTAAAATAAAGTAATACCAGTTAAAATTATTTTCGCCATATTTTTTAAAAATATTCCGGTGCAACTTTTTGAAGTTCAGGAATTAAGTCTTGTTCATTATTTTTACGATTTAGAATAATTTCGAGAATTCTTTTAGCTAGATTACCATTTCTCGTTAAGATTGGACCATGGAAATAGGTACAAAATACATTGTGATAAATTGCTCCTTCGGTTTTGTCTTCGCCGTTATTTCCGTGACCATCAATCACTTCTCCTAGTGGTTTTTCACCGTCACCTAAAAAAGTTCTTCCTTGATGATTTTCAAAACCATGATAAGTTTCATTAGTTTCAGAATTTTTAATAGTGATGTCACCAATGAAGCGATCGCTTTCTTGATTGAGTGTATAGTGCGGTAAAGCACCGATTCCTTCAATCCTTTCGCCATTAGACATTAGAAAATATTTACCCAACATTTGGTATCCTCCGCAAACTGCCAGCATTGGTCCGCCGTCTTCAATGTATTCTTTCATTTGTTTTGATTTACTTTGAAAGTCTGGGGCCAATACTTGTTCTTCATAATCCTGCCCGCCGCCAAAAAGCATAAAATCATACTTGCTGGGATCTAGAGGATCATTTAAGGAGACAACTTCATCAATAACATCCAGACCAATTTTTTTTGCATAATATCTAAGAGCAACAATATTACCGTAATCGCCATAAGTATTCATGATATTTCCGTATAGGTGAGCAATTTTAATCTCTTTAGTCACTTAAAATCCTCCTTTAATATAACCACTTTTGGCAAGTTGTTCCCTTAATTGAAGCATGGCAGTGTAAGTTGCGGCAACATATACTTTTTTAGTTGGCAGAGTTTTAATTTTTTCGACAATCTGCTTAAGATCGGGCACTGTTTCTTGATCTTCAAAACCGCCCATTTTAAGTCTTACTTGAATATCCTTGTAACGTTCTCCGCCAGTAAGGACAGCTTCAATATTTGCTTGGTGAAGTTTTTCAAAATCAGCATCCCAAATCCAAGAAGTGTCAATTCCATCGGCATAATTCGCATTAAGCAAAGCTACAAGAGAAAAAGGATCTTTTTCTGTCAGCATCATATCAATCACTGCATTGGAACCCACAGGGTTTTTGATTAGAACGATCGTTACGTCTTTTCCGTCAACATCAATAGACTCTTGACGCCCAAAGATTTGCTGATTCTGCTCAAATGTTTCTTTTACGACATTAGCGGATATTCCCATTTCTTGGGCCAGCGAATAAGCAGCAAGTGCATTATAAATGTTGTAAAGACCTCCAATTTCGATTTTAAAGCGAGTTGAACCAATCTCAAATTCAGAATATTTAGGTGTCAGCTGGTCGATCTTTGTAACTGCATAGTTTAACTTTGGCCTTTTAAAACTATCGGTAATAGAATAGTAGAAACCGAGATTTGCGTAAGTTAAAAAGTGATAGTGAAGAATGCTGTGATCTGTTGGTGAAAGGATGCCGTCGGTGTTAGTTGGTGCGAGGAGATCTTTGTTTTCATTTAAATGATCAAATCCGTAATAGACTGTGAGGTTTTCAGGCTTTGCTCTTTGAAAAATTGGTGAGTCTCCATTAGTAATGACAGTTGCTTTTGGAGCATTTTTAATACCAGCTAATATTTTGTCATAGGTGGTATAAATTTCCCCGTAACGATCCATTTGATCGCGAAAAATATTGGTAAGAACGAAAAATTTGGGAGTTAAAGACTCAGTAACGGGAGCGACATTTGCTTCATCAACCTCTAATACCGCAACTTGTTTTTTTGAAGATTTTTGCATGATTAAGCTATTAACGATTCCTTGGACCATGTTGGAGCCAGAAGAATTAGAAATAACGTCATAGCCTGCCGTTTTTAGAACTTTAACACAAAGAGCAGTAGTCAAAGTTTTGCCATTGGTTCCGCTAACAATGATGACATCGAGGTTATCGCTGAGATGTCTAAGAAGATCGGGATCGATCTTTAGTGCAATTTTCCCAGGCAGAGAAGTTGCACCTCGGTGTAGAATGTTTTTTAAAATAAAATGACTAGTCTTAGCAAAAAAAACTGCAGCTCGGCTTTTAAGGTTCATGTTTGGCTCCTGAAAAGAGAATTTCTTATATTATAAGTTTTTTAAAGAGATGTGGCGAGTAAACAATTTAAAATATAATAATCAATGAATAGTAATAAATACCAGGATTTTTTAAATCTTAAACAAAAATCAAAAGTTAATATTCTTGTTTTTGTCTGATTTATTTCATGAAAAGTTCATAAATTTTCGATATATTAAAAACGTAGAAGAAATCATCCTCCCAAACATTGATTTCTCGATCAAAAAATTATAAATCCTCCCTTAAGAATTTATCTAAACGTTGCCTTGAGCAGCGTTTTTTTCTTGACGGCGCAATTTAAGTTGGTTAATCTATTATAGTATGCGGGATTAGTGTAATGGATCGCACGTAGGATTCCGATTCCTGAAATCTGGGTTCGACTCCCAGGTCCCGCATTATAAATTGAGCAAAGTAAATTTGCTCTTTTTTGTTTTCAAAAATATTCATGTTTTATGATTTTAAAAAGGAATTATTCACGGAGTTTAAGACTTTTAAAAGAATAAAACGCTTATAAAATTTCATTATTTTGTATATTTCTATTGTAAAAGAAAGATTCTTAACGTAAAATTCAAGCAATACCATAGGGAGGTAAAGTCTTGAAAAAAGGGTCGAGAAAAATTACGAGTTTATTAAGTTCACTATTGCTCTTAATAACGCCATTAATTCAATTAGAAGAAACATTTGCTTCAACTCAATCCGTTGAATACAAAACCGATAATCGTGAATCCATTGAGGATAATTTGCGATCCGCTTCTAATGCGGCTAAATCGCAAGCGACTAAGAAATATTATCAAGCAGTTAAAGATCAGTTAAGTGCTCGGGGCGTGGATACGAGCAAATTAAATTTTGATCAGATGCAAAATAAGACTGTGAAAATTATTGTTGAGTTAGCTGCTAATCCGGCGGTTAAACAAAATATCACACCGACGGGTTCCAAAAAATCGATTCAAAGAATCGATCAGGCTTCAAATAAAGTTATTGATAATCAGGCATCAATTCAAAAACAAGTTGAATCAATAACCGGAAACAAAGTTAGAAGAACTTACGGATACTTAATTAATGGTTTTTCAATTTCAGCAAAACCTGCTCAGATCGCTCAGATTAAGAAAGTTGCGGGAGTTAAGAATGTAACGGTTGCTAAAGTTTATCATCCGGCAGACTCTTCAGCTAATGAATTAGCTAATGTTCAAAAAGTTTGGTCGGCTAATCATTTAAAAGGTGAGGGAATGGTCGTTGCGGTTCTTGATACTGGAATTGATCCCAATCATAAAGATTTACGTTTAACAGACCCAAGCAAAGAAAAAATTACTCCCGCTCAAGGTAATAGTTTTGCTCAAACGTTAGGTTATGGGAAGTCTTGTAATGACAAAGTTCCTTTTGCTTATAATTACGCTGATGGAACCAGTGAAACAATTTTAGATACCGGAACGACAATGCACGGAATGCACGTGGCAGGTATTGTGGCAGCTAACGGCTCAGGGGATGATCCTAAGACGTCAGTTCAAGGAGTTGCCCCAGAAGCCCAATTATTAGATATGAAAGTTTTTAGTAATACTTCTGAAGGTGCAACTGATGACGATATCATTAGTGCTATTGAAGATTCTGTCAAAATCGGAGCAGATGTTATCAACATGTCTTTAGGTTCCACTTCTGGAGATGTTAACCCAAAAGATCCTGAACAAATGGCATTATCAAATGCTGCTAAACAGGGGGTTATTCCCGTTATTTCTGCAGGTAATTCAGGCCTTTCTAATTCTGCAAAAGGTGATAATGTTCCTTTTTATCAGACTGAAGATACAAGCACTGTTGGGGCACCAGGAGTTACTCCAGAAGCAATTACCGTCGCTTCTTCTGAAAACAGTTCAAGAGTAACTAATGTTACTTCAATTACTGATCCGGCAGGGAAGAAACTTTTAGATAAAGATATTGCCGGTCAATTGTCCAACAAGACTAGTTTTGAAACAGCGTCAGGTCATGCCTTTTATCTCGCAAAAAATGGTAAAGATGGATTACCTGGGATTGGAAAACCAGCTGACTTCGACGAATCTGTAAAAGGTAAAATTGCGGTTGTTGCTAGAGGACAATTAGCGTTTACTGAAAAGCAGGATAATGCTAAAAAAGCAGGGGCAGTGGGAATTGTCATTGTTGATAACAATCCTAATAATGCTAATCAAGGATTTTCTTGGCACGAAGATTTTCCATCGTTAGGAGTTACAACTGAAGATGGTAAAGAGTTGATTAAAGCCATCCAAGCAGCACCTGATACGATCTACACAATCACTGTTAGTGAACAACAGGTACCAAATTCAGACAGCGGCCGGATGTCTTCATTCACGTCTTTTGGACCAACTAGTGATCTTTCATTTAAACCTGATATCACAGCCCCAGGAGGACAAATCTGGTCACTTGCCAATGATAATAAATATCAAAACATGAGTGGAACTTCAATGGCGAGTCCTTTTATTGCCGGATCGACTGCAATTTTAGTTGAAAGCTTGAAAAAAGAAGGAATCAATCTAAGTAAAGATCAATTGACTAAATTTGCAAAAATCAGTTTGATGAATACAGCAAAACCAATGATGGATCTTGATAATAAGAACAATGTCATTTCGCCTCGTGAACAAGGATCAGGCTTAATTCAACTTGATAAGGCAGTAGATAATCGAGTTACTGCGACCACTCCAAGCGGCGAAGGATCATTTGCTTTAAAAGAAATTGGTCAAAATGCTGAAATGGTAGTTACATTAACCAATAGAAGTAATGAGGATGTTAAATACACGTTTAATAATCATGGCGGTCCATGGACTGGTAACGATGAAGTAAATAAAAATACTTCAGAAGTTCCAATTAGCGGCGGATCATTAACAACGGATGAAAATTCCGTTACTGTTCCAGCTAACGGGAAAAAAGATGTTACGGTTCATTTAAGCCTTCCGATGAGTTTTGCCCAACAAAAATTTGTTGAAGGGTATATTGGTTTCGATAGCGATAAAGCACCCAATTTGGTAATCCCTTATCTTGGATTCCACGGTAAGTGGGGACAAGGGAAAGTTATTGATGCACCATCTTGGGAAAAAGGTTCAGTTTTCGGTGGCGGCTACTTTAAAGATGGTGATGACAATATTTTAGGAACTGATTTAGCCGGTGATGATCGCGAGAATCAGAAAGAAGCACCAGATTTTAGTTCAGATCCTGATAAATTATTAAGCTACATCAAACCTGATACCGTTGCAATTTCGCCAAATAACGACGGGCATCAAGATTATGCGTACCCAACATTTTATTTGTATCGAAATGCCCATAATTCTCAAGCACAAATTATTAATTCAACTGGTTCCGTAATTAAGACAGTTTATAAAGATACAAGCGTTAAAAAGTCATTTTATGATGCGGAACATTCCTCATTTACTACAGCAACAGATGGTCCTAATTTAATTTGGGATGGCACGCACTGGAATGCGGCTAAAGGTAAAGATGTGCCCGTTGTTGACGGCGTTTATAAATATCGCTTTAGTGCAATTCCTAATGCTGCAGATGCTAAGGCTCAAACTCAAGACCTTACAATTAGAGTTGATACGGTTAAGCCAAAGTTAACGAACATTAAGTTAATTAAACGAAGCGACGGGATGTATCTTAGTGCTAATTTGAGCGATAACAACAGCGGCATTCAAAATATGGGAATTTTAAATGTAACAATTAATGGAGTATCCCATAACTATAATTTATATAACGACAAAGGGGATCCCGTTTCGATCCATCCTTATGTAACTAAATTAGTGAATGCTCAAAGTTCCAGTTTAACGCCTGGTAAAAATCAAATTGAAGTAGGTGTTTTAGATAACGCTGCTAATTATGGATACACTAAGTCTTTAACGACGGTTCCCGGCAAGGCAGCAAAAGGATTGGCACTTTATAATCTGCAGGATAAGAAACGAATTTCTACAGTTACACCATATGTTAATACCAGCAACAGTACTTTTAGAGTGAATGGTTCTTACATCAGAAATGTTTATGTTAATGGTCGATTAGGTAAACTTGACCGTAAAGGAATTTTTTCAGTTAATGTTCCGATTCCAGCAAATGGAGTCTTTAAATTCTCCACGGATGCAAAGGGTAAAAAGCTCATTCGGACTGTTAGAACAGTAATTGCGATGAAATTAGGGACAATATCAGTTAATGATGCAAACCGCACTGTTAACACTGATAAGAAAGATTATGAGCTAAGCGGTTCTGTTGGTCCAACGGTCAAAAAAGTAACAATTAAAGGTTCTAAAACGAAAGTTCTTAACGTTGAGGACTTTGCAAAAGATCGAACCTTTAAGGCAAGTTTTGATCTGAAGTATGGAAGTAATAAATTTACAGTAACTGCTACTGATGTTGATGGTAATATCTCTAAACCAGTTAGCGTTACTGTCAATACAACCTACGATGATGACCCGAAGAATCAAGTTTTCTTTGATGACGGAGATCTAGATATTGCTGCAACTAAGGTTATTACAACTAAAACTAAAGGCTTTGATTCTAGAACAGGAATGTTTACGATCTCAGGAAAACTTAAGAAACCAGTTGGAACATTTAAGATAGCTGGAGACAATGTTTCGTATGATCCGCAAACATTGAAATTTAGTAAAACAGTTCAGCTGCCTACTAATGGATATAAATCAATCTGGATTTATGTAGCTGATGAACAAGGTAAAGCTTTAGTTGATGGATCCGTTCATTTTGCAGTTGATACTAACTTGCCGACATTAACTTTTAAAGATAGTGCCGGATGGCAGCAGGATAATAAAGGCGATTATCACTTCTCCACACTGAAAAAGCCTTTTGTTTTAACAGGAAGTGCGAGCGATAACTTTAGTGGTTTTGGAGTTCTTGTAAACAATAATGTTTTGGAAGTGACGCCACAAAATGGTGTGTTCTCAGTTCAAACAGGATTTTCAGTCGATTTCTCAACGACTTTAAATTTGATTAAGGGGCTAAATAAATTCAATGTATCTGTTGTTGATGCAACAGGAAATATAGTTTCTCATAATCTGTATATAACTTATCGAGGAATTTAATGAAATAAAGATTAAGTGCTGGTAGTAAATATCGGCACTTTTTTGATTCAATTTATCTTGGAGCGTTTTAGATAATTTTTTGAAATTCTTGATGATAGATTTTGTTCTAATTGTAAATTTAATTTATTTGAAATATAGTAATGATTGAGTGAAATATGAGTTCAAAAATAAAAATCATATGAACTATCCTTAAAAGTTTAAAACTAATTGAATTTTATAATTTATTTATTTAGAAATGCTTATTTCATTGGATTTTCTAAGTATTCCCCGCGGATGCGGGGGTGATCCCACCACCAATTAAAATTGCTCCTATAACTTTAAGTATTCCCCGCGGATGCGGGGGTGATCCCGAAATTTATTCTGGAAGCAATAGCAATTATGTGTATTCCCCGCGGATGCGGGGGTGATCCCTGCAGCCTGAACAGCTTTGTTGATACTGTTTGGTATTCCCCGCGGATGCGGGGGTGATCCTTTAATGTTTTGCTACGATACAAAAAAATTAAGGTATTCCCCGCACTCGGGGTGGTGGTGGTGATCCTAAATAATTTTTCGTTGTATTTTTTTCCATCCCGTATTCCCCGCACTCGCGGGGGTGATCCTCTAGCACAAGAATTTATAAGAGATCGCTTACTGTATTGGGGGAGCTCTTAAACAGTTGGGGCGAACTTTTAGACTATATTTTAAAGGACATGGAAGAGCGTAAAATTATTGTTGCTGTAAATGATTGATTAGGTCGACCAAGAAGAATAGGATTGTTGTTGGCGTGAGTGGTGGGGGTAGATTTTTCTGTCTCTGCTCTGTTGCTAAACGAGCATGGTTATGATGTCATTGGCTTCTTCATGAAAAATTGGGACGATACTGATGATGAGGGCGGTTGTACTGCAACTGAATACTATGAAGATGTTAAACGGGTTGCCGATCAGATTGGCATTCCGTGCTTTCGATCAACTTTGAGAAGTAATATTGGCATTTAGTTTTAGAGAATTTCTTAAACGAATATAAAAAATGCATCACAATCGTTAGTTTTGTCTAACAATTATGAGGCACTTCAAACGTATACTCTTTTATTAATAATTATTAAGATTAGAAAAACCCAACTAGACAACCCACTGTTACAATTATGACCATAATAATGATAACTTTAGTTGCGGTCATTTGTTTGCTGGAAACAAGCCACCAGCCTAAAATAACCATTGCTAATGGTAGCAGATTAGGAAAAATACCGTCAAGAACAGTCTGCAGAGCTTGTGATTTACCACCCAAAGGAATTTTAGCTGTTGTGTTTAAGACGATTGTATTTGCTGCTAAAGCTCCAACGACCATAACGCCTAGGATATTAAAGGCATCAGTAATTCGTTTTGAGTTTTCCCCAACAATTGTATCAAGTGCGCCAACTCCAAGTTTATAGCCACTGTGAAAGGCAATATAGGAAATAGTTGGTCCGATAATGCCATAGGCAATAATATAGAATAAAGGTCCGACAGGGCTGCCGCCTTTAGCTAAACTCATGGCAATTGAGAGCAAAATAGGGACAATAATTCCTTGAATAATTGAGTCTCCAATTCCCGCTAAGGGTCCCATCAATGTGGCTTTAATGTTGATTGGCATTTCTTCTGAAACATCGTTTCCTAGAGCAATTTGCTCTTCTAAAGATGCCACGATACCATTAATTATTTGACCAGTTTGAGGTTCAGTATTATAGAACATTGAATGTCGTTCGAGCAGACGTCTCTTTTTATCCGGATCATTGCTATAGTATTTGCGCGCAAATGGTAGATAGGAGTATGCCCAGGCATGTCCTTGTAGCTTTTCATAACTCATTGAGCTTAAATGGGTAAAACCCCAACGGTACCATATTTGATTGAGATCTCGTTTGGATAATAATTTTTGTGTTTCGTTAGTGTTTTCCTTTATAGTCATTTTAGTAGGCCTCCTAAGTTAAAATAGATCTTCATCTTCATATTTATCGTCAGTATCAATTACATCTTCAGAATTGTTGATAGAAGTTGCAGAGGTCGCACTATTTTTGCTAGTTGACATGTAGTAAAGGTAGGCAACAAGAGCAGAAATGAAGACGATGGCAATCATGCTTAATTTGGCAAAAGCAAGTAGAACGAAGCCAGCGAAGAAAAAGATAAAGTGTGACTTGTTTTTAATGACGATACTCATTAGCATTGCAATACCCAAAGCGGGTAATACACCGCCTAGAACTTGGATAATGTGTGTCACAATTTTTGGAATACTATTGATAAGCCAATTAACAAGTCCCTTGCCAAAATAAATTGCTAAAAAGACAGGCACCGCACGCAAAAGGAAGGTGGTGATTTGCGGATATACTAAATGATTTAATATGATACCGCGGTCATCATTGTTGTGAGCAGCATTCTCTGCGCGAGTGTTCCAAAAAGAATACAGTGCCATTCTACCGTTATAGAAAATTAATCCAAAAGTCTGTCCGATTAAAATTGCCAATGTAACTGCAATTGCCGGATTTTTGGTGGTTGCCATGGCAAGACCGATACCACCGTATGCAGCGTATGTAATTTCACTATTAGTTGCACCACCAGTTGATAAGTTGGCGATAAAGACTGCTTGAACAGCAAGACCACACAAAATTCCATTTTTGATATCGCCAAAAGCAAGACCAACAAGGAGGCCGGCGACTAATGGACGTCCGACTATATAGAAACCACCACTCATCCCAAACAACCATGGTGATTCAATTGCACCTAGATAACAAAATATTCCTGTTAATAGGGCAGGGAAAAATAAATTATTCATTTTTAATACCTCCTAAAATCACTAAGACATGGAATCGTATTTTTTCTTCATTGTTGACCAAGACTTAATATCGTCGTCGGGTAGAAGCTGAAATTGAATGTCAATGCCATTTTTGGCAATGGTTTCAAATGCGTTGTAATCGTCTTGATCTAGCGCAACTGTTCGCCCTAAGACTTTGGTTCCGGGCCTAGTATTCATTGGACCAACGTTTAAAACTTTTCCAAAATCAACTCCATTACTGACCAGTTGAGCAAAGGTTTTAGGTGAATCACTAATTAAGAAGAATCTTTTTTTTGAAGTAATTCCCTTTTCGATTTTTTCCCCAGCTTCGGCAACAGTGTAGATGCCAACTTTTAGGTCGTTGGCAGCTGCCTTTAAGACTTTGCGTCGTAGCATATCATGAGCGATATTGTCTCCTACTACTAAAATGCCGTCAACTGGACGGGCTTTGGTCCACCTGGTCATTGTTTGTCCGTGAATTACCCGGTCGTCAACTCTTACTACTGATATAGTCATCTTTAACACTCCTTTTATAAATAATTAAAATTCAATCTCGTCATTGTCATCTGATTCATCCTGAGCCTGAGTAATTCCATCAGTTCCCGCCATTAAAGCTATTTTTGCGGCCTTTTCTAAGGTTGTTGTTGTGTCTAACTGTGGAATTAATTCTAGAAGCATGGGTAAATTTACCCCACTAATTACGCGCACCTTTTTTTTATGAGCCAAATAGTATTTGAAGGATTCATTATAAGGTGTTCCACCTTTAAGATCTGTCAAAATTAAAACCGGAACATTTTCATTGTCTAATAATTTTTTTAGTCGCTTATGGTACGAACTAATCCCATTACTATCAAGTTCCAATGCAGATATTTGATCGGATTTACCGGCTATGAATTCAAAACCAGAAACTAGTCCTTGAGCTAAATGTCCGTGTGAAGTCAATAATACTTTCATTGCCACTCCCCTCTTATTTGTAATTACATATTAATCTAGCAATATAATTATATGCAACCGTTTCCAGCAAGTCAATAAGTATTTTTTGATTTAAATGCATTGTTGACAACATAACCGTTTATTATTAAAATCAATTTATGTAATTACAAAAGGAGATAGAAACTATGAAATATACCATTGATGATTTTGCCCGGCTGATTGACCACACCAACCTACATGCTGATGCTACTACGGCTGATATGAAAAAACTTTGTAGTGAAGCTAAAAAATACCACTTCAAGATGGTAGCAATTAACCAGGTACAGTCCCAGTTTTGTGCTGAACAATTAAAGGGTACGGATATTGATACGGGTGCGGCTATTAGTTTTCCTTTGGGTCAGACTAGTATTGTCTGCAAACTAACAGAGACAAAGGATGCCTTGAAAAATGGTGCAAATGAGATTGATTACGTTGTCAACCTAACGCAGGTGCGAGCACATAATTGGGCGTACGTTGAAGATGAAATGCGTCAAATGGTGGAATTGTGTCATAGTCATCACGTGCTCTGCAAAGTGATTTTTGAGAATTGTTACTTGACCAAGGTTGAAATCAAACAGCTGGCACTGTTGGCTAAGAAGGTCGAACCAGATTTTATTAAGACTTCAACCGGTTTTGGTACTTCAGGTGCTAAGGTTGAAGACGTTCGACTGATGAAGGAAACAGTCGGCCCGACTGTGAAGGTCAAGGCCGCGGGCGGCATCCGCAACACGGACGACTTCTTGGCTATGATTGAAGCTGGTGCTGAACGTATAGGTACCAGTGCTGGCGTTAAAATTATTACAGTACTCAAAAAGCGGTTTGAGGAAGACGATATTACTGCAATTGAAATTTAATTAAAAAGGTTGGTTAACACCAATTATTATTTGTTTTTTCATCGAAAAAGCCAGTGCTTGCAAATGTGATTTTGCTTTACACTGGTTTTTTGCATGGTATAGTAATACATAATGTTCTCTTGAAAAGTAGTGGGAGGGTCAAAGTGCCAGAAAAAGCTGAACCTAAATACCAAGTAATTGCTGCTGACCTTTTACATAAAATTCAGACTGGAGTATATCCGCAAAATACGTTAATTCCGCCAGAGCTTGAATTAGCAACACAGTTTCAAGTGAGCCGCCCAACTGTACGGCAGGCAATTGCCACCTTGGTCAACGAGGGTTACCTGGAGCGTCGACGTAAGAGGGGAACCCTTGTCAAGAAGACAAAAATCGAACAGGAATTCACGCACCTGATTGAGAGCTACAGTACGGAAATGAGTGCTAAGGGCATTTATCCCAAGACCAACTTGCTGTAT
Organism: Xylocopilactobacillus apis; assembly: GCF_033095965.1. Taxonomy (NCBI): domain Bacteria; kingdom Bacillati; phylum Bacillota; class Bacilli; order Lactobacillales; family Lactobacillaceae; genus Xylocopilactobacillus; species Xylocopilactobacillus apis. The sequence goes on from NZ_AP026801.1 coordinate 301,114, forward strand.
TTTGCCGAGGAGAAAGCTACAAGTGAAGTTACTCAAAATTTGCACGTTGATCCTGGAGCTGTGGTGTTTAAACTGGTGCGCTTGCGCTATGCTGACGGTCAGCCAGTCGTCTTAGTCACAACTTATGTGCCTAAAGAACGGATACCGGAATTGGTCAACTATGACTTTGCTAAGGATTCATTATATAGTACGCTAGAAAAGCATCAGCTTAAGGTAACTCGGGTAATTAGAAAGTTGGAAGTTGTGGAAGCTAGCGAGACAACGGCTAACTTATTGAATATTGCTGTCAATAAGCCGGTTTTTTACTTTCATACTCAAGGCTTAACTGGTGATGGGCGCCCGATTGAATTTTCGATTGCCGAATACCGCGGCGATATTAATTCTTTTGTGATTGACGTCCAACAGTGACTGTAAAAAAGCTATAGATACAAAAAACCTCTTTTTGGTCAAATACTTTGTCTTAGTAGACAGGCTTGTACCGTAAAGCGCGGCTTTTTAGTTTACTTTGACTATTTAATTCGGATCGGGCCTACTTCCGCTTTAGCTGATAGCATAACTGGACTTGTAGGGTTTTTACTAAAGTTATGGCCTACCCTCTTGCCGTGGTATGAGATTGATCCAATTTCATCGGTCAAGTCGTAGCCAACTTTTGGTGTTTCAGTCATAGAAAGGGAGGCGCTTTCTAGGGTAATGTAGTTGTTTCTGAGCAGTTTGTTGTTATTAATTTTGGCCGCTTGCAAGAACAATTAGGACTATTTTAACGATCCTTTTCATAATTAAATTACTTTGCGTTAGTCTATGGTGATGTTACTGTCACTGCAGTTAACTTTTAATGTAGAGACATTCCTAGTTCCTTGGCGGAAAGAGCCTTCGTAGTCGTGTCCTTACACTTTAATTTCATCGTCAGCAGCGGTCAGGTATCAAGCTAGTCTTTGCTTAGAAGTCGTGTCGAAGTCACCTTTGACAACTTAAGAGGTGGGAACTGTTAATGGTGGTATTGCTTTTTTCTAGTGTTAACGTGTCGGTAGCTAGGGTGGAATTATTGATTGTAGCATCGCCTTCGCTGATATCAAGTGCGTTATTCCCCGCACTCGCGGGGGTGATCTTTAAATTTTTTTAATTTTTGTTATGATTAACATAGGGTATTTTATGGTGCCCGAGCTAAAACGTTGACTCCGTTCTAGCTTTCTTAACTTTACAATTGACTTCTCCTTTCTGTATAGGAGAAGTTTTTTGTATAAAAATCCTTTGCGGGCTTAGTTATAAGGTTAAGTTTTATTTTGTTTGCTACTGTATTCCCCGCACATGCGGGGCTGATTTTTTACTATATTGAATTAAGAATTCCAAATAATAACCCACTGAGCTGGTTTATTTTTTATAATATAATATTATTGATTATTGATAAATTTAATTAAGCTGGTTATTAACAGTCTATCTTCGGATAGTTTTATTGTGCAATAATCTAACGAATATTTCTTTTGTTTCAAGTTACTAGTCAGATTTTAGTCAGACGACCGTATTTTATTTCAAAAATAGTTGTTTTATGGAACGTCTGCGATTTTCTTCCATATATAAAGTGAAAAAATGGAACTAATTTATTTGTATATTAAGTTTTAATGGTGAAACTTAGGAATATGCACGAAAGAGGAATAGTTTGATGATCGCCACGATTAACTAATTTTTGAACTAAAAAATTTCTTGGAGAGTTTAGGTTAGACAGTGTGGATCGGGATGGACTAACATTCATGATGTCATCTGTAGTTGATGGGAAGTCTGAACTGGTTGAATATTTCAACGTTTATGCGAACCCAGCTTCAAGTAATCACAGGGCATCTGCACATAATGAATTGGAGACATAAAATGGTTAATTCTAAAGAAGAGTTTATCGAAATGCTGAAGAACTTATTAATTAATTTTCAAAATCATCCAGAGCAATGGAAGAATCGAGATATTTCCAGTTTCTTGAAGCCATGTCTTCGTGGGTTGAGGATATGGATGGATATTATCTGAATACTACTCAAGCAGTGCCGAAAAATATCAATTGGTCAGTCTTGTCAGATATAATTCAGGCGACTAAGGTTTATGAATGATTATCAATATGAACGATCTTATCAAAGCTGAAGGATTAGACGATCCCTTAACGCTTTTTGCGGAGTATGAAACATTCGAAGAAATTCCCGTTTTCTCAAGGTTCAGTCATATTTCATTTCTCAGCTCACTTTCGTTCAATGAAAAGAACAAGGTTTTACTAAAAACGTGCTTGGATTTAGCAGAAAAATGTAATTCTAGCATTAAGCCTGACCATTTTATTTGTGTCAGTATTACTGATTGGGATAACTATGAGGAGATAAATTGTCTCACCCCCAACTTGTTTGTCTCACAAAGGAAAGATTGGCTGCTGTCTAAGTTGAAGCTTAAAAGTACTCAAACCGTTGAAGAAAATCTGGTGCGGGAGTATTTAAATTCATTAGATCGTCTCGAGTACGACGTCTATACGGCAATTGATTTTAAGAAATATAAGCGGATTTATGTTGTTAAAAAGGAAGCATAACAGATACGAAGTAGTTATAATTGACTACCAAAATCTTGAATGATATGATGAAAGCACTTTGGAGGTAAATATTATGACCCAGGCAACTTCGGTTAGATTCGATGATCGAATCAATGATTTGTTAAATGTTTATACGGAATCTCATTCAATCAGTAAATCTGAATTCATTCAGGCTGCGGTGCAGGAAAAATTAGAAGATTGGCTTGATATTGAAAAGGCAGATTTAGCTTTTAAGGCTTGGCTGGATGATGATAAGAGAACTTTAAGCTGGGATGATACGCTTAAAGAATTAAATTTAGAAAATGAGTAAATATTCGGTTAGAACGACCGCATATTTTCGAAAATCTTTAAAAAAATTATCTCCCGATGTCCAGAAGACGATCGCAAAGTTTATAAAAAAGCATCTGATTGATGTTGATTTTCCCGATACTCCAGGGAAAAAATTGGTAGGAAATTTATCGGGTTATGTGCGATTTAGGATTGGATCTTACCGCTTGATAACAGTAATTAACGATGATCAATTGATAATAACAACTGTTTATGTAGGTAAACGATCAGATGTTTACAACGTAAATATGAAAAAAATTCGTTGATTTATCAGCTAATTTTTTCTATCATATTTCATTCTCAGCTCACTTTTGTTCAATGAAAAGAACAAGGTTTTACTCAAAACGTGCTTGGATTTAATTGAAAAATGTAATTCCAGCATTAATCCTGATGTGTAAGGGGATAACTATGAGGAGATAAATTGTCTCACTAAGGTTGATGAATAAAAGTTTAGATTAGAAGCAGTAGATTTCCTTAATTTGAGGACAATTAAGATGACGAGGTTGAATTAAATATATTTCTTGCCATTACAATTTTTTGAATTATTATGTGTCTAGACAAATATGTCGAGACGCATAATAAGAATGTTAATTAATGAAAGAAAAAGTTTTAATAACTGGCGCTTCTTCTGGAATAGGAAAAGCTTTTGCAGAACACTATGCACAAGAGGGGAGGGATCTTTTATTAGTAGCTAGATCAAAAGAAAGACTAACAAAAGTTAGCAAAGACCTTCATCACAAATTTAATGTTAAGGTTGAAATAATAAGTTCTGATTTATCGGTTTTAGAAAGTGGATCAAAAATTTATGAATATGTTTGTGAACAAGGAATATTTATAGATATAATAATTAATTGCGCCGGTTTTGGCCTTAATGGAACTGTCAATGAGATTGATTATAATAATCAACATGATGAGGTAATGTTAAATGTTGTTTCAGTATTTGATCTTACAAAGAAATTTTTGAAACCGATGATAGCTAGAAATAAAGGAACAATTATAAACGTGGCCTCAAGCTCAGCCTATCATCCAATACCTACAATGGCAGTATATGCGGCTAGTAAGGCTTTTGTTCTTTCGTTTACTGAAGCACTTGCTGTGGAATGTCAAAATAGTGGAGTTAAGGTAATAGCAATAAGTCCCGGAGCCACGGATACAAACTTTTTTTCTACTGGTGGAGGAGTAGCAGTTGGAAACTTAAGAACTCCTAGTCATGTAGTAGACGTAACAATGAAAGCATTAAGTAAAAATAAGATTTCGCAGATTGATGGGATTAATAATTATTTCACAAGTGCTATCTTACCCAGAATTTTGCCAAGAAAAGCTATGGTAAATATGGTTTATCGAATTATGAAAAAACAAGCAAATTTGAAAGGATAATTTATTTGTGCAGAGTATTGAAGAATTAAGATATTTGATTAAGGCAGCAGATAAAGAGGGAGAGATGCAATATGCTAGAATGTTAGCTTCGTTAGATATTACGCCCAGTCAGAATGAGGTGCTAAAAATTCTTTCAATTAAAGATGGTCTTTCAATTTCTGAGATTGGTGAACTGCTAATCTGTGGGTCAGATAATCCTAGTAGATTGGTTGAAAGACTTATGCATAAGGAACTTGTTGAAAAAAAGAAAAATACTTTTGATTCAAGGGTTATTAATATCTACATTACAGAGATGGGTAAGAAGATGTTGACAAAAACTAATATAATCGAGACAAAATTTAACAATTTAATTCAAGAGACGTTGGAAAATAAAATTTCTGTTGAGAACTTTATAGAAGTACTAAGATTGCAAGTTAAGAATACGAAAACCCTTTCCAAAATAGATCAAAGAAATGCTTTGATATAATTTATTCAAGTTAAAGTAAAGAAGCACAATAAATGGAAATGAAATTACAACTAAACATGGAGATGCACAATGTAGGTGAATTTTTGTTTGACGGATGTGAAGCAATTTACTATACGGGCAATTACATTTTAGATTATGAAATTTTTAATGCTCTTTATAATATTTCTGTTGGTATTGAAAGAATGCAAAAAATAATTTTATTACTCGATGATAGCAAAATTCAGGATGATCAAAGAAAGTTTTTAAATAGTCATAATGTAGAAATGCTAAGGTCAATTATATCTAAAATTTATAATTTGAATTTTAACAAAGAAGAAAACGAGCTTTTAAACTTGCTAAGAGATTTTTATAAAAATGGTAGATATAATTATTTGGATAAAGAGTATGAAGGTTTTAATTGGTCAGTAAATAGACTAAATGTATATTTTGAAAAAATTAATAAACCTCAATTAAATCGAATTCACACACAGTATCACTTTTTATCAAAATCTAAGGAAAGCATTATGAGAACTTTATCTACTGTAATTTTAAAATATATAAAATTACTTAAAGATATTTCTGATAACCAAGGCATATTTATAGTTGAAACGGAATCAACTAGAAAGCTGTCTGTTTTCGTGTATTGCCCCCAAAAATCATCAATCTTTGATTATTTTAGAATGGTTGATATAGCTAAAAATGAATTATATTATTTTTTATGGCATCGATCGATAAGTAAAAAAATGTTGCCGCCTTTTTCCCCAATAAATTTTGACGTTGCTTTAATTCCGGATTTTTTATCAGAGACGACACTAACGAAAGTAAAATGGGATCTGATTGGTGAAGTTGAAAGTTACTACTGCGACTTCTACGAAGATAACGAAGATGAGATAGAAAAAAGAAAAAACTATATGTTTAGTTTTTGGGATATTATTTCTCAATATTTAGACGGGTTTTTACAATGAACAAATAATCATTAGCTAAGATTATATCTGGCAAAAGACAAATCTTGTCTAAGACTCATACAAAAGTAGAAAAAGGAGTGACGTAAATTGGATAATACTTCTTTAGCAAGATTTATTACCTCGTTGGGGAGTTTAAACGGGTACGGGAGTACAGTTTTGCAAACAAAAAAGGCTTTAGATGCAAAGTCAACAGAGCCATTGACGCAAAATAGTGAAGATCCTGTCATTTTTTCCGATGCCTTGAAAGGAATCGAAGCCATTAAAGAAGTGGGCTTTTCTTCCGAGGGAATTATTGCAATCAATAAGCAATTTGACTCACTTTCAATCGAACAGCCTAATTGGCCCGGACATTTGAGAAATGCCATGTACAATGAAGACGATCGCATCGCAATCATTGTTGACGAAAAAAGTCAGCTAAAATATTTTCCTAAAGAAGTTATTACTCGCAATGATCTTGATGAAATTGTAAATCAATATCGTCATTCTGCTCAGGAGGAATTTGATGCCTGGACGGTGTTCGCTAAATTATCAAAACTACAAGCATTTCAAGATGGCAATAAACGAACAGCATTAATTGCAGCAAATAGTGCATATGGAACCTTCGAATCGGGAAATTATTTAGTTCTTCCGTTTAATGATTTAGATCGTGCTGAATTTACTATTAACTTGATGCGTTATTATATCGCTAATGACGAAGCGAGCGAACAGAGTGCCTTTAATAAGATGATGAACACGTTACCCTCAACTGAAGAAAGAATTCGTGAGTTACACAAACCGATTAAAGAAGAAACTTTAACCGATGCCAAAACCATCAGGCTTAAACCTCAAATCCGTTCGAAACATAACGATTGAATTTATTAACCGAGTGCGATATCTGGCAAAAGACAAATCTCAATTGACGAGTTGAAAATCCATCAATGATTTGCTGAATCAACTTTTAGTTTTTAAAATTTATCTAAATCAAGACCTGACCAATTGTTTGGGAGAAATATAGGAGCCCCATTTTGTCAAACAGAAACGTGAAATTTAAAGAAATTGATGTTTTTACAAAAGTTCCATACAAAGGAAATCCAGTTGCAGTAGTGATGGACGGCGATAAGTTATCGAGCAGTCAAATGCAGCAAATCGCTAATTGGATTCACCTCTCAGAGACAACTTTTGTTTGTTCTCCAAGCAATTCTGAAGCTGATTATCGCTTAAGGATTTTTACTCCTAACAATGAATTGCCTTTTGCTGGTCACCCAACGATTGGCTCGGCTCATGCCATATTAGAAAGTGGTCTTCGCCCGCAGCACGAAGATTATGTGGTTCAAGAATGCGGCAGCGGTCTTGTGAAAATCTATCAAAAAGGCGAACAATTGTTTCTGACGCTACCCGAGCCTGTCAAGAATGACATCAGTTCTTCTCAGGTTAAACAACTTGCCGAAGCTCTTGGCATCAACGAGACAGAGATCGAAATTGCTGAACAAATTAATGTTGGCGCTGTTTGGGATACAGTAAAACTTCCAAGCGCCAAACCGGTCACAGATATATTGCCAAATATGAATATGTTATCTAAAATAATTGCAGCTGGCGTTACAGGTCTGACCGTTTTTGGCCCAACTGAAGATAATTTCAGTGATTTTGAGGTCCGCTCTTTTGCACCTAATGAAGGCGTTGATGAAGATCCAGTCTGTGGCAGTGGCAATGGGAGTGTTGCTGTTTTAATTAAAGAACATCACCTGATCAATAAAAATAGTTACCTTGCAACTCAAGGAAAATGTCTTGGACGTGATGGACGAGTTGAAGTTAAGTTTACCGAGGATGACCAAATTCTATTAGGCGGCAATGCTGTTAGTTGTATTGAAGGGAACTTGGTTTTGCCAGGGTAGTGAAAAACATATGATCGAATTTGTTCATTTAAAAAATCTCCCGTCTTTTGATAATAAATATGTGTTTGCCGAATGCTTTTTTCAATTTGGAGATGCTGTTGTTGGAGACCCGGATGTTAGAGTGCTGGCAGATAGTCTGAAGTTATCCTTTGACGATACTATTCTAAGAGTAAATCATCATGATAACATTTTTTGTAATGCGGAAAATCTAGTCAATCAACTATCTATTCTGTCTGAGAACGTATTGAAAAATACAGTTCTTCCCACGTGCATTGAATCTTTTGACGGAGATATCGGCTTTTTCATTTATTACAACAACCAAGAATTTTTAGTTGTAAAAACTTGGGGAACAGAGGATTTTATGTTCATCCAAATGAGTAAGGCAGACTATCTTAAGCAATTAGAACAGGCTGTAAAGGAATTATAAAAATATGACCGGGATCCTATACGGCTTTTATACAACTAAACCTATTGAGTTAGTTTTCGAATTGTTGAAAGCTGAGGCTCAAAATATCAATTATCATTTCGAATATAATCATTTCCAAGATGAAAAAAGTTTGCTCTTTTACAAAAGTCAGGAGATGTTGGACTATCATTTAAATAATGGCTACAATTTGGACCTCGAAGGTGAAGGTTGTTTTTGTGTCGAAGCGAAGCGTGTTAATCTTCACGGAATTGCTTCGCTTTTTGAGTTTGAAGGCAAATCAGATTTTGAACCTTACGATATTAACTTAAGTTTTGATAACATCTTTTATTATGTTTTAGTTGTTCCAGACATAATTGAGAATTCCGATTTTTGTCTTAAGATTCACGACATGATAAAAAGGGTTTTGGCATTGAATTAAAAGTAATCTGATTTAACCAATTTTGATAAAAAAATAAAACGGAAAAGGAGTCAAATGAGTAAAGAAATTAGTTCTGAGACAAGCTCTGAAATGAATTCAGAATTTGTTTTAAATAGAGAAGAAGTGATAGGAAAGATTTGCGAAAGATCTCAGCAAGGAATGTTGGGTTTATTTCTAGGATCAGGTTTTTCAAAAGCTGTTGTTGGTGATAGAGCCTTATCATGGGCTGAATTGCTGAAACAGTCTGTAGAACGTTTAAATAGATCATGTGACAAACTGGATATTAAACTAGATCTTGAGGACGATTTGCTGAATTCCGGTTTAACTTATCCACTTGTTGCGAGCAGGATCAATAAAGCTGCAAACAAAGCTCTTAATGAAGCAAATGAAATAATTCAGCAGAGTAACAAACAAAAGAATCAGCAAGATGAAGATTATGTGAGGGCTAGTGATTTTCAATTTAAAGAAATAATAGCTAACGTTGTTTCTGTATATCCCAAAAATAATGAAGAGAAGAAATGGAAAGACGTACTTATTAAGACGGATTGTTCATGGATACTTACTACTAACTATGATCATATTGCAGAATGTTTACTGAATGGTCGAGCATTGTCGATTTATCCGAATAATATTTTTTCACAACCGAAAGGACTTGTTCCAGTTTTTCATTTACATGGTAGTATTTGGAATCCTGAAAGCATAGTTATTACTAACGAGGATTATGCTAAAATGTTACGCCCAGGAGACTATCGACAAACAAGGTTACCATTTTTATTAAAGGAATACACAATCCTCATGGTTGGTTACGACTTGGGAGACCTCAATGTTCTTTCTGCTGTTGACTGGAATCGCACTGTTAAGGTTGATTCTTCTGTTGGTTATGAACAGGATGTTTACTTTATCCGTTATAAAGGTGAGGACGAAAAAGTAGTTGATAATCCTTATAAAGATCCTGAAACGGGAATAACCATAATTGAAACTAATGACGTACATTCTATTTTTTCAGAAATAGTTAATCAGAATCATCTTTTAAAGAAAAAGTATTCGAAAAGCGAATCAGACGTAAAGAAATTAACACAAAAATTTGTAGAGGCTGAAAACTCACCTGATAAAGAATATTCAGATTCATCTATAGAGGTTGTAAAGGATGATGCAAAAAAAGTACTAGAATTAGCTCCATTATATCCGTATTTGCTTTCAAACTTTCTCATATATATAAAGGCAGTAATTGATAATATTTACAAGCAAGCACGTAAACCCAATGCTTTTGATAAATACGACATTGAAATACAAATGATTTTAATGTTAATGAACGTGGTTGAAGAAATGCAGATGCCCGACACGTATGTATCTCTGCTTTGCACAGCTCTTAATAATGTGGCAGAATTTTTTGGAGATCATTCTGAATTGGGAAAGGCATGGAAAGCTACGGATACATGGAATAATGGAAAAAGAGGGATCCCTGATAAGCTTAAAGAACGCATGAAGAAATATTGTGACAATAGTTCCAATAAGCTCCTTTATGCACGTAAAGTATTGGAATGAGATGATTATTTTAGTGGTATTACACTTGAAAATATTGGCGTTTTTTTCGTGGGTCCAATTTTATTCTTTATTGCGTATAACACTATCTGGAGATTTGGTCTTCGACGATATGACAGTTTCGGATAGACATTGAGAGCGCGTAGGTGCAAAAAATGAATTACATAATATCAACAATAAGAAACACTTACAATATGCTTGACTATCTTCACGATATATCAGCGAATTTTTCGTTGTTTAATGAAGGTATTAGCCTCGAAGGTCTTGATTTTACCCTAAAATATCAAGCCAAGAATAAATCCAGTTTTAAGACAATCGAGAAATTCCACTTGTTATCCACTACTGGACCTGATTTGGTTAGTCGTGATCTTAGGGTAGTTCTTGAACAAACTGTACCAACCGAAGTTGAATTTTTTGATGCCGAAATTTGTTATGAAAATGAAATTCTAAGTGGTTTCAGTGTGATAAATTCGATCAAAAAGATAGATTGTTGCGATATGGATAAGAGCGAATACGAGTTGACTAATTTTGATCCGCACAATCCAGTCTATATGTTCTTATATACAGTAATATTAGATAATATACCTGATGGTTTTAATATTGTTAGATGCAATGAACAGTCAAATCTAATTGTGATCAGCGAAAATAAAATCTGTGATTTTGAATTATGGCTTGAAGGTAATTGAATTCTGTCAGGCGCTTGATTTGACCTATAAAGGTCGGACAGTTTGCGAACGACGCTAACAATACGCTGGAAAACTTTATTTCTGCAATGAATAAATGGGTCAAAGATAATCTGTGAAAAAAGAATATAAACGTGAATTGCTTTATCGAAGAGGGCAAGTTAAGATTCATCAAGATCGCTATTTCAATAAAATTCAGACCTTTACAAATGAAGCTGTCAAGATTGATAGATTTCTTAGTTTAGAAGACACCGACTTGATCATCGAAAAGATTAAGCATAAGCCAATCTTGGCAAATGTTGAAGAAAATACTTCTGATTACAAAGAAGTTGCGAATTTTATCCGAACAAAGGTAAATAGTCAGCCTTATTATTTGTTAATTGATGAAGAATGGAAGTATTTCGGCGCTTATCGGGTCCTAAATGATCTTTCGGATAAATACAATTTTGATGAATTGGTTTCTGACGAAATTAGAATTATTCCCGATGATTTATCTTTTCACATTCAAATAGATTATGATTTCGACGAAATAACATATGAGTACAAGGAATGGAACAAATAGACAAAAGAGAATTGGAAAATCAGATTTATTCGTTTATGAAAGAAATGAATATCTGGGAAGTGGAAACTGAACAAAAGTATAGTGAAGTTGGCATCGAAGATTATGGGGTTGAAGCTGGAAAAAAATTAAAAAGCATTTACGATGCATATTTAACAGTCAAGGATCGACATCTTGGGCGGCTGCCAATCCCCAATGCTGGATTTCCGCCAGAATATGATCTGAACTGTGAAAAAATTACAAATGTGACCGTCCTCTCTTCCAAAAAAGTCAAGGTTGAGACGATCTGGACTCATCCAGTAGTTGAAGAAAGCAAGATTAAATATCGATACATAATGATTAATTCTAACGGTAAATGGTTGCTTGACTCTAAAAAAATGTATTCCAGTGTAACCCAGAAATGGAAGGGGATCACTTTTTAGAATTAATCTAGATTGAGATGGAGTATAAAATGAACACCCAGGATGTGAAACAGTTAAAATCTTCTGATTTGTACGAAGCTATTTTGTCAGAAATTAGAAAAATTGTACCAATAAAAATGTGTGAAGATGATCAGGAATATGAGTATCTCGACTTGAATTTTGCGCTAGAAAAAATAAATAAAGCTAATTTAACAATCCAAGAGATCGAAGATTTTATGACGACGCAAAAGGAAAACCTCATTAGTTATTCTGTTAATAAGATTAATAATTATGTAGAATTGGGAGACGAATACCCAGAAGGCGAGGAGCCAGACCCGGATGATGATTATGAAGATGAAGAGATAAATCTAGGATATTCGAAATTTTTTGTGTTAACAAATACACTCGAATATATTATGGCTCAAAAAGGAAAAACCGAACTTGTAAAATATCTGAAAAGGGTAGGCATACCGTATGCAGCAAAGTATGCCAAACAGATAATTACTGATTTTGTACCGGATTCTGATTAAAAATATCGAGGTAAAAATGTTAGAAATTCAAGCGTTTGAAAAGTTATTAGAAGTACTAAAACAGCACAAAGATTTCCGGTTTTTGGCAAATGACGAAAACTATGTGGATGAATCATATTTACATAATAATGATGGTCTAATTCAGTTTTATCGAAAGTTTGACTTACAACAAGTCACGATAGAAACAGGAGTTTCTCTAATATCGTTTATCGATTATTCAAGTTTAAAAGAACGAAACGCAGAGTATCATTTTCAAACTTAAATGAAAATGAATGTATCGTCTTCTTGGAACAGTCGGGCGGCGGAGAATCAATTTTGTTCAATTTTGCAGATAATACTGCTGTTTATGCAGCATATGATGTGTTAGATCCGTTTAAAATCGCAGATAATTTCATTCAGTTTATCGAAGCTCTAACCGCGCTTGCAGATATTGTATACAACGAATATAACATTTACGAAGTATATACAAATGATGATTGTGATGAAATAAAACCAGAATTTCTACCCAAAATGAATAGTAAACTTGCTCCGATCTTAGGGGATAATACCGCTAATTTTATGAACTATTTTTATGGTTAGCATGAATATTGATGAAAAGAAAACATATTATTTAGGTAAATTTGATACTGGTGAAATCTACACTGAATTTCTAGATGAAATTGCAATAAGACAAATTAATGTGATAAATGGCAAATACTTTTTGTCTTCCTCTTTAGAAGATTGGAATGAAGAATTTGGTTATCTGCTCTATGACGGTAAAAAAAGCGATTTAGATTTATCTGAATCCGTAAGTATTAATGAGGAAAACTTTGAAAAGATTTGGTTCAAACACATTTCAAATGCTGATGTTGAGTCATTTATAAAATATGAAATAGGAGATGCTTCTGCTCCTAAACACAGTTCTTCATTGATTATTCATATTGTAAACAATCGTGGAAAATGGGGTAAGGGTTTTGTTTTGGCGCTTTCAGGAAAATTTCCTGATGTAAAAACACAATATTTAAAATGGAGTTCCCAAAAAGACTTTAACTTAGGGGAAGTTCAGTTCATTAACGCTGATAAAAATAATGGAATATATGTTGCCAATATGCTCGCCCAAGATGGAATAAGAAAAGATTACAATGATAAAACTATATATGTTTCATACGAGAAATTAGATGAGTGCTTGATAAAAGTGGCGGATTTTGCTTTAAAAAATAGATTAACGATTCAAATGCCTAAAATTGGACAAGGCTTAGGTGGTGGAGATTGGAGTGTAATACTTCAAATAATAAAAAAACGCTTGGCTTATAAAAGGATTCATTGCAAAATTTTTACGATCAACTAGAAAGGAATGGCGTTGGTGAGGCAATTTAAGTTTAGAGATTGGGGCACAAAACCTCGAACAATGCTTCGATTTATTAAACCTGGCGATATTTTCAGCTTTCAGATTGAAGATAACTTATTTGGGTTCGGTCAGATAATTGCCGATTCAATGATGGGTCACAGTGCTGAAATATTCGATTATTTTAATTCCTCACCTGAGATCTCAAAAGACAATATTATTGGTGCCAAAAGATTAATCTCGCCGATAATTTTGGATTCTTACACTTTGTTTGATAATAAATTAGAAGGTGATTGGCGGATTATCGGTCACGAGGAAAATTATAAGCCTAAAGATGTTGATGGATTTTTCTTTAAATATGGAGATCCGATATCGAAAAAAGTCGATCTTTTGGGAAGTGTTACTTCTACTAATGCTAAAGAAGCAGAGAAGTATCCCTACTACACATCTCAATCCGATCATGATATCAAAAATTTGATTCAGTTACAGAGTTTAGAAAATGGAACAAACAATTAAATTGGATGACAAAAAGTTAAAACAAGATATTAGTTTTATTGTTAAATCATCTGGCTTCCAAAAGAAGCGGGCATCATGGAGCAAAACTTGTAAGGTTATTACAATAATTATTGCGTTACAAAAACAATTCTTTACTTTTGAAATTGGAATATGTGTTGATAAGCATTTAGAAATTGATGATTTAAAATATTTAGGTTAAATGAATTGCCTGACCTCTCTGAGGAGCAACTGATGAATATAAATAAGGCACTTAATTTAGAGGAGTATGGTGAAATACTATATTCAACGTTCATTACCCTTCTAAATGAAAAATATATGAAACAAATAGATAAATTTTTCACCATATCTTATTTAAGACATTTGTATAACGATGGTTTTTTTAAAGATAAAATGATAAACAATTACTCTCTGAAAGTGCTATCTAATCAAAATAAATGATTAAGCAGCCAAACGTGATTTATTTTTGATTCAAATGGAGAAGGTAAATATGAGAGAAATCCCTAGAAAAAGTGATTTAATTAAAAAGATACAAAATTTAATATCAGGACATGAAAGCAGGAAAACTGTTTCTGAGTGGGCGTTTGATATTTATAATGATGATTCTTTAAGAATCTCAGACCCAATGATATCTAATTACTTGGAAATGTTAGGCGCGGTAGATTTACCATCTTCAGATAGAAACTACTTATATACTGAAGAGGATTTTAGGGAATGGATAAGTGAATTACATCGTTCCTGATCGCATTAAAGGGAGATTTTCCTAGTTTATTGTTCAGATGAAACCAGTAGGCGACTTTCCTAAAGTCTATTGTGAGGTGATGGCAAGGTGTCCGTAAAAGAGGCTCTCGATAAGTATAAGAACAGCTTTGATAGTCGGGCTCAAGCCTTTGTTGAAGAATGCCTTTCATGCGGTATGACGGAGGAAGAAGCTAAGAGTGACATACAACAGCGGATACTTCCCGGTTCGGTGGTGGATAGGGTGCCGACGCTGGATGCAGCCGTGTATCAAGCAGCCTCCCCGCTCTTGAAAGAGAGGTTCTTGTATGCCGGTTCCTGGCAAGACATCGGAGAGACCTTTATCAGCGTTAATGAGATGGCCGAATTAGTTGATAAACCTCACTTTAGGAATTGGGTTGCATCCATGAGGGACGATTGGGAGGGTTCCGCTCCGGCCATGTATCCTGACAGCCGCTTATCGCTTCTCTCTGTGATGAGCCAGGATGAGGGTGATTACACGCTTGCTGTGTGGAACAATCCTGCAGAGCCCGAGATATGGAGATACTCAGGCCAAAGCGAGCACAAATTTAAAGACCTACTAGCCTGGTTCAACTGGCTCAATGGGAATTAAGTAAGGCAGGGAAGCAGGGAATATCATGGGCATGTTCATCACCTTGGACCAATCGCCTGACGATGCCTATAACAAGGTAGGCTGTTTCACGTCCTGTGTTATTTTCCGATGGTTTGAAGGTTTAAGGCTAATCGATAAAAGAGGGTAAAATCAAGGAATTGAATGAAAAATTCGAAACGCTTTAGCAAAATCCAGGAATAAGGATGAAGTTACTTTGTTTGTACAGCATTTGAGATAATCGGAGCATTACTGTGATACACGAAAAAATGATGGAACAAATAGGTTTTATAGAAGAAGAATTGGATATTGCATTTCCTGGCTTATACCGAAAATTCCTGGCAGAAGAGATTCAAGATAACCCCTCTTATGAAATTCAAGATGAAAATGAGTCTAATATCTACTTATTTTGCTATACGGATGTTCTTGAAAGAAACGAAACATACCAAATACAATCCGTTGAACCACAGTATTGCTTGATAGGACAAGATGGTGATATTGGGTATTTTGTGTATGTAAAAAAGGGTAGTGAGAAGGATGCCATTTATAGTCTTGATTTCGGTGCTTTAGGTAGTTTGAGCATGGAGAGAATAGCCAACGATATATATGATTTAAGTGCTAAACGAATGTAGCTTGTAACGCAATTGGTCTCCTTGTGCAAAGCCTGTTATTTCATAGGGGTAGATCATGGCTTCTCATCCCAGTTTCAACTGTCAAAACATACCTTTGACCAAGACAAGCGAGCCTATAGGAAAGTTGACAATGGAACGATTCGATAAATACGATGAACTGTATTTGTTAGAAGCAATTCAGGATGCTGGATTAAAGAATGTCCAGGTAATTGAAGCTGATGAAATCAAACAAAAAATGCTTGATACATTTGTGGATTTTTCTTTAAATAAATCTGATGACAGATTATTTTTGAACTTTAAAGAAGGGGGTGCGTTGGAAAAGTTGGACACGTTGTTGTGTTGGGTTCTATGGTAGCAGGCCGTGGGTCTTGCGGTGTTGGTCGGGGCTGTTGCCGTTCAGGGTGTTCTTGATGCGGGTGGTGTTGTGCCAGTCGATCCAATCGCCGATGGCGTCCTTGAGGCCGTCCAGGGTGGTGCCGGCCCAGTCGCGGTTGTGGAACATCTCGTTCTTGAGCCTGCCGAAGAAGCCCTCGGCGGCGGCGTTGTCCGGTGAGCAGCCCTTGGCGCTCATGGACCGGGTCCAGCCGTGGCTGTCCATGCGTTGGATCCATCCGGGCCAGCGGTAGTGGCAGCCGCGGTCGGTGTGGAGTGCCCCGGTCCGGACCCGGGAACCGCTCCAACGCCTCCCGCACCGAATGACCCTCCCGCACAAACCCCACCACACCATCACGCACCGCATCCGAATACACCACAGGACACCACCAACCTCCCAAATAAGGTGTCCAACTTTTCCAACGCACCCCCTAATTTGTTTCAGCTATAATATATATATCAACAATAGAAAGGAACATAATTATGAAAGTAATTTTAATTACAGGTGCTAGTAGTGGAATCGGTTACTCTACAGCAGAACTATTAGCAAAAAACGGATATAAAGTATATGCAGGAGCAAGACGAGTAGATAAAATGGAACCACTTAAAGAATTAGGTGTAGTTCCACTAAGCCTAGATGTAACAAACGAGGAATCTGCAAAGAATGCGATAAAGACTATAATTGATAGTGAAGGAAAAATCGATGTACTATTCAACAATGCTGGATATGGCTCTTACGGACCAATAGAACAAGTATCATTGCAAGAGGCTCAAAAACAATTAGATGTGAATGTGTTAGGTGTAGCAAGAATGAGCCAGCTTGTATTACCATATATGAGAAAACAAAATGATGGGAGAATTATCGTGACCTCTTCTGTTGGTGGCAAAGTTACAAGCTATCTAGGTGGTTGGTATCATGTTTCTAAATTTGCAGTAGAAGCATTAAGTAACTCTATTCGTATGGATGTTGCTGACTTTGGTATTAAGGTTTCAATTATTGAACCAAGTGGTGTTATGACTGAATGGGGTTCAATAGCTGCAGACCATCTAGAAGATTCTGGGAAAAATAGTCCTTATGAAAAAATAACAAAGAAAGTAGCAGATTACTATCGACAAATGTATTTAAAAAAATCCTCATTAGTAAATGACCCTAAAAAAATTGCACTTATTGTTAAGAAAGCAATTGAAGCTAAAAAGCCTAAAACTCGCTATCAAGATAGTTTACCAGCTAAGGCTTCAATCCTAATGTCTAGACTTGCACCAGATAAGTTTTTAGATAAAATGATGAAAAATACAGTAGTAAAATAGGAGTATATCTACGAAAATAACTATATCAAAACAGTTTCAAGGGTTTGTAAAGGGAATCGGTTTATCCTTAGATGATATTTTGCAAAAAGCAGAAATACCTAATGTACTTTGGAAAGAAGAACTGGACTTATCCCCTGCTAATTATATTAAGTTTCTAACTGAACTAGATAATGAAATAACAGATGAACAAATTTTGTTGTTTAGTGAAGTGAAAAATATAAATACTTTTATGCCTCCATTTTTTGTTGCACTTTGTGCTAATAATGCATTAGAAGGCTTTCAGCGTTTTGCTATGTACAAGAGATTAGTTTGCCCTCTACTAATTGATATAACAAAGAATGATAAAACTATTGATATCCATCTGAGTTTTGATATTCCTAATTCAAGTATGCCTCGCTTCACATTACTTAATGAGCAACTAGTTTTAGTAAGCTTAATTCGTACTGGAAGCAATAAGCATATTATACCCTTAGAGGTGAAATCACCTTATCCCTACAGTAAAAGACTTATTGACTATGTAGGGCTAGAGCCTACAATATCTGAAACAAATAGCATTTCATTCTCATATGAAGATACCGTACTTCCATTTATTACACAGAATAATATCATGTGGGAATACATGGAGGCAGAATTAAAAAGAAGACTTGCAGAGTTGTCAGAAGAAAATAGTTTTCCTAATGTCGTAGAAAAGAAACTATTTTTTGCTGTTCCAAGTGCTAGATTTTCTAGAGAAGAAATTGCAAAATCCTTAGGTGGGGGGGTGCGTTGAAAAAGTTGGACACGTTGTTGTGTTGGGTTCTATGGTAGCAGGCCGTGGGTCTTGCGGTGTTGGTCGGGGCTGTTGCCGTTCAGGGTGTTCTTGATGCGGGTGGTGTTGTGCCAGTCGATCCAATCGCCGATGGCGTCCTTGAGGCCGTCCAGGGTGGTGCCGGCCCAGTCGCGGTTGTGGAACATCTCGTTCTTGAGCCTGCCGAAGAAGCCCTCGGCGGCGGCGTTGTCCGGCGAGCAGGTCGAGCATGGTGTTGGCCAGGGCCGCGTCGGGGTGCTCGCCGATGGTGTAGGCCAGGACCTTGCCGTCATAGCAGTCGATGACCGGGGAGAGGTAGACCTTGCCCGCGTCCGTCTTGAACTCGCTCAGGTCGCCGGCCAGGACCTGGCCCGGCCCCTGGGCATGGAAGTCACGGTCGAGCAGGTTGGGCACCGCCGGGCTGATCTCGCCCAGGTAGGAGCTGTAGGGCCGCCGGGGCCTTTTTTTATCAGCCCGACCGCCTCCCTGAGCACATCGACCTGCATGCGCAGCTCGGCCACCTGCCCCTCCAACTCGGCGACCCGGCCAGCATCGCCCCCGGCCTTGTCCCCGCCGGCCTTGTCCTTGCCGGCCCTGCCGTCGCCCTCACCCATGTCCAAACCCCCGTGCTCCTCGCGATAGCGCCTCACCCATTGTTGCACCGCACCCTCACCATACCCCGACTCCCGCGCCGCCACCGCCACCGGGCAGCCCCCCAGCACACGGGCCACGACCCCCAGACGCACCTCCGGCGACGAGGACGCCCGACGCACCACCCCCGCGACACCTCACGCACCGCCGGCCCGCAACGCAGCCACCGATACACCGTGCCCCGGTCCGGACCCGGGAACCGCTCCAACGCCTCCCGCACCGAATGACCCTCCCGCACAAACCCCACCACACCATCACGCACCGCATCCGAATACACCACAGGACACCACCAACCTCCCAAATAAGGTGTCCAACTTTTCCAACGCACCCCCGAACCGACAAATGTTTATTATAAAAACTCCCACTGTCTGCAGGTGCTCAGAAATAATCCGCAAAATGGAAAGTTTTATCTGTTTGCAGAAGAAAGCAAGAGCTGTCTGGTTTTAAACAATTGGGAGGAAGGAATAGAGATCCTAGAAAACTTGCCCTACATGAATGTTTATATCGTAGATCAGTTGTTTTCCTATGTTATTTCGGTAACTGAAGAAGACAACATGGTTTTTACGAGAATAGAATTGAACGAATAGTTCAAAATTTAATCTATCAAATAATGAACGGAACACTATCTATTCTCCATTCTTGTAAGAGATAAGGGATTGTTTGTTATTTACAAATATGCTGGATTGCTTTTCTGACGCCAATATTGATTTTGCTACATTAACTGATATGTTTGTTGAACCCGTTGCACTTGTAAATAGACAACGGGTTCGTTACGGTCGGATTATATTGTAAATCCTCTTGATCCTTGCAAACAATTGGACACAAGTTACTTCTACGATGTAACTAACCATCAGAGGAGAAAAATACACTGTCAGAAACTTTAGTCAAGAATTCAAGCAATAATCAATTGATTATGCACTATCTAATGCATACCTATCAATAGTTGAACTCCGCTAGCCATCTAGGCGTAGGTCAATCAACCCTGGACAAGTGGGGGGCAGGCATTTGTCATCCAACAAAACCAGTCAGAGGGCTTAACCGAACAGTTAAGCATTCTTCAGGTCTATGTCGATGAACTCGTGGGGACAGTAATGAACAATATCGTTATAAGTTTAGATGCGGATATCGTACCTGGTAAGTCTATTGGTGGGGTTTTCATAGCGACCCTTCACCCTGGGAGGGGGAGTGATGAATATTGAGAGGCTATTAGGTTCATTGAATGTGCTTGTCGCTGCTTTGGATAAAGGCGGGAAAACAGCCCCTGCGAATTTCTTCTCTGACAAAATCAAGCAGATACAAAGTTCTTGCGATGATCCGGGTGAGTTGGATTCCGTCCTTCAGGAGTTAACCTCATGCAGGGCAATGGCGCAATATGGCGATTTTTCTTCCAGTGAGGAAAAATGTCTAGATACAGTCATTGATGACTCCATTGCTTGGCTTCAGCCAGGTAAAAGCATACAAGGAGAATCAATTGGATAAGGTGGCGCGTTTAATCTTAATCACGTAACAGCGCTCATAAGAAATGCAGAGGGTCGATTTTGAATCTCCTACTTATTCATCGAATGGAAAGGCAACAAACTCAGATGAGTCAAAGAGCAAAATGCTAAATATGTCCATTGGCACGTAGGATTTGGGAATTAGTATCAGGATGTGTTTTCCTTATAAAGGACGAGTGACTGTTAGAAAAAAGAACGTTTCAGTGAGTTTGAGGATAAAAGAGTCAAAGGTAGTCTGTGGAAAAAGAATATAAGCGTGAATTGCTTTACCGAAGAGGGCAAGTCAAGATTCACCAAGAGACCTATTTCAATAAAATTCAGGCCTTCACAAATGGAGCCGTCAAGACTGATAGGTTTCTGAGTTTAGAAGATACCGACTTGCTCATCGAAACGATCAATCGTAGCCAATCGTGGCGAGGGTAAAAGAAAATACTTTTGATTACCAAGAAGTTGCGAATTTTATCCGGGCAAAGGTACATAAGCAGCCTTATTATGTGTTCATTGATGAAGAATGGAAGTATTTCGGCGCTTATCGGGTACTAGATGATCTTTCGGATATATACAGGTTTGATGACTTGGTTTCTGACGAAATCAGAATTGTTCCAGACGATGTATCCTTTCATATTCAAATAGACTATGATTTCGACGAAATAACTTATGAGTATAAGACGATAACAAGATCGAATATCGATACACAGTGATTGATGCTAACGGTACATGGTCGATTGACTCTTAAAAAATGTATTCCAGTGAAAGATAGAAGTGAAAGGTAATCACATTTTAGAATGTATCTCCGTTTTATGCTTGAAAATATACTTTGAAAAAGTTGAGGATAAACATGTCGCAAACGAATCTGGTTGCCAGAATAAGCAGTTCTGAAAGCAGTAATGTTATCGGACGAATCGGAGGGAATATTCCCCAATTCTTCGAGGACACGTTAGACGATATTAAAGGGTATAACTTTTACTTGACCGTTCAAAATCCGGATAATTCTCAGGAGTACATTACAATATTTACTCCAATTGATTATGAAAATATGGTTGACAACAATATCTATCCGAAATGCTCAGTGAAAGTTTTCACGCACCCATTTTCAAAGGAAAGCGCAAACAATCGATACACTGCAAAAACTATCAACAGGACAAACATTGTCGGGTATGATAAGGCAGCGGATAAGGAATTTGATTTCATAACAAAAACTGGTTCTCCAGAGCTAATTCAAGATGAAACATATTATTACGAAGATTTGCAGAAAGATAACTATGATTTCTTGATGCAAATAGACGAGGATTACTATCCGGATGGTGTGGTCGGGGAATATATCTTTGGCTATGGCGCTGTATACCTGTACAAAAATGTAGCAAGGCAAAGCATCGTAGCCGGTTTTTGGCAGTTTTCGTGAGACGGCGCTGTACATAATAAAATGCCTGGCTTATCAAGGAACGCATTGTCGGATTTAGAATTATTCCTGATAACTTATCCCAAGGTGTGGCTATAGACCTGGTCGAGATCCCCTTGCACTTGTAAATAGACAACGGGACATCCGCACAAAAACACTCCACATAGTAATGTATTAGCAATTGGTTGGCAAAAGCTGCAATGTATCTTGAGAGAGGTTTCTTATGAATGAGGTTATAGAGCTTTTAAGGGAATTTAAAAAGGATCATTCCATTACAGTTGATAGCGACGATGCATTATTGCTCGATAAGGTTGATGCACTGATGAAACTTGCGGATTTTCTTGATAAAGCTGAAGGGAAGATCGATATTACAGATATTCATATATTGCCTTTGTCAGCAACAGGATACTCAGAGTATAGAGTAATCAATGACAATGAATCAGATAATAAGTCAATGTGGACTGAATACGGAGATGGCGACTTGCGTTTATATGATGGGGACTGGTTGGTCAGAATGAAATAATTTGGACCACACAAAAATGCTGCCCGTCTTCTATCGGCAGCTCAGGCTGGTAGTGATTTGCCGCCAAGTTCCATGACATCTGAACGAGCACCTCGAGTTAAGAAAACTAGAGATATTCTACAATCTCGCAATGAGGCTAAAACCAATCCATGCAAGTAAGAAATTATCTAGATCGCTTAGTAGCTGCTCTAGACACTTATATGAAATTAATAATAAATTCAAGTGATCGTAATTAACAACGGCAAGGGCAATGTACAGTTTCCCTATCATTCCAGGAGCTTACAGATACTCGAGCAGATAAGATATCTAGTAGTTGGCAATAGGCGGAGTCTGCGGCAATGGAACCTCTCCTGGATTCTCTGCATACAGAAATATTAAATCCCGAGAGCACAGTAGCCTGTGCATCTTGTTAGCTAGGGAATGCTTCAATCTCGTACCAGTCTGTGTCCTTATCTATCAGGTAGAACTTGTTGGACCAAGAACAGACGAGAACATCCATGCTCACCTGCAGGCCGTTAGGGTAGGTCAGCAGGGTCTGCTGCACTTTGTCTCTGCTCACACTGGCAAGGTCGGAGCACTGTGGATAGCGGTACAGGGAGACATGCTCATCGTGGGGTCTTCTGCATCGGGTCTACTCTGATTCGAAAACGCTGAGCCTGGCCAGCCTGTTCTTGTACATAAGGAACGGGGCTCCGCGCAATTCCAGCTCATCGTCGGCTGCCATGGGCTCACCCTGACCGCTGGCACTCCAGTTGTCGATTATCCAATCAGGGTACGAAAGATACCAATACCTGTATCCGTCGTGATGACTGTAATAGACATCCATCACGTAGGTGGGGGAGTTGTGTCTTCCAAGGACCTTCAGATGATCGTCAAAAACGGTCATGCCTGAATCTCCGGCTGTGTATTTACCGTAATCCGAACTCTCGTCTACGGGACCCTCATCTCTGCCAGGATGTTCGTCGAAGTAAGGGGCCCAGATTGTTTCATCTTGGGCGACGGTAGGGCACGAAAGGGCATCTCCCATGTTCCCGCTGGATAAGACCTTCCCTTGCTCTGAGACGATCCACGCCGAATCTGCTAAGGGCTTGCCTTCCTCGTACCAGGTTCTGGCTTTGCAGCCTAGCCAACGATTGCCTGGCATCGGCATGACAAAGCTGACATGACCTGGGAATGCGCTAAAAGATATGGATTCACAGCTGCCGTTCTTTTTGTACACTTGGCATTGCGTTCTTGCACCTTCCGCGTTCTGCCATATAAGCACTAGTCGCCCGTCGTAGGCGGTATGCGCTTCAGCGATGCTTGAGCCCTGAGCGGGTGCTTCAAGTGTTCTAACGAAAACCAATGATTCCGTATTTGTCGCGCCCATGCCGCCCCCTTTGAGAAGTGTTAAGTTTAGGTTATCCCTCTTCACTTGCTCATGCGATTAAACGGTGGGTTCAATTCGCTAAGATAAAGTAACAATTACAGATGGTGATTGAAAACTAATAGGGTTGTACGGGTTTCGATTCTGATGTTCAGTTGACATCAATGGAGTAAGACAGGGCATTCGTTCTATAGGCTGGACCAAGGCATCGTTTAAAACATTTGCGGACAGCAGTGTTTCCGGTCAACAAGGAGAAGGGTGCTATTATGACTGCTGATGAGTTTTGGAAAATCGTGGATATGTTGGATTGGAAATATGCGGATAAGGACGATGAGAAGATACTCAAGCCCGCAGTGACATACCTGGCTTCATGCAGTGATGAAGACATCTTTGCCTTTGACGAGATCATGAGCAAGCTCCTGTATGACATTGATGGGGATCAATGGTATGCGGGCGACTCAGGTGACGTCTTCCTCTATGAACGCTGCATAGCCTTGGTGAATGGGAAGCAGTTCTATGACCAGGTCAAGGCAGGGAAGCAAAAGCTCGATCCAGACATGGAGTTCGAGAGTCTCCTGACCTTACCTGGGAGCGCATGGGCCCTCAAGCACGGCGCATCGCCCGACGACTATCGCCATTTCAGCAAATATAGCTATGAATCCTTCTCCAACGTTGCCAATTGGAAGCACCTCAACGATAAATATAGCGATTCGAACAGGGAGGATACCCAACTTTCATGACTGAAGAACTGAGTTGCAGCCAGATAGTTGAGCGCTTGCAGAGCGGGCCGACCATTCTAGGCTTGCCCCAGATCTTGGAGGTCATGGAGGCCTTACAAACGATTCCGGAAGGCGAGCTGGTGGGAAACGACTCCGAGCTCCTTCAAATACTCGAGATGCTTGATGAGTCCTACTGCGACTCTGGAATCTTCGAAATTGACGACAGCAGCAAAAGCAGATTAGACGCTTGTAATCGGTGGTTGGCAGATGTAGCCCAACGGCGCTTTTCGGAAGTAGAAGAGAGGCGGTTTCTTGGGTTTGTTGATGATTTCTCTACGACAATGTGAGCGCAGATGCGGAGGGGCTGCCCATCTCTATTGTAGGAGTGCGTCGATTTGCTCTATGGCACGATCCCAACGACCTGTCATGAGCTCTTTGGAAGATGTATCGAGATGATGAAAGTGGGCTACACTATAATCGATTCAGGTATTATGACCCGGATACCGGGCAATATATTAGTCCTGACCCGATAGGGCTATTAGGTGGAATAAATCCGTATGGGTATGCACATAATCCGCTGACTTGGGTTGACCCGTTGGGGCTGACTAGTTGTTCTTCAGGAAAAGGAAATGATGCTCATAATGCGGCAAACTATCAGAAATTGAAAGATTTTTATGAGCAAGCTGAAAAATATGGTTCAGCTGACATTAAAAGCCTTGAGAACGGTCGTTATCGTTTCTATGGAAATATAAAACCATCTAGAACATATGGAGAAATGCAAGGTGCAAGATTGGTAAGAGAATGGGATCCTGCGACAGGTAATAGAAGAACATGGTATAAAACTGTAGATCATTCTGGTCGTGTAAGAAGCGTTGCTCCAAAGCCTGTAGTGCATGAAAAGAATCACCACATATTTGATTCAAATGGTGAATATATGGGGCGAAGGTAAATATGAGAGAAATCCCTAGAAAAAGTGACTTAATTAAAAAAATACAAAATTTACTATCAAGACATGAAAATAGGAAAGCTGTATCTGAGTGGCGTTTGATATTTATAATGATGATTCTTTAAGAATATCAGATCCAATGATATCTAATTACTTGGAGATGTTAGGCGCGGTAGATTTACCATCCTCAGATAGAAACTACTTATATACTGAAGAGGATTTTAGGGAATGGATAAGTGAATTAAATTGTTCTTGATCGCGTTAAACTGTAATTGATTTTCGTAAAAATCTATCATGAGGTGATAGCAAAATGTCCGTAAAAGAATCTCTCGATAATTATAAAAATAGTTTTGATAAGCGATCTAAAGCCTTTATTGAAGAATGTATTTCGTATGGCATAACAGAGAAAGAAGCCAAGAGTTACGCAAAACAAAAAATACTTCCCGGTTCGGTAGTGGATAAAATACCGACACTAGATACAGCTGTATGTCAAAAAGTCTCCCCACAGTTGAAAGAAAGGTTTTTGTACGGTGGGACGTGGGAAGATATCGGAGAAACATTTTTGAGCATTGAGGAGATGATCGAATTAGTCGGTAAACCGCACTTTAAAAGTTGGGTTACGTCTATGAGAGAAAATTGGGAAGACTCCGCCCCAGCAATTTATCCTGACGCACAGTTATCAGTAATTTCTGTAATGAGTGAAGATGAGGGAGATTACACTCTTGCTGTGTGGAACAAGCATTTAGAACCTGAGATCTGGAGATATTCAGGTCAAAGTGAGCAAAAATTCAAAGATTTATTAGCTTGGCTAGACTGGTTAAATGGGGATTAACTAAGTTGTTCTAATAAATTAAGGAATATACGATGCTAATTAATTCAAAAATCGTAGCAGTAAGAAATAACCCGGATTTAGATACCGATTTTTTTCTATCATTTATTTGGGGAGGTAATTCGTCGATAGTAAAATTATCTAACTCCCAAAAAATAAATATCAGTTCAGAACCTTGGATTAGCGATAATTCTGATATTTTTGGATTTGATATTGATAACTATTTATGCAATTTAGAGTTATATGTTCCCACATCGAACAAAAAAATATTTCTAAATGAAAGAAAAAAGTGCATTGGCACACTAGCTATTAAAGAAAATACAGATGCAGGTTTGATCTTACCTCCCAATAAATTGCGTTATTTTGATCCAGTTTCAAGATCGCTAGTTTGTACAAAATATGGTTTATCTCAAGAGATGGCTATCGATCTTGTTGAAATCAAGAGTGATTTTTTCCTTCTATTTAATTAAGATTCTTATTCAGGCTTTATGCTAAAAAATCCGTTGAGTTATTTAACTGGTCATGAAATGGAAAAACCAGATTATAAAACTGAACCAAATTCAGATGAATACAAATTAATGGGTACTTATTTCGAAATAATGTCAGATAATAATCTTAAAAAATTTAATGGTGATATGAGTCCACTTGTTGAAAGTTTAGACAAAACAATTACACCAAACTTGAGTTGTATTAAAAGTAGTTTTAGGAAAAAAATAATTGCAGATTCTATAAATGATTTATTAGATTATTATTTGTAGCGGGGTATATCATGAGCGTAGGAATTTCTTTATACAATACAGATGGTCTTACAGCATTAAACGCATATGAAATAGGCAAATTTATTTTTGATCGATTGCACATTAACATTACTACTGCTTCTTATTACAAACCTTTATCTAATGGAGATCATACTTCCCAAAAGATTACAGCAAAGGGATTACTTAAAAAATTAGAGCAGAATAATGAATTACAATTCGGCTTATATGGTATTGAGAATAATGAAACCATCGCTGCCTTTTATT
The DNA here is from genome assembly GCF_033095965.1 of Xylocopilactobacillus apis. Taxonomy (NCBI): domain Bacteria; kingdom Bacillati; phylum Bacillota; class Bacilli; order Lactobacillales; family Lactobacillaceae; genus Xylocopilactobacillus; species Xylocopilactobacillus apis. Next base: position 328,445 of record NZ_AP026801.1, read on the forward strand.
ACATTACTAAGGAATTCGGTAGTTTTTATAATTTGAATATGCAATATGCGCATAAAATTGAAAATCAAAAACAATTTATGGTAGAACTGGCGAAAAAAGTCACAGAGTTTATAGATTTTCCTTATGGAATATCATTCGAATTAAATGATATGTTCGAAACGTATTTTTATACAGAAGGCGAAAATTTTTATTCAGTTTATAAGTATGAATCGCCTAACACTTGGAATCGAGAAACGCCAGGAAGATTTAAAGGCTCTGCTAGATATAAAGAGTCAATGCTCCGAATGATATACAAGTTTAATATTATCAATGATAGACATCTTGAGATAAAACTTAATAATGCGATCTCCTTGAGGGATTGGATTTTATCAGACACTAAACACGGCGATTTAACTAAAATAAATAATAAACTTTGGCTGTGGAGTGTAGATAGTAATCAATTGGATCATATTAATAAAGTCTGCGGGGAGGCAGGGATTCTTATATCTTGGCGTGAAACATGAAAAAAGAAAAGAATCAGCTATGAAGGAATGCCATTAATGGAAAAAATTAAAGTTAGACCAGGGGAAATATACGCTATTCCTCTATTTCTACCTACTGAAGATATTAAGGAAAATTTAAAAAATTATAAAAAGGAAAAGTTTGAAAATAGAGGTAGAGAATTTGCCTATTGCAGAATTATTAAAGATAAAGTTGGAAGTGGTATATTTGTCGAGGTATTTAATAAAGTAGGGACACTGCAAGAAGATTTTCAATCCATTATAAACTCTTGTAGACTATTTCCACCAATATCTATATCAGGATTAGGAATTTTAAAAGGAAGATGGAAAAAAATTTATACGCAAAGGGATTATGATCCAGAAAAAGATTCTAGTTTATCAAAAATTCAATTAGTGCTGGGCAGAGGAGAAGATTCAAGGTTATGGCAGAATGGAATTGAAAGGAAAATTAGTGAAATTGAAGCGAATAATTATGAACAATGGATTGTTTGGACTCCAACTCAATTAGAAATAAGGTTAAAGAATGAATTGTTCAAATAACCTAAAGTTGCATTGTAACTCTTCTTGATCCTCGCATAAAATCTGAAATAGATACTAAATTATGGAAACGAGAAATGAGGCTAAAACCAATCCATGCAAATAACAAATTATCTAAATTGCATAGCATCAAATAAATTCGAACAATTTATACTAAACTATATTTCTTATGGCTCTATTTTATTTTTCCCCAATGTTTTTAAAATTAATCATAGTTATGATATTTTAAAAAACGAATGTGATAATAGTTCAGGCGAAGATGGATATGAAATTTTTTCATTTTTTATTCAAAGAAAAGATATTACCGATAACTATATTATTGAAGTACAGTTTTACTTTGAAAATTATGAATTAATAATGGATGCAGTTAATTTAGATAATAACAATCTAACGTTAGATGATTTTTTATCTATAGTTAAAAATAAGTTTGAAATATATTTGCTGCGTGATTTTGAGGATGAGGGCGTTATTATCTTAAATAACACAGTAACTAGGTTCATATGTACAGAAAATAATATTTTTATTTCTCAAATAGAAGGGGCTTTTCAAAAAGAAAATTTAATAAGGCAGAAAACTAGAGAAGAAATTTTGAAAAAACAAATGAAACCAATAGAAGATTTTAAGAACTCGAGTAACTACTTCTCTAGATACTTATATGAAATAATGACAAATTCAAATGATTAAAAGTGGCAAGGGAAATACATTATAATACTTTCAGTTACTATGATCCTGATGCGATTTTTGGGGGTGGATTTAATCTGTTTCCCTTAAGGATTATCGGTTTGGAGAGACACGAAACTTTACTTGTAAAGCCACAATTTATATTGAGAGAGGTTTCTAATGAATGAAGTTATAGAGTTTTTAAGGGGATTAAAAAAGGATCATTCTATTAACGTTAATAATAATGACACATTATTCCTCCATAAGATTGATGCACTGATAAAACTTGCATATTTTCTTGATAAATCTGAAGGGGAAATTGATATTAAAGATATTCATATACTACCTTTGTCAGCAACAGGATATTCAGAATATAGAGTGATTAATGACAATGAATCGGATAATAAGTTAATGTGGAGCGAATATGGAGATGGCGACTTGCGTTTATATGATGGCGACTGGTTAATCAGAATGAAATAATTCTTACATTACAATTTATCGTTGAACTGGTGCATCTGCAATCGGTACTAGATTAGAAGGAAAAAATCAAGTAGCTAAATGAAGGTAAAGTCGAATATGACAAAAGAAATATTTATGTTTAATTCTGATAGATTAAAAGCAAAAGAGCAAGGTGTAGATGATACTTGGTTTGCTGTTAATAATGATGAAAACAATCCATTGGATTACAATCCGTGGAATCAAGATTTAGCTGAAATTAAGAAAAAATTTCTATTGCTAGATCAATGTGTAATTCTTTTTCGTCCGGCTTTCGCCAAAGATGAATATTCAAATCGCGAATATAACAAAGGATGTTATTTCTTAGAAATAACGAATCAAGATGGAAGTATTACATATAGCTCTAAGAAACTTTATACGTGGGAGCAACTGACCCCGCTAGCAGCATTGTTTAAAGACCTTTCTTTTTCAGCTGCGTCAAGGGTCTGGAAGGCAAAAAAACTATAGTACAAATGATTTAAAGGACATAATATGAAAGCGCATAGAGTTATCAGGAGCAGAGGCGATTGACGTTTTATCTGAAATCGAATATATATTAATTTCTTAAAAAATATTTCGGATTATTATTTTGGTGGAAACAATGACAATGATTTGTTTGCCTACTATCAAGAAACGACACAATTTATTAATAAAAATGTTAGCCGAAGTTAGGCGAATAATTACGGAAAAATTTGATGATGAACTTGGTGAAGATGATATGGAAAAGATAAAATACTGGGAAAAACCCGGATGTCGTGCCTTAATTAACAATATGCCGTAAGCAGGGCAAAATTTAATCATAACGTTCTTTTGTCTTTAAAAAGATTATCAAGTGAAGTTTACGGAAGTAAGTTCAATAGATGAAATGAAATCTTGGTAATTGTAAAAAAAATTATTTAGGAGTATTAATATGTTTGCCAAAGGAAATCTTTACTCAATAAACGATATCATTTCTTATATGAAAGATAGTAATAAACGTGATGATAATTTTTCTCTATACGGAGAATCAGATGAAGACTTACAAAGCAATAACAGTTATTATGTCGATGAATATCCAAGCGTAGACGATAACGGGAAAGAAGTTTATCCCCCGCTCATTTTACAAAAGAAACTGTATTACCTTTATTCAGGTGAGCAATTTGCCGATGTAGTAGACTCAGTTTTAGATCAAAAGGATTCAGCTTCTTTAGATGATTTTATTAAAGCCTTGAACTACTATGCTGAGTATGATGATTTTTTAGAACTATAAAGCGATGTCTAAAAAACCATCCAACCTAGAATACGTAGATATAGAAACCGGTTTACGTTATAATTCCTCTAGGAGGTTTTATATGAAAACAGTTAAAGGATTTGATGGCTTATTAGTTGAAGCTAAGAATAAAACATTACCCAATGTTGGGTGGTTGTACGTAGATAAAGATTTTGATCTTGATTCAAAAATGGATATTTTAAATAAAAATTATTATTTAGCTGAAACTAATGATGAATCTTTTGATATGCAAGAAAATGATGAACTTAGGACATTTTTAGAATCCCCGACATTTTGTGATATTGTTGATAATAAACTTGAACATCATCCCAACTCCACTAAAGACGAGCTATTGGATGCCGTTGTTTATTATCTCGAAGAAGATGATTTTCTTGACTGACTTTTGAAGATTAAAGATAGCTGGAAGCAAATTTCCAGCTATTTTACTATCTTTAAATACTTTAGTTTTAGAATGTGACCTCAGATTAATCGGGAAGTTAGACAGTGAAGATTCAACGGCAGCAGAAGCAATATATTCAGAGTACAGTGATGGCTTTACATTTAATTGGAATAATTACCTAATTCCTTTGAAACAACGGTGGGTGATGAAACCAAGGTATCCTAGCAACAAATGTACACCATCATTTATGATATTTTGAACGAAAAATTACTGAAGCAAAACATTTCACAAGAATTAGATTAATGGTTGCTATATGATTGCTGTTTACTGCTTTTTGCAATATACTTATAACAAATAGTTTGGAGGTACAAATTCATGCAAAATACAAGCAAAAGAACAGAAAGCATTTACGCTCGGGTAACTCCTGAATTAAAACGGCAGGCAGAGGAAGTATTAAATCAATTACAAATCCCAATGACTACAGCAATAAATATGTTTTTACAACAAGTAGTAAATACAAATGAAATTCCTTTTAAAGTAAAAACTGCTAGAAATCCTTTAGACTTAAGCCATCTCAGCAAAGAAGAATTTAACCATGAAATCCAAAAAGGACTTGACGATATAGCTGCAGGAAGAACTTATACGGCAGAGGAAGTCAAAAACATGACTTTAGGAGAATAGATCGTGGAAAAAAATTGGAAAATAGATTATTCTGCTAAAGCGCTTTTTGATATTATTAATCTAAAAACGCATTTATACGAACTTTCTAGATCCGAGCAAACCACAAAAAATAAAATTGCTAAAATTGAAAATGCAGTCAAACAACTTGATCATCAACCTTTTCGTTATCCATTAACTTCAATAGAGACCTTTCGAACCAAAGAAATTCGTTTTATGCCCATTGATAAATATATAGTTTTATACTTGCCTAACAAAGACTCTCATACTGTAAGTATTGTACGAATTATATACGGTAAGATGGATATGGCACATCTAGATTTGGAATGAATTACACATTCTCGCTCCACTAAAGATGAGCCATTGGATGCCGTTGTTTATTATCTCGAAGAAGATGATTTTCTTGATTGACTTTTGAAGATTAAAGATAGCTGGAATCAAATTTCCAGCTATTTTACTATCTTATAGAATGTGACCTCAGATCAATCGGGAAGTTAGATAGAAGAATATAGGAAAGACGAGATGTTTGAGATTGATTTTAGTAGTTCTGTTAATTTAGGTAAGTTAGACAGTGAAGATTCAACGGTAGCAGAAGCAATATATACAATATATTCAGAGTACAGTGAAACTTTTACGTTGAATTGGAATAATTACTTAATTCCTTTGAGTAAAAAAGGAGATTTGAGTGAAATTTATAATGACATTGTTAAAATGTTGATCCTTATCAAGATGAATAAGGAAAAAGGATTTTATATAAATTTTTTATCAAATGCCTTTACAGCAAAATGGGAATTTACTCTATATAAAACAGAGCAAATTAGGATTAATGCAAAATGGAATAGTAATAGTATTTTTTCTAATAAATTAATAAATGAAATCGATCCGAATTTATATCAAGTCTTGGTTAATAAAACTCATTTTGTGAATCAGTGGGATAATTTGCTGAGAAACCTTAAGCAAGACCTTAAGGCAGTTGGTTATACTGATAGTCTTGATGGGTTTAGCTATTTAGAAAAATTATAACTTGATGATTTTGGCGAGCACTGGAAATTGCCTGAAGTTTTAAACAATAGAACTTAAATAAAATGATAGAGTTAGAAGTATGAATTATAAAAATATTTTTATATCACAGATGAATCTTGGTAAATTTTTAAGTTTTCTTGGTGAATATTTACTTAAAGAATACGATCAAAAATTTTTCTTCGAATTAGTATTTTCTACAAATATTGAAGATGAAAATTATGAATATAACTTTTTTAATAAATATAAAAAAGAAGTAAAAAGTTTCCAATCGATTGGTCAAGAATTATTGTATTTTGAAGATAAAACTCTTTCAAATACTGAATTTATTGACGATATAGTGCATTACCTGGAGCAAGACGGCTTTATCATACTTCATATATTTTTCTCTATTGATGATTTAATGTATTTATACACAAATGGCTTTGAAAAGTACTTTGTTTAGGTTTGAAATCTCTAAACTAGATTGGGAAGTAATCAAACTACCCAATCCTTATTTGTATACAGAAGACTTTTCTGAAAATTTATATCAAGAAATTGATCAAAATTACGATCTAATCAATTTAGGACCGGCTATTATTTCCTTACAAAAACCTTGGCATGTTGAATTCAATTTCATATCTGAGAAACAATATGCAGATGATTTAGTGTTTGATAAAAAGAACGAAGTATTTATTGAATTTAATAAAATTATTTCTGACATCGGTAAGTTGCTTTGTAGGTGTGATTAGGAGCAAATAGAACTAGAAACCGATTTGCGTTGTAATAAAAAAGGAGTAAACATGTTTGTATCGAAATATGAAACGCCTGAAAATTTAGATAAGTTAATTGAAAAAATCGAAACAGACACGCAAATAAAGTTTAGTAAAAGCTATTTAAATTTTCTGAAAAGGTTTAATGTCGTTGAATTTGATGGAAATTATAATATTAAATCAGGAAAAGAGAGTATTTCTATTGAAACTATATTTGGTTTTTCAAAGCAGGAAGAGGAAGATATAGAGTCTGTTAGCCGTTTTTATAGAAATAGAATTCCTTCTTCTTATTTGCCAGTGGCTTCGATTAACTCAGAAGATATAGTTTGCATAAATTCTCAAGGAAAGATATATCATTGGAACCATGAAATAAATGATTTGTATTTTAATAAAGAGCCTAACAGTTATCAGCCGCAGAATGAAAAATTGTCTTTAATTGCAGAATCATTTGATGATTTTTTAAAGTTAATATTTTTAAGTAAAGAAACACAACCAGAAGAAAGATACGATGTTTATATGGATTCAACAGTCCCTTTCCCGGATAAAGTTCTTGGAATATTTTTTGAAAACCCGAAATTGTTCTTTTCAAATAATACTGGAAATCGAGTGCAAATATATTTGAAAAAATTAGAGCTTTCAGAAAAAGGTCAAGAACTATTAACTTTATTAAGGAAAGAAAATTTACTGTAATCCTGAAGGAAATGCTTTAGGTAATATATTTTTCTGATGTTTAAAGGCAAGGAGGGGTTTATGACCCTTGATGATGAAATAAGAATAAAGATTTCTCAATTATTAGATCCTCCTGAAATGGTTGATAGCTGGAAGAGAATTGCTGATAATCTTTCTGATTCTTTTGACTGGAAGGGAACGAAAATTGATTGGTCAAAGACAATTAATCATAAGAGTAGTCAACTTTTGGGAAATTACCCTGATTGGTTATCTACAATAAGAAAGTTTATTGCTGACGATGATATAAATGTTGAGATAAAAAAGAGTCAAAAAATTTATTATATAAATGATTCGTCTTTAGATTTTGCAGTTTGTTTAACACTTAAGCAATTTAATAAATTTCTTGCTTTTGCTATAGAAAATATTCCTCAGCATCACTATTTTTTTGATTTTTTGAATAAATGGTGCCTTGTTATAAGTTTTGAGGGATATGTCGATTTTTGTTTATCTCAGAAGAAAATCAGCTTAATACATTGATGTCTTAGGGTTAGGATGTGAAAATGGACGCAACGATTGTAAAGAAAATTGATGAAGGACTTCATTTTGAGGCTAAGAAGTGGGCAAAAGATATATTTAAATGTAACATCCCAGAAAAAGCAGCTTCAGAGCTGATTGATCTTGGAAGAGTTCACTTTGAGTTGGGAGAAGATAACGAGGCTTACGAATGTTTTCTTAAAGCTTATGACAAAGATCAGGCTTTCAAGGAATATGATGATAAATATTGGGAGTTTTTTAAGTCAATACATTATCTAGGAGAAGAAGTTGATAGATTTAAGAGCAGATATCATTCCCTATAATTCGATAGGCAATATTATTATCGGAAATAACATTAGTGATTATATTGAAGAAATGTATGCAAAGTATAATGTGGTATCAGAGAGTTTCACCTTGCTTGATGGCACGGAAAGAATTGTATTTTCGCTCAACGACATAATAAAAATAACTACCTTATCAAGTGAGACAATAGTTGCGATTAGTTGTAATGAACAATATCACGGTTTCTATAAAAATAAACTTTCCACAGGATTATCTATGATAGAAATTGTAAAATTAACATCTCGACAACGAATATTTTATGGTCATCTTATCATTGATGATGAGTTTGGTTTGGCCTTTATATTGCCTACACCATACGATGAGATAGCAGATAGCATTAAAGATATACCGTGCAATTTGACTTTGAATGAAATTTACGTTTCTGATTTTTCAGTATGGAATTTAAAAACTAATTAATTTTTTAGTGCAACTAGTTAAAACCTCTTAGGAGAATATAGGATGAAAAATTTTCAACTTTATTACGGATGATTATCGACAAAGTTTACTTTTGTTGGGCTTTTACTATTGATGCGATTAAATCAATAATGGATAAAGATAGAAAAACTGGTGAATCTGCAGAGGGGATCTTCTTCTGGGCTTGTGATGTGATCATTTTAGATCAGATTGACGTTCAGCAAAAAGTTCATTTCTTAATAAAACTGATATTAAAAATTTAACTTTACGGATACGCCAGTCTAATGTTTGAATAAGAGTTGTTGCTACAACACATGGGACTTCTGATAGAGTTCCCGTGCTGATTGGACAGCAAATCAGCACGATATAGTTGCATTTTGAAAATTAATAGGTAAATTCAGAATCTGAGATAGAGGGTAATTTATCGGCATGAGCATTGATTTTATCAATGTCTTCTAATAAAGCTTCCTCAGTTAATGATTGGTGTTTTTTTACAATTAGCTCAGTGCCAGAAACAACAATGTCAATTTTATCACCGACGTGAAGTGAGATCTGAGATGCTATATCGCTGGTTAACCTAATACCTAACGAATTGCCCTACTTAAGGATTTAATTGCTGGTGACATATTTTAACTCCTCTTGTATATAGAATGACTATACTATAGTGCTGATTGAAAAAATAGAAATGATTTGTTACAAAATGTTATCTTTTAAATATGATAAATTCCAATCAGTTAAGACCTAAGGTGAAGTGCCTCATAATTGTTAGACAAATACTAACGATTGTGAGGCACTTTTTATGACTAAATATTCTGTTGAATTGAAGATTAAAAAGATTATGAAAATCAGTGATCTTCCAACACTAATGTCTGTTTCAAGAATATTGATATTATTGGATCAAACACTTCAGATCCGAGGAATTATTAATAGATGTAGAGGATATTTAATATGATTTATGAATTAAAGATTTACGCTAGTTATCCAAATAATTATTGGTTTAAATTTAAGAATAACCAGTTTTCGTTAAAATCGAAAGTTAGTTTAAAAAAATTATTTTCCTTCGATGTATTTTTCAGTGATGGTCCAGCTTTTATCTCACCGCGACTTGCATCGTTAATAGATGAAACTAATTCAGATGTTCAGTTAATCGAGGTAAATGTTTCGGTTAATGGTGTTAATTATCAAGGTTATAAAATGGTGAAAATTGTTAGGAAAGTTTCTGCGATAGATCTAGAAGCTTCAGAAAGTGAGCCGATTTTAAGTTATCTTCCTGATGGCCCTAAAAAATTTAGAAGAATAGTTTTTAAAGAAGACGTGAGTGAGGACTTTTGGATTGCCAGATGCCAGGAATATCCATCTTGTATTATTGTTTCCGATCAAAGCCGAAATTTTCTTCTGACAAATGACGTTATAGGGATCGAACTAAAAGATATCAAATAAATTCGGGGCAAAATCATGGTGTTATTTATGGAAGAGATATTTACATAGCGAACTTCGACTAGAAGATTACATGAGAGATCGATTGTAGATCTAATTCTTTCAACACATCTTTATGGGAATAAATGATCGGATTTTCTTCAAAATCTTCAATTGCTTTATTGTAAAGTTTTAAATCTATTTCAGATTCAATTTTTTCAAGAGCCGATTCTTTGAAAAATTCATTGATAGTTAATCCATTAAGTTTAGCGTAATCACGAAATAGTTGATCTTCTTCTTTATTAAAATGCAGTGATATTGTTGGCACAATTATAGAAAATTTCCTTTTTTAGGTATGCTACAAGAGACAAGGTAATTTGTCTAGTAGATTATTAGTACAATTTGATACAATTTTAAGGAGGTTGTCAGATGAATGAAGTAAATATTCAGATTTGGATTGGCAATAATTTTGCTGCGGAAGATAAATATCTAAAATATTTTGAGCAAAATGAGGATGCTAATCCGCTAGATCCTAATTATGTTGAAGAATGTCAGTTTCTTGCCAATATTGGTGACATCTGGTTCGACCCGAATTTTATGGTTATTCCCAAAAGATTTGCTGAATCGCAAGATATTCAAACGATTATCGATATTATTAAAGTGGATGAAGCAGAAAAAGCCAAAATTCACCAGGTGTGTGAAATCTTGGAAATTACGGAGGCTAATGCCGTTTTTTGGTACGTTAACGCTGACCTTGAAGTCGAGTTGGAGGTTGAAAAACCTTATCGAGAAAACTACAACGGTTTAAAATATATCGGAAATTTTTGTGCAGGAAGCATTTATGAAGAAAAAACTTTAACGCATCAAGCAACCGAACAGCATGTATGGCTTGGAAGCAATTTTAACAAAGAATACGATGAGTATTTCGAGCTAGATCGTCCGAATAATTTTTGTCATGATTTAGGGATTAGTTGGTATGATGAAGATTTCATCGGTTATCCGAAACCTTTGAAAAAAGAAGTCACGGTTTCAAAACTAGTGAACAAGCTGTTAGGACCTGGGATGCCGTGTGAACAAGAAATCGTAGAGAGCTGCCATCGACTAGGCATCGATAATGGTAACACCTTATTTTGGTATGATGCTAATCAGTTAGGTTTTAATCCGCCAGAGCGCGACAATTATAACGGATTAAAGTACATTGGCAAATTTAGTTTTTAAGAGAGGTGCCCTCATGTCAACAACTGAAATTAAGATCGGACTAGATGAGTTAGAAAAAAGAAAATTAGAGAAAAATGCCAATTCCATGGGGCTTAGTGTAGAAGAAGTTATTAAATTGATGATTGATCAATTTAATCGTAGCTGTCGGATCAAACGTAAAGATAGCTTGGATGATTTTCTACTCTTCCTCGTGAGGTTGAAGAGGCGATGTGGATTGTTAAGGCTGAAGAATTTGGTTTAATTAAAGATACTAGTGAAGAAGTACATGATATTGAAAGTTTACGCCGACGATGGTTGGACAAATAAAACAGAGATTGGCAGATGAAAAACGATTTCGAAAAAGAACTCCAAATTTTTCTAAAAGAGCATCTTAGTGTGCCAGCAAGTTTTAAAGTAAATCTCCATCAAGTAATAATCGATGATCGATCTGGGACCAAAGCTGAAATTAATTTTACTTATTTAAATATTTCGATGGAATATTCGATTAGTATGAATGTGTCTTCAAAACGAATTCAAAAATTTATTGAGCAGATCAATCCTCCTTATCCTTCGAATATTTCAGCGTCAAACCTCGTTTACTATTCTTATTATCTGAATGAAAAACAGTATTTTCCGTTAATGCTTCCGACGACTGAAGCTGGAAAAAAACGAACTTTCGAAAATTTTCTGAAAGTTTTCCAATCAATTTACATTCCACGGGTGTTTAATTTAATTGAATTAAACGAACAGTTAATCAATGATGTGAAAGAAAGTCCCAGGAATTATTCGTATCCGTTTTTGATTGTGATGGCTGCACTAAATCATAATAAATCGATTGAAGTCGATCTAGACTAACTGCTAAGAAAAAAGTATTTAGGGTTTGAGAATAATCTGGATCTTAAAATGGAGTTTAATCGTCAATTGGTGAGAAACGAATATGATGATGTTTGATGATTTTATAAAGCATGGGATTACGTGCGTGAAGTTTGGTATAGTTTTTCAGATCTTGCCAGAAATTTCAGTAATTATAATGTTTGTCCAATTAATGATGCTGAGGGACAATTTGGCATCTTTGTTGAGGGGGCAGAAATAATTTTTGATAATAATTTATTAGTTAATGTTCAATACGAAATTGATCGATCTGATGAATTATCTTTCAATAGACACAAAATTCGGTCAACGACGACGGTCGATGAGTTTCGCAAGTTACGCAAAGATTCTCAAATTATTTTGGTTACTGAAAATTTATACTTTGATGAAAGCAACAAGTACTTTTTTACGGCGATGCAGGTTGAGCGATGATGGAATATTTAAAATCAGTATTTAAGAAGCTAGATTTCTTTTTCTACGGAAATGAGGTTAAGAGTTTAACTTTTTTTAGCGATCAAGACGGTGATCGATTGGGAGATTTAGTATATCTTGGAAATGTTGGGATTTTTGTTGACGGAGTGAATCCGTATTTTTCTAATTTTTGGCCGGATGAAGTTGATGTTTTTAACCTTTATGCAAAATATAACGAATTAAAACGATTGGAAAAGCAGTTAGATCCATTCGTGATTCAAACAATTAGAACTTTTCACAGTCGAGTTTATCATGAACAGTGGGGGCTTTATCTTGCCGATTTTGACGAACAAAATTCGGTTTTTATTATTTTCCAAGGCGACCAATTAATCGTATATGATCGTATTACAGATAATTTAAAGCAGATTCCTTTGAATGATCTAGTTTGCTACGAAAGACGAGAGTCATCAGAATGGAGAGAAGTTTAAAAAGTTGAATTGATGGAAATAAAGAGAGAAAATACGATTGTTTGTAGAATCCGTTCTTAGTGTTATAATAAAACCATAAAAAAAGAACCAGTGCGTTAACACTAGTTCTCAGCAGATCCGTCATAGACGGTGACGCAAACTAAATGTTTAATTAGATAACCATCAGCTTGTTGGAGCTAAGACGGTTATTTTTTTTGATTTTTAATCAAATCAATTACAACAGTAATTAGCATTAAGGTAAAAGTACCAAAAGCTAACATTAGTTGTATTGCGTCCGCATTGGACACGTTAGCTCTCCTTTCTTTGGAATTTTTGAGTGATTCATAAGCATCACCTCCTCAGAAAGTAAGCGCCACCGTCTTAACTTATCTGCAAAAAATATCATAACATTAAGTTTGGTTGATTTTGAATTTTTAGGTAAAAATGTACCATATGACAACTATCAAAAGTTAATTTAATATATCAAATGAGGATTTTTTGAACACAAATAACATTACAAAAGATTTTTTAACTATTTATTGGGACTCAATCGTCGGAGACGTACCAGGTCAAACCTTCTATGTTTGGGGTAGTGAACTAGATTTTCCGCTTAGTTTCTGGAAAAAAGGGACAGTCGTCAAAAAGAATAAATTATTCGGCGATGATTGGGTCGTTTGGGTCTGGGATCTAAAAGTAAGTAGTTTTCCTAAAGACTGGCGTAAAGCAATGAGAGAAACGCTTCTATATTTTAGTGAAGAAGCTGGCTTAAGCTGGTGCAGTTTGGAAGGATACTTTGAAGATCCGCCGTCGCTCTTTAACCCCGAAATGTCGGAAGGCTATTATGCTTATGCTATCAAGGACGATTTTGTCTGCCACACAGATCTTGATTGCACTTATACTTCACTTTCCAAACAAGACTTAATGAGACTTAAAGGGTTAATATAAATGCCAGATTGCAAAATACTTGATTTATTATTAAAAGGTAATTCTGTGATTAAAGAAATCCCAAGCAATAATCCTGATGATGTAATGTGGCTTGAGATCTCACTGCAAGATGATTTGAAGCCAACTTATTCGTTTCGTCGTGATCACTACGCAAGAGTAGAGCCGAATTTTTTTAACAGTTGTCCGATTGAAAAGGCTAAATTCAAATTGCGGGAGTCGGCATTTATAAGATCAGATTTAGAACAAGGATTTGATCCATCATATGAGCGAGTTGGTCAATTTTTTTACCTAAACTCTCTCGCTGAGTTAGAGGATTATTTGAAAAATAGAAACTTGGATTTGGATCGCTTTCAGTCTGTTTCGGAAGTAGAATTATATCCTTTATAAAATGGAAGGAATGTCAATATAGGAAATCAGAAAATGAAACGCGAAAAACTCTTTAAATTTATCGAACAAAAGTATGGCGTTTTACCGGAAACCTTATGGGAAAAGCATCCAAGCTATTGTGTATTTAGACATAATCGTAATCGAAAGTGGTTTGGCATTGTTATGAACGTAAAGAGATCTAGCTTAGGAATATCTCAAACTGGCAGCGAAGATGTTTTGGATATTAAACTTGATCCAGAAACTGTAGAAATCATTCAAAATTTAGATGGTTTTATGCCAGCCTACCATATGAATAAGACAAATTGGATATCAATTAGAATTGGTAAGGTTGATGATGACCAAATATTTAAGCTAGTTGATAAAAGTTACAAGTTAACTAAGTAAGATTAATGGAAAATGGGTTGTTCTTTACAATAGGCGATACATGGGAGTTTAAAAGATCTTCCTAACACGTTTATTGTTATTGATGATAATGGAGAACCTGAATTGCTATGGCTGCACGTTTAAATAAATATATGTTGTTTTAATTTGAAAAAAAATGATTTTTAAAGAAAATTATTATTATCAGATAAGATTCTTTCTTTATCTTTTTCCAAATGATAGTATATAGATAGAGTTCATAAGTATTTAATCAAAGGAGGAGCAACATGGGTATGAATGAATTAGCTGAACACATTTTCGCAGTTGCTAAAGATCACAATTTAGGTGTCACTAACCTGCAGTTACAAAAAGTAATGTATTTCTGCATTAGAGACTATCTAAAAGAACATCCAGATTTCGAGAATGATAGTTTTATTAATAATTTATATGATGATCGATTTGAAACTTGGGATTATGGTCCAGTTGTTCCTAGTATTTACCGAAAATATAGCGGTTATTCAAGCATGCCAATACCAAACAAGGGAATAAATGATCCTGAATTGGAATGTTTTGATGAATCTATTGTTAAATATTTATGGAAGAAAGTATTCGACCTAGTAAAAATAAGCCATCAACAGCCACTGTGGAGAGAAAACCGAGAAAAAATTTTAAACCATACAGAAACATTCAGGTACAAGTTAAATGACATCGCTGCTAGCTAATCAAGGGGATCAAAACATCAGTGACGGTTATGTTATGGGATTATTACAGCGTCTCTATGAGTTAAGTACCGCCGATCAATCAAATTTAGAAAATGAACAAGAATTCTTAGATTTATGTGACTTTTATAAAGATTGCAATAGTCAAGATAATCCAATTCGGTACTCTCCAATTAGTGGCTTTGTTCTCAATAAGGGCGAGGAGATTCATTATTTTATAGATGTTTTAAAAGAATCCTGTCGGAGTAAGTATTCAGATAGCATGCCATATGGTATAAATAAAATGTTGGATCATATCGAATTAGCTGGGATTCAGGTTAAACAAACTCAAAACTTGGAAGCAGAAATTTTAAGTCAAACCAAACAACTCGGTAAAATTGAAAATAAATCCGATGAGCTTGAAAAAAGATCTGCTAGTTATGAGTCTAAATTAGAGAGTTCTCAGGTCAAAATTTATACAAGTTTTATTGCAATAATCGGACTTTTCTCGTCATTAATTTTTTCGCTTTTTGGCGGTTTTAAATCTACTGTTGATATTGCTGCCACTAAATCTCCGACCTTATCGCATGTTTTGGTTTCTATTTCTTCGATTGGAATAGTAATGATTTGTGCCATTTTTGTATTTTTTCGTCTTTTGCTGAAGTTAATTAAAGCTCTTTCTGGAGAAGATAAGAGTAAAACAAATTTACCTATTTATAATATGATAGCGAATTCGGCTTTAAGATTGCTTACGGGAACACTGACAGGTGTTAATCAGAATAAGGAAGAAGAGAAAAAGAACTTTTGCCAAAAGAATCCGGACTTTGTTGGGTCGATTGTATGTTTGTTAATAGTGTTATTAATTGGAGTTCTTTTATCGTTTGCGGGTAAATGATTGTCTAGATCAATAAGTGTTGATATGAAAATATCGGCGCTTTTTTTGATTTTAATCATTGGTTATAAAAGGAAATCTGGACTAATTAGACAAACCGCTTGTTTAATTTAGTAAATTACGATACAATTTTACTAAATTTTAAAGGAGAATTAATAATGTATAGTAAAGAATTTGTAGAATTAGCTTTAAAAGAGTTGTCATGTAGTCAAAAAGAATTAGCGGAGCATCTGGAAGTGTCGCCTACCCAAATTACCAAATGGAAAAAAGGCGAAAGAATGTCTGACGAGATGGAAGACAAATTTCGAGAAATTACAAACATTGGTGATAGAAGTCCGCGGCTTGTACTTTTTACAGGTTCAGTTGAAGATGCAGATAAATGGGATGAACTAATCCACAATCTTGCAAACGATGCTCAGGATGAAAGTGAGTCAGATTTTAATACCATTACGTTACAAGATGAATACGGAGATTTGAGCGAAGATACTTTTAGAATTTTAAAGAATATGGGTGTTGAGATTCCCAAAACTTTCCCTAAAGAGTTAGAGTTTGATTACGATGAAGCCGATGATAATGATTATCAAAAAATTTACGAAAATCCTTTTACTAGATTAATTTGTGCTATTTATGATTCATGTACTTATGTTTACGGATTTTATGCAGCTTATATAGAAGAGCTATTCGAAGACGAAGAATTAGATTTATATATGACTGCGGCAGAAAATATTGAACCATGCTTATTGTCGCTTGCAGCCAGTAAAGTTGACGTTGATGAAAAGTTTGCACCAAAAATTAGAAAGTTCAGAATGGACATCAATAAAGATTTTGAAGAGTGGTTAAACATTGTAAAGGAAAAGGCGTTCAGAGCGGGTAAGCCATTAAGAGCAGAACTTCTTAATTTAATTAATCATTCTAATGAATTGCTTTGTGATGAAGCTGAAGCGGAAAGTCTTGGCTTTAATTCTACTCAACTACATCCAGATATATATATGAATGAACTGTTAGTTGGAGTTAGAGCTGCTAACAAGGCATTAGAACATATTATGAAAAAGCTAGAAATAGATGGTGATTTTAAATTGGATGAATCTGACTTCACGTTGCACCAAACATAATTCCGTTCTAATTAGCAAATTATGTAAGAAATAATAAATTAATACTTTTAAATTAGAAGAAATTAGTGAAAAAAGTTAATTGTTTTGACAAATTATTGAAGGTTTCAAGGGAAGAGCTAGATTCTTTTTCCTCATGAATTTATGTTGTGATTTAATCAGAAGTTTTTTATCTAGTGGGAAATCGAAATGAAAATTTAGATTGAGAGGAATTGGCTTGAATACGCCGTGGTCAACGTTCTGGTCGCACAAAAGCCCAGACGGATTCAGTTGAGCGGCTTTTATCAAAATGATATCCAGCAAGATCAAAGTTTTTTAAGTCTTCGACCTGTTGGAGCTGGTTTTTGATGATAAATCGACTCATTAGTCCGCGGGCTTTTTTTGCATAAAAGCTGATGATTTTATATTTGCCGTTTTTCTCGTCCAAAAAAATCGGCTGAATCAGTTTTGCATTTAACTTTTGAGGTTGAATGGCTTTAAAATATTCGTTTGAAGCAAGATTGATTACGGTTGGATCCTCTTCATCGTTGAGGTTGTGGGTCAGTCGGTCGCCCCAAAATTGATATAAATTACTATTTTTCCCATTTGGTAATTTGATCCCCATTTCTAAGCGATATGGCTGGATTAAGTCAAGTGGTCTCAAGATGCCGTACAAGCCAGATAGGATTCGTAAATGAGTTTGCGCAAATTTGAAATCAGAGTCTGAGAAGTCCTCCACTTGCAGGCCTTCATAGACGTCTCCTTTAAAGGCTTGAATTGCCTGGCGCGCGTTCTCTAGAGTGGGATCGTTTTGCCAATTTTGGAATCGTTCATAATTCAGTTCAGCGAGTTTTGGGCTGATTGACATTAAACTTTGTAAATCGGCGGGAGTTAGTTTTTGGCAATATTTAATCAGGACTTTTGCATCAGAAAGATACTGTGGCTGAGTGAATTTCTGAGTTAATAATGGAGATTTAAAATCTAATTTTTTTGCAGGTGAGATCAGTATAATCATAATGTTGTCCTAGAATGTATTTATGGATTTAATTTTACCCTTTACCGCCTGAATATTAAATGATAAAGGAAAATATATGATAAAATCAGTAAATCTACGCAAGACCAAGAAAACTTTGTTTGATGGGCTGGAGCCAGAGTATCTAAATTATGGACATGAATATTCCTGCCCCTTTTGTTCAAATAAGATTGAATCAAAAGTTATTGAATCTAAATCATTTTGTAAACTTGATGAAGACGGTAAATGCGAAGTAATAAGTTTGATTTCTGGTTTAGATTCAGGGAATAATTCTTATAACGGACTAGGATTTGTTTATAATTTTGCCAAATGCAGCAATCAACATGATTTTTTAATCGTTAGTGCTAATGGAGAATTTCAACCTGCAAGGTACATGGTGATTCATTTGGGGATTTTTGAAATAATGAAACGATACGATAAATATGATGAATTGTATTTGTTAGAAGCAATTCAGGACGCTGGATTAAAGAATGTTCAAGTAATTGCGTCTGATGAAATCAGGCAAAAAATGATTGATAAATTTGTAGATTTTTCTTTAAATAAATCTGATGACAGAATATTTTTGAACTTTAAAGAACCGACAAATGTTTATTATGAAAATTCTTACTGTCTGCAGGTGCTCAGAAACAATCCACAAAAAGGAAAGTTTTATATGTTCGCAGAAGAAAGTAAAAGTTGTCTAGTTTTAAATAATTGGGGAGAAGTAATCGAGATCCTGGAAAACTTGCCCTACATGAATGTTTATGTTTTAGATGAATTGCTTTCATATGTTATCTCAGTAACTGAGGAAGATAACATGGTTTTTACTGGGATAGAATTGAATGAAAAATTTAGAAACCATAAAGAGTGAAATTATATCTCTTCCTACGATAATGAATATCTCTGAAGAAATCCGAATCATTAATGATTTGATGAAGGTGGAAACTGAGGATTTAATTGTAAATAAAGATATTTTTCGTTTTATTGTAGACTCTCTTGAACTTTCACATGCAGATTCAGGTTTTATGGATGTAACGAAAGAAAATGAAAAAAACTTTATTAATTTTTATGTTTGGTTAAGAAAAATTAACACCGACTATGGTCTGAGCTTGAACAACAATACGATAGATGTTTTTGGAATGAGCATTGAGGACATCAACAGATCAATGAATCTATAGAGAATTGGGGAATCAGAATTGAAGATATGATGAAAGCAAATTAAAATTGACGATTGTTACAGCCTTTTTGGGAGCAATCAAAAAATATTTTTGAGCGATTGCTTACGATCATTCTAAAGATTCCGTTGCTATTTATGTCTATTTAGATCAAGAGCCGAACGATAATGATTATGAACTTGTCAATATTGCAGTAACAGAAATCATGGCTTCTTTTCCCGAGTTTGTTAAACAAGAAATTAATTTGATTAAAACAAGTGAATCAATTGGGAGCTTGCGAGCATATAAGGGCTGGATTTTTGTGCGATACGAGGGAGAAAATAATTGATAAATTCATATAAAGTATCTAAATATAATCCTCAATATAAGGCTGTTAAAGACTGGACAAGCTATAGCAATATAGTTTCAACAGTGTCTAAAAGTGTTTATCAGCAAATGGAAAACAACTACCTAGATGTCATCGAACAAGTCGCAATTTGTTCATCTGATAAAGAGTTTACAATTAGAAAGCTAGAGAATTTTAATCATATTTCAGACTATCGTGAAGGACAAGTAATTAATCAAATAGATGAACTACAAAACTCTTAAAGCTCATTTTGCGAGAAAAAATCTGGTGTAAATTAGAAGGTTCTTCCGTTTCCTTTAATTTTGGTTATGACTATTATCTGTATGTAGTCTCTGATCGACCTTTAGATCAATGTCTAAAATCAGTCAGTGATCAGTTATTTATCACCAAAGAACGATCGCCGTATTTAGAGGTAACCGAATGAATGCCTTTGAACTTTTTGAAGAAATCAAGAAAAGACCAGGGATGTATCTGGAAGAGAAGCGGTTAAAAGATTTAAAACGCTTTCATGTTTACCAAAAATCTTTATCATCAAGTTGAATGCTCAGATGTAATATTTAGAGATCATGTTGACAAGTGGGCTATTAGTTTCTATCAACTTGAAAATCTGAATTTTATCGCTTATTGCCAAAATTTAAGGTCATAATATCGAGGGATTAGTTTAATAACTAATCTTTTTTTATTCTGTAGATTTCAAGAAATAAATTACATTTATTGATATTAAATAAAAAATTGTTAAACGTGTTAAACTCCCGTATAATTTGAATACCATATTATGAAAGAGGGAATAAATGAAAAATAAAGCGGGAAAAATCACTAAGGTTTTAAGCTCACTTTTATTACTTATATCACCATTAAATCAAATTCAAAGTGTTTTTGCTGAATCCAAGGGAAACTATCAACAAGATAATAGTAAATTAATCGAGAAACAATTAAGAAACGAACCTGATCAGCAAACTACATCTAAAAAAACAACTAAAAATCATTTAAAGTATCAACAAAATGGTTCAAAACAGCTTGGAGATAAAGCTGTTAGAGTTATTGTTGAGGTGTCATCTAAACCAGCAGTAACAAAAAATATTGATCCAGATGGCAGCAAAAAGTCAATTCAAAAGATTGATCAGGCAACAGATCAAGTTATTAATAACCATGATTCCATTAAAAGGCAAGTTGAATCAATTACTGGAACTAAAGCGCGTCGTAATTATGGCTATTTAATCAATGGTTTTTCAATTTCAGCAAAACCAAGTCAAATTCAGAGAATAAAGGCTATTTCTGGCGTCAAGAGTGTAACTATTTCTAAGACCTATCAACCGCTGGATACATCAGCTAATCAATTAGCGAACGTTCAAAAAGTTTGGTCTGAGAAAAAGTTAAAAGGAGAAGGCACTGTAATTTCTATTATTGATTCGGGGATTGATGCTAAACATCAGGATTTAAAATTAAGCGATCCTACCACAGCCAAAATTTCTCAAGCTCAGGGAAATAGTTTTGCTCAAACGCTTGGTTATGGGAAAGCACTTAGTGATAAAGTTCCGTTTGCCTATAACTATGCTGATGCTAACAGCGATACAGTTTGGGATACTGGAACAATAATGCATGGCATGCATGTGGCAGGAATTGCTGCAGCTAACGGTAAAGAAGGAGATTTCAAAAATTCAGTACAAGGAGTTGCTCCTGAAGCCCAACTACTTGATATGAAAGTATTTGGAAACGGCTCTGGTGGTGCACTTGATGATGATATTATTAGTGCAATTGAAGATTCCGTTAAATTAGGAGCAGACGTAATTAATCTATCTTTAGGAATGATTAGCAGTGATTCTGATGACCGAGATCCGATGCAAGCTGCTGTTTCTAATGCAGCTAAACAAGGCGTTATTCCGGTTATTGCTGCGGGGAACTCTGGAATGTCTAATTCTCTTAAGTCTGACGATACTCCATTTTATAATAATAATGATAACAGTACTCTAGGATCACCTGGTGTAACTTCAGAAGCTATTACTGTTGCATCCAGCGAAAATCAAAATCAAGTTACTAATGTTGTACGATTTAATGATCCTCAGGGGAATCTTCTTTTGGGCCGTGATTTAAAAGGGCAGGTTTCTACTAATAAAGATTTTTCCGAAACAACGGGACATGGATTTTATCTCGCAAAAAATGGTAAAGATAATATGCCGGGTATGGGTTATTCAAAAGATTTTGACGATTCTGCTAAGGGAAAAATTGCAGTTGTAACCTTGGGCGAAGTTTTTTTTGAAGACATTCAGGAAAATGCCAAAGCAGCAGGTGCAGTAGGAGTTGTAATTATTGATGACGATCCTGATAATGAACCATCTAGATACCCTTGGAATGAAGATTTTCCAACCCTCGGACTTAGTAACGCAGATGGTAAAGAATTAGTTTCTGGAATTAAAGCAGCTCCAAACACAATTTACACCGTTACAACTGATAAAGTAGAACAGCCTAATAAAGATAGTGGCCGGATGTCGTCGTTTACATCTTATGGTCCGACAACAGATCTTTCTTTTAAACCAGATATTACAGCACCAGGTGGGAAAATTTGGTCAACTGCAAATGATAATAAATATCAAAGTTTAAGCGGAACTTCGATGGCTTCACCATTTATTGCTGGAGCAACAGCAGTTTTGGTTGAAAGTCTTAAGCAAGAAGGAGTTCAGCTTAGCAAGGATCAATTAACTAAATTTGCAAAAATTAGTTTAATGAATACGGCAAAGCCCATGATGGACGTTGATCATGAAGGAAATATTGTATCTCCGAGACAACAAGGATCTGGGTCTATTCAGCTTGATCAAGCAGTTGATAATCGAGTAACAGCAACAACGCCGGATGGGGAAGGATCTTTTGCGCTAAAAGAAATTGGTCAAAATGTTGATATGACAGTGACCTTAAATAACCGAAGTGATAAAGATATAAAATATACTTTTAATGATCACGGTGGCCCTTGGACTAATAACGATGAATTAAAAAAGAAGGCATCCGAAAAAAGAATTGAAGGTGCTTCACTAACTACAGATTCTAATTCTATTACGGTTCCTGCTAAAGGTAAAAAAGAAATCACCATTCATTTAAGTCTGCCAATGAGTTTTGCCCAGCAGAAATTTGTTGAGGGATACATTGGTTTTGATAGTGAAACAGCTCCAAAATTAGTGGTTCCTTATATGGGATTCCATGGTAAATGGGGGCAAGATAAAGTTATCGATAACCCCGCATGGGAAAAAGATTCAGTTTTTGGCGGCGGAATCTTTAGAGATGAATTAGAGAATGTATTAGGTTCAGATTTAGGTGGATCAGATCGGTTTAATCAAAACTCAGCTGGTGATTTCACTAATGATCCTGATAAATTGTTGAGTCATATTAATCCAGATACAGTTGCAATTTCGCCTAATAATGATGGGCATCAGGATATCGCAAAACCAGACTTTTATTTATACCGAAATGCTAAAAATATTTCAGCTCAAATTATAAATTCCCAAGGTTCAGTGATTAAAACAATCAAAAAAGAGAATAATGCTACAAAATCGGTTAATGTAGGGATTGGATTTTTAATAACTGGCGGCGAAATCTATGGTTGGGATGGAACACGTTGGAATGCTAAAAGCGGGAAGAACGAACCGATAGTTGACGGGGTTTACAAGTATCGTTTGAATGTGACACCTCACGGAGTAAATGCCAAAACTCAGTCTCAAGATCTGACAATTAGAGTTGATACAGTTAAACCTAAAATATCCGATGTGAAATTAATTAAGAGAAAAGATGGCTTGTATCTTAATGCAAAACTTTATGACAATAATAGTGGTATTCAAAACAAGGGCGTCTTTAATGTAACTATTAACGGAGTACCTCAAAATTATAATTTAGAAGATGGAAAAGAAACTGAAGAAATAGATTCAACTTCAAGAAGTGCATTAAAATATGCAAATTATAGTAAAAATTTTGTATTTAAACTAAACAAAAAACAGGCAGCAAGTCTTACTGGTGGGAAGAATCAAATTGAAACTGGTGTCCTTGATAATGCAGCTAACTATGGTTATAACAAGACTTTGACTCAGGCGCCAGGGAAATCAGCTAAAGGACTGGTTGTTTATAATTTATACAACGGTAAAAGAATTTCTCCAAAAACTTCAGATGTAAATGCTAAAAATAAAACATTCCAAGTTAAAGGGTCATACTCTACTAATGTTTATATCAATGGTCGCTTAGCTAAAATCGATAAAAAAGGAATTTTTTCATTAAAAGTACCAATCCCAACTAATGGAGTATTTAAATTTTCCGCTGATCGGGCTGGGAAAAAACTTCTTCGAACTATTAAAGCTGATATGGCGATGAAATTTGGATTTTTCACTTTAAACAATGAAGGAAAGACCATAAACACTGATAAAAAAGTGTATGAAATTAGTGGCATGGTTCATTCTAAAGTCGAAGTAGTATTAGTCGAAAATGAAGGATCAGGGTTTGGTGCAACCATAATGGGACCTAGTAAAGATAACCAAAATAGAGAATATACAAGTCAAGTCGGCCTATCCTATGGTAGTAACAAGATTAAGGTTACTGCAATTGATATTGAAGGAAACACGTCGAATCCGAAATATATAACAATAAATACAACTAATGGTAAGGATTCTGAACAAGTTATTGATTTTGATGATGAGGGTGTAGCTGATTCGATTGAAGGTTTTCCTAAATTTATTAATACAGAAAGTGAAGATTTTAATCCAACAACTGGGGAATTTAAACTAACGGGTAAATTGAAGAGACCGGTTGGAACATTTAAAATCGGTGGTGAAGATGTTAATTATGATTCTAAGACATTAAAATTCAGCAAAACAATTAAAGTACCTGCAAATGGCTATAAAGTCTTTTCGGTTGTCATTAAAGATCAAAATGGTAAAATGTTAGCTGATAATTCAATTCGTTTTATGTCTGATACAATTAAGCCCACGTTATCATTAAACAATTCAGATGGTTGGAAGCAAGATAGTAAGGGTGATTACCATCTTACTACAATGAAGAAACCGTTTATTTTAGCAGGGACGGCAGAAGATAATTTTGCTGGTCTTGAAGTTTTTGTTAATGATAATATAGTGGATTCAACGCCTGGATACATCTCGATGAATCATCAGCCGAACAATGTACCGATTAACTTTTCAACTTCCCTGAATTTAATTCCTGGGCTAAATAAATTTCAGGTTAAAGTTAAGGATGGTAATGATAACGTAGTTACAAGAAATCTGTACGTAAATTATCAAGGAATATAGAGCATACAAAAAGAGGCTGTGTTGGCAGCCTCTTTGTTTTGCTCAAAAATTGTGTTCGCTATTTAAAATAAGTGGGGACGTCGCTATCTTTTTTTAAGGTAATGGTATTGCTTGATAAAGCAGGTAAGAATAAGTGACCGACTTTATTTATTAAAAAAAGTCCTCCGCTTTTGTCCCCGTTTTTATCTCCTTTTTTATAAGAATCAGAATATAAAACAAAAAAGTTTTTGTCAGAATTATCATACGATCCCTTATCAAATTTTTTCCCACCATGATAAATTGTATATTTACCTGACTGATTAAAAGAAATAACAACCTGGTCTTCTACACCATTATCAGCAAAAGTTCCAACTATACCTGAATCTATCTGAAAAGATTTCATCAACATAAAAGCAAATACAATACCTGCTAAAAAAGATACAATTATTTTCAAAACAGAAAAGATTTTATTTTTTTTCATAATAAATAATTTCCTCATGATTATCGTGCCAAGTACTCGTTTTAAGGTAAGAAGATACTAATCAGGCATTAACTGTTGATTTCTAAGTTTTAGAAGCAACCAAATTTGTTGCCGACTTACTAACATCTGAGATTCTCGTGAAATGGTTAACGACTAAACGATAACTTTTGGAGAAATAATCAACCAAAGTTGAATTTTTAATCTTTCCTTAAACATACATATAAGAATATTAGATTAATAATATTTTTGTAAAAGACGAATATATTAAATTTAGAAAGTGCTTAGAATGATCCTATCTTATCTGTGAAGTGCTTGTCAAATACTTCTGAAAATAAATGGAGAATTTAAAACCATAACAGAATATGTTTAACGAAAAATATTAATGTTGAAAATTGGATAATCCAAGGAATTAAACCTATCATGTTAAATCAAATGTGATAGCGTTTTACTAAAAATTTGTAGTTATAGATAGATAATATTTTTTTAAATTTGCCCTTAAGTTTCTAGCAAATATTGGTGATTAGTGGTATTATTTTTCATGGTTGATAGGGGTAAAAATCCTTATCACTGAAGCGTTGGTTTAATAACTTTTTGGTTAATAAGTAAGGGTTATTAAAAACCTATATTTAGATAAATTCCTAAGGAGGAACTGTTAAAGTATGACAGTAAAAATTGGTATTAATGGATTCGGACGTATTGGTCGTTTAGCTTTTCGTCGCATTTTAGAATTAGGTGACAAGAGTACAGATATTGAAGTAGTTGCAATTAACGACCTTACTTCTCCTGCACTTTTGGCTCATTTGTTGAAATATGATTCAACTCATGGAACTTTGAAGGCTGACGTCAGTGCAACAGATGATAGTATTGTTGTAAACGGCAAAACATATCATGTATATGCTGAACCTGATGCAAGCAAAATCCCATGGGTAAAAAATGATGGCGTAGACTTTGTTCTTGAATGTACAGGATTCTACACTTCAGAGGAAAAAGCAAAAGCTCATTTAGATGCTGGTGCTAAGAGAGTATTGATCTCAGCTCCTGCTGGCAAGATCAAGACTATAGTTTATAGTGTAAATGATGATACTTTGACTCATGACGACAGAATCGTTTCAGCTGGTTCATGTACTACAAACTGTTTAGCTCCAATGGTTGATGCACTTAACAAAGAATATGGTATCAAAGTTGGTACTATGACTACAGTTCATGCATTCACTTCAACTCAGATGATCCTTGACGGACCAGTTCGCGGCGGTAACAAACGTGCTGCTCGTACTGCTTCAAACAGTACAATTCCTCATTCAACTGGTGCTGCTAAAGCTATTGGTTTAGTTGTTCCTGCAGTTGATGGTAAATTACAAGGCCATGCACAACGTGTTCCAGTTATTGATGGTTCATTAACTGAACTTGTTTCAATTTTGGACAAGGGTAACGTTACTGCAGATCAAGTTAACGAAGCAATTCATAAGTATGCAAATGACAAGAACGATTCATTTGGCTGGAATGCTGATGAAATTGTTTCTTCTGATGTAATTGGTGATACTCACGGTTCATTGTTTGATCCAACTCAGACAGAAGTTACTACTGCTCCAGATGGCTCACAATTAGTTAAGACTGTTTCATGGTATGACAATGAATACGGCTTTAC
Organism: Xylocopilactobacillus apis; assembly: GCF_033095965.1. Classification (NCBI taxonomy): domain Bacteria; kingdom Bacillati; phylum Bacillota; class Bacilli; order Lactobacillales; family Lactobacillaceae; genus Xylocopilactobacillus; species Xylocopilactobacillus apis. The sequence continues at coordinate 355,340 of NZ_AP026801.1, forward strand.
TTGCCAGATGGTTCGTACACTTCTCAAATTTGCTACTCTTTAATAGAGTGTGGATTAAGACGGGTAGTTTATTTGGCTATTCGTCTTTTTTTATTGATAAGGAGATTATAAAATATGGCAAAATTAACTGTTAAAGATGTTAATTTAAAAGATAAAAAAGTTTTAATGCGTGTTGATTTTAACGTACCTATCAAAGGTGGCGTTATTGGTAACGATAACAGAATCGTTGCTGCACTTCCTACAATCAAATATGTAATGGAACAGGGTGGCAAATTAATTCTTTTGTCTCATTTAGGGAGAATCAAGTCTGATGATGACAAAAAAGAATTAACACTTGCACCAGTTGCTAAACGCCTCAGTGAATTATTGGAAAAACCCGTAAAATTCGTACCTGTTAATGAGGGTAAAGAACTTGAAGATGCAGTTAATGAATTAAAAGACGGTGACGTTCTTTTAATGGAAAATACTCGTTTCCAAGATATTGACAATGATTTCGGCAAACGCGAAAGTAAAAATGATCCAAAGCTTGGCGAATATTGGGCAAGTTTAGGCGATGTTTTTGTTAATGATGCATTTGGTACAGCTCATCGTGCCCATGCTTCTAACGTTGGAATTGCTGAGGCAATGAAGAAAGACGGCAAACCGGTAGCTGCTGGTTTCTTAATGGAAAAAGAAATCAAGTTCTTAGGTGATGCAGTTGATAATCCAGTTCATCCGTTTGTGACAATTCTTGGTGGTGCTAAAGTATCTGACAAGATCGATGTCATTACTAATTTGATTCCAAAATCTGATTATATTTTAATCGGTGGTGGAATGGCTTATACATTCCTTGCAGCTCAAGGCAAAAAAATTGGTAAATCATTGTTTGAAGCTGACAAAGTTGAACTTGCTAAAGAATTATTAGCTAAAGCTGGTGACAAAATTGTCTTACCAGTTGATCACGTGGTAGCACCTGAATTTTCAAATGACGCTCCAACAAGTGTTGTTGAAGATGATATTCCAGATGATCAGATGGGTCTTGATATTGGACCTAAATCGATTAAATTATTTGTTTCTAAATTACAAGGTGCAAAGACTGTCGTTTGGAACGGACCAATGGGTGCGTTTGAAATGAGTCACTTTGCAGAAGGTACTTTAGAAATCGGCCGTGCGCTTGGTGACCTTCAAGGTGCAACAACAATTGTTGGTGGCGGCGATTCAACGGCCGCTGCTTTCCAATTAGGAATTGCTGATAAAATCACTCATATTTCTACTGGTGGTGGCGCATCATTGGAATACCTGGAAGGTAAAACTTTACCAGGAATTGCTGCAATTTCAGACAAGTAGGAGGAAAACATGAGAATACCATTAATCGCTGGTAACTGGAAAATGAACAAAAACCCTGAACAAACTCGTGAGTTTGTTTCAGCTGTTAAATCAAAACTTCCCCAATCAAGTAAAGTTGAAACTGTTATTGGTGCTCCAGCAGTAGATCTTGAAGCTTTGGTCGAATCTTCATCAGATACGCAATTAAAGCCAGCAGCAGAAAACTGCTACTTTGAAGATGCTGGTGCTTTTACAGGTGAAAATAGTCCAAAAGTACTTTCAGAAATGCACATTCCTTATGTAATTATTGGGCATTCTGAAAGGCGTGAATATTTCCACGAAACTGATGAAGATGTTAACAAGAAAGCCCATCAAATTTTTAAAAACCGGATGACTCCAATTCTTTGTGTTGGTGAAAGCCTTGATATTCGTGAAAAAGGCGAAACTAACAAATGGGTCGAAGATCAGGTTAAAGCTGGGATTAAAGGTTTAACAGAAGATCAAGTGTCTCGCTTAGTAATCGCTTATGAACCAATTTGGGCAATCGGAACTGGCAAAACTGCTACTTCAGAACAAGCTGAAGAAGTATGTGCTCATATCCGTAAAGTGGTTGAAAAACTTTATAGTGAAGGCGTTGCTGAAAAAATGCGCGTTCTTTATGGCGGCTCAGTTAAACCTGAGAACATTAAAGAGTTAATGGGTAAGAAGAATATTGACGGTGGTCTTGTCGGCGGTGCTTCGCTTGAACCTGAAAGCTTCTTGCAATTAGCTAATTATAACGACTAACTATATATTTTTAATTCTAATTTAGTTAAAATAAAAGTGTCAGATAAATAAAGGAGATATAATTAATGTCTATTATTTCAGATATACTTGCTCGTGAAATTCTTGATTCACGTGGAAATCCTACTGTTGAAGTTGAAGTTTATACTGAAGCTGGTGGCTTCGGTCGTGCTGATGTTCCATCAGGTGCTTCAACTGGTGAACACGAAGCTGTTGAGTTAAGAGACGGTGACGCTAGTCGTTTTGGCGGCCAAGGCGTTTTAACAGCAGTTAATAATGTAAATACAAAAATTACAGATGCCATTGTTGGAATGGAAGTTACTGATCAACGTGCAATCGATCAAGCTATGATCGATCTTGACGGTACTCCTAACAAAGGTAAATTAGGTGCTAATGCGATTCTTGGTGTTTCACTTGCTGCTTCTCGTGCTGCTGCAGATGAATTAGGCCAACCATTGTATGAATATTTAGGCGGACCTAACGGACATGTTTTACCAACTCCAATGATGAACGTTATTAATGGTGGAAAACATGCTTCTAACAACGTTGACTTCCAAGAATTTATGATTATGCCAATTGGTGCAAAATCAATTCGTGAAGCTGTCAGAATGGGTGCTGAAACTTTCCATGCACTTCAAAAGATCTTAAAAGGCCGTGGCGATTCTACTGCTGTTGGTGATGAAGGTGGATTTGCACCAGATCTTAAGAACAACGAAGAACCATTTGATGTTTTAGTTGAAGCTATTAAGACTGCAGGTTACAACCCAAGTACTGCTGGTAACCCAGGAGATATCGCTTTAGCATTTGACTGTGCTTCTTCAGAATTCTACAATACTGAAACTCACAAATATGAAACAAAGGCTGACGGCCGTTCATATTCTGCTGAAGAATTCACAACTTTACTTGAAGGTTTAGTTGACAAATATCCAATTATCTCAATCGAAGATCCTTTGGATGAAAACGAATGGGATGACTGGAAGATGTTAACAGCTCGTCTTGGCAAGAAAGTTCAATTGGTTGGTGATGATCTTTTCGTTACTAACACTTCTTACTTGAAGAAGGGAATTGAAATGGGCGTTGCTAACTCAATCTTAATCAAAGTTAACCAAATCGGTACTTTGACAGAAACTTTTGAAGCGATTGAAATGGCTAAAGAAGCTGGATATAGTGCAGTTGTTTCTCACCGTTCAGGCGAAACTGAAGATACAACAATTGCAGACCTTGTAGTAGCAACTAATGCTGGTCAGATTAAGACAGGTTCAATGAGCCGTACTGATCGTATTGCTAAATACAACCAGTTGATGAGAATTGAAGATCAATTAGAAGGCGCTGCTGAATATAAGGGTGTTAAATCATTCTACAATATTAAAAAGGCTTAATAATAAACTATTTTAGAGACCTAATCCTGAATTTCGGGGTTAGGTTTTTTTGTGGAAAAGATACTACTTCGAAAAATATTTTGTCTGATATAATAAATAGTTTTAACTATTTAAAAAGGAGAAAATATGCAACTATATTTATTAAGAAGCGGAGATATAAAGGGCTTGATTGGATTTATCATTTTGGCTGCGATAATCTGTGGTCAAATATATCTTTCAAGGAAACAAAATAAATATTTGGGTTTTATTTTACCTTTAGTATTCTTTTTATTCGCAGCCTCTTCAAGTTTAGGCGTTGCAGCTTTTGGCGGAAAAGAATCGATAACGACTAGTTCTGTGGTTACTGAAGAAGGTAAGACTGTTTCTCAAGAGACAGTTACCAAGACAGACACTTCAAATAGCGAATTAAATCCCCAGTTTGGAATATTTATTTTCCTCTATGCGAACTTGTTTACATTTATTTTGATTATAATATATCTGGATCAGCGGCGCAGAATAAAACAACTTAAAGAAATTGGCAATCTTTCATGATTGTCTTTTTTTTATGGATTTTTTGTGCTCATTATTTATAACGTAAAAAAATAATTGTTCGAAATTAAATGTTTGCATCTAAAAATTATTTTTGATATCATGTATTTGTGTTTATTAAGAATTGATTTTAACGAAAGCAGAAGATAACTCGTTTAACTTTAAATTTCGTTTTAACCATTACAATCTTCAATTTTTGCATGAGTTAAAGGATATTCCCTAGGAAGTCAAATACCTTAAACTCACTGGTACAACAAATATATAAATAATGAGCGATGATTTTCTCGTTTTAATTTTTTCTTTTTAGTAGGAGTCCTTATGAAAAAAATATTTTTAATCTTTTCTTCAACGGTTGTAATGCTTTTTCTGTCATTTTCTTTAATTCAAGATAAAGACGTCACAATATTTCAGGGCTATCCTGACGTTAATGTGATGGGAGTGGATCCTAACAAAGTCAGCGTTCATCGTGAAAAGTTTGAAGAAGAACTAAATCGGTTTGCAGAAAATCATGATATTGTTCTGGCGCATAGAATAATTGAACCTAATCGGTCAGGAAAAATTAAATTTAAATATGCAATTTATGGAAAGGGTAATATTTCCAAAGATTTAAAGAAAGCGTCACAAAAAAGCATTAATTACAGTTCGCTTGCTGGAACTTATCTAATTGTTAAAGGAAAAATTGAACCAAATTTGTTGGTTAATAAGCTATCAAGTCTTGGTTATAAATCAATGGTCGGATATAAAATTTCTTTCATTGATAATTTCTCCCAAATCATAAATAAAACCGCTCGTCTGTGTTTATTTGTTTTTTTGATAACGTTTGCTGGGTTGTCGTTGATCTATCGGATCAAAGGTTTGCGCTTTGCAGATATTAAAATGATTTCGGGTGAATCATTAGCAGCAGTTACTCTACAACCAGTGAAATCAGATCTAATTTCGATTATTAGTGTCAATTTAGTAACCTGGGTTGTTGGTTTGATAATCTTACATTTGAATCAAGCTTTTCACCTTTTGTTAATTTTATTTTTGTCACTTGGAATTATTGTCTATACAGTGGCGTTGATTTTGATTTCCTTCATTCTAAGTTTACTGTATTTGTTTAGTTTACAAAAAAGTACTTTAATCTCATTAGTGAAAGGAAAATTACCATTAAAAAGAATTATTGCATTTATGCTTGTTGCACAATTTGCGGCAATTGTTACGGTCGGTTTTGCAGTTAAACAATTCACATCTTATGACAAATCCTATCAAAAAATGAAGCAAGCCGAGGTTAAATGGAAAGAAGCAAGTGATCGTTTTGTCCCATCTTTTGGGATGAGTGCGGCTGCCACAAGTGAGAAAGAAGAACGCAAAAGAGAAAAAATTCAGTACCAGATGTTAAATGATGCGGTAGAAAATGAGGATGCCTTGTTGGCCGAAAACAATCTAAGTAGGTATGAAGTTGAGTCCGTAGTAGATGGGGTTCACAAAAATGATTATTTACCTTTGGGTAATACAATTAACGTCACACCAAATTATTTAGTTAAACAAAATGTTGAAATTAGTTCTAACTTAAAGAAACGATTACAAAATTTAAAACCCGGAGAATTTGGTCTTTTATTTCCACGTAAATTGAAAGCTCAAAAGAAAAAGCTCACTAAAATTTATACCAAAGAACTTAGTGGAATGTGGACAGAATCGAAGTACAAAAATATTCCTTTCAAGGCCGTTACCGGATATCTGGATAATAATAAAAATCGCTTTCTTTATAATGGGAGCGAAGTTGCAGATCTTGATGATCAATTTGTGAAAGACCCGATTATTGTTGTTTGGACGCCAAAATCGACTAGAGATACAGAAGGTTCAAATATGTATTGGTCAGCATCACTGAGTGAACATGTTCTGTTTAAAGGATATGATTCAAGCATTAAATTACTCAAGAAACATCATGTCTATCAATGGTTTTCCTACGTTGTAAATGGTCGTATGTATTATTTAAACAAAATAAACGGAATCAAAACTCAAATTATTTCGCTGTTAATCGGCGCAATAATGAGTATTATTACGTCAATTTTTATGTTTACCTTGATGAACCTTTTGTACTTTGAAGAATTTAGAAAAGAAATTTTTATTAAACGTCTTGCGGGCATGAACTTTGCGGAAATTCACTTTAATTATTTGTTGGCACAATTATTAGTTCTTTTAGCAGCAACAATTGTCAGTTTCTTTTTGACGAAAAATCTTACGATCAGTTTTTTGACCACATTGTTGTTCTTGACAGTGGGAGCTTTGTTGATGTATCGCCAGCTTAAACATGAAGAACGGGTTGCTGTAACAGTAATGAAAGGAAAATAAAGATGTTAAAAACAAAAAATTTGACAAAAAAATTCGATCAGCGTTCTATTTTTGAAAATTTAAATTTGACCTTTGAGGCAGGTAAAGCCTATGCATTGATTGGTCCAAGCGGCAGTGGCAAAACTACTTTGCTAAATATTTTGGGCCATTTGGAGAAGGTTGATGGTGGAGACGTACTCTACGAAGGAAAAAGTATTTTCAAAATTAAAAGTCAGGAGTTCTTTCGTGACGATTTAGGCTATTTATTCCAAAATTTTGGGTTACTAGATTCAATGACTATTTCTGATAATTTAGATCTCGGCCTTGTCGGCAAGAAATTAAATTCAAGTGAAAAAACAGCGAAAAAAAAGGAGGCTTTAGCGAAAGTAAACCTTGAATATCTTGATTTAAATCAAAAAATTTATGAGCTTTCAGGCGGGGAAGCACAACGAGTGGCCTTAGCTAAAGTGATTTTAAAGGATCCGCCGCTGATAATGGCTGATGAACCGACTGCTGCTCTTGACCCGTTAAACGGTGAGGAGGTTATGCAGCTGTTATTATCATTGAAGAATGATCGTCGAACAATAATTATCGCAACTCATAATAGTTCAATCTGGAATCAGGCCGATGAAGTGATTGATATTTCAAAATTGACAAAAGATAAGGATGGGACAATGCTATTAAAGTATTAATTAATTTAACAATCACATATTTAAATAATTAGGATATAATCAAATATAACAATCCTGAAAGGCGTGATTATCTTGAAAAAACTTACAAATGGCGAAGAAGAGGTAATGATTGTTCTGTGGGAATCAGATAAACCATTATCATCGAAAGGAATTGTTGATGTTGATACTAGCCTTAAACAAACAGTGGTGCAGTCTGTTTTGCGGAGACTTCTTAAGAAGGGTTTTATCAAGACAAGTGGTATTGCTTATAGTGGACCGTCAATTACCAGAGAGTATGAACCTTTGATTTCAGAAGAGGATTATTTTTCTAATATTATTCCTAAGAGTGCTTTAAAAAAAGTAGTGAATAATTTTATTACTAATGATGAAAATGAAGAAGATCTGAAAGAATTATATCAAATATTTAAAGATAAACTTATCGAAAAAGATCAATCTAAATAAGTGTAGGTATTATGTATTTTTCAACTTCAACACTGATAATGTCAGTCTTTTGGGCATCAATAATGATTGTTATTTTGGCTGCATTATTAAGTAATAAATTTATGGGTAAGAGATTTCGGATTTCAGTTTTGTCATCTTTAAGCTGGATCATTGCACTTCGTTTAATGGTGCCATTTGGATTTCCAACTACTCAAACATATACTTCAAGTATAGAAGTGCCAAAGATTTATAGCTTTGGACGCGGGATATCGTTTTCTTTGTTTTCAGTAAAAAAAATACTTATAGTGATTTGGTTGATCGGGTCTGTGTTAATGGCAACTCGTTTGTTTTACGATAACTATCGAGTTAAACGAATATTTAAAGCAACGTTAATTGAAGCACGACCAGATTTTCTGGCGGCTAAAATACAAAAATGGATTCCAGACAATGTGAAAGTATATGTAACACCATTAAAAATTTCTCCTTGTATGAATGGAATTTTTCAGTCATCCATTATTTTGCCCACTAAGAAATATTCTTATACTGAACAAAAGTTTATTGTTCAACATGAGCTACTACATATTAATAATCTTGATAATTTGAAGAAATTTATAGTTGAGCTTTTAGTTTGTTTCTATTGGTGGTTTCCTTTAATTTATCTATTTAGACGACAGGTAAATTTAATTTTGGATTTGCGAGTTGATTACCAAATTGTGAATAATAAATCTCGACAATACTACTTGGACTATGTTAAGTGTTTAATTGGCATTGCTGAATTCATTAAAGATAGAACAATGAATAAAAATAATTTGTTTAGTTCTAATTTTGTGATTGTTCCTGATAGTAATTTAAATCATAGAATCAAATTTTTGCAACAAGATTATAAAATTAAAGTCACATCTTTGTGGATAAAGCTATTTGTAATTGCCTTGCCTTTGATAGTGACCTCGATTATTATTGAACCAACATTTGTTGATTTTCAACAGATAAACTGCAGGGCTATTTTTAGTGATAGATCTGAATTATATATTCTAAAAAATAAAGGTCAGTATTATTTAATCAAAGATGGTCAAAAGATAGGAAAAATAAAAGATATTTCAAAAAATTCATCTCAGGTTAAAAACTTATCAATTATAAAATCAGAAAAATCAGTTGAAAATTTTAAAAAGAAATGATAAAAGGTGTACTGATATAAAGCAATATATGACAAGTTATTGTTGAATTGGTAAATAGAACTAAAGTATTAGCCAGGTTATAGTTTTATCATAAAATAAAAAATCTAATCCTGAATTTCGGGGTTAGGTTTTTTTGCAAGCAAAAAAGCAAAACGACGATTGTTCTGCTTTTTTCGGGGAGAAATTACGAATTTTTATTTATGTTAGGGGAAAATATGAAAAATTCATTTTTAAGTAGGATTTATCTTTCCTACAATTAATATCTTATCTGAGGTGTGTGAAGATAGTTTGAATAGAACTTGATCATTTGTTAGAGAAAAGTGTCCTATTCTGTGAAGTTTCAAATTAAATCAAGGGTTGGGAGCTTTTTAATTTATTCTTTAAATGTTGTATTATTAAGCTATGACAAAAATTGTAGAACTTTCGACTTGTGCATCACAAAAAGAATTGATTGAAGCGGGTAATAAAATCCGTCAAGAGATTAGTTTCGCCGATATTGGTAAATTTTATAGCGTTCAGCGAGATGCGGTGAAAATTGATGAAAATGCACGTCAATTTATGGTGCCAGAATTAGTTCCTCAGCGAATCCAAAGAATGAGAGCATCAGCTTTTGCTTATTTTAGAGGATCAGCTAAACTAATGTCAATGGATCTCCTAGAACAAACTGATACTAACATTAAGGTAATTATTTGTGGCGATGCCCATCTTGGTAATTTTGGATTTTACGCATCTCCTGAACGAAATCTTCTTTTTGATCTCAATGATTTTGATGAAGCTGGATACAAAAATTGGGAATGGGATGTACGCCGGCTTCTGGTTAGCATTTTTCTAGCCGGATTTTGCAATGATTTCAAACGAAGTAAATTAGATTCAGTCGTTCAAAATGCTTGCAAATCATACCGAAATGGACTAAAAGAGATGTTCGAAAGTTCGGCGCTCAAACGATTTTACCGTCAAACAGACTTTCAAACGGCTTTTAATCATTTGAAAATTAAAGAAAAAGATGTTGAATTATTTCAGTCAATTGTTGCAAAAGCTCGCAATCGAACAGCTGACCAAGTAATTGATAAATATACGAAAACTGATGATCAGGGGCGTTTGAAATTTAATGAAAATCCACCGCGTCGAGTGCATATCGATAAAATTTCGTATGACAAAATTGTCAGTGGAATGGAACAGTATTTACTGTCAGTGAGAACAGATGTAGCTGTCTTCTTGTCAGAGTATCGAATCATAGATATTGTGCGGCATAGTGTTGGGATCGGCAGCTATGGAACACTGTGTTATTTAGTTTTGTTGGAACATAGTGACGGAACTCATTTAATTCTTCAAATTAAAGAGGCTTTACAGACAATTGGAGAATCTGATCGTGAAATTTTGCATTTCAAATCAGGAAAAGATATTTCTGAAGGTCAAAGAATTACGGCTTCTCAAAAAATTATGCAGGGAGCGTTTGATCCATTTTTAGGATTTTTTGACATTGAAGGACAAAGCTTTTATGTTCGCCAATTTCGTGATATGAAAGAGTCAATCGATCTTTCGAAGCTAAATTTGCGACAATTTGAATTATATGCGGAAATTTGCGGTTATCTTTTAGCAGCCGCTCATGCTCAAAGCCCATTAGCAGCCTGTATTTACGGTTATTCGGACGATGAAAAAGAATTTGATGAGCAGATGGTTAATTGGGCGCGGGCATATGCATCTCAAGTTCAAATTGATTACACTCAATTTATGCAGTCGACAGAAAATTTTGCTGAAAATTTAGAAAAAGTTAAAACTAATAAAAAATAATTTGCGTAATTTTCTATGTAGGCATATAATAGAACAAACGTTCTAAATTCAAGCCTAATAAATGGAGAAAAAAATGGAAAAAGATAAGAAACAAGCAGCTCTTGATTCAGCTTTAAAGAAAATTGAAAAAAATTTCGGTAAAGGTTCGGTCATGAGAATGGGCGATAGTACCAATCAAGAAATTGATACTGTCTCAAGTGGATCGTTAGCACTAGACGTAGCTTTAGGAGTCGGCGGATTTCCTAGAGGTCGAGTGGTAGAAATTTATGGAGCTGAAAGTTCCGGGAAAACTACGATTGCGCTACAGGCAGTTGCTGAGATTCAAAAGGCAGGCGGAGTTGCCGCATATATTGATGCTGAAAATGCTTTAGACCCTTATTATGCAGAAAAATTGGGGGTTAATACTGACGATTTACTTTTGTCTCAGCCGGATACAGGTGAACAAGGGTTAGAAATTGCTGATGCGTTAATTACCAGTGGTGCGATTGATTTAGTTGTTGTAGACTCAGTAGCAGCTCTTGTACCGCGAGCAGAAATTGAAGGCGAGATCGGAGATTCTCATGTGGGTCTGCAGGCACGTTTGATGTCGCAGGCATTACGTAAACTTTCAGGGTCTTTAAGTAAAACAAATACAACTGCAATATTTATTAATCAAATTCGTGAAAAAGTTGGAATTTTATTTGGTAATCCAGAAACTACTCCTGGCGGACGAGCCTTAAAGTTTTATTCAACTATTCGCTTAGAAGTGAGGAGAGCTGAACAAATCAAAAATGGAACGGAAGTTGTTGGAAACCGAACCAAAATTAAAGTTGTTAAAAACAAGGTAGCTCCTCCGTTTAAAGTTGCAGAAGTTGATATGATGTATGGCGAGGGAATTTCTCAGATTGGTGAATTAATCGATATGGGTGTTGATGAGAACTTAGTTGAAAAAAGCGGCTCATGGTATTCATATGATGGTGAAAGAATTGGACAAGGGAAAGAAAATGCAAAGATGTATTTTAAGGATCATGATGATAAGCGACAGGCCTTAAATAAAAAATTGCGTGAAATTTATTTCCCAGATTCAACAATTGATGAAAATGAAACGAAAAAAGAGAAAAAAGATTCTAAGGATGCAGAGCCGGAACAAAAAGAATTAATTTAAATTTTTATTAAGCTCTAACCTTGACACTGTGATGTTTTCTCCTTACTATTTAATTGGCTCTAATGAGCCAATTATTTTTATAACAAAAGGAGAGATTGGTTATGCAAATACCACCGCATAGTGATTTGCCGCCAGTTCTCACCATAACATTAACTATGTTGCTTTCTGCTTTTATCGGTGTCGTCATTGGATTTTTGATTCATAAATATATTTTTAATCGCAATCTTGATGATGCACGAAATAGCGCCGAAGGAATCATTGAAAACGCTAAAAAAGAAGCAGAAAATTTAAAGAAAGAGCTTCTCTTAAACAGCAAAGAAGAGAATAGTAAATATCGTTCTAAAATTGAAGAAGAGCTTCGTTCTCGTCGAGTAACCGTTATTGAACAAGAAAATCGTTTAAATAATCGTGAAGAGAAATTAGATCGACGTGAAACACTTCTTGATAAGAAAGAGAGTCAAATAGATCGACAAGAAGATCTTATTGCTAATCAACGTCAAGAAGTTTCTAATTTGCAAAATGAAGCAAAGAAATTAGTTGAAGTTCAGCAGGGTAAACTCAATGAAATTGCTCAATTGACAGAAGATGAAGCTAAGGCAATTATTCTTACTAAACTAAAAAAGAAGTTGGTGCGCGAACGCGCTCAAATGGTTCGTGAAAGCGAATCAAGAAGCCGGATTGAAGCAAATCGAATTGCGAAAGACATTGTAGTTCAAGCAATTGAAAGAAGTGCTGCTGATATTGTCTCTGATGTTACGGTCACGGTTGTTAATTTGCCAAATGAAGATATGAAGGGCAGAATTATTGGCCGAGAAGGACGTAATATTAGAAGTTTTGAGGCGTTAACTGGAGTTGACTTAATTGTTGACGAAACACCAGAAGCAGTTGTGCTAAGCAGTTTTGATCCTGTCAGAAGAGAAATAGGACGGATTGCATTAGAAAAATTGATTGCTGATGGAAGAATTCATCCAGGAAAAATTGAAGAATTAGTTGAAAAAGCTCAAAAAGAATTTGATGATCATTTACGAGAATTAGGTGATCAGACGGTTTACGATTTAGGGCTCCACGATATTCATCCAGAATTAATTAAATTGATTGGGCGGCTTCAATATCGGACCAGTTACGGCCAAAATGTTTTAAATCATTCAATTCAGGTTGCTTTGCTTGCAGGAACAATGGCTGCAGAATTGGGCGAAGATGAAATGATGGCTCGCCGTGCAGGTTTATTGCATGATATTGGTAAATCAATTGACCATGAGACCGAAGGTTCGCATGTTGAAATTGGGGTTGAGTTAACTAAGAGATATCATGAGCCTAAACAGGTGATTAATACGATTGCTAGTCATCATGGAGATGAGGAACCGACATCAGTTATCGCTGTTTTGGTAACTGCTGCGGATGCAGTTTCTGCAGCACGTCCAGGAGCTCGCTCAGAATCTTTGGAAAATTATATTCATCGGCTTGAAAAATTAGAAGATTTAGTAGATGAATTTTCAGGTGTTAAACAAAGTTATGCAATTCAAGCTGGACGAGAAATTAGAGTTATTGTTTCTCCACAAGTTATTAACGATGATGAAACGGTATTTTTAGCTCGTGAAATAAAAGAAAAAATTGAAAAAACTTTATCTTATCCAGGACATATTAAAGTTTCTGTTATACGTGAATTTAGAGCTGTCGAAGTTGCTAGTTAGAGATGAAAAAAAGTCGAAAGGCTTTTGTTTCATCTCTTTTTTGTCTAAAATATGATTAGTAAAAAAGGAGAGGTTAGGTCAGAATTATTTTTAAAACAATATTTATGCTTTTCGGGACCGGGTTAATTTCGCTTTGTATCACTCCATTTATTCGAAAGTTAGCCTTTACCTTAGGTGCAGTTGATAAGCCTAATCAAAGAAGAGTAAATAAAAAAGCAATTCCCACGATTGGGGGTTTAGGAATTTTTATTGCAGTTAATATTTCGATGATGCTTTTTTTGCGCTATAATTTTCCCACCCATACACTTTTTTCAGTTTTTATTGCAGAATGCGTAATAATTATCACCGGAATTATTGATGATATTAGAGAATTGCGTCCTCGTCAAAAGATGTTAGGGATCCTAATTGCGGCCTTAATTATCTATTATTTAGCTGGAATCCAGATGAATTCTTTAACTCTTCCGATAGTTGGTAAAATTCAATTTGGAATTTTTAGTATGCCCATCACGATTTTTTGGATTTTAGCTATTACTAATGCGGTAAATTTGATTGATGGGCTTGATGGATTAGCAACTGGAGTATCTTTTATTGCTCTTTGTACCATGGGCATCATCGCTTATTTCTTTTTAAATATTCAAAATCCAAGCATTGCTATTTCAATCTTCATTTTAGCGGCAGCTTTACTAGGATTTTTACCATATAATTTTCATCCGGCTCGTATTTTTTTAGGAGACACTGGAGCATTATTTATTGGCTTTATGATCTCAATATTCTCACTACAGGGATTAAAGAATGTAACATTTATCACCCTTTTAATTCCGGTAATTATTTTAGGAGTTCCCGTCACTGATACATTTTATGCAATTCTGAGAAGAATTTTAAATAAACAGCCAATCTCTAGGGCTGATAAACACCATTTGCACCATCAATTACTTCAAATGGGTTTTACCGTTCCTCAAACAGTATTTGCCATTTATGGAATTTCTTTAATTTTTTCATTTATTTCTTTAATGTATCCAATCTCATCATTTGCTGCTAGCATTTTCCTGACAATTTTTGTTTTGTTAGGTTTGGAGCTTTTCATCGAAGCAATTGGATTGCTGGGAGAAAATCGGCACCCGTTTTTAAATATGATACGCAAGTTTGCCCATCGACTTAATCGAAATCGTAAATAAGTCGATCGGTTTTTTTTGCGTAATATTTTATATGGCCAATGAAGAATTATTATTTGGAAGGCAGCTCTTAGATTTTCAGCTGCCTGAAATTAAAAAAGACTTATTATTAAATCGTCCAGCAATGAAGATCATAAATGATGAAATTATTTGCGAACGATGCAGCACCCAATATCAAAAAAATGATGTCTGTTTACCAACAGGAGATTATTATTGTCCCAATTGCGTGAATTTAGGACGAGTAACAAGCAGCGATAAATTATACCACTTACCAGAATTCAATCTTTTTCCTAAAAATATTAATTATTTAGTTTTTAATGGGACTTTAACAAAAGCTCAGCAGAGACTTTCTGATGAAGTAATTGAAGCAATTTTAAAACGTAAATCACTATTACTCTGGGCGGTAACTGGAGCTGGAAAGACAGAAATGATGTTTCCTGGTTTGAACGAAGCTTTTAAACAGGGGTTAAGAGTTTGTTGGGCAACGCCTCGAATCGATGTGGTGCTTGAATTAGCTCCGCGTTTAGAAAAAGTTTTTCCGGATTTGCCCATTTCAGTGCTATATGGTTCTAATGAAGAACCTTATAGTTATTGCCAGTTTGTTTTATGTACCACTCATCAACTGCTTAGATTTTATCAAGCTTTTGACGTGCTTATTATTGATGAAGTAGATTCTTTTCCTTATGCAGGCAATAAGAGTTTGGCTTTTGCTGCAGATCATTCAGTAAAACAAAATGCCAGTCGAATTTATTTATCAGCAACTCCACCAGATGAATTAACCGAAAAAGTTCCGACTGCTTATTTACCTCAGCGGTTTCATGGACATCCACTGCCGGTACCTAAATGTATTTATCTTGGAAAATGGCGGCAATTTGTCAAAACAAATCGTTTGCCTAGAAAAGTAAAACGAGTGTTAGCTCAAGGATTGAAAAATAAAGAACGTTATTTAATTTTTGTTAGCGAGATTTCCTTACTTGATAAGCTTAAAAAAGCTTTTAATACTAATTTTAAAAAAGCAAAATGTGCAACAGTTTATGCCGGTGACGAAAAACGAAAAGAAAAAGTCCAAGACTTTCGGACGGGTAAATACGATGTTTTGTTTACTACGACCATCTTAGAAAGAGGAGTCACAATTTTTCATATTAATGTATTAGTGATCGGAGCAGAAAGCAAGGTATTTAATTGGTCATCTTTGGTTCAAATTGCCGGCAGGGCAGGACGTGATAAAGATCATTATGACGATCAGGTGATTTTCTATTTTTCTGATTATACAAAAGATCTTAAAAAAGCGGTAACTCAGATAAAATATTTAAATCAAAAGGCGGCGGAGAATGACTGAATGTTTGTTATGTCATATAGAATTTGTTCGTAATTTGGATTTTAAATTTATCGTTAATTTTAATCGGTTAAGGCCCGCCTCTATTTGCCCAAGATGCTTAAATAAATTTTGCCGTTTAAATAAAAATTCTAGCTGTCCGCAATGTGGACGTTTTCAGAATAATAATCAAATTTGTGGTGATTGTTTAAAGTGGCAGAGTATTTATAGTAAAGACGTTATAAAAAATAAATCCTTATTTGCTTACGATCAAGAGATGCACGATTATTTCCGTTCATTTAAAAAAAGAGGCGACTATCGTTTGAGATTGGCTTTTTCACAAATAATTGCCGAGTATTTAGATCATCATAAATATGATGCGTATATTTTTGTTCCAACCGCTTCAGAGCATTTTTTAAAACGAAA
This sequence comes from Xylocopilactobacillus apis, assembly GCF_033095965.1. Taxonomy (NCBI): domain Bacteria; kingdom Bacillati; phylum Bacillota; class Bacilli; order Lactobacillales; family Lactobacillaceae; genus Xylocopilactobacillus; species Xylocopilactobacillus apis. The sequence goes on from NZ_AP026801.1 coordinate 371,474, forward strand.
ATTTGATCCAGTTACAGCATTATTTGGAGAACTAGTTAAGCCGACTGTGACAATTGATAATATTTTAAATGTTGAACACCAATCATTAAAATCGCGACGAGAGCGGTTGGCAACAATTCAGACGTTTAGCTTATCTGAAATTCAGTCGCAAAAATTAAAAAATGTTTCTTCAATATTGATATTTGATGATATCTATACGACAGGAGCAACCATTTATCGCATGCGTCAAGCAATTAGAGATCAGCATATTGATGCACCAATTGAAAGTTTAACGCTTGCGCGTTAGTTTGAAAAAATACTAATTAATTCTTTTTACGAGCTTTCTTGGAATAGATCGACTATAATAAAGGTGAACCAGAAAAAGAATGGTATGAAAGGAGCATTAAACATGTTTCGTTATAATATTCGCGGTGAAAATATCGAAGTAACTGAGGCAATCAGAAATTACATCGAGAAAAGATTAAATAAATTAGATAAATATTTTACGAATGATTTAGGCGGAGATCCTAATTGTAACGTCAATCTAAAAGTATATCCGGAAAAACAAGCAAAAGCTGAAGTTACAATTATGATTCATTCTCTAGTTTTACGAGCTGAACAGACAACGAATGATTTATATCAGAGTATTGATTTTGTTTCAGAAAAACTAGAACGTCAAATTAGAAAATACAAAACCCGAATTAATCGCCGGAACCGGGCAAAAGGCTTTAAAGAGTCTGAGCTTATCATTGATAGCGAAAAAGACACTGTTGAAGACGAAGCAACTCCAGTTGTACGGACTAAGCGACTTTCATTAAAGCCAATGGGTGCGGAAGAAGCAATTCTTCAGATGAACTTATTGGGTCATGATTTCTTTATCTTTGAGGATGCTCAAACTAATGGTACTAGTATTGTCTATCGCAGACACGATGATAAATATGGTTTAATTGAAACTGATGAGTAGATCTGGTTAATTTTGAAGAGATCTTCTTCTTGAAAAGAAGATCTTTTTTTAACGTTATGTTACAACAGTTCATTTTTTTTGTTAAAAATTGTATAATAGTAATTTGTATAAATCCTGATTTTTTTAGGGAAGGTTAAATGGTTAAAGAAAAAGATCCAACATTAAATAAAATTGAAGATCCTAAGATTCAAGAAAACACAAAAAGAGCGCGTGAAGCTGGTACGATCGATATTAACAAACGGCCAGGTGCTTTTAATTTCTTGCGTCGATGGGTTGAAAGCGATAAACGCGAAGTTAATCGGATGGCAAAAATTGCCGATAAAGTAATTGCTCTGGAAGATGAGTATCAAAAATTATCCGATGATGAATTAAAGGCAAAAACTGAAGAATTTAAGGGACGTTATCAAAAAGGTGAAACACTTGATCAATTGCTCCCAGAAGCTTTTGCTGCAGTAAGAGAAGGTTCACGCAGAGTCTTGGGATTATTTCCGTTTAAAGTCCAGATTATTGGAGGGATTGCCTTACATGAAGGTAATATCGCCGAAATGAAGACTGGTGAAGGGAAAACCTTAACTGCTACAATGCCTGTATATTTAAATGCAATTTCTGGTAAAGGCGTTCATGTTGTTACAGTAAATGAATATTTGTCAGAACGTGATGCTACTGAAATGGGTGAATTATACAACTGGTTAGGATTATCAGTTGGTTTAAACCTGGCAAGTTTATCTTCAGAAGAGAAACGTGAAGCGTACGCAAAAGATATTACTTATTCTACGAATGCTGAATTAGGGTTTGATTATTTGCGTGATAACATGGTCGTTTCAAATGACCAAATGGTTCAGCGCGGTTTAAATTTTGCAGTAGTCGATGAAGTTGACTCGATTTTAATTGATGAAGCAAGAACTCCTTTGATAATTTCGGGACAGGCTGAAAAGTCAAATGCTCTTTATATTAGAGCTGATCGTTTTGTTAAAACCTTAAAAGATGAAGAAGATTACAAAATTGATTGGTCTACAAAGACGATTAGTTTGACTGAAGCCGGCATGCATAAAGCAGAAGAAAATTTTGGTCTTGATAATCTTTATGACATTGAAAATACAGCGTTAACTCACCATTTAGAAGAAGCATTACGTGCTAACTATATCATGCTGAAAAACATTGATTATGTTGTTCAAGATGGCGAAGTTTTAATCGTTGATCCATTTACTGGACGTGCAATGGACGGTCGTCGTTGGTCTGACGGATTACACCAAGCAGTTGAAGCAAAAGAAGGCGTTGAGATTCAAGATGAATCTCAAACTGTTGCTACGATCACTTATCAGAATTATTTTAGAATGTATTCAAAATTGTCTGGTATGACTGGTACTGCAAAGACCGAAGAAGAAGAATTTATTGAAATTTATAACATGCGGGTTATTGAGGTTCCAACTAACCGTCCAATGATTAGGGTTGACCGTCATGATATTTTATATGCAACATTACAGAATAAGTTTGCGGCTGTTGTTAATGATATTATTGAACGGCACGAAAAAGGACAGCCGGTTTTAGTCGGAACGGTTGCCGTTGAAACTTCTGAATATTTATCGCAGCTTTTAAATGAAGCACATGTACCTCATGTTGTTTTAAATGCTAAGCCGGAAAATATTACTCGTGAATCAGAAATCATTATGAATGCCGGTCAAAGAGGAGCCGTAACAATTGCTACAAATATGGCGGGTCGTGGGACCGATATTAAATTAGGACCAGGAGTTGTTGAACTCGGTGGCTTGATGGTTTTAGGTACAGAGCGTCATGAGTCTCGCAGAATTGATAATCAGCTGCGTGGCCGTTCTGGACGTCAGGGAGATCCTGGAGAATCACAATTTTATCTTTCACTTGAAGATGATTTGATGAAACGTTTTGGATCAGAACAAATGAAGAAACGTTTGAAAATGCTCAAGATCAATGACAACGATTTAGTATTAGAAAGCAGAATTTTCACTCGACAAGTCGAAGCTGCGCAAAAACGGGTTGAAGGTCAAAACTATGATGCTCGTAAGCAAACACTTCAGTATGACGATGTTATGCGTGAACAGCGTGAGGTTATCTATAAGCAGCGCCGACAAGTTATTGATGAAGAAGAAACTTTAAAACCGGTATTCTTTGGAATGGCTGAACGTTCAATTAATCGAGTTGTCAATGTTCATACTCAAGGTGATGATAAATCTAAATGGGATTTAGATAATATTGTAAATTTTGCTCAGACAACTTTAGTTGGAGAAGATGAAATTACAACTGATGACCTGAAAGACAAGTCAGCTGAAGAAATTAAAAAATATTTAATGGATTTTGTTACTAAAAACTACGATCATAAGTTTGAACAAATTGGTGATCCAGAACAAATGTTAGAATTCGAAAAGATTGTCATTTTGCGCGTCGTAGATGATCGTTGGACTAATCATATCGATGAAATGGATCAATTACGTAATTCAATTGGTTTACGTGGTTATGGTCAGATGAATCCATTAGTTGAATATCAAGAAGAAGGTTACAATAGTTTTGAAGTAATGATTGCTGACATCGAAGATGGAGTTACAAGACTCTTTATGAAGGCAGAAATTAGACAAAGCGTTGCTAACTAAGTAAAAAAGAATCGCTTCGGCGATTTTTTCTATCTAAAAGGAGAAATAATTGGAATTAGGAACAATAAAAAAAGAATTGGATAATTTTGATGCCAAAATAAATCAATTTAGGAGGTCACTTTGACCTAGAAGGTCTAGAAGCTCAGATTGCACAAAATGAGGATCAAATGACAGAGCCAGACTTTTGGTCCGATGCAAAAAAGGCACAAGATTTAATTAATGAAACTAATAGTTTAAAAGATACTTATAATAATTTTAAGAAATTGACTGAACAAGCTGATGAATTAAAAGTTTCTTATGATCTTGTCAGTGCAGAAGCAGATCAAGACATTCAACAAGAATTAGAGTCAGGGTTAATTAAACTGCAAAATGATCTGCAGCACTACGAAATGCGTCAGCTTTTAAACGGTAAATATGATAAATTAAATGCTATTTTTGAAATTCATCCGGGTGCAGGAGGCACTGAATCTCAAGATTGGGGAGAAATGCTTTACCGGATGTACAACCGTTATGCAGCTATTAGTGGCTTTGAGTTTGAACTTATTGACTATCAAGAGGGAGAAGAAGCAGGAATAAAAAGTGCAACCTTCGTGTTGAAAGGATATAATGCATATGGCCTTTCTAAATCAGAAAAAGGGGTTCATCGGCTGGTTCGAATTTCTCCTTTTAATGCTCAGGGTAAGCGTCAAACTTCGTTTACATCAATTGATGTAATTCCAGAAATTGATGATTCGATTGAAATTGATATCCGACCAGAAGATCTAAAAGTAGACGTTTATCGCTCAAGTGGAGCTGGGGGCCAACATATTAATAAGACTTCTAGTGCTGTGAGGATCACCCATTTGCCAACAGGACTGGTTGCAGCTTCTCAGGAACAGCGGTCTCAATTTCAAAATCGGGAAACTGCAATGACAATGTTAAAATCAAAACTTTATCAACTAGAGCGCGAGAAGAAAGAAAAAGAGATGGCCCAAATTAAAGGAAATCAAATGGAGAATGCCTGGGGCTCTCAAATTCGTTCTTATGTTTTTCATCCATACAATTTAGTAAAAGACCATCGAACCGGCTTTGAAACAAGCGATGTAAACTCAGTGATGGATGGAAAATTAGAAGGCTTTGTTAATGCTTATCTGCAATGGAACTTGAATCAAAATAAGGAACAAGATATTGATTGAATTAAAAAATGTGATAAAAGAATATCCTAATGGAATTACCGCTTTAAAAGGAATTGATCTCAAAATCGAACAAGGTGAGTTTATTTATATCGTTGGTGCTTCAGGCTCCGGAAAATCAACTCTTATTAAAACTCTTTATCGGGAAGAGCGAGTAACTTCTGGAATTATCAAAGTAAACGAATATGATTTAATGAGGATGAAAAATAGCCGAGTTCCTTATCTTCGTCGTGAACTTGGTGTTGTATTTCAAGATTTTCGCCTTTTGCCGCGGTTAACGGCATATGAAAATGTTGCTTATGCAATGGAAGTAATTGAAAAAAGACCAGAAGAAATTAGAACGCGAGTAATTGAAGTTCTAGAAATGGTCGGCTTAAAAGACAAAATTAGACGATATCCAAATGAATTATCAGGTGGTGAACAGCAGCGAGTTGCAATTGCTCGTGCAATTACGAATAAACCATCGATTTTAATTGCTGACGAACCTACAGGAAATCTTGATCCTGATACCTCTGATGAAATCATGGAAATTCTTGAACGAATTAATCAACAAAATACAACAGTAATTATGGCAACTCATAATCAAGGAATTGTTGATAAGTATGTCCATCGAGTTTTGACAATTAGACAAGGGCATTTAATTAGTGATCAAGAAGAAGGAGCTTATCGTTATGAAGCTTAGAACTATTTGGCGTCATATAGTTGATAGTTTAAAAAGTATCCGCCGTAATGGATGGATGACTTTTGCTGCCGTTAGTGCAGTTACTGTTACTCTTTTTATTGTAGGGGTACTTTTTACTGCAATTTTTAATGTTGGAAATATTTCGGGTCAGATTGAAAAAGACGTTAAGGTTCGAGTTGAAATTGATACTAAAGCATCAAAATCTCAAGAATCGGCTTTAAGAAAGAAAATTGAAAATATTTCAGATGTTAATAAAGTTACTTTTTCAAGCAAGACCAATGAATTGGACAAAATTACCAAAGTGTACAATTCTAATTTTAAAATGTTTTCGGGTGATGCAAATCCGTTAAGTGATGTTTTTGTTGTTGAAACAAAAAGCCCTAAGAAAACTATTAAGGTAGCAAAAGAGATTCGTTCTTTAGATAATGTTTATCGTGCGCAGTACGGCGGAGATCAGGCTAAAAATCTCTTTAAGTTTATGAGTGGAGTTCAATTTTGGAGTATTATTTCAATTATAATTTTGGTGGCAATTGCCTTATTCTTGATTTCAAACGTTATTAGATTAACTATCCTTTCAAGGAAAAATGAAATTCAGGCGATGCGTTTAGTTGGTGCAACTAGCTGGTATATCAGATGGCCTTTTCTACTAGAAGGAGCAGAAACTGGAATTTTAGGCTCAATTATTCCAATAATCTTAATTAATTGGGGCTATACTGTTGTTTATAATCAAACAGTTAGTGGATTAACTAATTCAGGCTATACTCTTTATGCACCAGGGGGATTCCTTTTCCAAATTGATTTATTACTAATTTTGTTAGCTATTATCATCGGAAGCCTTGGTTCGCTGGTTTCAATGAGAAGATTTCTAAAAATTTAATATAATTTCTCTCCAATTTGGAGCGAAGGAGAAGTTTTGAAGTATAAAAAGTTACTGCTATTTTTAATTTTACCAGTAGTGGCTTTGAGCCTAACTGCTTGCGGTGTAAAGGTTAAAGGTCAGCAGCTTACAGCTGTAGGTTCTACGGCATTACAACCACTAGTTGAAGCAGCTGCCGAAGATTATAGTCAAACTCATAGTGGAATTTTTGTAAATGTTCAAGGTGGTGGTTCAGGCACGGGACTTTCAGAAATTCAGCAAGGTGCTGTAGATATTGGAATGAGCGATCTTTTTGCGGAAGAAAAACGTGGCATTGATACTAAACAGCTTCAAGATCATCGGCTTCTAGTAACGGGAATTGCACCAGTCGTTAACAATAAAGTAAAAGTAGAAAATTTAACATTTAAACAATTAAGAGATATTTTTTCGGGGAAAATTACCAATTGGAAAAAGATTACGGGTCAAAATTTACCAATTGTAATTGTAAATCGAGCTAATGGTAGTGGAACACGTTTTAATTTTGAAAAGATTGTCCTAAATGGACAAACGGCAAAAGCGTCTCAGGAACAAGATTCAAGCGGAATGACAATTTCAATTGTCAGTTCAACTCCGGGAGCAATTAGTTATGTTTCTTTTGCGTATCTAAAAAATAGTGTTTTACAGCCTACAGTTGAAGGTGTTCGCCCAACTCAAAAAAATGTTACTACTAATAAGTGGAAAATTTGGTCTTATGAGCATCTTTATACCCGTAAAAATCCAAATAAAACCACGGTTAGCTTTTTAAATTATTTACAGTCTGAGAAGTTAACTGAACTAATTAAATCAATGAAATATATTCCAACCAGCCAAATGAAGGTTGAACGGGATGTTAATGGTAAGGTTAAAAAATTAGCGCCGGAGCTAAATCATGGATCCAATTAAAGAGAGCTTACTTAAAACTTCAAAAAAAACAAAAGAAGAAAAAATTGGGAAGATAATTACCACTTTTTGTATTTTGCTGATCATTGTGATGGTGGGGGCAATTTTATTATTTGTAACCTTTAAAGGTTTAGCAACTTTTTTTGTTAATAAAGTTAATCCAATTTCATTTTTGTTTGGAACTAAGTGGAACCCATCGCTTGATAAACCCCAGGTTGGTGCCCTGCCAATGTTTCTGGGTTCTTTATTAGTTACTATTTTTTCAGCATTAGTGGCAACTCCGTTTGCGATTGGAGCAGCTACTTTTATGACGGAAATTTCTCCTAGATCAGGGAAAAAATATTTACAGCCGGTAATGGAATTACTAGTGGGAATTCCTTCTGTTGTTTATGGATTTGTTGGATTAGCAGTATTTGTTCCATTAATCAGAAAAATTTTTGGCGGTACAGGATTTGGAATCTTAACTGCAACCCTTGTACTTTTTGTGATGGTTTTGCCAACGATTACTTCGATGACTACGGATGCTTTAAATTCGGTTCCTAGAAATTATCGTGAATCTTCTTTGGCCTTAGGGGCGACAAGATTTCAGACAATTTATAAAGTTGTTTGGCGGGCTGCAACTCCTGGCATCATGACCGCGGTAGTCTTCGGGATGGCACGTGCTTTTGGAGAAGCACTAGCGGTTCAAATGGTAATTGGGAACGCTGCTTTGATGCCTTCAAGTTTAACCAATCCGGCTTCGACATTAACTTCTATTTTGACAATGGGGATTGGTAATTCGGTTTCCGGAACATTAGAAAATAATGCTCTTTGGTCCTTAGCGTTACTATTGCTTTTAATGTCACTGTTATTTAACATGTTGGTTCGTTGGATTGGTAAGAGGAGTTCTTTGAAATGAATAGTGCAAAAAAAAGTCGTGACAGCCAATTCAGTGATCGAGTAGCAAACGTTGTATTTTATGCAATTGCGGGTATTATCTGTTTAATCTTAGCAGCATTGCTTCTATACATTTTAATTACTGGGTTACCGCATGTTTCATGGAAATTTTTGACCTCCACTTCCAAATCATTTCAGGCAGGTGGAGGAATTGGAATTCAATTATTCAATTCGTTTTACCTGTTAATTTTAACGATGATTATTTCCATTCCGATTTCTTTAGGCGCTGGAATTTGGCTTTCAGAATACGCGAAAAAGAATCGTTTTACGGATATTATTCGTACAACGATTGAAATTTTAAGTTCTTTACCCTCAGTTGTGGTTGGACTTTTTGGCTTTATTTTATTTGTTTTACAATTTCACATGGGTTTTTCTTTATTGTCAGGAGCCCTTGCGTTAACAATTTTTAGTTTACCGCTTTTAACAACTAATGTTGAAAATGCACTCCAGTCGATTCATTTTACTCAAAGAGAGGCAGGACTTGCTTTAGGACTTTCTAGAATTGAAACTGTGTGGAAAATTGTAATTCCAGCGGCCCTTCCGAGTATCATCACGGGAATGATTTTAGCTTCCGGGAGAGTTTTTGGTGAAGCCGCTGCTTTAATTTATACAGCAGGTCAAAGTGCGCCGGCATTAAACTTTTCTAATTGGAATATTTTTGATATTTCAAGTCCTTTAAGTCCTTTTAGACCAGCAGAAACTCTGGCAGTTCATATTTGGAAAGTGAACTCAGAAGGATTAATCCCGGATGCTTCCCAAGTTTCAGCAGGAGCTTCAGCAGTATTGATTATTGCGGTTTTAATTTTTAACTTTGGGGCAAGATATCTAGGTAATCGCCTTTATAAACATATGACGGGGAATCAAAGTTGATTGATGAAAATTCAGAAACTTATATTCGGGATCTAAAAAAAGAAGATCGAGAACTTGCACTAAGTACCGATGATTTACATGTTTGGTATGGAGAGCATGAGGCAATTCATGGGGTGTCTTTGGGTTTTGAAAGATTTAAAATTTCTGCGCTGATTGGAGCTTCAGGATCTGGTAAATCTACCTACTTACGTTCGCTAAATCGAATGAATGATAATATTTATGGTACTAAAGTTCTTGGAAAAATTATGTACCGTGGTTTAGATATTAATTCAGATAAAATTGATGTTTATGAAATGAGAAAGCATATTGGAATGGTGTTTCAGCAGCCTAACCCTTTTGCTAAATCGATTTATGATAATATTACTTTTGCTTTAAAGCAGCATGGTGAAAAAGATAAAGCAAAGCTTGATGCAATTGTTGAAAAGACTTTAAAGCAGGCAGCTTTGTGGGAACAAGTTAAGGACAAATTGCATACCAGCGCTTTAGCTCTGTCGGGAGGACAAGCTCAAAGGCTTTGCATTGCTCGAGCAATTGCGATGGAACCTGATATTTTACTGATGGATGAACCAGCAAGTGCACTAGATCCGATTTCAACCCAAGCAGTTGAAGATACAATGATGGAGTTAAAAGATCGGTATACAATTATTATTGTGACCCATAATATGCAGCAGGCAGCCAGAATTAGTGATTTTACAGCCTTTTTTCATCATGGTAATGTTTATGAATATGATGATACAAAGAATATTTTCATGCGTCCGCGAATAAAATTAACGGATGATTATGTCTCTGGACATTTTGGTTAAAGGTAAACATGGCATTAATAAAAACAACAAATTTAAATCTCTATTATGGAAAGTTTGAAGCCTTACATGGAATTTCAATTGAATTCAAGAAAAATGAAATTTCTGCTTTAATCGGACCATCCGGCTGTGGTAAATCTACATATCTTCGAACTTTAAATCGAATGAATGATTTGATTCCGGGAGTAACTATTACCGGTAAAACAGTGATCGGAGATACAGATATTTATGCACCTTCAACTGACGTTACTAAATTAAGAAAGAGAGTGGGTATGGTTTTTCAGCAGCCTAATCCGTTCCCTTTCTCAATTTTTGAAAACGTGGTTTATGGTCTGAAAATTGCGGGAGTTAAAGATAAATCTCAATTAGAAGAAGTGTGTGAAAGATCTTTAAAAGAAGCAGATATTTGGGAAGATGTGAAAGATAAACTCAATTCTTCGGCTCTTGGACTTTCGGGCGGGCAGCAGCAAAGAGTATGTATCGCCAGAGTATTAGCAGTTAGGCCAGAAATTATTCTTTTAGATGAACCGACAAGTGCGTTGGATCCGATTTCAACCAATAAAATCGAAGATATGCTTCTTTCGATGAAGGATCATTATACGATTATTATGGTCACTCATAATATGCATCAGGCTTCGCGAATTGCTGATATGACTGCATTTTTTTTACAAGGAAAATTAATAGAATTTGATAAAACATCGAAAATGTTCCTAAATCCAGAGCAACAAGAAACTCAGGATTATATTTCAGGAAGATTTGGTTAGAAAGGAATAAAGTTTGAGACAGACTTTTGACGAGGAATTAGAAAAATTAAATGAAGGTTTTACCCATATGGGTAAAATGGTGGAAAAACAAATTGAAGATGGAGTTGGTGCTTATTTAAATCAAGATTTAGAATTAGCTCAAAAAGTAATTGAGAGGGATCTTGAGATCAACGATGAGCAGATGACAATCGAAAAGAAGAGCTTAGAATTAATTGCTTTACAGCAACCAGTTACTGCTGATTTACGTTTAATTATAACTGTTTTAAAGGCAAGTTCTGATTTAGAAAGAATGGGTGATCATGCAGTAAGTGTTGCAAAATATTTACTGCGTCAAGATAATTTCGAGCGAATTATGCCAATTGAGCAAATTATTGCCCAAATGGGCCTTGATGTTCAACAAATGTTGGATCAGGTTCTTTTGGCGTTTACTAAAGAAAATCAACAGCAGGCAATTGAAATTGCCCGTTCAGATAAAAATATCAATGAGTTTTCAATTGAAGTATATAAGATGTGTATTAAGAATATGAAAAAAAGAACTGATACCGTCGAGACCGATACAAATTACATGCTAGTAGCTAATACAATTGAACGCATGGGAGACTACGTTACTAACATTTGTGAATGGGTTGTTTATTTAGTTGAAGGTAAATTAGTAGATCTTGATACCGATAATATGTCCTAATTTTTAAAATCAGCCTCAAGACTTATGATAAATACTTTTAATCAAGGCATAATAATAAGGTAATCAAGTTGGAGGTAATTATCCATGGATGAACGTAAAAGGATCATGGATCTGGTAAAAAAAGGAGTAATCACTTCAGAAGAAGCAATTGTTTTGCTTGAAAAGTTGGGTGAAGAAAGTGCCGAAGGCACAGGTGAAGATGCCTATAATTATAATACGAAGAAAACTACTTATCAGAATGATGAATCTAGTGACTATATTGATAATTTAAAGAAGCGCATCGAACAAGTTAAAGAACGTTTAACTGTTTTAAATACGCTGGATGATTTTGAAAGACTTAATGATGAAGAGGCTGCTGAACGCGATGATCTGGAGCGGTCTTTAGCTGAACTGCAGGCAGAACTTGTTAAGGCAGAAAAAGAACGTAAGACAATGGATTCTCAAGATGACCGAAAATTCTTTGGGATGGATTTCGACATTGATACTGATGGATTAGAAGAGCAAGCGAGACATCTTGCTTCCAAGGTTAAAGAAGGTGTAAAAAACATTTCCAATAACTTTGAACTTCGTGATTTCAATGTAAAAATTCCAGGTTTTGCTCGTTCAAAGAAAATTACTAATAATTATGAATATGATGCAAGCAGAGTTAAAGTTTTAACAGTTAAGAATTTTAACGGAGACATTATTATTAATAAGAGTGATGATAATCAAATTCATGAACGTATTACTTATCGTGTTTACGGTAATATTAGAAATAGTAGTGCTGAAGATTTTTTTAAAAACAATACTGTCAATGAATTAAATGGCTCAACTCTTAACATTAAAATGCATCATCGAATTGAGGCAACGATTGAAATTAATATCCCCTCAGAAACTAGTTTATCGAGTGTTAATTTAAGGTGTAAGAACGGAAGTTTTGATTTAAACGATCTTGAAGTTGATGATCTTGTAGTTGCGGCAACTAATGGGACTGTATTTTTAAATCAAGCGGACGTGGATCATTTAGAAATAAATAATGTAAATGGATCAATTAAAGTTGAACAAAGTACATTAAGAAACGGTTTATTAAATACAGTAAATGGCTCGATTAAGACCTTGGATAGTCTGACCGATGTTGAACTTTCAAGCGTTAATGGAAGTATAATTTTGAGCCATTTAAGTAAATATTCTAAAAATGTTGATGCTCATGTGGTTAATGGGACTGTAAAAATTTCAGTTCCAGTTGAGTTAGGTTATGTGATTAAAGCAGAAACAAAAAATGGGTCAATTAACAATCGTTTAAGTGATATCAATGTTTTGTCATCTGAGAAAAACAATCGAATAGTGAAACTTGAACATCTTGGCGCAGGTGCAGCCGATCTTCAAGTTAGTACGATTTCTGGTTCGGTTTATTTAAAAGATAGTTTAACAGAGGAGGACAAATAATAATGCTCAGTCTGTTCATTTCAATTTTTGTAATAATATTGATCCTGGGTGTTTGCTTTTCGATATTGGGCTTGATTTTTGGATTGTTGTTCAAGTTTTTAGGAATTATTATTAGTGTTGCCTTTGTTGCTTGGATAATTGATCTAATTTCAGGTGGACGACTGTTTAAATCAACTCGTAATCGCTATCGTAATCGTCATTATCATCATCGAGATTGGTATGTAGTGGATAAAAAGAATCGTCGTCGTAATCACGATCATGATGAATGGAGTAACTTTTAAATTCAAAAATGGTTAAATTTATTTTAAGAATTGCAACTAATATTATCGTTTTTCTAGCAGTGGCATACCTTTTTCCAGGTATGCTTTTTGTTAACTCAGTGCAAGTTGGAATTATTGCGGGGCTTTTTCTGGCCATCATCAATACGCTTTTAAAACCGATTCTTAAAGTTCTATCTTTTCCGATTACGGTTTTGTCGCTAGGTTTTTTTTTGGTAATTCTTAATGCTGGACTATTAGAATTGAGCGCTTCATGGGTGAATAATTATCTTCACGGAGAATATATTAGCATTAATGGTTTTTCTAGTGCCTTAATCTTAGGGTTGATTTTCTCTGGTGCTAATCTTTTAGTTCAAAATTATTTTAAATCTCGCCGTTAAAATTAGGTATAATGTAACAAGTTACTGAGGAGGTTTTCATGGCAGATTTTGTTACAGTTGATGAAGTTGTTAAAAAGTTAAATTTAACTGTTAAATCAGGAATTGATTTTATCAATCGAAAAGTTAAAGTTAGTGATATTTCTCGCCCCGGATTAGAGTTAACTGGATATTTTGACTTTTATCCAGCAGATCGAATTCAGATTTTAGGACGAACGGAAATTAGTTATATCAAGTCAATTAGTCATCTTAATCGAATGGCAGTTTTTGAAGAAATGTGTGAAGCAGAAACGCCAGCTTTTTTGGTGACTCGAGATCTAGAAGTGCCCCCAGAATTAATGGCAGTTGCTACTTCTAATGGGATCCCGGTGATTTCAAGCTCAATTGCGACCAGTCAAGTTTCAAGTATGTTGGAGCAGTTCCTAAGTGATCAATTAGCAAAACGAGTTTCGATTCATGGTGTTTTTGTTGAGATTTATGGCTTGGGAGTTTTGATTACTGGGGAATCTGGCATTGGAAAGAGTGAAACTGCGCTTGAACTTTTAAAGCGGGGCCATTTGCTGATTGCTGATGACCGAGTAGAAATTCATCAAATGAATCAAAACTCTTTAATCGGTGAACCACCAGAAATTTTACGTCATCTGTTAGAAATTAGGGGATTAGGGATCATTGACGTTATGAGTTTGTTTGGTGTTGGAGCAGTTAGAGATCGGGCGGATATTAATTTTAAGGTTGAACTAGTTAATTGGGATAATAACAACCGATATGACCGAATTGGAACCCAGTTTAAAAAAGATGAAATTTTGGGAATTGAAGTACCTCGTGTGACGGTACCAATTAGAGTTGGTCGCGATATTCCCGGAATTATTGAAGCAGCAGCCATGAATTATCGTTCAAAATTGATGGGATTTGATGCAGCGAAAACTTTTGATAATAATCTTAATCAATTAATAGCCAAAAATTCTAAAATTGATCAAGAAAATGAATCTGAAGAACAAAGACAAAAAGATCACGCAGCAGCGAAACCTTTAAATAAAGATACAAATGACCAAGATCATGCTTAATTTAGAAACATTGAATCCGATTTTTGGTAATTTTTTTGGGCTTGAGATCCGCTGGTACGGTGTTATTATTACGAGCGGAATTGTGATTGCTTTTTTGATGGCATTACGCGAAGGCAGAAGAGTTGGTCTACCAGATGATACATTTTATGATATTTTGCTTTTGGCAGTACCTCTTTCAATTGTCGGAGCAAGGATTTATTATGTGGCTTTTGATTGGAAAAATTATCAGCACGATCTTTTGGCAATTTTTGATATTCGACAAGGCGGCATTGCAATCTATGGCGGTTTAATTACAGGGTTATTAGTGATTTACCTGTATTGCCGACATAAGAAACTTAACATGTGGCAAATTTTAGATGTAGTGACTCCAGGAGTTCTTCTGGCACAGGCCATGGGACGCTGGGGTAACTTTATGAATCAGGAAGCTCATGGTGAAATAACAACGAGAGCTTTTTTAGAGTCATTACATTTACCTAATTTTATTATTGATCAAATGAAGATTAATGGAGTTTATTATCAGCCGACATTTCTTTATGAATCTTTATGGAGTTTAATTGGAGTTATTATAATTTTGGCTCTTAGACATCGAAAACAATTATTTAAACAAGGTGAAATTGCTTTAACTTATGTAATTTGGTATTCAGTTGGCCGCTTCTTTATCGAAGGAATGAGAACGGACTCGCTGATGTTTGGCACAATGAGAGTTTCGCAAGTTTTAGCTTTAATCTTAGTTTTGGGCTCTGGATTATTAATTATAGTCCGTCGAAAAAACAGAAAACTTAAATGGTATATAGAATAAAACGAGGTAATAATGAGTAGGATTACGGTACTAGGAACTGGTTCTTGGGGGACAATTTTGGGTAATATGTTGTCTGAGAACGGTCATGAGGTTCATTTATGGGGTAATAATCCCAAAGTAATTGATGAAATTAATAATATCCACACAAATGAACATTATTTAAAGAAGTTTCACATAAATCCTACTTTAAAAGCAGATCATGATTTAAAGATCGCTTTAAATGGGTCTGATGCAGTATTATTTGTTGTACCGACTAATGCAATTAGAGTTGTTGCTGAACAAATTAAACCCTATCTTGACCAAGCTGAAAACAAACCAATTTTAATTCATGCGGCAAAAGGAATTGAATTAAAAACAAAATTGAGAATCTCTCAGGTTATTGAAAGTATTTTACCGGTAGCTGAATATGGAGAGGTCGTAGTAATTTCAGGGCCATCACACGCAGAAGATGTCGCAAGGAAAGATTTAACTGCTTTAACGGTGGCCTCCCGAGATATTTCTCATGCTCAAACAGTTCAACAAATATTTAAAAATAATTATTTTAGACTTTATACCAACGATGACGTTGTTGGAGTGGAAGTCGGAGCAGCACTTAAAAATGTAATCGCAATTGGTGCAGGGATTGTTCATGGCTTAGGCTACGGTGATAATACTAAGGCAGCTTTAATGACTCGTGGTCTTGCTGAGATAACTCGTTTAGGGGTAAAGCTTGGAGCAGATCCTTTAACATTTAGTGGTTTATCTGGAGTTGGTGATTTAATAGTTACCTGCACTAGTTCTAATTCTCGTAATTGGCGGGCAGGAAATGATTTAGGACGTGGAAAAAAGCTTGATGATATTTTAGAAAATATTGGACAAGTTGTAGAAGGAGTAACAACTGCTAAGTCAGTTCACTTTGAGGCTCAGGAGTTAGGAGTTTCAGTCCCAATTACTGATACAATTTACGAAATTTTATATGAAAATAAAGACCTTAAACAGGGCATCATTGATTTAATGAATCGTGATTCAAAACCCGAATTTATTTAATAATTTGGTTTTTATAATTAGGCATGCTATAATTTTTATCACTTACTTAAAGTAAGAAAAGAGGCAAAAGGGAATGACAGAAGCAGAAATTTTCGACGTAATTATAATTGGAGCAGGTCCTGCTGGAATGACTTCAGCCATTTATGCTGCAAGATCAAATTTAAAGACTTTACTTTTAGATCGTGGGATTTATGGCGGTCAAATGAACAATACAGCAGAAATTGAAAATTATCCCGGCTATGAAAGTATTCTTGGCCCTGATTTATCACAAAAAATGTATGATGGAGTCGAAAAATTTGGTGCCGATTACCGATATGGAACAGTTCAAACGATTAATGATTTAGGAACTGTTAAGGAAGTTATTACTGATGAAGGCACATATCAAGCTGGAGCGGTTATTTTAGCAACCGGGGCAGAACACAGAAAAATTGGAATTCCTGGTGAAGAAGAGTACGGTGGACGAGGAGTTTCGTATTGTGCTGTTTGTGATGGAAACTTCTTTAAAAATAAAGATATTGCAGTAGTCGGCGGCGGAGATTCAGCAGTTGAGGAAGGAATCTATCTTGCTAATTTAGGACGTTCAGTAACCATAATTCATCGAAGGGATCAATTAAGAGCTCAGAAAATTTTGCAGGATCGAGCTTTTGCAAACGATAAAATTCATTTTATTTGGAATGCTGATGTTAAAGAGATTATTGGTGATGGTAAAGCAGTAACAGAAATTACTTATCGTGATAAACAAACTGATGAAATAAAGAGTGTTCCAGCAAGCGGAATTTTTATCTATGTTGGAGTACTTCCAATGACAGATGCTTTTAAAAGCCTGGGTGTTCTTGATAATAACGGCTGGATTATTAGTAATCCAGAAGATATGACTACAAGTGTACCAGGTGTTTTTGCAGTTGGAGATGCTCGGAAAAAAGATTTGCGTCAAATTGCTAATGCAGTCGGTGAAGGAGCAGTTGCTGGAAAAGGTGTGTTTGATTATCTTCAAAGTTTACCAGCTGCAAAATGATAATAAAATTAATATATTTTCCTCTTAGATGAGACTATAATTTAGATAGTTTATTTTAAGTCTGGAGGAAAAAATGGACTACCAAACTGAATATCAAAAATGGTTAGATTACGAGGATTTAGATTCTGAATTACGCAGGCAGTTAGAAACAATGCCAGAAGAAGAAAAACAAGAAGCTTTTGGTTACCCGATGGAATTTGGGACTGCAGGGATGCGCGGGTACTTAGGACCTGGTATTGGCGAAATGAACATTTATACGGTGAAGCAGGCAACAGAAGGCCTGGCACGATTTATGGATGAGCAGGGAAGCGAAGCCAAAAAACGGGGTGTCGTTATTAGTTATGATTCTCGTTATCATTCGCGTGAATTTGCTTTTATCTCCGCTGGTGTTTTAGGCGCACATCAAATTAAAACCTATGTTTTTGATGATATTCGACCGACTCCGGAATTATCATTTTCGATTCGTGAACTTAATACTTTTGCTGGGATTATGATTACAGCAAGTCATAATCCTAAACGCTATAATGGATACAAGATTTATGGTGAAGACGGGGGACAAATGCCGCCAGTTGATGCCGATGTTGTCACAAAATATATTAGAGAAGTAACAGATATTTTTCATATTAAAGAGGATTCAATCTACGAACTAAGAGACCAAAAACTGATGCAGATAATCGGATTTGATGTTGATGAAAAATACTTAGCTGATGTTCAGTCTGTTAGTATTGATCCAGAAATGATTGCAAAATGGGCACCGAAAACTAAGATTGTTTATACGCCTTTATACGGAACTGGTAAGGTTATTGGTTATAAAGCATTGAAAAATATTGGCTTTACTGATTTTAGAATGGTTGAAGATCAGGCAATTGCTGACCCGGAGTTTCCAAAAACTCCGAGTCCAAACCCAGAGTTTGAGGAGACCTTCAACGAAGCAAAACAAATTGGTAAAGAGATCGATGCTGACATTTTAATTGCAACAGATCCTGATGCTGATCGTCTGGGAGTAGAAGTTAAGATGCCAGATGGTGAATATCGCCAGCTAACAGGAAATCAAATTGCTGCCGTTATTCTTAATTACGTTTTGACCGCAAAAAAAGCTCATAATGATTTGCCTAGTGACGGGGCATTGGTAGAGTCCATTGTTTCTAGTACATTACCAAAGGATATTGCTTCATCCTTTGGCATTCAAACTTTTCAAGTTGAAACCGGCTTTAAATTCATTGCTGAAAAGATTCAAGAATTTGAAGATCAAAATCATGGGACTTTTCTTTTTGGATTTGAAGAAAGTTATGGATATTTATTAAAAGAATTTGTCCGTGATAAAGATGCAATTCAAGCAATTACGATTATGGCGGAAATTGCTGCTTATTATAAATCTATTGGTCAAACCGTTTACGATGGTTTGCAGGAGATTTTTAAACAGTATGGTCATTTTATTGAAAAAACTATTTCAGAAGAATTTGAAGGTGCAGCTGGAAAAGACAAAATGGCTGCGATCATGGCTAAATTAAGAGCTGAAAAAATTGATAATTTTGCAGGAATTCCAGTGGAATTAACGGAAGATTATGATTGTGATTTGAGAGTTTATAGTTCTGGTAAAGAAGAAAAATTAAACATGCCAAAATCTAATGTTTTGAAATATGTATTAACAGATGGTTCTTGGATTGCTGCTCGACCGTCAGGTACCGAGCCAAAAATTAAGTTCTATTTTGGAACTAAAGGAAAAGACGACCAAGCAGCCCAAGACTCCTTGGATCATTTAATCAAAGCCCTAAAAGCTTATATATCATAGGAGGACATAATGGGACTTCATCAATATATCAGCAGTTTAAATGATTTAGAAAAAATTTATCGAGCTCCCGGATTTTTTAAATTTGAAAAGCATTCAGTTGCGGCTCACTCATTTCGAGTTGCTGAAGTTGCTCAGCTTTTGGGAGATTTAGAAAATTTAGATGGTAATGTTGTAGATTGGCGGATGCTTTATGAAAAATCGCTTAATCATGATTATACTGAAAGATTTATTGGTGATATTAAGACCCCGGTTAAATACGCTTCTCATGAATTAAGGGAAATGTTAGCAACGGTCGAATCGTCGATGACAGAAAACTTTATTGACAATGAAATTCCGGAAAATTTGCGAGAAATATTTAGACGTCGTTTATCTGAAGGTAAGGATTCTACTTTAGAAGGAAAAATTCTTTCAGTTGCTGATAAGTTGGATTTATTGTATGAATCTTTTGAAGAAATTGAAAAAGGAAATCCTGAAGAAGTTTACTTTTCGATGTTTGAAGAAAGCTTGACTACAATTTTACAATTTCAAGAGCTTTACTCAGTTCGATATTTTATTAAAAAAATCTTACCAGAAATGCTTGATGAAGATTTTTTGTATCACAAAAAACTTAACGGTATGGCAGAGGAGATTATGTCTTCTGTTGAAATTATTGACCTATAATAATATTTTCATTTTTCAGCGAGGCCATTTTTGGTGCCTCGCTTTGTTAATCTAGGAGTAATTTTGCATGATAGAAAGAACTACTGATAACAAATTTGATTTAGTAACAGATTATAAGCCTGCAGGAGATCAGCCTCAGGCAATTGAAAAAATAACGAATGACTTTTTAAATGGCAAAAAAGAAGAAATTCTTTGGGGAGCTACAGGAACTGGAAAGACATTTACAATGTCTGAAATAATTGCCAATTTAAATCGTCCAACTTTAGTTTTATCACATAATAAAACTTTAGCAGGACAGCTTTATGGAGAGTTTAAAGAGTTTTTTCCGCATAATGCAGTTGAATATTTTGTAAGTTATTACGATTATTATCAACCGGAAGCTTATGTTCCCTCAAGTGATACTTTTATCGAAAAGGATGCCTCGATTAATGATGAGATTGATAAACTTCGTCACTCAGCGACAAGTGCTTTGTTAGAACGGAATGATGTGATTGTAGTCGCATCTGTTTCAAGTATTTTTGGCTTGGGAAGTCCGGTTGAATATCGTGATCACTCAGTATCAATTAGACCGGGAATGGAGATTTCTCGTAATCAGCTTTTAAAATCACTGATTGAAATTCAATACGAAAGAAATGATATTGATTTTCAACGCGGGCGCTTTAGAGTTCGGGGTGATGTAGTTGAAATATTTCCAGCTTCTCAAGGCGAGCATGCAGTAAGAATTGATTTTTTTGGTGATGAGATTGATTCTATCACCGAAGTAGATGCACTAACTGGTGAAGTATTAGGGAAAAGAAATCATATCGTAATTTTTCCGGCAACCCACTTTATGGTTAATGACAACCAAATGGGCATCGCAATTAAAGGAATTGAAGAAGAGTTAGAAGAACAATTGAAGTGGTTTCGTGATCATGATAAATTGTTAGAAGCTCAGCGCTTAGAACAGAGAACTCATTATGATATTGAGATGTTAAGAGAAATGGGCTATACTTCGGGAATTGAAAATTATTCTCGTCATATGGATGGCCGTAAGCCTGGAGGGCCACCATTTACGTTACTTGATTTCTTTCCGAAAGACTTTTTAATTATGGTTGATGAATCTCATGTTACAATGCCCCAAATTCGTGGGATGTATAATGGTGATCGTGCTAGAAAGCAAACTTTGGTTGATTATGGATTTCGTCTTCCATCAGCTTTAGATAATCGTCCGTTAAAACTTCATGAATTTGAACAGCACGTAAACCAAATTTTGTATGTATCAGCCACTCCAGGGCCTTATGAACTAGAACGAACAAATAATATTTCAGAGCAAATTATTAGGCCAACAGGATTATTAGACCCTAAGATCGAAGTTAGGCCAATCATGGGTCAAATTGATGATTTAGTAGGCGAGATCAATAAGCGAATTGAAAAAAATGAACGCGTTTTTGTGACAACTTTGACTAAAAAAATGGCTGAAGACTTAACGGATTACTTTAAAAATTTGAACATTAAAGTTCGCTATTTACATAGCGATGTTAAAACTTTAGAACGAACTGAAATCATTCGAGATCTGCGCTTAGGAAAATTTGATGTTTTAGTCGGGATCAACCTTTTAAGAGAAGGACTTGATGTCCCGGAAGTATCATTAGTTGCAATTCTTGATGCCGATAAAGAGGGCTTTTTGCGAGCGGAGCGTTCATTAATTCAGACAATTGGCCGAGCTTCAAGAAATGAAAATGGGGAAGTTATCATGTATGCAGATAAAATAACCGATTCAATGAAGAAGGCAATTGATGAGACTAAACGCCGCCGTTCAATTCAAGAAAAATATAATGAAGAGCATGGAATTACTCCAAAGACAATCATTAAACCAATTCGTGATAATATTTCAGCTGTTGTTGAAGAAGAGGTTAAGTCTTCAACCGGGGATCCAGACGTGGATTATACGAAGCTTAACAAAAAAGAACGTCAAAAAGTTATTGAAAAGCTGAGACAGCAAATGAAGGATGCAGCTAAGAAATTAGATTTTGAAGATGCTGCTCAGTTACGTGATACAATTTTAGAATTAGAAGCACAAGAGTAGGAGGATTAATGAAAAACCAGGGAAATCGAAATATTGTTATCAGAGGTGCAAGGGAGAATAATTTAAAAAATGTAAATTTAACAATTCCTAAGGATGCACTAGTAGTATTCACTGGTCTTTCTGGTTCGGGTAAGAGTTCACTTGCTTTTGATACTTTATATGCAGAAGGAAGACGCCGTTATGTTGAAAGTCTTTCTAGTTATGCGCGGCAATTTTTGGGGAAAATTGAAAAGCCGGATGTAGATGGCATTGATGGTCTATCGCCAGCCATTTCCATTGATCAGAAAACAACTTCTAAAAATCCTCGCTCAACCGTTGGGACAGTTACGGAAATTAATGATTATCTAAGACTTTTATGGGCTAGAGTGGGACATCCGATTTGTCCGAATGATGGCACAGAAATTACCAGTCAGTCAGTTGAACAGATGGTAAATCGGATTTTAGGTCTTCCTGAGGGACAGAGGATTCAGATTTTAAGTCCCGTGATCCGTGCTAAAAGAGGTCAGCATCAAAAAGTTTTTGATCGAATTAAAAAAGAAGGCTATGTAAGAATAATGGTCGATGGCGAGGTTCACGATATTTCTGATGATTTTGAACTAGCTAAAACTAAAAAGCATGATATTTCGGTAGTTGTTGACCGAATTGTGGTTAAAGATGGGATTCGCAGCCGCCTTTTTGACTCAATGGAAGCAGCGCTGCGCTTAGCTGATGGTTATGCAGATATAGATGTGATAGGAGGAGAACCTTTAATCTTTTCTGAACATTATGCCTGCCCAATTTGCGGGTTCACTGTTGGCGAGATAGAGCCAAGATTGTTATCTTTTAATGCTCCTTTTGGGGCATGTGAGACTTGTGATGGTCTTGGAATGCAGTTGCAAGTGGATGAAGATTTAGTAGTTCCAGATAAAAGAAAGACACTTAACGAAGGAGCCCTCGTTGCGTGGAATCCGATTTCCAGCAAGTACTATCCTGAGATGTTAAAGCAGGCTTGTGATCACTTTGGCATTGATATGAATAAACCATTTGAAAAATTATCTCGCAGTGACCAAGAATTAGTATTACATGGATCAAAAGGTAAAACTTTTCCTTTTCATTTTGTCAATGAATTTGGCAATGTGAGTGATGGTGATTTTGTTTTTGAGGGGGTCATGAATAACATTGATCGGCGTTATCATGAGACAAACAGTGATTTCGTTCGTTCAGTAATGCATCAATATATGGATGAAATCGAGTGTTCAACTTGTCACGGTGCTCGATTAAACCGCAAAGCGCTAGCAATTAAAATCAATGGCAAAAATATTGCTGAAATTTGTGAGCAGCCAATTAAAGAATCAATTAATTTTTTCAAAAATTTAGAGCTAACTGAAAAAGAAACGGCAATTGCTAAACCAATTTTAAAAGAAGTTATTGATCGTTTAACATTTTTAATAAATGTTGGTTTAGAGTATTTATCGTTAAGCCGAGCAGCAGGAACTCTTTCTGGCGGAGAGGCACAGAGAATTCGCCTCGCCACTCAAATTGGCTCGAACTTGTCAGGTGTCCTGTATATCCTAGATGAACCATCGATTGGGCTGCATCAGCGAGACAATGCACGATTGATTTCTTCTTTACAGAAAATGAGAGATTTAGGAAATACTTTAATTGTTGTTGAGCACGATGAAGAGACGATGCTGGCAGCTGATTATTTAGTTGATATTGGTCCCGGGGCAGGTGAACACGGCGGAGAAATCATTGCAGCAGGTACTCCAAAAGAAGTTGAAGATAATCCGAAATCTTTAACCGGTCAGTATCTTTCCGGCAAAAAATCCATTCCAGTTCCCAAGACTAGAAGAAAAGGCGACGGAAAGAAGATTAAATTAACTGGTGCTCACGGGCATAATTTAAAGAATTTAAGTATTACAATTCCGCGCGGCGAATTGGTTTTAGTAACGGGAGTTTCAGGTTCAGGAAAATCCACACTGGTTAATGGGACCTTAAAACGTGCCATGCGTCAGCAAATGCACCTTTCTACCAGTAAGCCAGAACCTTATACCAAGCTAACGGGAGTTACGGGAATTGAAAAGTTAATTAATATTGATCAGAGCCCGATTGGCCGAACTCCCCGTTCAAATCCTGCAACTTACACCGGAGTATTTGACGATATTAGAGATTTATTTGCTAAAACCAATGATGCAAAAATGCGCGGTTATAAAAAGGGTCGATTTAGTTTTAATACAAAGGGAGGTCGCTGTGAAGCTTGTCATGGTGATGGGATCCTGAAGATTGAAATGAATTTTCTGCCGGATGTTTTTGTAGCTTGTGACGTGTGTCATGGACGCCGTTATAATTCAGAAACTTTAGAAGTTGAGTATAAAGGCAAAAATATTTATGATGTACTGGAGATGCGGGTCGAAGAAGCAGTTAAGTTCTTTGAAAACCATCCCAAAATTAAACGTAAACTTCAAACAATTGTAGATGTTGGATTAGGGTATCTAAAATTAGGACAAAGTGCGCTTGATCTTTCTGGCGGAGAAGCTCAAAGAATGAAGTTGGCATCTGAATTACAGAAAAAATCGAGCGGCAAAAACTTTTATATCTTAGATGAACCAACAACTGGCCTGCATACTGATGATATTGCACGTTTATTAAATGTATTGAATCGATTAGTTGATCAGGGCAATACAGTTTTAGTTATCGAACATAATCTTGATGTAATTAAGTCGGCTGATTATATTATTGATCTTGGACCAGAAGGTGGAGATCTAGGTGGAGAAGTTGTTGCATCAGGAACACCTGAACAAGTGGCAAAAGAAAAAAAATCATACACCGGACAATATCTTGCTCAGATGTTGAAGAAAGGATAAAGGATGAATAATGAGATCAAGGTCGTAATTGTAACTGGCATGAGTGGAGCTGGAAAAACAGTTGCGGCCCAGTGCTTTGAAGATATGGGATATTTCTGTGTCGATAATATGCCGCCAGCGCTATTTGCCAAATTTTGGGAATTGATTATCAATAATTCATCAATTAAAAAAATTGCTTTAGTAATTGATTTAAGGTCCAACGTATTCTTCGATCAGGTTAGTGAGTTTCTTAATTTTTTGGCTGAAAAAACGCATCAGGTCAAAATCATCTTTCTTGATGCAACTGACGAAACATTAGTAGCTAGGTATAAGGAAACTAGACGAAATCATCCTTTAGCGCCGGAAGGCCGTTTGATGAGTGGAATTATAAGAGAACGTGAGCTATTAAGCGGTGTCCGAAAAAAAGCACAGCTTGTTATTGATACCACTAATTTAAAGCCAAACGGTTTAAGACAGCAGATTTATAATTCTTTTCAAGAAGGAAAAGAAGCGCCTTTCTTCATTGAAATTATAAGTTTTGGTTTTAAATATGGGATTCCCATTGATGCTGATGACGTCATTGATGTTCGTTTTATTAAAAATCCTTTTTATGTTGAAAAATTAAAACGGCTGACAGGACTTGACCAAGAAGTACGGGATTATGTGATGGAACAGCCTGAAACTGAGTCATTCTATCAGCGCTTTTATCAATTGATTAAAGAAATGATTCCAGGATATAAAAAGCAGGGTAAAGAGAATTTGACTATTGCAGTTGGCTGTACTGGTGGTCAGCACCGTTCGGTTGCAATTGCTCAAAGACTTCATGATGACCTTGCTGGTAGTTATTCGGTAGATGTTACTCACCGTGATATGAAAAAAGAAACGCGGGAACAATAAGATGAGTAGAGAAAATAGAATTGTTAGGGTTATTAAAGGCCGCCGGCCAAATATTGTTGTAATTGGTGGCGGAACTGGCTTACCAGTTGTTTTACGCAGTTTAAGAGATCTTAATGCTAATCTGACAGCGATTGTTACAGTTGCAGATAATGGCGGTTCATCAGGAATCATTAGGAACTATATGAACGTAGTGCCGCCGGGAGATATTCGAAATGTTTTGGTTTCACTATCGGATTTACCAAAAGAAGAGTTAGATATTTTTCAATATCGTTTCCAAAGTAATGATTCGTTTTTTTCAGGTCATGCAATCGGGAATCTAATAATTGCAGCACTTTCTGAAATGCGAGGCGGTATTTATCCAGCAATTCAGGTCCTATCCCGTATGATGCAGGTAGACGGTCACGTGTATCCAGCAAGTAATATTCCACTGACTCTGCACGCTGAATTTACTGATGGGACAACAGCAGTAGGTGAAAGACAAATTGTTGAATCAGAAAAATTGATTTCGCGAGTTTGGGTTAAAGAAATAGAAAGTGGTCGTGAACCACATGCGGTTGATGCGGTAATTCAATCAATTTTAGATGCCAACGTGGTAATTTTAGGACCCGGCAGTTTGTTTACCAGTATTTTGCCTAATTTGATGATTTCAAATCTAGGTGAAGCACTGGTTAAAACTAAAGCGCAGGTTGTCTATATTTGTAATTTAATGACTCAACAGGGTGAAACAGAGCACTTTACTGATGCTATGCACATTGAGGTATTAAATCGCCATCTGAAAAAAAATTGTATTAATACAGTTTTAGTAAATAATGGTAAGATTCCAGAACGTTATTTAAAACATCCTACGGGTGATGGGTATCTAGAACCAGTGGCTGATGATTTTCAGGCGTTAAGAAAATTAGGCGTTAAAGTTATCATGGATGATTTTCTAGATTTACGAGAAAATGGCGTGTATCATAACGGAGAGAAAATAGCGAAAGAAATTTTAGACTTATCTTTCTCTAACGATAATTAACGAGGTAAAGTGATGTCTTTTGCTCAAGATGTAAAAAAAGAGCTAACACTTGTTCCTATTGAAGAGACTAATTCTGATAGTGAATTACTAGCATTAATGATGCTGACTGGTTCAATTCATATTATTGATCAAAGATTGGTTTTGGAATTAAAAACCGAAAATTCTTCTACTTCTCGGCGGATTTATGTGCTTTTTAAAAAGATATTTAATCTTGAACCAATAGTAATTGTGACCAAAAAGAATAAGCTGCAGAAAAATAGCCAATTCATTATCAGAATTATTGAGGGTACAGATAAGATTATGGATAAATTTCAGCTTTCCTTGGATCATAATCTTACACGTGCCGCAATTAAATTTACAAATACTCCAGAAAAAAGAGCAAGCTTTTTAAGAGGAGCTTTTTTGGCGACTGGGAGTGTAAACGATCCGAAACAGTCTAGTTATCATCTGGAAATAGCAACTCAATATCAAGAGCAGGCAAAACAAATTCAGTCAGTTATGAAAAAACTGGATTTTAATTCTAGAATTACCAAAAGACGTAACGGCTATATTGTTTATCTTAAAGAAGCAGAAAAGATCAGTGATTTATTACAAATTACGGGAGCAACTGAATCAATGCTTCATTTTGAAGATGAACGAATTGTTAGAGATATGAGAAATTCCGTTAATCGAGTCGTAAATTGCGAGACAGCCAATATTAATAAAACAATTGCTGCTGCTCAGCACCAAATTGAAAATATTAAAATAATTTTTCAAGTAAAAGGAGTTCAAGATTTTCCTGAACGGTTATTAAGTGTTGCTGAAATGCGTCTTAAGTATCCAGAAGCTTCAACAGATCAGCTAAGCCAGCTTTTAAAGGATGAAACGGGAGAAACGGTTAGTAAATCGGGGGTTAATTATCGCCTTCGAAAAATTAATACTCTCGCTCAGCAGTTAAAAGGTAAATAATTTAATTTTTTTGCGTAATTTTTATACGGGTAGGAAAACACTATTCAAAAAATTACGAAAAAGGAAATTAAATGATTAAAAAAACTGCACCATCGAGTGATTTACAGTTCAAAAAACTGTTTGGGAGTCCAGAAAACGAATGGATTCTTGTTGCTTTCATTAATGATCTTTTAGATCTTGATGTTGAATCTGCGAAAGTTGGCAATCCATATAATATTAGGTCCTTTCATAAAAATTCAGGGCTTCAGGTCACAGAAGTTGATGTTATCGCTCGTTTAGCCGACGGAACATTAGTGACAATTGAAATGCAGATTGCTCACAAGGCTTTCTTTATTGAAAGATTAATGCACTATCTAGCTGAAAAATATAGTTCTAATTTTGGTATTGAGAAACTGGAAAAAATAAAAAACGGCAGACATGAAGTTAAATATAGCTCATTAAGACCGGTATACTCAATTAATATTTTATATTATAATCAGTTTCAAGAAGATGATGAGCCACTGCATACCTTTGTTCCATATGATATTAAAAATAAGACCATATTAAAAAGTGAAGATGGACGTCCGATTTGGACGGTTGTTACTTTAGAACTTTTAAAACCATCAGAAAAACTCAAAGGTAATTCAGGTTACTGGCATGAATTTTTAAAAAAGGGTAACGCGGCAAATAAAGCACCAAAACATGTAAAAGCCGCCAGCAAAATAGTGGAATATACTAATTTGTCAAAGGAGGAACAAGCAATGTTAGATGCAGCACAACGAGCAAAAGCAGATCAGGAAGCAGAGTTTGCTTACCAATGGATTAAGGGTGAACAATCGGGAATTGCTAAAGGCGAAAAGTCAGGAATCGCTAAAGGCAGACAAGAGGGTATTAAAGAGGGAGTTCAGGAAGGTATTAAAGAAACTGCCCGAAAAATGCTGAAAAAGAAAATGTCCTTTGAAGATATTCAAGAGTTAACCGGGTTAACTCAAACAGAAGTTGAGAAGTTAAGTAAGGAATAGAATTAAAGAGCGAATGGCAACCTGCCGCTTCGCTCTTTTTTTAATTAATTTGCTTTTTGATAAAATCTCGATAGGCTTTGTCTTCTACAGTTTCTTTAACTACGATGTTTTCTGGATTAATTGAAGAAGTTTTCAAGTCATCTTCGGACATTTCTAAATAATGAGTGATCGTTGCATTACCGATTAGTTCCATCCAGTAATTACTATCATCATGATGAACACGAGTTTGAACGTAACCGCCAGGATTAGAGACAGTTAACAATTGGTTAAAAGCTTCAAATTCTGGGTAGTTGAGGGCAAAAGCTAAGCTAGTAGCTGACATTCCAGTACCACATGCGTTAGTAAATCCCACCCCGCGTTCAAATGTTCTGACAAATAAATGATTATGATCGATTATCTGGGAAAAGTTGACATTAACACCTTCTGGAAAATAAGGATTTTTGCCATTTAAAAATGTACCCAATTGTTCCAATTTATCACTATTCATCACTTTTTGATCAACAAAACTAATTAAATGCGGATTGGGCACCGCAATTGATGTGAATTTCAATTCGGGATCAATTGGCAAAAGTTTGCGGTTAATGATCTCGTTTGTCTCAAGATTATCAAATGGAAGATCTTTTTTAGCAAAACTGACTGGGCTAATTTCAACACTCATGCAAGAAACATTGTCAGACCAGTCAAGTTCTCGTTTAACTTGTAAATCTGCATTTTGAGTTTCAACCAAAAATTGGTCCTCATGATATTTATCGCTTAAGTAACGAGCGACCGTTCTTAATCCATTACCGCACATCGAAGCAATTGAGCCGTCAGCATTGATGACCTGCATTTTACCAAGAGTGCCCGGATGTTTAGAATCGCTCACCACCAACAAACCGTCCGCACCATTTAAAATCTGGTTTTGCGGATTTGTCAGATATTTAGCTAATTTAACCAATTGGGATTGAGTAAGCGGGCTATCCAAAATAGTTTGATCTAGTAAGAAAAAAGAATTCTCAGAACCATGAACTTTTTGAATTTGAACCATTATTTGTCCTCCGTAAAAAAGTTTTGATAAATTTGGGCTACTGCTTTAGGAGCATCGGCTTGTTTAGTTCCTAACATGATTGAAATTCGAGAAGCCCCTTGATTAATCATATGAATTGCAATATTTTTTTGGGCTAAAGGTTCAACAATCTTCTTAAGGACGCCAATTTTGTTCCGCATACCTTCGCCAACAACCATAATAATCGCATAATCATCAATCCATTCTAAATGGTCTGGTTTAAGGGTTTGTTTAATTTCTTCACACATTTTTTCTTTCAACTCATCAGTGAATTGATCTTTGTCGAAAATAACTGTTAAATCGTCAATTCCAGAGGGCATATGTTCATATGAAATATGATATTTATAAAAAATTTCCAAAAGTTTAAGAGTAAAACCAGTTTCTTTGTTCAACATGTAACGATGCAGATAAATTGCTGCAAAATGGTTAGAACTAGCGACCCCCGTAATTGTATATTGCGGTTTAAAATCTTTTTCTGGTACTACAAGAGTTCCCGGAAAATCAGGGTGATTAGTGTTTTTTACATTAATTGGGATTTTAGCTTCAATGGTGGGGATCAATGCTTCATCGTGAAATACTGAAAATCCTGTATATGATAGTTCTCGTAGTTCCCGGTAGGTCATTGATTTAATTGGAACGGGATTAGCAACCAACTTAGGATTTACAGCATAAACCGCATTAACGTCGGTAAAATTTTCGTAAATATCAGCAGCTAAACCTTTAGCCATAATTGCCCCGGTTATATCTGATCCACCTCTTGAAAAAGTAGCAATTTCGTTATTTTCGGTGATCCCATAAAACCCTGGAACGACTAATATTTCTTCGCGATTTTGCCAATCAGTCAAATTGGAATAGGTCTGCGGAAGAACGTGGGCATTATGCGGATCGTTGGTGACAATTAAACCTGCTTCTTTGGGATCCAGAAATTGACTGGGCATTCCTTTTTTCTGCAAAATTGTTGTTAATAATTGGGCGTTTAACTTTTCTCCATGAGCCTTAAAAGAAGCAACTAAAAAATCAGAACTGGAAAATTGCTGACCTGAAAGATTGAGCAGTTCTTGTTTTAAAGGTTGTAAAAGTTCGGCTGGAATCTGAAAATAATCACCAATTTCTTGATATCGCTGCCAAATATCTTCGGTGATTTTAGCCGTTTCTTTTTGAGCTAAAACGGCTTTGGCATATTTAATTAACAAATCGGTTACTTTGATATCATCTTCGAAACGTTTGCCCGGAGCAGAAGTGATAACAACTTTTCGACTTGGATCGGCCTGTAAAATTTTAATTACTTTTTGAAGCTGGGAGCCGGATGCTAATGAACTTCCCCCAAATTTAACAACTTTCATATTTAACCCCTTAGATTAATTAATTGAAGCCGCCTTTTTTGCTATTAAAAATACCCTCTCTTTCGAAAGGGTACTTGAGTTTTCGCTAAACTAAACTGACGAAAGCGCTCCGCAAATATTTTGCGACAGTCTGTAATTTGTTCAATTACAGCCCAGCTAATTAATCTTCGCAACGATTAACGCTTCGGCAGTTTTCCCTTTCACCCCGGTCATCGCCTTTGCGAAAGCTTACGGGGATACTCTTGTTAACTGCAACCTCTTCGATAACAAGAATGATATTATTAAATAAATTTGAAATCAAGTGTTTTATTTTGAATTTGATTAATATTTTATGCAAAGCGTTAATTCAAGGTTTTAAAAAGTTTGCTTTTAAGAAAATAAAAATGTGCAGAACTTTAAAAGATTTTTTATTTGTTACGTCAAGTTTTTGTCTTTGAGGAAAAAAATTTTAACAGTTTTGAAAAAAGCTTGATTTAATGACTAAATAATAATATGATTCTTGTTATCGAAGAGGTTGCGGCCAACATGATTAACGATGGGAGCTTACGCAAGAGCGTTGAACATCGTGAAAGGGGAGGCTGCCGAAGCGTTAATCGTTGCGAAGATTAATTAGCTGGGCTGTAATTGAACAAATTACAGACTGTCGCAAAATATTTGCGGAGCGCTTTCGTCAAGTTAATACAAGAAGATTAATTTAGTTTAACGAAAATACGAAGACTCTTTCGATTGCGTAAGCAGTAAAAAGGGTCTTTTTTAGTAGGGAGAAGCTTTAATGCAGGATGAAAATTATACTGTCAATGAAAAAGGACATTTAACAATTGGTGGAGTTGATGCTCTTGATCTAGCTGCTCAATTTAAAACACCGCTCGTAGTTTATGATGTTTCTCAAATTAAAAAGCAAATTCGAGCCTTTCAATTGGCTTTTGAAAAAAGAAATGTTAATGCTGTTGTCAGCTATGCTAGTAAAGCATTTAGTGCAATTGCAATTTATCAAGTTGTTAATCAGATGAATGCCCATATTGATGTTGTATCAGGTGGAGAATTGTATACGGCAATCAAAGCCAATTTTCCGATGAAAAACGTTAGTTTTCATGGCAATAATAAATCAGTTGAAGAACTGGAAATGGCTGTTGAAAATAAGGTTGGGGTAATCGTTGTTGATAACTTTTATGAAATTGACTTATTAAGTCAAATTTTGAAATTCCGCTCTGAAAAAATAAAAGTGATGCTTAGGCTCACCCCTAACGTGAGTGCCCACACTCATGAATATATTCAAACCGGTCAAGCAGATAGTAAATTTGGTTTTGATGTAAAATCAAATCAAGCTTCTGAAGCGTTGAGAATGGTTTTGGAAAATCCCCAAATGGAATTAATTGGTTTTCACGCTCATATCGGCTCCCAGATTTCAGCAGTAGAAGGCTTTAAGATGGAAGTGCAAAACTTAATGAAAATTGTTCATAAATGGTCGCAAGATTTTCATTATCAGCCGCAAGTTTTAAATTTAGGCGGCGGTTTTGGAATTCGCTATACCGAGCTTGATCAAGTGTTAGCACCAGAAATATTTGTAAACGCAATTGTGGATGAATTAATTGATCAATGCAATAAGTATCAGTTAAAACAACCGGCAGTTTGGATTGAACCGGGGCGTTCAATCGTTGGTCCAGCAGGATATAGCTTGTATACGATTGGTTCCCGCAAAGAGATCCCAGATCTAAAGTCCTATCTAACAGTTGATGGAGGAATGGGAGATAATATTAGACCAGCTTTATATCAAGCAAAATACGAAGCAGTTTTGGCTAATAACCCAAAAGCTCCGATTAAAGAAACCGTTCATATTGCAGGGCGTTATTGTGAATCAGGCGATATTTTAATTGATGAACAAAGCCTGCCGGAAACAAAGCCCGGTGACGTGTTGGCAATTCTAGCTACTGGAGCATACGGCTATAGCATGGCTTCAAATTATAATCGAGTTCCACGGCCTGCTGTCGTGTTTGTTGAAAATGGAAAAGCACAGTTAGTAATTAAACGTGAAACATATGATGATTTAACAAGCCGAGATTGTGAATATCAAAAGGAGAACTAATAATGAAAGATTTATCTGCAGAAGAAATTATTAAATTTATCGGGAATGCGAAGAAGACAACACCTGTTAAAGTTTATGTTAAAGGTGACTTAGTTAATCTTAAATGGCCAGAATCGGTAAAAACTTTTATCGAAAATAAAACTGGAGTTGTTTTTGGCGATTGGGAAGATTTAGAACCATTTATAGAGCAGCACCAATCTGAAATTAAAGACTACAAAATCGAAAACATTGCTCGTAACTCAGCGGTTCCTTTGCTTGATTTAAAAAATATTAATGCCCGAATTGAACCAGGAGCTTTGATTCGTGATCAGGTAACGATTGGTGACAATGCAGTAATCATGATGGGGGCGGTAATTAATATCGGTGCCAAGGTCGGAAACGGTGCCATGATTGATATGAATGCCGTTCTTGGCGGAAGGGCCATTGTCGGGGATAATGCCCACGTTGGAGCAGGGGCGGTAATTGCGGGAGTGATTGAGCCAGCTTCGGCTAAGCCTGTAAAAATTGGAGAAAAAGTTCTGATTGGAGCTAATGCGGTAGTTTTAGAAGGAGTTGAAATTGGAGCCGGGGCAGTAGTTGCAGCCGGTGCTGTTGTAACAGAAGACGTCAAACCTAAAACAGTAGTTGCGGGAGTCCCAGCACGGGTGATTAAAGAAATTGATCAAAAAACCACCAGTAAAACTGGCATTGAAACTGATCTCAGAAAGCTGTAACAACGATGTTAAATTCAGATCAATTAATTGAAATTCGAAGGGATTTACACCAGATTCCAGAGTTAGCGCTTAAAGAAAACGAAACTCATTGCTATCTTAAAAAGATCATTGCTCAAATGGATCAAACTAATTTAGAAATCAAGACTTCTCCTGATCTTCAAACAGCTTTATTAGTAAGAGTTAAAGGGAGTGATCCCAATAAAACAATTGGCTATCGAACAGATATTGATGCGCTGCCGGTAAATGAACAAACGGGTTTATCGTTTGCTTCTAAAAATTCAGGGGTAATGCATGCCTGCGGTCACGATTTTCATATGACAGTGGCGTTAGGAATTTTGAGCTACTACAGTGAAAATCAACCCAAAGATAATTTGCTTTTCTTTTTTCAGCCAGCAGAAGAAAGTGAAAATGGCGGAAAATTAGCTTACGAGCAAGGACTTTTAACTGATGATTGGCTGCCGGATGAAATCTATGCAATTCATGTGACACCAGATTTGCCCGCAGGAACGATCGGATGCCGCATGGGTACTTTATTTGCTGGGACGACCGAAGTTAATATTGATTTAAGGGGAAAAGGAGGACACGCAGCCTATCCGCAGGCTGCTAATGATATGGTGGTAGCAGCTGCTGAAATGATTGGTCAGATTCAAACGATTGTATCCCGCAGTATTAACCCAATTGAAGGCGGGGTAATAACAATTGGCAAAATTTCAGCCGGAACAATTCGGAACGTTATTGCAGGAAGTGCCCATATGGAAGGTACAATTCGTGGTCTTACTCAGAAAATGATTTTGTTAATCGATCAGCGAATTCAAGAAGTTGGTGCAGGGATTGCCAAAAGTTTCAATGCCGAGGTTACTGTTGAGCTGAATCAGGGTGGTTATCTGCCAGTTGAAAATGATCCTGTTTTGACTAAAGAATTAATCACCTATATGCAGGAGAATTCAGAGATTCAATATGAAGAAACTGAACCCGCGATGACGGGTGAAGATTTTGGTTATCTGTTATCAAAAATTCCGGGGACGATGTGCTGGTTAGGCGTTGAGGATGATTCTCAGCTGCATTCAGCAACTTTTAACCCGCAAGAAAGTGCGATTTACGCAGGAGTTAAGGCTTTTATTGGTTATTTTAATAAACGAATGAAGGCAGGAAAGAAGAATTAGATGAATAATTTTAAAGATGCAGATATTATCACCGCAATTATCACGCCGTTTAAGGAAAATGGTGAGATTGATTATCAAGGTTTAGAAGAACTGACGGAGCATTTGCTTGAAACTGGCAGCCGCGGTTTCGTCATCGGCGGGACGACAGGTGAAGGCGCAACGCTCACGCATGATGAAAAAATTGAACTTTTTAAGCAGTTTGCTGAGATGATTCATGGACGAGTTCCGGTTATTGCAGGCACAGGAAGTAATAATACAGCTCAAACAATTGAATTCACGAATGAAGTCAGCTCAATTAAAGGCATTGATATGGCATTAATAGTCGCACCATATTACAATAAGCCAAATCAAAGAGGCATCAAGGCTCATTTTAAAGCCATTACTGATAACTGTGATTTACCTTTGATGATTTATAATATTCCGGGTCGCACGGGAATTACAATTTCTAATGAAACAATCATTGAAATGGCAAAAAATCCCAAAATCAAGGGAGTTAAACAGTGCACATCATTAGAAGACCTAGCCATGATTATTGAAGAAACTGACGATGATTTTTTGACTTATACGGGTGAAGATCCGCAGTCACTTGCAGCTAAAACGATTGGCGCGGCCGGAGTAATTTCTGTTGCCAGCCATATTTATGGAAAAACAATGCGTGAAATGTATGATGCTTTAGCTCAAGGCAAGATTGCCAAAGCCGGCAAACTGCAAAGAATGTTAATCCCTAAAATGCAGGGCTTATTCCTTTATCCTTCACCTTCACCAGTAAAAGCGATCTTAAATGCGCAAGGATATGCCAGTGGAGCATGTCGCCTGCCGATTGTAGATTTGGATTCTTCTGAGAAAGAAAAATTAGCGCAGGTATTAGGTGTAACAGATTTAGGAGTTAAAGAATGAAAAAAATCATTATTGCCGGAATCACCGGTTCGATGGGGAAGCAAACGGAGAAGTTAGTATCAAGCTTAAAGGACTGTGAGCTGGTAGGTGCATTTGCTCCTCATTTAGATGACAATTTAGATCTGCCTGCAGGGACTAAACTTTTTAGTGATTTAAAAGATTGTGATATCGAAGCAGACATTTGGATTGATTTTACAGTCCCCAGCGCCGTATTTGAAAACACTAAATTTGCGATTGAGCATAAGATGCGTCCCATTATTGGCACTAGCGGATTAGATGATAGTCAAATTTCTGAATTGCAAAATCTAGCAGCTATTAATGGTATTGGCGGGATTATTGCCCCTAATTTCGGTTTATCAGCGGTCTTATTGATGAAATTTGTTAAAGAAGCTGCTAAATATTTTCCAGATGCTGAAGTTATTGAAATGCATCATGCAGATAAGTTAGATGCCCCGTCAGGGACTGCAATTAAGACCGCTCAGATAATTGCCGAAAGCCGTAACCCAGAAGATATAACTGAAAAAACTTTAGAACAAAATCCTGCCCGGGGAGCAGATTATGAAGGAATTAAAATTCATTCAGTTCGTTTACCCGGATACGTTGCGCATGAACAGGTCCTTTTTGGCGGTCCCGGTGAAGCTTTAACAATTAGACAGGATTCCTTTGACCGATCTTCTTTCATGCAGGGAGTTAAAGTAGCAATTGAGCAGGTTATGAATTTAACGAAGCTTATTGTTGGATTAGAAAAAATATTATAAAAGGTGGTGGAGAGATGCCTCAATTAGCAAACGATTTATTAAAAATAGCACAATCAAATAATTTAAAAGAAATTCCGCCTTCGGGAATTAGAGCTTTCGATGTGAAAGTAAATGAGATCCCGGATGTTTTGAAACTGACACTTGGCGAACCCGATTTAAATACGCCGGAACATATTAAGCAGGCGGCAGTAGATAGTATTTTAAATAATGATTCTCATTATTCTTCGCAAGGGGGACGCCTGAACTACGTCTTGCAATCAGCCATTATTTAAAACGAACCGAAGGTTTGGACTATGATCCTGAAACCGAAATCGTGGTAACAATTGGGGCAACTGAAGCATTAACGGCAATAATGATGACATTTTTTAATCAGGGTGATGAAATAATTGTTCCAACACCTTCTTATGCTCTTTATTTTCCAATTATTCAGTTAACAAAAAGTAAAGTTGTTTCAATCAACACTTCAATGACTGATTTTGTTTTAACGCCAGAATCCTTAGAACAATCATTAAAAGAACACCCAAAGGCAAAAGTAATTATTTTAAATTATCCGACTAATCCGACTGGACGGGAATATTCAGCCGATAATCTTCAAAAAATCGCAGAAATTATAAGAAAACACCACTTATACGTGATTTCAGATGAAATCTACAGTGAGTTAGTTTATGGCATGCCTCATACCTCAATTGCTCGTTATATTCCCGAACGCACGTTAGTTGTAAATGGACTCTCTAAGTCGCATGCGATGACAGGTTATCGGGTGGGCTACGTTGCAGGTCCTGCCGAACTTGTAAAATGGATTCTTGAAATGCATGCTTTTATGGTTACGGCACCTTCCAATCCAGCACAGGCAGCAGCCGTTGAAGCCTTAGAAAACGGAGCAGACGACCCATTAGAATCACGAAAAATATATCAAAGACGGCGTGATTATCTTGTGAAGTCTTTAAATGAGATGGGACTTGAAACAGTCGAAAGTGATGGAGCATTTTATATGTTTGTCAAAATTCCTGCACAGTACGGACAAGATGACCAGGCTTTTGCGTGGGATCTAGCAAGTAAAGGAAAAGTTGCCGGAATTCCAGGCAATTCATTTGGGGAAGGCGGCAAAAGATATATCAGATTCTCTTATGCAGCTAGTGATGAGACGCTTAAAGAAGCTATGAAACGAGTTAAAGAGTTCATGGCTAAGGAGATTAAATAGTAATGAAAGAAGATTATGTAGTAGCTATTTTAGGGGCAACCGGAGCAGTAGGAAGTCGTTTAATGAGCGAACTTGCTTATTCCGAAATTCCTGTTAAAATTCTAAAGCTTTTGGCATCAAAACGTTCTGCGGGCAAGAAAATCAAATATCAAGATCAAGTTATTGAGGTCGAAGAAGCAAGACCAGAATCGTTTGAGGGTGTTGATTTAGTCTTATCTTCTGCCGGTGGCGACGTTTCAAAGCGTTTGCTGCCGGAAGCTGTAAAACGAGGGGCAGTTTGTGTGGATAACACTAGTGCTTTTCGAATGGATCCGACGGTTCCTTTAATAGTTCCCGGAGTTAATGACGAAGAACTTGTTCATCACAAGGGAATTATTGCCAATCCCAATTGTTCGACGATCCAAATGGTCGCTGCTTTAAATCCGATTTATCAAAAGTACGGTTTAAAACAAATTATTGTTTCGACGTATCAAGCAGTATCAGGAGCAGGACAGTCAGCGTGGAATGAGATGCTTGATGAGGCTAAGGAGTACTTAGAAAACAAGCCGATGAAAGCCGAAATTCTCCCAACTAAAGGAGATCTTCACCACTATCCATTAGCATTTAACCTTCTGCCGCAGATTGACGTCTTTGAAGACGATGGCTACACGCATGAAGAATGGAAAATGATTCATGAAACGAAGAAAATTCTTTTAAACGACATGAATGCACCAGACCTTAAAGTAACGGCTACGTGCGTGAGAGTGCCAGTTGCAGTCGGTCACGGGGAATCAGTGTATTTCACGGTAAATGATTCAAAAGCAACGGTCGATGAAATACGTTCGTTGATGGCACAAACAAAGGGATTGGTTATTGAAGATGATCCTAAAGAACAAATTTATCCGCAGCCCCTTAATGCCGAAGGTAAAAGAGAGACGTTCATCGGCAGAATTAGAGCTGACATAGAAAACCCGAGAGCATTTCAGATGTGGGTAGTGGCTGATAATTTGATGCGGGGAGCTGCCAGCAACACGGTAGAAATTGCAGCAAGTTTAGTTAAAAGAAATTTAATCTAAAAGATATTGTTGATAAAAAGATCTGAAGGAAATCCTACAGACCTTTTTATTCCTTACCAGTATGATTAAATTCAATGGCTCTCTCAATTGCTTTGGCAACGCCAGCATTATTGTTGGTATCAGTCTGCCAATGAGCGATCTTCTTGATGTCATCAATGGCGTTTCCCATTGCGACAGAGTATCCAGCGTATTCAATCATTGTTGTATCATTGACATTATCCCCTAAGGTCATAACATTTTCAGCACCAAGACCTTTTTGTTCAGCATACTTTTTAAGAGCAATTCCTTTTTGTCCATTGATATCATTAATTTCAATGTTGTAAGTTGAACTAGAAGTAATAACCACTCCTGGATTAGGTTCAGCAAGTAAATCTTTTTTTACTGCATCAAATTTCACGGTTGATTGAGTATCAAATGCAATAATTTTAAATACTTTTATGTTCGGATCACTAAGAATTTCATCGTAATTTTCGACATATTTTATATTCATCAGCTCAATTCTCGCAGACGACAAGGCAACCGCAAGTTTGAAGGGAGTACCAGGGTTTAGGTTAGAGATTAGCCCTGCAATATTATTGATTCTTTTAACTTTGTCATCAGAGTATATTCCATTACTAGTTACAACTTCAAAGTAAAGATCTTGATTTATTAGAGATTGAACCACTTTTTTAGTCCAAACAGGTTTTAAAGGAAATTCAACTTGAACAACGCCTTTTTCGTCGAAAACCTGTCCGCCGTTTAAAGTTATAAAAGCTGAGTTCAAATTATATTTTTCTAAAAGTGGCTTTGCTTCTGTAATCCCCCGGCCAGTTGCGATCATGAATTCAATTCCTTCGGCTTGCGCTTTTTTAATCGCAGCAATGTTTTCTTCGGGAATCACGAGGTCGTGATTTAAAAGAGTTCCGTCCATGTCTGAGGCAATTAATTTAATCATAAAATAATCTCTCCTTTTCTGTCCAAATTTTATCATAATGTCGTACAATAAACATAATGACTATGCAAACGAATTCAAAAAAAAAGTTAGAAGTAATTGGCAATTCTTGGGATCAGCTGCTTAATGAGGAAATCAATAAGCCTTATTTTGGTGAGCTTTTGAAATTTTTAAATGCAGAGGAAGCGAAGTATACAATATATCCTCCTCGCGGCAGTATTTTTAATGCCTTTAAGTGGACGCCCATTGAAAATGTTAAAGTAGTGATCGTTGGTCAGGATCCATATCATGGACCGAATCAAGCAATGGGAGCAAGCTTTTCGGTTCAGCCGACAGCGAAAATTCCACCGTCACTGGTTAATATTTTTAAAGAATTACAATCGGATTTGAATTTACCGATTCCTGACAATGGTGATTTAAGCCAGTGGGGAAAACAAGGGGTTCTGTTATTGAATGCAGTTTTAACGGTGAGAGACGGAGCTGCCAATTCTCATCAAGGTCATGGTTGGGAGTACTTTACAGACACAGTCATTAAATTTTTGTCTAAGCGTGGCGGAATTGTCTTTATTTTATGGGGAAATTTTGCTAAAAAGAAAGAGGAGCTAATTGACTTAGATCGTAATTTTGTGATCAAAAGCTCGCATCCAAGTCCGTTTTCTGTAACCTACGGATTTTTTGGTTCACGTCCTTTTTCTAAAACTAATGGATATTTAAAACAAATTGGCAAGACTCCCATTGACTGGGATCTTACTAAAGGAGATTAAAATGAATGTTATCGATGAGTTAAAAACTAAGATTAAAGGGAAAAATTTGAGAATTGTCTTCCCGGAAGCAACTGAAGAAAGAAATTTACGGGCAATCGCTTTATTAAATCAGGAAAAGTTAATAAAAACCATTTTGGTTGGGAAAAAATCAGAAATTGAAGAAGCTGCAAGTAAACTGCATGTTGATTTAAGCAGCAGTGAAATTGTTGATCCCGCAAGTGACCCAGACTTTAATGCAACGGTTGATGCCTTTGTCGATCGACGCAAAGGGAAAGCTACAAAAGAAGACGCGGAGAAACTCCTGCTTGATCCAATTTATTATGCTACGATGATGACCTATTTAAATCGAACTGACGGGTTAGTATCAGGAGCAATTCATTCAACTGCAGATACGGTACGTCCTGCTTTACAGATTATTAAAACTAAAGAAGGTGTCAGCAGAGTCAGCGGAGCTTTTCTGATGGAAAAGGAAAATGAAAAATACTTAATGGCCGATTGTGCTATTAATATTGAACCTGATTCCCAAACGTTAGCCGAAACAGCACTTCAGTCAAAATTAACGGCTCAGATTTTTAATATTGATCCTAAAATTGCTTTGCTTAGTTTTTCAACTAAAGGTTCAGCTAAAGCTCCGCAAGTAGATAAAGTAAGAGAAGCAACTGAATTAGTACAAAAAATGGATCCCGCGGGTTCTTACGATGGAGAATTACAGTTTGATGCTGCTTTTGTTCCGGAAGTAGCAAAATTAAAAGCTCCTGATTCTAAGGTTGCCGGTCAAGCAAATGTCTTTATTTTCCCTAGTCTTGAAGCAGGAAATATTGGCTATAAGTTAACGCAGCGCTTGGGAGGCTTTCGAGCTTTAGGACCGATTTTACAAGGACTTAATCGTCCCGTATCAGATCTTTCTCGAGGATGCAGTAAAGAAGATATTGTTGAAATTGCAATTGTAACGGCAGCCTTAGCCCTAATTGATGATGGAAATTAAACTTTCTAATTTAACTGACACAAATAAATTAGGCACATTAATTGCGCAAGATTTAAAAGGCGGCGAGAAAATATTTTTAGTTGGTGATTTAGGAGCCGGGAAAACCACGCTTACTCAGCAACTTGCACGTAGTTTAGATATCAAGGAAATTGTTAACAGCCCTACTTTTATGTTGGTTAAAGAATATCATTCTGGGCGCTTGCCCTTAATCCATCTAGATCTTTATCGATTGAAAAACTTATCAGAAGAAGATGAAGAGATGGTTGAGGAATATGATGATGGACAAAATGTTCTGGTGATTGAGTGGGGAGAACAGATAATTGATAATTATCCTGATTCACTAGTTCTTTATTTTAGTGAAATTAATGGTGACAAGCGCGTAGTAGACATTAAGAATTCTTCAGAAAATTTAACAGCAAAAATAAAAAAGAATTGGATTTAAGTCCAATTCTTTTTTATCCTCTTACTAGGCCTTTTAAAACATAATCGCCAAAATGCTCTTCTTGGATTAACAGAATTTTGGCACAAGCAATTGCATCATCAATTGATCGATGGTGATGGGGTAATTGAATGTTTAAATAGTCAGTCATTGCATCTAGCGAATGACGCCGGATTTCGGGATATAGTTTTCTAGAAGTGGTTACGGTATCAATGCTTAAAACGGGATCAAAGTAGATGTTGTAGTAGTTGGCAGTAGCTTTTAAAACTCCTAAATCAAATGGAGCATTGTGAGCGGCAACTAGACAATCCCGCTGAAAGAAAAACTTAATATGAGGCCAAATTTGATCAAATGTTGGAGCATTAGCAACGTCTTCGTTAGAGATGCCATGAATTCTTTGCGTGTCGGGAGAAATTGGTGTCGGTGGTTTGATCAGCGAATAAAAGGAATCTTGAATTTTACTGTGGCGGACAACCGCAAGCCCTAAAGAACAGGCGCTGTTACGTTCATTATTAGCAGTTTCAAAATCAATTGCTACGAAATTCATTGTCATAACACTTACTCCGTAATTAGCTCAACCGGGCAGTGGTCAGAACCAGTATATTCATTTAAAATTTTAGCTTCTTTTATTTTATCCGGACTTGAAATTAAGAAATAATCGATTCTCCAGCCCGCGTTCGTTTCTCTTGCATGTCCGCGGTAACTCCACCATGAATATTTTCTTTCATCTGGATATAATTTTCGAAAACTGTCGGTAAAACCAGAAGAAAGCAGTTCAGTCATCTTATTTCTTTCTTCGTCAGTAAATCCAGCGTTATGATGATTAGTTTTAAAGTTTTTTAAATCAATTTCTTCGTGAGCAACATTAAGGTCTCCACAAATGATGACGGTTTTCTTTTCTTTAAGTTTACCAACGTATTCTCTAAAAGCATCTTCCCATTTCATTCGGTATTCCAGCCGTTTTAGCTCAGAGCCAGAATTAGGAGTGTAACAGCAGATTAGATAGAATTCAGGGTATTCTAATCTGATAATTCGCCCTTCGTTATCAAATTCAGCTTGGTCAATTCCAAGGTGAACATCAAGCGGTTTAATTCTTGTAAAAATTGCGGTGCCAGAATATCCTTTTCGTTCGGCGTAGTTAAAGTATTGCGTG
Organism: Xylocopilactobacillus apis; assembly: GCF_033095965.1. Lineage (NCBI taxonomy): Bacteria > Bacillati > Bacillota > Bacilli > Lactobacillales > Lactobacillaceae > Xylocopilactobacillus > Xylocopilactobacillus apis. Next base: position 414,453 of record NZ_AP026801.1, read on the forward strand.
TATCCCGGAAGATCAAGGGAGACTTGACCTTCCTGCATTTTAGTTTCCTGAAGACAGACAAAATCTGCGTCAAATTCTTTAAATTGATTCATAAAATCTTTTTTTAAAACAGCTCTAAGGCCGTTAACGTTCCACGAAATAAATTTCATATTGTTTTCTCCAAAAGAGTAGTGTTAATTTCTAATTTTAACAAGATCAGGTTTTTTAGCAACTATAGAGTATATTTGATCCAATGTTTTAAGTTTAAAAGAATTTTCAAATTTATCAATTTTTACCGCCAAGTTTAAAATGTTAAAATACATTATAGGAGGCGATCTTGTGAAAATAAGTGCAAAAAGTATTGCTGATACATATACATTAAGTAATAAAGTTGAAATTCCCATAATTGGTTTTGGAACTTGGCAGACAAAGAATGGTCAGGAAGCGTACGATTCTGTAAAATGGGCACTTTCTTCGGGATACCGTCATATTGATACAGCAGCCATTTATAAAAATGAAATTTCAGTGGGTCAAGCGATCCACGATTCTAACATTAAAAGAGAAGATCTTTTTATAACTACAAAATTGTGGAATTCACAGCGCGAGTCCTATGATAATGTTTTAAGAGCGTTTAATGATTCTTTGGTTCGCTTAAAACTTGATTACGTTGATTTATATTTAATTCATTGGCCAGTTTCAATTGAATTTTCTCATGACTGGCATAAAGTAAATGCTGAAACTTGGCGGGCGATGGAAGACATCTATAAATCTGGACGCGCTCGTGCAATTGGAATTAGCAATTTTCGCGAAAATCACATTTTAGAATTAAAAAAGACTTGGGAAATTGCTCCAATGGTTAACCAAATTTTTCTAAATCCGGGAGATCCAGAAACCGATTTAGTGAAAATGAATCAGGAATTAGGCATTTTAACCGAAGCATACTCTCCATTAGGGACTGGAAAATTACTGCATAACCCTATACTGGAGAAAATTTCTGCCGCTCATTATAAGACCGTCCCGCAAATTTTAATTCGGTGGAGTTTAGAACAGGGTTATCTGCCGCTTCCTAAGTCAACGCATGAACGATATATAAAATCTAATATTGAAGTTTTTGATTTTGAATTGAGCTCACAAGATTATGCTCAATTAGAGACCTTAGCTGGAAAAACCGATCAGCATCAAAATCCAGATACTTTTAATTTATACCGACCTTTACCTTTTATCTAAGCATTTACGTAATGTTTAGATAGGAGGATATTAAATGATTTTTCTTAATTATTTTTTGGGAGCCTCAATCGGCTCCTTTTTTTGTCTAATCTATGAAAGAACCAACAAAAATTTATCAATTATAACACCTCGGTCACATTGTGATTACTGCGGCCATGTTTTGGGAATTTTAGACCTAATTCCAAGTGTTAGTTATCTGCTGTTTGGCAGGCGATGCCGTTATTGCCATCAAAAATATAACTCACATTCTTTTCAAGTTGAGTTGTATTTAGGTCTTTCATTTTTGCTTCTTTATTTTAATTTTTATTGGCAGGTTTTAATAGTTGAGCTGGTTTTGAGTTACTGCTATTTAACAGACCTCGGTGAAATGAAGATTTTCACTTGGATGCCGATAATTTTGACATTATTACTGCTGCCAACCCAATATTTAAAAGTTGGTGAAAGCTTGATTTTAATTTTTATAGTTGGGACAATAAGCTTATTTACTCAAGGAATGGGAATTGGTGATCTTTTACTATTATTTCCCATTTCCTTAGTTTTAGGTATAGAAAAAGCTTTAGAGCTAATATTAATTTCCTGTCTTTTGATTTTGGCGTTATATTGGAAAATTAGTCCAAAAAAGAAAATTGCCTTTGTTCCCTATTTAACTTGGGGTTTTCTAATCATCCAGATTTTAACTCTTGTAAGCGGTTGAATTATAATGCAAAATAGAATTAATAATGAAGAGGTCAAAAATGAAAACATATAAACTCAACGACTTTACAAAACTCATTGATGTTACAAACTTGAATAATTGTACAACTTATCCTGATCTAGAAAAAGTCTGCGATGAAGCCAAACAAAATGAATTTAATTCAATTATTGTACACTCAGGGCAAGTTAAATTCTGTGCCGATTATTTAGAAAATAGTGAGGTCAAAGTCGGAGCAGCGGTTAGTTTTCCACATGGTCAAGTGAGTATTCCAACCAAAGCTTTTGAAACCGAAGATGTGATTTCAAACGGGGCAAAAGAAGTTGAATATGTTGTTAATTTAACGGAATTTAAAGCAGGGCATGATGACTACGTCAAAACAGAGATGAATGTAGTTTGGTCTCTCTGTCAAACGTGGGATATTGTAGGAAAAGTCATCATAAATAGCAACCACCTATCTAAAGAAGAAATTGAACGAATAGCAAAAATTGCGTTAGAAGTGAAAATAACAGCTATTAAAACTGATTTAGGTGATAAACAGCTAGAAGATGTGAGGCTGATAAAAAATTTAGTTGGTGATGAAATTAAGATCGAAGCAACTGATCCCATGGCTTCACTAGAAGATACGATTTTATTGCTTGAAGCTGGCGCTGATCGACTTAGTACAGCTAATGGAGTAAAAATTTTAGATGAAGCAAAAGAGAAATTATAGAGAGCTAAATTTCATCAATTGTCATGTTAGAGATATCAGTTGTTTGGATTGACTTCTTAGTTTGAGTCTCAATTTCTTTAAAAAGAATCCCTTCACGAGCCCCAGACTGAGAAAAAATAATTTGTTCACAATCAATTTTTTCCATAATTAATCTGATTGGCAGAAGTCCACCGATAATAATTTGTGAACGTTCTTTAGCAAGGCCTTTAATATTTTGGCGTTCTTCGTTTGTTTTATTCAATAGTTCGTAAATGATGTCATCAACGTTTTGGCGGTTCATATGGTAGCCGTGAATGGGCAGCTCAGTTTGATTAAGTTCATTTTTTCTAATTTTGGCAAGGGTTCGATTTGAGCCGCCGATTGCAATAATTGGATAATTAACAGCTTCTTTAAGCCAAGGGAGGTTGTTTAAAATGCTGGATAATTCAACTGAAGCCCTGAATAAAGAAGCAGAAGTGATCGGATCTCCATCTAAAAACGATTCTGAAATATTGACAGCTCCCAGCGGAATGCTGACGCGTTCTTTTAAGGCGCCTTTTTGTACTAGAATAATTTCGGTAGAAGCACCTCCCGTATCAATAATAACTCCATCATTAACCGGCAGGGTTCCAATGACGCCGTAAAAATCATATTCAGCTTCTTCATAGCCGCTGATAACTTTTAACGAAAATCCCATTACTTTTTTAAATTGTTCAAGAAATTCTTTTTGGTTAGCAGCCTGACGAACTGCAGCTGTTGCCACGGCAATTATTTTGAGATTTTTGTATTTGTCGTAAACTTCCTTAAATGAAGCTAATGCTTTCATAGCGCGATCCAAGGCTTCAGGTTTAATAGTCTTTTCTTTTCCCATGCCTTTAGAGATCCTAACCATTTCCTGGAGTCGTTCGAAAACTTGGAAATTTCCTTCGTTATCATATTCTGTGATTGTCGTGCGGATTGAGTTTGAGCCCAAATCCAAAATTGCGAGCGTTTGTGTCATTTATTTTCCTTTTTCTGCTTCAATTAAAAATTGTTCCTGGATTGGAAGATATTTTTGAGCATTTTTGTTAGATATCCGTTTGGTATAGCTTCCGTCAGACTTTTTGGTGTAGCTTTGGGTACGGTCATCCCACATGCGTTCAAATATTTTGTAAATTCTCTTTTTTAATTCTTCATCTTCAATTGGAAAGAGAGTTTCAATTCTTCGATCCAGATTTCTTGGCATCATATCGGCAGAAGAAAGAAAGCATCTAAAAGAGCCTCCCGTTTTAAAAATATAAATACGGGAATGTTCCAACAGCCTTCCAACAATCGAATGAATGTGAAGATGTCGGCTTACATTAGGAAGAAGCGGAATTGCTGTAGTTAGTCCTCGAATTAATAAATGAATTCGCACTCCTTTTGAACTGGCTTTATATAATTCTTTGATGATTTTATAGTCGGAAAAAGAATTACACTTAATCCAAATTTCCGATTTTTCGCCTTCTTGATTTTTCTTAATAGTTCTTTTTATTTCATGTTGAAGTTTTGAACGCAGCATATTAGGGGCAATGACAAGCTTATTAAGTTTAGAAGGAAGTTCCTTTTTTCCTTCAATAAATTTAAAGATCCTTTTAATATCAGTGCAATACTTCTTTTGGGAAGTAAAAAAACTGAAATCAGTATATGATTTAGCGGTGATTTCATTATAATTTCCGGTAGCAAGATGAGCCAGCTCAATTTTTTGATCTCCCTCTTCAATAACAACTAGAGCCATTTTGCTGTGAATCTTGAGATCAGGAAAACTGGTATAAACATTAACGCCAGTCCCTCTCAAGTAATCTGCAATTTCAATGTTGTGTTCTTCATCAAATCTTGCTTTTACTTCAATTAAAGCATGGACGGTTTTACCATTTTTAGCGGCATCTGCTAAAGCTTTGACGATAGGAGAGTTTTTTGATGTGCGATAAATTGTGATGTAAATTTCAGTAACTGATGGGTTGACGGCTGCCTGTTGAAAGAAATTAGTAATTGCATCGTAACTGTCATATGGATGATGAAGGAGATAATCTTTCTTTTGAATTTGTTCAAAAATATGTTCATCTTCCAATTCTGATAAATGGTGAGGAGAGTGTCTCTTAAAATGCAATTTTTCAGTGTTAATCTGATTATTGTCAGTAATTTTTTTACATAATGGACTAATAAAGTCATAATCCCAGTCCCCAGAGATATGAAAAGTGTTAAGAGGATTGACCGAAAGAGCATGGGTCAAAGTTTTTAAAACCTTGCTTGGAGCATTAGCGTCCATTGCTAGGAAGATAACAGGAGAAGCCTCCCGCTTTTCAATTGCAATTTCTACCGCTTGTTCGGTATTATCAGAGTCCTTCGGTAAAGATCTGATATCCATGTCTTTTAAAATCCGGTAAAGATAAATACTTTGGGCTAAAAAGCGCCCTTTAAATTTAGTCGAAATTATGTCTTGATAGTGAGCTTTGATAATTTGTTCAAGTAAAATGAATTGATTTGACTGATCTTTGAATTTAAGAAGCCTTTCAAGAGACGGAAGTTTAAAATGGGCAAAGATATGTTTTGTTTGGTCACTAGAGCTGACCATATCAACGATAAAATACATATCGCCATTTTCCATTTCCGGCCAAGGGAGATCTTTGGGGAGAAGTTCGATTTCAATCAGCGGGCTGATTGTTGTTTCAAAGTAGCTGTCGGCGTAAGATTTTTCGTCGTCAGTTAATTTTTGATAATCGAGAATTTTTATCCCAAGATTTTCAAAACAATTTTTAAGTTTAGTCCAAATTTTATTTTGCCTTTTGAGCTGCTTTTTAACTAGTTTACGAACTTGGTTTAACTGAGTATTTGGGGCCATTCCTGATTTATCAGGATGTTTATCGCCGGAATTAACTTCTCTAATTAAATTTGCAACTCTGATCATATACCACTCGTCGAGGTTTGATTGGGTAATTTTAAGGAAATTTGCGCGCTCCAAGAGCGGAATTCTTGGACTATCCGCTAAATCTAAGATTCGATCATTAAATGACAGCCAACTGATTTCCCGATTCATAAAATCGTGTTGTCGCAAAAGAGTATCAGCCATTGTTCGTTCACCTCACCATCAACGTTAATCTTTACAATAACAGTATATGCTTATTTTTTTAATTAAGACCATAATGGGTAAAAAAATTTCAAACTTTTTCTCAATGCTTTAAAATTAAGTGTCCTTGTATTATAATGTTAGTCAAGTATAGTCAAGGAAAAACAATGAGCCAATCAAATAATTTATCAGATTTAATTGAAGAATATATAAAAAGTATTTTAAAAGAGAATTTTGAAGTCGAACTGAGAAGGCAGCAAATCGCTGATTACTTTAATGTTGTGCCTTCTCAAATAAACTATGTGATTAAGACTCGTTTTGATTCAAAACATGGTTATTATGTTGAGAGTAAACGCGGTGGTGGCGGTTACATTAGAATTGTTAAGCTGCAGTTTGTTGAATGCGGAGATCTTTTGGAAAAGGTTAAAGCTGATATTGGGTCGGTTTTAACTTTAAGTGATGCGACTACGATTGTTAATCAATTAATCAGTGAAGAAGTTATTACAGACTCTTGCGGTCGGATTATTATTTCTGCACTTGACAACGATGCCTTAGGAGATATAGAAAAACCCGTTCAAAATAAATTAAGAGCTCATATTTTAAAGTGTATTTTGACAAAGCTAGAGTATGAGAATTAGTTTAGTATTATAATATAGACAGTGTTTAAATTCCTCATAGAGGAGGTTTTATTGATGGATAACTTATTTACACCTAGTGCCAGAATGGTGCTGGAAATTGCACAGGAAAACGCGAAAATGTACGGTCATTATGCGGTGTCAACTGAACACTTATTATTAGCACTGGTCATTGAAACTGAAGGAATTGCTGGGAAAACATTGAGAAAACTCAACGTTAACGAAGCAGATATTCGAGAAGAGATTGATGATTTAACGGGCTTTGGTACTGGCGTAGAAAACGCGGGGATCAGTAATAATTTGGGGTACTCGCAAAAAGCTAAAGAAATTTTGGCTGTCGCAGGAGATGAGGCCAAAAGGCTGGGGGCATTAAAAATTGGAACCGAGCATATTTTGATAAGTCTTTTACGAGAAGATGATGTTTTGGCAACTCGGATTTTAGTAAATTTAGGTCTAAATCTTAACAAAACTCGTCAGCTTTTGCTTAAGAAAATGGGTATCAGTGAAGCGCCAGGAAGGACGGGTGCAAAAAGAAGACCCGTTTCTAATCCGGAAATGACAACGAATAAAAATACCAAGACTCCTACTTTAGATAAATTGGCACGAGATTTAACCGAATTAGCAAGGCAGAATAGAGTTGATCCAGTTATTGGCCGTGAAAAAGAAGTTAAAAGAGTTATTCAAATCCTTTCTCGCAGAACCAAGAATAATCCAGTTTTAATCGGTGAACCGGGAGTTGGGAAAACTGCAATTGCTGAAGGATTAGCTGAAAAGATTGTTGCTGGAACTGTTCCAGAAGAAATGCAGGACGATCGCTTAATGATGCTTGATATGGGCTCTCTTGTTGCGGGCACTAAATATCGGGGTGAATTTGAAGACCGACTGAAAAAATTGATTAAAGAGGTTTCTAACAGCGATAACGTAATTCTTTTTATTGATGAATTGCATACATTAATTGGAGCTGGAGGAGCTGAAGGAGCAATTGACGCTTCCAATATTTTAAAGCCGGCTCTGGCTCGTGGTGAAATCCAGCTGATTGGGGCTACCACATTAGATGAATATCAAAAATATGTGGAAAAAGATGCAGCGCTTGAAAGACGTTTTGCGACGGTTCAGGTTGATGAGCCAACAATTGCTGAAACTAAAGAGATTTTACGAGGGCTACGTTCACGGTATGAAGAACATCACTATTTAAAAATTAGTGATGAGGCAATTGATGCAGCAGTCGAACTATCTAATCGTTACATTACTAATCGATTCTTACCAGATAAGGCAATTGATTTAGTTGATGAAGCTTCAGCTAAGGTTCATTTAGCCCATGCTACTGGTTCTAAGGCCGATTCATTAAATAAAAAGTTGCTGAAGATTGAAGCCGATAAAGAATCTGCAGTAAAAAATCAGGATTTTGAATTAGCAGCTGAAATTCGCAGAGAAGAGTTTGAACTAAAAGATAAGTTAAATCGGGCTAAGTATGGTAATAACTCTGAGCAGAAAGTGCAGGAAATTGTCGTAACTCCAGAAGACATCGCCGAAGTTGTTTCTGAATGGACCGGAGTTCCAGTCACCCAGCTCACAAAAAAAGAATCTGACCGTTTAGTGCATCTCGAAAAATTCCTTCATCAGCGAGTCATTGGACAAGATGCAGCAGTGTCAGCCATTTCAAGAGCAATTAGAAGAACCCGCAGCGGTTTAAAAGATCCTAATCGACCAATGGGTTCATTTATGTTTCTTGGACCAACAGGTGTAGGTAAAACAGAATTAGCGAAGGCTTTAGCAGAAGCATTATTTGGTTCGGAAGATAATATTGTTCGAATTGATATGTCAGAATATATGGAGAAGTACTCGACCAGCCGTTTAATTGGTTCGCCTCCTGGATACGTTGGTTATGAAGAAGGCGGTCAGCTGACCGAAAAAGTTAAAAACAAACCTTATTCAGTTGTTTTATTTGATGAAGTTGAAAAAGCTCACCAAGATGTCTTTAATTTGTTGTTACAAGTTTTAGATGACGGATTTTTGACTGATTCTAGAGGACGAAGGGTTGATTTTCGCAATACAATTATTATCATGACTTCAAACTTAGGTGCGACTTCTCTACGTGATGATCATGAAGTTGGATTTGGTGCTCGAAGTACTTCAACAAATGATGTTGCAATTGAAGAGCGGATCCGAGAGGTGCTAAAAGAAACTTACCGGCCAGAGTTTTTAAATCGAATTGATGAAATTGTCATTTTCAAAGTTTTAACTAAAGATGAAATTCACCAGATCGTTAAGTTAATGGTAAAAGATTTTTCAAAACGGCTATCAGATCAAGGGATTACTTTAAAGGTTACCCCAAGTGCAATCAGCTTAATTGCTGATAAAGGATATAATCCTGAGTATGGAGCTCGTACAATTAGAAGGACTCTGCAGACTGAACTTGAAGATTCAATGAGTGAACAGTTATTGTCCGGTGAAATTTCACGTGGTGATGTGGTAACAGTTGGAGCTCAAAAAGATAAAATAAAGTTACGTATTAAAAAATCTGAAAAGAAAAAGGATAAAATTAAAGTTTGAAAGATGATTCATTGATCCGATTTTCTTCCACAGTACCCGTAAAAGACATTGCGGGTACTGTTTTTGATGAGGGAATAGATGCATTAATTATCGGGAATAATCGTTTTGGATTGCGTCTGCCCACTAGCTATGATTTAGCGGAAACGGCTGATTTAACTAAAATTGCTCATCAAAAAGGCAAGAAGATTATTGTCGCGGCAAATGCAATTTTGCATAACGAGAAGTTACAGTCTTATCAAGAATATTTAGCAGCTCTTGATCAAATTGAAGTTGATTATGTAATGGTTGGAGATGCAGGAGCAGTTAATATTATTCAAAATAACTTTCCAAATCTAAAATTTATTTACAATGGGGAAGTATTAGACACGAACTCTGGAATGATGAATTTTTGGGGTGAAGAAGGGGCATCGTACGTTCAGTTATCGCGGGAAATCCCTTATGTTGAATTAAAAGAACTTTTGCCGAAGTTGGAAGTAAAACCCATTTTGCAGTTATTTGGTCCAATCGCAATTGAGCATTCAGGCAGAAGTCTTATTTATAATTATTTAGATTATGTTGATAAAACAAATGATTTTGCGCCTAATGAGATTTATAAAGTATCTTTGCCTGCCCGACCGGAAGAAGAATACATCATGTTTGAAGATGAGCATGGGACCCATATGTATGCACCATATGACCTTAATTTATTAAGTAAATTTTTGGAATTAGTCAGTATGGGTATTAACTTCTTCACATTTGACAGTAAGTTTTATGACGGAGATAATTGGCTTAATATAATAAAAATATTTGTTAAAGCACGTAATTATATTTTACAGGATCAGTTAAACGATGATCGGCTGAGTGAGTTAGAGGAAAAATTATTACAAACAGTGCCCGCAGATCGAAAATATTCAATTGGATTTTATGATTATCAGATTGGTGATATTAAATGATGAATAAACCTGAAGTATTAGTTCCAGCAGGAACACCTGAAAAATTAAAAGTAGCAATCGATTATGGAGCAGATGCAGTATATATCGGCGGAGAACGGTTAGGACTAAGATCAAGAGCTAATAATTATTCGATTAGTGATATGGCAGAAGGCGCGGCCTATGCTCATAGTCATGGAGCAAAAGTCTATCTTGCCGCTAATATTGTCTGTCATGAAAATGAATTAGAAGATAATATTTCTTATTTGACTGAGGTTCGAGATGCTGGAGTCGATGCGTTAATTGTATCTGATCCAGCAATTATTAGTGCTGTTTTAACAAAAGTACCAGGGCTTCCTGTTCATTTGTCGACCCAAGCATCGGCAGTAAATTATGAGGCAGTAAACTTTTGGGCTAAGCATGGTCTTGAACGAGTTGTATTAGGAAGAGAGACAACTTTTGAAGAGATCAAGGAAATTAAAGAAAACACTGATGTTGAGATCGAAGCCTTTATTCAAGGAGCAATGTGTACTAGTTATTCTGGGCGCTGCGTGATGAGTAATTATATGAACAAGCGCGATGCTAATCGGGGTGGATGTGCTCAAAACTGCCGCTTTCTTTATAATCTTGCTGATGAATCAGGCAGCTCTTTAAACGGCGATGAGATGTTTACCATGTCAGCAGTTGATATGAGTTTAATTCCAGTAATCGGTCAAATGATTTCAACAGGAGTTGACAGTCTTAAAATTGAAGGAAGGATGAAGACGATTCATTATGTCTCAACAGTTGCTAATGTATATCGAACTGCAGTTGATACATATTGTGCAGATCCAGAACATTTTGAAGTTGATCCTGCGTGGATTGATGAGTTAGCTAAAATTTCTCAGCGCCGGATGTCCTTTGGTTTCTTTAATGGAGCTCCAACCAAAGACGATGAGTTATTTGAACATACAAAACCTGACCTCGGTTATGAGTTTATTGGGGAGGTTAAAGGCTATCAAGATGGAAGAGTTATTATTCAGGAACGAAATAACTTTTCTGAAGGTGATGAATTAGAATTTTATGGCCCTAATTTTTACCATTATTTAACAACGGTGAACGATCTTCAGGACGAAGATGGAATGAAAATCGAAAGAGCGAGTCATGCAATGATGATCTGTTCGATTGCAATAGACAAAGAATTACCAGTTGGTACGATGATTAGAAAGAAAAAAGCAGCTAAAGTAAGAGCCTAGAGGCACGTTAATGACTAAAATTAATAAAGATCTTGTTTATGATCCAATACATGATTTAAAGTTGGATCTCTATCAAAATGAAACTAGCGGTAAAAAACAAGTGAGTATAATTTTGATTCATGGTGGAGGATGGTTTCGCGGTTCAAAAGATAACGAGACTCAACTGGCAGCCAAATTGTTGGAAGCCGGATATAACGTTATCGTTCCCGATTATCGTTTAGCACCGCCAAGTTTTTATCCAGCTCCTTTAAAGGATATGAATCAAGTTTATAATTGGATTCAGGACAAATTCCCAGAAAGTAAAATCGCAGCAGTCGGAACCTCTGTAGGTGGAACAATGGCAGTTGAACTAGCAATTAAATATGGAATTCCAGCCGTGTCGCTTTCAGGTATTTTTGATATCGAAAAATGGATTTTAAAACATCATGATGTAAAGGCTAAGCTTAGTTCTGGCAAAGGTGAAACTCCTGAAGATCAGCAAAAAATTAATGAAAGTTTCTATAAAGGCTTTATCATGAACTATCTAAATAATGATGAAAAATTATTGGAGCAGGCAACACCCTATTATCGAGTAAAGAAGACCACGGGTCCAGTTTATTTATTTAATTCATTATCAGAATTGGCGCCATTAAGTGGAGTTTTGAAGATGGAAAAATCATTAATTAAAAAACAGGTTCCAACTTGGGTTCAATTTATACCAGGGACGGGGCATGGTGGTGACTATGCGTTGTCTGTTGTTGAGGATATTGCAAATTTTATCGAGAAATATTAAAAAAGACCAGTTCGTTATCACGATGGTCTTTTCGTTTGCTGATCTTTCCCCCAAGAAAGATCAGCACCTATTCATTCTCATTAAGAAATTTCATGATGTCGTTTAAAATTTGTGGATCAATCTGACCAATTCCTGCTTTTGCAGCATGAATATGTTCAACTGAAATGTGACTTGCAAAGGCGAGATCGCTATCAGTCATATTATGTTCTTTTTCAAAATTAATAATTTTTTCAACTAGTGGTGATACACCGTCCATATTTAACTCCCCTAAATGATTTTCTTTATTTGAGTATAGCAGATTTCATGAATCTAAGTAAAACCAAGTTTAAAAAAAGTATTTCGTTAATAAAATTTACAAAAATAGATTGACAATTGCCTTATAAAATACTAGAATTTTGTAGTGTTTTTAAGATATTGTCGAAAAAGCAAAACGCCTGGATATGTGTACCAGCAAAAAAATTAGAAAGGGATATTAAATATTTAATGCCAACTATTAACCAATTAGTACGCAAAGGCCGCAAGTCAAAGACTAGTAAATCAAAATCACCAGCTTTGAACTTCGGTTATAACAGTATGACAAAAAACTTAACCAATAATCCAGCTCCTCAAAAACGTGGAGTTGCAACTCGTGTCGGAACAATGACACCTAAAAAGCCTAACTCAGCTCTTCGTAAGTATGCCCGTGTGCGCCTCTCTAACTTAATTGAGGTTACAGCATACATTCCTGGAATTGGCCACAACTTACAGGAACATAGTGTTGTCTTAATTCGTGGAGGCCGTGTAAAAGATCTTCCCGGTGTTCGTTATCATATTATTCGTGGAACTCTTGATACAGCAGGAGTTACCGATCGTATGCAGGGCCGTTCAAAATACGGAACTAAGCGTCCAAAGAAATAACATATTTTTTTCAGATAGGAGTACAGAATGCCAAGAAAAGGCACAATCGTCAAACAAGATATATTGGCAGATCCAATATATAATTCAAAATTAGTATCAAGACTTATCAATCACATGATGAAAGATGGAAAACGCGGTAAGGCTCAAAATATCCTTTATCGAGCATTTGACATCATTCATGAACAGACTAATAAAGATCCGCTTGAAGTTTTTCAAGATGCCATGAATAATGTAATGCCTGTTCTTGAAGTTAAAGCACGCCGGATTGGTGGTTCTAACTATCAAGTACCGATTGAAGTTCGTCCTGAAAGAAGAACAACTTTAGCTTTGCGCTGGATCGTTCAGTATTCACGTCTTCGTAACGAGCGTTCAATGGATGAAAAATTAGCTCATGAAATTATGGATGCAGCTAATAATACAGGTGCATCTGTGAAGAAACGTGAAGATACACACAAAATGGCAGAAGCAAATCGTGCATTTGCTCAGTATCGTTGGTAATTTTAAATTTAAAATTATTGCTGCTTGAAGCAATGAAGGAAATGAGGAAGTAGAAAATAATGGCCGCAAAACGAGAATTTCCACTCGCTAAAACGAGAAATATCGGTATTATGGCCCATATCGATGCGGGAAAAACAACAACTACAGAGAGAATTCTTTTTTATACTGGTAAAATTCACAAGATTGGTGAAACCCATGAAGGTGCATCTCAGATGGACTGGATGGAAGAAGAACAAGAACGTGGAATTACGATCACTTCTGCTGCAACTACAGCTCAGTGGAAAGATTATCGAATCAATATCATTGATACCCCAGGACACGTTGACTTTACAATCGAGGTTGAACGTTCTTTACGTGTATTAGATGGAGTTATTACAGTTTTGGATGCTCAATCTGGAGTAGAACCGCAGACAGAAAATGTTTGGCGCCAGGCTGCTAACTATAACGTTCCAAATATTGTTTTCGTTAACAAAATGGATAAAATTGGAGCTGATTTTGATTATTCAGTTCAAACAATTCATGATCGTTTGCAGGCAAATGCTCATGCAATCCAAATCCCAATTGGAGCAGAAGATCAATTCAGCGGAATTATCGATTTAATTACTATGCAGGCTTACGTTTATGACGTAGACGAAATTGGTGATAAATGGGATACTGTTGAAATTCCGGCAGAATATCAAGATAAAGCTAAAAAAATGCATGATGAGTTAGTTGAAGCTGTTGCTGATGTTAATGATGATGTCATGGAAAAATATCTTAACGGTGAAGAAATCACTGTTGAAGAATTAAAAGCTGGTATTCGTCGGGCAACTATTGATCTTAAATTCTTTCCTGTTTTAGTAGGTTCAGCATTTAAGAATAAAGGTGTTCAAATGCTTTTGGACGCAGTAGTTGATTATCTTCCATCACCTCTTGAAGTTAGACCTTATATTGCTCATAAACCAGGAACTGAAGAAGATGTTGAATTAACTGCAGGTGATGATAAACCATTTGCTGCCTTGGCATTTAAGATTGCAACAGATCCGTTTGTTGGACGTTTAACTTATATTCGTGTTTATACGGGATCTCTACCATCAGGTTCTTATGTTTTAAATGCAACTAAAGACTCACGTGAACGTGTTGGGCGTCTTCTTCAAATGCACGCTAATCACCGGACAGAAATTTCTGAAGTATTCTCAGGAGATATTGCAGCAGCAATTGGTTTGAAGAATACAACAACAGGGGATTCTCTAACTGATGTTAATAATCCGTTAATTCTTGAATCAATGGTCTTCCCAGACCCAGTTATTCAGGTTTCAATTGAACCAGATTCAAAAGAAGATCGTGATAAACTAGATGTGGCTTTACAAAAACTCGCTGAAGAAGATCCTACTTTCCAAGCAGAAACAAATGCCGAAACTGGTCAGACTTTGATCGCTGGAATGGGTGAATTGCATTTGGATATCATGGTTGAAAGAATGCGCCGTGAATTCAAGGTAGCAGCTAAAGTTGGTGAACCACAAGTTGCTTACCGAGAAACATTTACTAAACCAGCTTCTGCTCAAGGTAAATTTGTTCGTCAGAGTGGTGGTAAAGGTCAATATGGTGATGTTTATATTGAATTTACACCAAACGAAGAAGGAAAAGGCTTTGAATTTGAGAATGCGATCGTTGGTGGGGTTGTTCCTCGTGAATATATTCCATCAGTCGAAGCTGGTTTGAAAGAAGCAATGGCTAACGGTGTTTTAGCTGGATATCCATTGATTGACGTTAAAGCAAGACTTTACGATGGTTCTTACCATGAAGTCGATTCATCTGAAGCTGCTTTCAAGGTTGCTGCATCTATTTCATTACATGAAGCTGCTAAAAAAGCTGGTGCTGTGATTTTGGAACCAATCATGAAAGTTGAAGTTATCGTACCTGAAGAATATCTTGGTGATATTATGGGTCAGATTACTGCTCGTCGTGGTCGAGTTGAAGGAATGGAAGCTCGTGGTAATGCTCAGGTAGTTAATGGTTTTGTTCCATTAGCTGAAATGTTTGGGTATGCAACTACTTTACGTTCTGCAACTCAGGGACGTGGTACTTTCACAATGACTTTTGATCACTATGAAGCTGTACCTAAGTCAATTCAAGAAGAAATTATCAAGAAAAACGGTGGTAATTCTTCTGATAAATAAAAATTAGGCCTGATGGCCTTTTTTATTTTCAAAATTTTCATGATCATCACTTACTGCAATATACAGGAGTGATTTTTTTGTTTAGAATAGAGGCTATGAGTATAAATCAAAAACTGGTACAAGTAAAAGACTTAACAATGGGGTTTGAAAAAAGACCCCTTTTTAATAATTTGAATTTGACAATTGAACAAGGAGACTTTTTGTCAATTATCGGTCCTAACGGAACGGGAAAGAGCACTTTACTCCACATAATTATGAAAAAACTGACTCCTAAAAGTGGTAAGGTTGAATATGTTGGAAGCAATTTTGGGCCTAGTAAAATTAGTTTTGTTCCACAAACACGTAATATTTCTGAAAACTACCCTCTGAACATATTTAGTTTTGTTGGTTTACGATTGTTTAATAATCTAATTCCTTGGTTAACTAAAAGCGATAAGCAAAAAGTTAGTGAAGCAATAGAAAAAGTAAGATTAACTGATAAGTCGGATAATCTGTTAGCGAGTTCTTCGGGTGGTGAACAGCAACGGGCGTATATTGCTCAAGCATTAGTTAATAATCCAGAAATGATAATTCTAGATGAACCAACAAATGGCTTAGATGAACGTTCGAAAGATGAAGTAATGGAAATTTTAAAATTGCTTCAAACTAAAGACAATGTCACGATTGTTTTAGTTACTCATGATCCAGAATCTGTTAAAAATAACAGCACCAAAATTTTAATGCTTAATGGTGATTCCACTTATTCTGTTGGAGATCAGACACTACTGGAGGATGCCAATGTTAAATTCTGAATTTATGTTCAATTCTTTTGTATCAGGGACTGTTATAGCGATAGTCTGTGGCATTATGAGCACCTTTGTTTTAATTAGAAAGTTACCTTTTCTAACTCATATGATTTCTGAAATTGGATTTTCAGGAGCTGCTTTTGGTATTTTTGCGGGATTACCTCCGATAACGGGGATGTTAATATTCACCACGTTAGCAGCAGTGATGACAAGTGTTGGGGCTAATAAATTTTCTTCAAATGATGCGCTGGTTAGTGTGATTTCCGCCCTTTTTATGGGATCAGGAGCGTTATTTCTCACTTTAGCTAAGGGGAATGCCAGTTATACAACGACTTTGATGTTTGGAAGTATCACAGCAATTACTAAACAAAATGTCATTCAAATTTTAGTTGTTGCAGGGATTGTCTTAATTACAATTTTGTTAATGTTTCGTCCATTGAAGTTTGATTCCTTCGATCCAATTGCTGCTCAGTATTCGAGTTTAAAAACTTACTGGATTTCCTTAATCTTTTTGATCTTGACAGCATTTACTGCCAGCGTTGCAGCTCAAATTGTAGGTGCTTTGTTAATATTTGTCCTCTTAACGCTGCCTGCGGCAATTGCTTTTTACTGGGGTAGAAACTTCAGTGAATTAATTATTTTGAGCGTTTTATGCGCATTAATCGGAACTTGGGGTGGACTTTATTTATCTTATGTTACTGATCTGCCAGTAACTTTCTTCATTACGTTAATTGAAGCAATTCTCTTCTTTGCAACTTTAATTGCGAAAAAGTTTATTAGATAAATTTAGTTTTTATTGTTCATTAATAGTTTTTCTAGCTTGTCATAGATATCAAGCTGCCATTTGATGTAAGTTAAATTTTTCGGCTTATTTTCAGTTAAGTAAAGAATTGGAATCTGATATTTTTTTGCATCCTTTAAAATCGATTTTGTTGTATTGTTTTCAGCTTGAATATTATGTAAGTAAAAGGCGACACGATGATTTCTAAAATCATCAACCACAGTTTGTGCATCTTTGATTGCGGGATCAGTTTCGTTTTCAATTGCTTTAGAAAATGCGGGATTATTTATCGTAAACCCTAAGTTATTCAATGCATAATCAAAAATTGGTTCGCTTACGTCGACGAAAGAATTGGATTTTAAAGATTTAATTACAGCTGATTTTTTATAGATTGGTTCCATTGACTTTAGATACTTTTTGGCGTTTGTAGAAAAATATTTTTTGTTTTCTGGTTGAAGATCGCTAAGTTTTGCAGTTAGATACTTGGTGTATTTCTCCATAATTTCATAATCAAACCATAAGTGAGGGTTAGCGCCGCTTTTTTTGTGAGCAATATCACGTCCCACATTAATCCACGGCTGTTTGTTAACGATCGGATTAACCCAGTCGTCGTATCCCAACCCGTTACTGACAACTAAATCAGCATTTGAAACAAATCTAGTAGTTTGAGTTGTCGGTTTAAAATCGTGGGGATCGACATGCGGATTATCGATAACGGATTTAACTGTTCCTTTATTGCCAACAACTTTACCAGCAGCTTCGGCATAGATGTCAGTTGTAGTGACAATATTTATTTTTTGATGATTTTTATCTTGGGTTGAGTTTTTAGGACTGCCGCTGAACAGAATTAATCCGAGAAAAAGGGCAGCTAAAAACGATGCAATTATAATTACGATTATTCTTGTTTTCTTCATTTGAACCAATTCTATCATATTCGTTTTAAATATCTTGATTTTTATAAAAAAATGTTTTATGATGTTGAATTATAATTAAACTTGGGTTACAATTGTTAAACAAAGATAGAGACTCTGTTTTGATCTATTGTCCATTACAGTGATTCCTACATATATCAATTTTTTGAGTATGTGGGATTTTTTTTGCTCTAGGAGACTAAAAAAATGTTAATTTTTTTTAAAGTTTCGTGGGCTAAAGATCTGTCTTGATACTAAGAAGGAGTGTATAAATGGCTGAACATAGCGTGAATTATGGTAAACATCAAGTACGAAAAAGCTTTTCCCGCATCAAAGATGTTTTAAAAATACCAAATTTAATTGACATTCAGACCAAATCATTTCAGTGGTTTCTTGATGAAGGAATTACAGAAATGTTTAATGATGTTATGCCAATTGATGATTTCAAAGGTATTTTGACACTTGAATATAACGGCTATTCTTTTAAAGAACCAAAATATTCAGTTGATGAGGCTAGAGAAAGAGATACAAATTACTCGATGCCGATGTATGTGAATTTACGGCTTACTAATAATGAAACTGGTGAAATAAAAACTCAAGATGTTTTCTTTGGTGATTTTCCAATGATGACTAATGAAGGAACTTTCATTATTAATGGTGCTGAACGAGTAATTGTTTCCCAATTAATGAGATCTCCCGGAGTTTATTTCAACAGTTCAACCGATAAAAACAGTATTGTCAACTATGGCACGACGGTAATTCCAAACCGTGGTGCATGGCTTGAATTTGAGTCTGACAGTAAAGAATTAGCATATGCAAGAATCGATCGTACGCGTAAGATTCCAATTACAGTTTTAATTAGAGCACTTGGCTTTGGCTCAGACAGTACGATTACCGAAATTTTTGGTGACGATGATTCATTGCAGTTAACAATGGAAAAAGATATTCATAAGAATTCTTCTGATTCTAGAACTGATGAAGCCTTGAAAGAAATTTATGAACGCTTACGTCCTGGTGAACCGAAAACTGCTGAAAGTTCTCGTTCACTTTTATATGCTCGATTCTTTGATCCAAAACGTTATGATTTAGCATCAGTTGGCCGATATAAAATCAACAAAAAACTCTCATTAGAAAACCGCTTGGTTGGTTTAACTTTGGCAGAGACATTGGTTGATCCGGATACTGGTGAAGTTATTGCTTCTAAAGGTACTAAAATTGATCGCCAGTTAATGGAAGGCAGCGGTAAAGAGGATGAAGAAAAGACACCTTTAAAACGTTACCTCCGAAGGATGGACTTTAAAACTCGCTCATTTATGCCTTCTCAAGATGGTGTATTGGAAGATGAAGTTGTAGTTCAATCGATTAAAGTTTACAGTCCAAATGATCCAGAACAAGTTGTTGAATTAATTGGTAATGCAAATATTCCAGAATCAGTTCATCAATTAACAGTTGCTGATATTATTTCTGCAGTTAATTATTTCTTGAACCTTCGTTATGGTATTGGAACTACTGATGATATTGACCATTTAGGGAATCGACGCATTCGTTCAGTGGGTGAATTGTTACAAAATCAATTTAGAATTGGTTTAACTAGAATGGAACGAGTTGTGCGTGAAAGAATGTCAATTCAAGATCCTTTGACAGTTACTCCACAGCAATTGGTTAATATTCGACCAGTAGTTGCAGCTATTAAGGAATTCTTTGGTTCATCTCAATTATCCCAGTTTATGGATCAGACAAATCCTTTAGGAGAATTGACTCATAAGCGTCGTTTAAGTGCCTTGGGACCTGGTGGTTTGACTCGTGATCGTGCCGGATATGAAGTACGTGACGTTCACTACACCCATTATGGAAGAATGTGTCCGATTGAAACTCCTGAAGGGCCAAATATTGGATTAATTAACAGTTTGGCAACGTATGCGGTTGTTAATAAATATGGTTTCATCGAAACGCCTTATCGTCGTGTTAGCTGGAAAACCCACAAAGTTACTGATAAAATCGATTATTTAACAGCTGATGAAGAAGATAATTACACGATTGCTCAGGCTAACTCTCCTTTAAAACCAAATGGTAGTTTTTCTGAAGATACCGTTCTCGCAAGACACAAAGACGATAATATTGAAACAACTCCTGAACATGTTGACTACATGGACGTTTCACCTAAACAGGTAGTTGCAGTTGCTACGGCTTGTATCCCATTCTTGGAAAATGATGACTCGAACCGAGCATTGATGGGAGCAAACATGCAGCGTCAGGCAGTGCCTTTGATTCAACCTCATGCACCAATTGTTGGAACGGGGATGGAATATATTGCAGCTCATGATTCTGGTTTAGCAGTTCTTGCAGAACATGAAGGTACAGTTGAATATGTCGATGCTAATCAGATTAGAGTTCGCCGCGATGATATGACTTTAGATACTTATAAGATGATGATCCATCGCAGGTCAAATGCAGGTAAAGATTATCATCAGCGCCCAATCGTTAAACAGGGAGATCATGTAGATAAGAGTGAGATCATCGCTGATGGTCCAGCAATGTCTAATGGTGAGCTGGCTCTAGGGCAAAATCCGTTAGTTGCCTTTATGACTTGGAACATGTACAACTACGAAGATGCCATTATTCTTTCCGAACGTTTAGTTAAAGATGATGTTTATACTTCAATTCATATTGAAGAGTACATTTCAGAATCCCGTGATACTAAATTAGGACCTGAAGAAGTAACTCGTGAAATTCCTAATGTTGGTGAGGATGCTTTAAAAGATCTTGATGAATTAGGGGTTGTTAGAATTGGTGCTGAAGTTCGTGAAGGAGATATCTTAGTTGGTAAGGTAACTCCGAAAGGAATGACTGAATTATCAGCTGAAGAGAGATTGCTTCATGCAATTTTTGGTGAAAAATCACGAGAAGTTCGTGATACGTCGCTTCGAGTTCCTCACGGCGGCGATGGAATTATTCAAAAGGTTAAAATCTTTACAAGAGAAGCTGGAGATGAATTACCGCCTGGAGTTAACATGTTGGTTCGAGTTTTTGTGGCTCAAAAACGTAAGATCCAAGTAGGGGATAAGATGGCAGGCCGTCACGGAAACAAAGGTACAGTTTCAATCGTTGTACCAGAAGAAGATATGCCATTTATGCCGGATGGTACACCAGTTGATATTCTCTTGTCACCAATGGGTGTTCCATCTCGTATGAATATTGGACAGGTGTTAGAACTTCACTTAGGTTTAGCTGCTAAAAAATTAGGAATTGATATTGCAACTCCTGTATTTGATGGAGTAACTGATAAAGACCTTTGGAGTACAGTCAGAAAAGCTGGGATGGATGCTGATGGTAAGACTTATCTCTATGATGGACGAACGGGTGAACCGTTTGAAAACAAAGTTTCAGTTGGAGTCATGTACTACATGAAGTTATCTCATATGGTTGATGATAAACTTCATGCACGTTCAATTGGACCATACTCATTAGTTACTCAGCAGCCATTAGGCGGTAAAGCACAATTTGGTGGACAGCGTTTTGGTGAAATGGAAGTTTGGGCACTGGAAGCATACGGTGCAGCTCATACTCTTCAAGAAATTTTGACCTATAAATCTGACGATGTTACCGGTCGTGTTAAGACCTATGAAGCAATCGTTAAAGGAGAAACGATTCCAGCACCAAGTGTGCCAGAATCATTCCGTGTCTTAATTAAAGAACTGCAGTCATTAGGCTTAGATATTCGAGTTCTTGATGCTCAAAAGAATGAACTGGATCTACGTGATATGGACGAAGACGGTTCGAAAACTGTTGTAGTAGATGCTCTTCAGAAATACGCTGATGAAATTGCTGTCCAAAAAGCAGTTTTAGAGAATGAAAGTGATAAAGCTCATCCTAGTGCTGCAAAAAACACTGATGAAGCAGATGCAGCAGCACTTGAAAAAGCTTTTGGAATTAATAACGATTCAAACTCCCAGAAAGGAGACACAAAATAATTGATTGATGTTAATAAATTTGATAGCATGCAGATCGGTCTTGCCTCGCCAGACAAGATCAGAAGCTGGTCTTATGGTGAAGTTAAGAAGCCAGAAACGATCAATTATCGAACTTTAAAACCAGAACGTGATGGTTTGTTCGACGAACGAATTTTTGGACCAACAAAGGATTGGGAATGTGCTTGCGGTAAGTACAAACGGATTCGTTATAAGGGAATTGTTTGTGATCGTTGCGGGGTTGAAGTTACACGTTCCAAGGTTCGTCGTGAACGAATGGGACATATCGAATTAGCAGCGCCTGTAACTCATATTTGGTATTTTAAAGGCATTCCTTCTCGTATTGGGTTAATTCTTGATGTTTCTCCAAGAGTTCTTGAAGAAGTAATTTATTTTTCAGCTTATATCGTTATTGATCCAGGTAAAACTACTTTGGAAGAGAAGCAGATTTTAACTGAAAAAGAATATCGAGATAAACAGGCAGAATTTTATAAAGTTGTTACAGATCCTGAGGAAACTGACTTAAAAGTTGGTCAAGTTCTTTCTCAAGATGATTATATGGCGGCTTTTCAAAAGTTCGGTGCTCACAGTTTTCAAAGTGAAGATGCTTTTATTGCTAAAATGGGTGCTGAAGGTATCAAAGATCTTTTGAAACGAGTTGATCTTGATAAAACAGTTGCTGAATTAAAGCAAGAACTCAAAGAGGCTAGCGGGCAACGGCGAGTTCGTGATATTAGAAGATTAGACATTTTAGAAGCTTTTCTTAAATCAGGAAATCATCCAGAATGGGTGGTAATGGATACAATTCCAGTAATTCCTCCTGATCTTCGTCCAATGGTTCAACTTGAAGGTGGACGTTTTGCAACTAGTGATTTAAATGATCTTTATCGTCGTGTTATTAACCGTAACAATCGTTTAAAGAAATTATTAGAACTTAATGCTCCTAGAATCATTGTTCAAAATGAAAAAAGAATGCTTCAAGAAGCAGTTGATGCGTTAATTGATAATGGTCGAAGAGGCCGTCCAGTTACGGGTCCGGGAAATCGTCCATTGAAGTCATTAAGTCATATGCTTAAAGGAAAGCAAGGACGTTTCCGTCAAAACTTGTTAGGTAAACGTGTTGACTATTCTGGTCGTTCGGTTATTGACGTTGGTCCTACTTTGAAATTCTCACAGTGTGGACTGCCAAGAACAATGGCGCTTGAATTATTTAAGCCTTTTGTAATGAGTGAGTTGGTGAACAGAGAGCTTGCAACAAATGTTAAGAGCGCTCGCAGAATGATTGACCGCCAAGATAATGAAGTTTGGGATATTCTTGAAGATGTCTTAAAGGAAAGAACGGTCTTATTGAACCGTGCCCCGACGTTACACCGTTTGGGAATTCAGGCTTTTGAACCGGTTTTGGTTGATGGTAAGTCAATTCGTTTACATCCACTAGCTTGCGAAGCTTATAATGCCGATTTTGACGGAGATCAGATGGCGGTTCATGTGCCATTATCTGATGAGGCTCAAGCTGAAGCACGTTTATTAATGCTAGCAGCTCACCATATTCTAGCTCCAAAAGATGGTAAACCAATCGTTAGTCCTTCGCAGGATATCGTTTTGGGTAATTATTATCTGACAATTGAAGAGAGCGGATGCGTTGGCGAAGGATCAATTTTTGAAGATGCTAATGAAGCAATTATGGCATATCAGAGTGGGTTTGTTGATCTGCATAGCCGAGTTGGTGTAGCAGTTTCTTCAATGCCTAAAAAACCGTTTAACGAAGAACAAAGATCAGAGATTATGCTGACAACAGTTGGAAAATTAATTTTCAACACCATCATGCCGGAAGATTTTCCGTTCTTAAATGAACCGACAACCGATAATTTGGTAAATGGAGTCCCTGATAAATACTTCTTAAAAAACGGCGAAAATATTAACGAAATTTTAGCTGCAAGAGAGTTAGTAACACCATTTAAGAAAGGATTTTTAAGTGATGTTATTGCTGAAGTATTTAAGATTTATAAAGTTCAGCGAACAACCGATCTCTTAGATGATATGAAGACTTTAGGGTATACAGAAGCTACTAACTCCGGAATTACAGTAGGAGTTGCTGATATTACTAACCTTAAGGACAAAAAACGAATTGTAGCTGGAGCTCATAAGAAGGTTGAAACAATCTCTAATCAGTTCCGTCGTGGATTAATCACAGAAGAAGAACGTCATGATCGGGTTATTGGGGTCTGGAATGATGCTAAAGATGAGATTCAAGACAAATTAATGGCTTCTTTTGATCAGAAAAATCCAATCTCAATGATGAGTGACTCTGGAGCTCGTGGTAATATTTCTAACTTTACTCAGTTAGCTGGGATGCGTGGTTTGATGGCTGCACCTAACGGAGGAATGATGGAAGTACCAGTTACTTCTAACTTCCGCGAAGGTCTTAGTGTTTTGGAAATGTTTATGTCGACCCACGGGGCTCGTAAAGGAATGACTGATACAGCTTTGAAGACAGCAAACTCTGGTTACTTAACTCGTCGTTTGGTTGATGTTGCTCAAGATGTGATCGTAAGAGAAGATGACTGTGGAACTGATCGCGGAGTAGAAGTGTCAGCAATCATGGAAGGTACTGAACTGATTGAACCGCTCTACGATCGATTATTAGGTCGTTATACAATGAAATCAGTTTTCGATCCTGAAACGGGAGAGAAGTTGATGGGCGCTAATGAATATCTTGATGAAAAAACATCTCAGATGTTAATTGATCATAACGTAGAAAAAGTTACGATTCGCTCATTGTTTACTTGTAAAACTCGTCACGGTGTCTGCCGTAAATGTTACGGTCGTAATTTAGCTACTGGAACTGCGGTTGAAGTAGGTGAAGCAGTAGGAACTGTTGCTGCTCAGTCAATCGGTGAACCAGGTACTCAGCTTACCATGCGTAACTTCCATACCGGTGGTGTTGCCGGAGGTGAAGATATCACTCAAGGTCTTCCTCGTGTCGAAGAAATTTTTGAAGCTCGTAATCCTAAAGGGCAGGCAACAATTACTGAAGTAGCTGGGACAATTGTCGCAATCAATGAAGATCCAGCGACTCATACTCGTGAAATTGTTGTTCGCAGTAATGAGGAAGAAAAGACTTATACGATTCCTTATACAGCAAGTTTAGCGGTTGCGCAGGGAGATATTGTTGAACGTGGAGATCGCTTGACTGGTGGTTCAATTGATCCAAAACACTTATTGCAAACGAAAAATACTGCATCAACTGAAGCTTATCTGTTAGCAGAAGTTCAGAAGGTATATCGCATGCAAGGTGTTGATATTTCAGATAAGCATTTGGAAGTAATGGTTCGTCAAATGCTACGAAAAGTTAGGGTTATGGATCCTGCTGATACAGATATTTTACCTGGAACATTGATGGATATAAGCGATTTTGAAGATCAAAATGCTGCAACGATTAAGTCTGGTAAAGTTCCAGCAACAGGACGACCAGTTCTTCTAGGAATTACTAAAGCAGCCCTTGAAACTAATAGTTTCTTGTCAGCTGCATCATTCCAGGAAACAACAAGAGTTCTTACTGATACTTCAATTCGTGGTAAGAATGATCCATTAATTGGACTTAAAGAGAACGTTATTATTGGTAAGTTAATTCCTGCTGGTACTGGGATGAAACGCTATCGAGAGATGGAGCCAATTGCTGATGTTCCGATCGAAGCTGATGAACAGACAGTTAGTGAATTAGAAAAGAAATACAAGTCGGAAGAAAATCTCTACGAGAGAATCAAAAACGACAAAGCACCAAATAATTACGAATAGTTAAATTCAAAAGACTCTAACTTAAGGAGTGTTGGTCGGAAACGGTCAATGCTCTTTTTTTTTATACGCCTTTAGAATGATGAGTTCGATAAATTCAACAATTACTGACACATTACTAATAATAAATTATTCATAAAATATGAAACTGGACGAAAGTTCAGCTTTATTTTTTTTAATATTTTTAAAAAAATTTTCGAAATAATAAATTTGTTATTAGCGTCATAAAATTGCTTTAAAAGCCCGGTCCAATAGGAAATTGAATTTATTTCGTTTATTCCTTTCGACTATAAAAAGACGCTAATAACAAAAAAAAAAAAAACAGTAAAAAAGTATAGTACAATATATTACGAGCTTTTAATAAATCTTTAAAAAAGGAGGAATTTATGAAGTTAAAATTAACGGGTTTAGCTGGTACGACTTTGTTATTGCTGTCGCCTATTACTAGTGCGTTTACTGCTATAACTCCCGTACCGGTTAAAGCCGATAACAACTGGGACTACGATCTAGAAGCTCCGGGTCTCAGTGAGTATGATCGACTCTTACAAAACGCTGGCCCTAGTGATGGTATTGTTGATTGGCATCCAACTAAAGATGCTCTCAGTGATCATCCAACTGGTCAGTTGTTGGTTAAACAATTGATCGATCTTTCGATTGCTACTAATGACAGCAGCTCTAATGCACGAAAAATATTATTTAACGATACAATGGGAAATAATATTGATGAAAGCTATAAAGATAAGTATGGTGTTGCTTTAGGATTCATAGCTCAAATCCTAAACTTTAACAACGCTAAAAGCGGAATCGGTGCTAAATTAGAACAAGCTGCAGAAAAGGGTGATGGTTTTGATCCAGAGGATTCAAATGGGGGAGCTGTTCTCAGTGGAAAAATTCTGGATGATCC
The DNA here is from genome assembly GCF_033095965.1 of Xylocopilactobacillus apis. NCBI lineage: Bacteria > Bacillati > Bacillota > Bacilli > Lactobacillales > Lactobacillaceae > Xylocopilactobacillus > Xylocopilactobacillus apis. The sequence goes on from NZ_AP026801.1 coordinate 440,927, forward strand.
AACTGGTAAGGGATTAGGTCATAATATATCTGATATATTAGGCAGCGCATTCTTTGGAAATGCTGACGATGCTTATGCTCAGATTTACCTTAATGGTTACGATAATGTTGCGCAGAATGAGGCGAATATTATTCGTGAATCGACAACAAGTATTACAATTGTTGCGCAAAGTAAATCGACTGGTAAAAAGGCGACAGCTGTTTTCAAGTTGAACAATAAGACTCTTCCTAAAACGCTTAACGGTTATAAGTTAAACAATTATGTTGATGGAAGTCTTTATGCTTTAGAAAAAGATAATGGTAATCGTGACATCGCAGGACTTAATTTGACCACTGCTTCTCAAAGTGTCGTCAATAATCTTAAGATTACAAATAACTCTGTTTATTGGGTTGATGGCAATGGAGATGGAACGATTGTAGTTCCACGCGGCACAACTGCTAAAGAAATTGCGAAGTTAATTTCAAAGAAGAAGTTAGCTTCTAATAATTCTTTGAAGGATACTGCTCCGATGAAGGCTGTGCAGGGTGGAGACGAGGCCCATTCTTATGAACATAAGAATCAAGAAATCAGTTTAAATGGAAATTTCGACACTTTAGTTAACGGGGCAGCGACAATTGGTCATAGTATGAAGGGGCCTGATAAAGATAAATCAGGATTTATTGAGTACAATAATCTTTTTAACCAATCTGAGGGTTGGTTTGGTCACAGTAATCATATGTGGGATACTAATACAGAATTTCGTGATAATTTTACTAGTAAATCGGCTTCAAAGGTTCCTAATGCCAATGAATTAGAAGCTAGTCCATTTGTAAAAGATCCCACTTCTGTTGAAATTCAGGATTACATGAAATCTAACAGTGACTCAGGAATTCAAAACGCTGCAGTAGTTAAATCATCTGATGATAAAAGTAATATTGGTAAGGTAGGACATTTATTTAGTCCAACGAATTACACTAAAGAAGCATATGATGCCAACCATTTTGTAAATGGTAGTTCGCAGCTTAAAGATGAAACCGAAGTTGCAAAAAGTATTGTAAATAGCGGAAGCTTTTCAAGTACAGATACTAATTCAGGAGTTAAGAAGAGTTTTACTTATGAAGCTCCTGTGAATAGTTGGCTGTACAAGTCTTATAACAATCCTTATTCAACTGTTGTAAGTAGTCAAGGTGCAGAAAGAACTAACAGCAATAGTCTTCAAGGAGACACCATTAAACCACAAGAAGCTGTTGATTTTAATGACCCAAATAATGAAAAGTCGGACTTAAATTCAGATACCAGGCTAGAATTAAACCCAGGTACTGCGCAAGTTGTTTATACTGGAGAAAAAACCGGGACAGGAAGAAAGATTTATTATTACGTCGGAAGTTTTGATAGCAATGGAACGTTAAAAATTCCAGTAAAATCACAATATTTAGATGGAATAGATTTAATAGATTCTTTTTCTGGTAAGTATGGGGTTGTTGGCACTGAGGGTTCGTTGGAAGATGGTGATCTCGGCTTTATAAATTTAGATCCACAAGGTTATCTTTCACCAGCGGCATTTACCACCATCTCATCGGAGATAGATAATAATGTCTTTGGAGATGGAAAGTCATTGTCTGGTAGGGATGAAAAATTATATCCATTAGTAAAAGAGAAAAAGTCTAAAAGTCAATCAATGTTTTTTGTTCAAACTTGGGATAAGAATGTTGTTTCGTCAACAGGGGCCACTCCGTTGATTTATAATAATTTAGCGGCTAGTGCTAATTCTGTTCTTGGTCCAGGAACAATTGGTAATGTTGATTCACCTAACTTTGTCTCAAAATACTACATTGAAGGTTTTATTGAGATAAATCCTAACGGCACAGATAAAGAGACCTCTGTAAAATCTTATGCTGTAAATTATCACGCAGTTCAAAGCAGTGATTCGAAGAAGGCTTCTTACAACTCTAATCTCTACAACAATCCTGAGGGTGAATTTTCAAAAACTGGTAATCATAAAAATAACAGTCGCTTTTTCGTATCACAAGATTTCTCTGTAGGACCAGTTTCAAGTGACATGGTGTCTAAGACTGGTGACAGTACTGTAGATAGTGATCCAAGTAAGATTCTTGAAACAGTTGTTAAAAACAGTGATCCTTCTAAGAATGATGATAATAAAAAAGTTACTGATAATGGAACTGATTCAGCTAAAGCAGAATTTACAGCTGAAAGTGGTTATAAGTTAGTAGATCTTAAAGATGCAGCTGAAAAACAAGGTGTTTCTGTTGATGCATTGGCAGGTGAAGTAGCTAAAGTTACTGGTAAATCAGTAGATACTGTTAAGAGTACTAAGTGGTTAGAAGCGTCATTACCTCGAATTAGAGAGAATGCTGGAACGGTGCGCATCAATGTTGTAGTTTATGACAAAGAAGCAGTTGCAGCTCCTGCTAAGCAGGATACAAAACCATCATTCTCTACAACAGATGTATCTAGTGGTAATGATCCATTTAACGTTAATCTTCGTCCTTATACAACAACGTATGATGATGGAGCAGTGTTAACAAATGCTAATGTACCGCAGAACTTCAAGAACTTATTGAGTAGAGTTCTTATTGCAGGTAATCCTGATTTTGTTGATGCGAGCGGTAAAGTTTCAACAAATAAATTACAGCAGACCCTTGTTAGTTCATTCCTTGGCAGCTGGCAGCAGAATGATGGCAGCTTTAAGCAGACTGACGCAGGCGTTGGTGTAAGTTCACCGCTTTATATGTATGGTGGTTTCGGTATTAGTAATTCAGACAGCAAGAATTCATATATCCAATGGCCTAAAGGATACACTGATAACAGTGGTGAGTATAAAGATGCAATAAATAACTTCTCAGGCGATTTCTATCGCGGGGGAAATGATTTAAAGACAGTTGATGGTAAGAGCACAATTAAAGGTGTTCCATTCACTGCCGTAACCGCAGATGTCAGCAAATTAGATATCACAAAAGCAGGAACATATCCAGTCGTTTATACCTATACTAATCCGGACAATGCCAAAGACACTGCAAGCATTACCGTACCAATAACAGTAAGTGATGCGTCAGCTCCTGTATTTGCCTTTCAGGGAAGCACTGATTCAACAATTAATGTTGGTGACAGCTTCAATGAACATGAATTCAAGGTCGTAGGTTCATGGTCAATCTTCAACAACTATGGTGGAGATTACTCAAAACTTCCAAACTATGAAGGCATCGCAAAGAATGGTGACGGGACTCCACAAGTAACAGTTACAGGACTTGTTGATACACACACCCCTGGTATTTATCAGTTAACCTACAAGGCAACAAGTATTAGTGGTGCAAGTACAACGATGATTAGAAACATTACTGTATTGCCAAAAGAAGCAACAACAGACTGGACAATCACTGATATGAAAGCAGTAGGTTATATCAACTATGTTCCAGGATATGGCATCATGGTTTATAATGCACCAGCAGGTGGAGCAACTGGTCAGAGATTAGCACATGCTACCTCTTGGAAGATCAGTCAAAAAGCTGTTGATGGCAAAGGGAACTTATACTACCGAGTAGGTAAGAACCAATGGATCAACGGTAAGTATGCAACATTCAGTCCAATAAATACAATGACTCGACTTAATGGGGAAGTAACAATTAACTATAAGAAGGGTTATGGAGTTAATTTATGGAAGAGTGCAAGTACGACAAATGGATATTATTATGGTAGGAAATTAAAACATGGCAGCAAGTGGAAGACATCTGGAAAACAGAATGGCTTTTACAAAGTTGGAAGGGATCAATGGGTCCAAGGAGAGTACGCAAAATATAAGGCAAAATAAAATATAGATTTAAATTCATTAAATTTAGAGTTCACTTTTATAATTCTCAATCTTTTTGTATAGTACAAGTTAAGCAGTGGAAGGGGCAACATACCGGCTACTGCACAAATCAAAAGAGACTCGGGGCAACATACCGAGTCTTTTTTTTTGCAATTAATGAATGGAAAAGTCAAAAATTGATTATATATCTTTTGCTCATAATAAATAACTCATCATATTAGAGAGAACGATTTAGGCGATTACCTTTTTTTACATTTTAAATTGTAAATTTCAGTTTGAGTCGTAAACCCTACCTTTTGATATACATGATAGGCAGCTGAATTATTTTGTTCAACGCCAATAACAAACGGTAGGGCCTTTCTAGCAGTCAAAATTTGCATGACTTCTTTTATAAATTTACTTCCCAGTCCTTGATTACGGTATTTTTGAGAAATCAACAAACCAAAAAGATAGTAACTTTTATCTCCAACGTCAACGCTGCAAAGCCCAGCTGGAACACCCTCGTTTTCTAGTAAATAGTTAAGGGTGGTAGAACTTTTAATGCCTTCTGATAAATATTGCTCAGCTTCGCGAATTGAAACATCATCAAAGGCCTCACAATACATTGGGATTACAGTCTTTAAATCAGATTCTTGGAGAATTCGGACTGAAAGATTTGAATCGATTGTGAACTTGTCAGCTGTTGTTTTGCACATTTGAAATTCACTATCTTCTTCTTTAATCTCAAGTTTAGTATTGGTTAAAAAATCAGGATTTTTTTCAAGAAAAGATTTCTCTGTATAAAAGTTAAAATCATGATATCCATATTCATGCAGCACTTTTTTACCCGCTTCAAGTAATTTTGTTCCGATGCCTTGACGTCTTTTATCGGGTAAAACATAAATATTGACATCAACTGATTCGTCGGGTTCCTCATCAGCGTATAACATCATAAATCCTACGAGATTTTGATTCTCTAGAGCCAGAAAGAAGGTTGGCATTTCGGGAAAGTAATTAAATTGATTACTAAGGTAGGGTTCTCGGTAAGTTTGATCGAATTCCTTAACTTGTTTAATTAAATCATCAACTTGATGTTTTTGATCTTTAGATAATGTAGTTAGTTCAGTAATTTTCATATTTAATCTTTCTTCTTTGGCATAAAGAGTCCGTCATCAGGATATCGAGGGACTAAATGTACGTGACAATGCATAATAGATTGACCACCATAGTGACCGTTATTTACTAATAAATTGTAACCTTTGGGTTGATATTTTTGATCAAGTAAAACTTTTGCCTCTTTGATTAACTCATTAATTGCAATTATTTCAGGCATTGTTAACGAAAAATATTCAACCGTATGTCGTTTAGGGATCACTAATAAATGACCAGGATTAATTGGATGAAGATCCCAAAAAGCGCCTGCAAGTTCATTTTGTATTATAAAATCTTGATTTTCCTTTTGACAGAAAACGCAGTTTTTATCTTTCATGTCTTTATAATATCAAAAAAAGCTTACCAATTGGTAAACTTTAGCTTTGCTTTGGTATTAATGTTTGTTGATGGGAAGTCTTCAACTTTTCTTTACTAACCCGTGCTCTTAATGCCCAGAGAATTGATGCAGTATCAACTACTTCTTGCAACAATGCTCCAATAATAACTGGAACGACTCCAGTAGCACAAATTAGCTCTAGAGCGATACAGATCACAATGCCAATCATGACAGATTCACGGGCAATTTTCATTGTGTAGCGGGAAATATCAACTGCATTTAAAAGAGTATGAATATTATTTTTAACAATCACTACGTCGGCAGTTTGAGATGCTGCACTAGCTCCAGTTGCACCCATTGCGATTCCGACATCAGCCGCTGCAATTGCAGGTGCATCGTTAACTCCATCTCCTACCATAATCAATGGTCTTTTAGCACTTGGAGCTTCTTTAACAAGTTTAATTTTATCTTGCGGTTTACATTCAGCATAAACGGTATTAATTCCAAGCGGCTGAGCTACTTTATATGCAGTATCCTTAGTATCTCCGGTTAACATTGCAATGTTTGTAATGCCAACAGCTTGAAGATCCTTGATTGTTTGGGCAGATTCAGGACGAACTTGATCAGCTAGAAGAACGTAACCTTTGACAATCTCATCGATTGATAAAAAGACCTGTGAATGATCGGTATTTTGAAGATCATATTTTTCTATTTCACTTTGTTTGTTAGTTACAAAACCAAGACTGCCGACACGGATATGATGAGAATTATAGAAGGCTTCAATGCCTTGACCCGTTAATTCTTTAATTTGATCAAATTCAATTTTATTGTTAAATCCTTGGGTTAAAGCAAAACTGACGATCGCTTTGCCCATGACATGATTTGAATTAATTTCAAGATTATAAAATAGTTTTGTCAGCTCTTCTTTTGATAAATCACTGGTTGTGACAAGGTCTTTGACATTTAATTCACCTCGAGTGAGAGTACCAGTTTTGTCAAAGTACGCTGATTTAGCTTTTGCCAGTTTTTCGAGTGCAGTTCCAGTTTTCAAAATAATCCCGTGGCGGGTAACGCGGCTCATACCTGATACAATAGCAACCGGGGCGGCTAAAATTAAAGGACAGGGAGAAGCTACTACGACTACTTGAACAAAACGGTGTGGATCTTTAGCAATTACAGCGGCCAAAACACCAATTAAAACTGAAATGATGGTAAACGGTAAAGCATACTGATCGGCTAAACGAACAAATCGGGCTGGCTTTAGGTTGGCGGTCTGAACTAAATTAACCAAGGTTTGATACTGGGAATCTTTAGCAAGTTTTCCGGTTCTAAGATAAACTGGTCGATCGGTATTAACAGAGCCAGAAATTAATTCATCATTAATCTTGCGATTAATAAGTTTTGATTCACCAGTCATCGTCGATTCATCGAAGCTGCTTTCGCCTTTAGTAATGATTCCATCTACTGGAACAGCTTCACCTGGCTTAATTAGTAAAATTTCGCCAATTTTAACCTCCTCAGCGGATACATCTGTAATTGTTTCTCCTTTGACAATATGAGCAATTTTAGGCGAATTATCTAAGAGCATTGAAAGATCGGCGCTGGCTTTCTTGGAAGCAAAGTCTTCAAGAGAATCACCGCCCGTCAGCATGATCAAAATAATTAGTGCAGCCCAGTAGTCTTGCGCTATAATTGTGGCAGTTACTGAAATAATTGCTAGAAGATCGACACCGAAGTTTCCGCTTTTTAGAACTTTAATCATCTCGATTAACATCGAAAAAGCGATGATTGTTCCGGCAATAATGATTAAAAGATTGGCTGCAGTTGGAAGCTTAAAAGCAAACGTTAAGATTAATGAAGTAAATCCAACTCCCAGCACGATTAAGAATTTTTGTAAATTAGTAATTTTAATTACTTCCCCTCTTTGTAGTTTAGAATCATTCTAAAACACAGAAAGAAAAATTGCAAGTAAACTAATTTATAGGGAGAATTAAAGTATATTTTAAAAAGGAAAGAGGATTTTTGTGAAAAAAGGGACAACTATTTTAACACTTGATAATGGCTATCATTTATGGACAAATACTCAAGGAGAAGGGGACATTCATTTATTGGCATTACATGGAGGACCTGGGGGGACCCATGAATATTGGGAAGATACTGCTAAGCAGTTAGCTCAGCGGGGACTGAACGTTCAGGTTCATATGTATGATCAATTAGGTTCATTTTATTCCGATCAGCCCGATTTCAGTGATCCGAAAAATGCTTCGATTTTAACTTATGATTATTATATAGATGAAGTTGAAGAAGTAAGAAAGAAATTAGGATTAGATAATTTTTATCTGATTGGTCAAAGCTGGGGCGGCGCTTTAGTTCAATTATATGGATTAAAGTATGGAAAGCATTTAAAAGGTGCCATTATTTCTTCAATGATTGATAACACCGAAGAATACGTGGCAGCTGTTAATGCTAGAAGAGCAGAGGTTTTAAACCCAGATGAACTAGCTTACATGAAGAAAATTGAAGATGAAAAAAATTGGGACGATCCTAAGTATCAGAAATATGTAGATAAACTTAACGATCAGTTTGTGGATCGAAGAGAAACTCCCGCAATCAGTCATTTAATTGATACAATGGCAACAGATGTTTATGGCGCATTCCAAGGGGATAACGAATTTGTTGTTACTGGAAAGTTGAAAGAATTTGATCTGCGTGGAAAATTAAAAGATCTCTCAATGCCAACATATTTGGTATTTTCCGATCATGAAACAATGCCGGTTGATGTTGCCAAAAGAATGGAAAAAGATATTCCAAGATCTCGTCTTTCAATTACACCAGATTCAGGACATCACGGAATGACAGACAATCCTAAGCATTATTATGATCATTTAGCACAATTTATTACTGATGTAGAAAATAATAAATTTTAAATAAATCAAAGTTCGAATAGGAGGTGAATAGTAATGAAAAAATTCAAACATTTAATAGCATTTATCAGTCTCTTTTTAGCAGTATTTGTTTTAGCAGGCTGTCAAAAAACTGACAGCTCGAAAAATACTTCTAAAAAAGAAGAACGAGTTTGGCGGGTAGCGGCCGGAGATATGCTGCAGTCAATGGATAGTTCAAAATTTTTTGATCAAAACAGTATGCAGGCAGTAAATAGTGTGATGGAAGGTCTTTATTCATATCATGGATCTACAATTAAACCGGCGCTTGCGACACAAATTATCAAGCCCTCAGAAAATGGTTTGAAATACGTATTCACGCTTCGAAAGAATGCTAAGTGGAGTAACGGAGATCCTGTTACAGCGGATAATTTTGTTTTTGCCTGGCAGCGGACAGTAGATCCTGCTACCAAAGCTCAATACAGTTATTTGTATTCCGGAATCAAAAATGCCGATGCGATTATGAAAGGTAAACAAGATCCGTCATCACTTGGGATTAAGAAATTAGATAAATATACTTTTTCAGTTGAATTAGAGCGAAAAATTCCGTATTTTACCTCACTAATGACAAATACTCCATTCTTTCCTCAAAATGAAAAAGTCGTCAAAAAATATGGCAGTCTTTATGGCACTAAAGCAAGTAGAGCAGTCTACAATGGCCCGTTTGTTTTAACAAAATGGAGTGGGTTTAATAACAGTTGGAATCTTGTAAAAAATAACAATTACTGGAATTCATCACATGTTTATTTGGATCGCATTGAATACCAAGTGGTAAAAGATCCCAATACAGCTATTAATCTATTTGAAAATAAACAGCTGGATGATGTTGTTTTGAATGGACCTCTAGCTAAACAAAAGAAAAGTGATCCAAACTTTAAATCTCGTAAGCTTACTAGAACGATGTATTTAACATTTAATCAAGCAAAGAACAAAGCTTTAAAAAATGTAAAAATTAGAAGAGCCTTAAGTTTGGCGGTTGACCGCAAAAATTTAACCCAAAATATTTTAGGTGATGGTTCATTTCCAATTCATGTTTTGGTTCCGTTAGGCTTAGCTGATAACCCTAATACTAATGAAGATTTTAGCAAAAATCTTAATCAAACAACTGCTAAATATTCGAGCTACGATTTAAATCAGGCTAAAAGATTATGGCAGGAAGGGAAAAAAGAAACAGGCATTGATTCAGTTTCTTGGACGATGCTGGGAGAAGATAACGATACAAATAAGAAATTAATGGAATATTTCCAAGGACAGCTCGAACGTTTACCAGGTTTAAAAATTAATATTCAAGCAGTTCCCCATAAAACTCGGTTACAACAAGGTCAAAATGGTCAGTTTGATCTTATGACAAGTCAAGTGGCGGCAGATTTTCCAGATCCAGTTGCAATATTAAATGTTGAAACAACAGAAAATGTATATAATTTTGGTCATACCTCTAATGCAGATTACGATCGTTTAATTGCGCAAAGCAATCGGGAATCAGATCCTAACAAACGATTTGATGAAATGAATCAAGCTCAAGAAATTTTATCACGCGATCAGGAGGCAGCTCCGATCTATCAGTTAGTAGAAGCTCATTTAACAAGAAGTTCACTTAAAGGTGTAACTTTTACTCCTAATAATCTTTTTAATTATGTAGGGGCAAAACTCGATGGAAAATAGAATTTTAAATTTTTCTGGCAGTGTTAATCTTCGTGAAATGGGAGGTTATCCGACGCAAGATGGTAAAACAATTCTTTGGCATAAACTGCTTAGATCAGGTGCCTTAAGTAATTTAGATAAAAAGGGGCAAAGCGAATTAGTTGATTATGGAGTCAAATATGATCTTGATTTTCGTTCTCCAACAGAACTAAAAATATCTCCAGATCCCAATTTATCGGGTGTTAAGTATGAGCATTTACCAGTTTACAGTCCCGATAGCAGTTCCATTTCTTCTTGGAGATCGTTCACCAATTTAATTAAACATCACCATAAATTTACCCCAGCGTCTGATATTGGAGGTATTTATCAGAATGTTGTATTAAATGAATACAGTCAAAATACTTATAGCAAGATGTTTCATCTAATGTTAGAAAATAGTGAACCAAATCAATCACTTTTATTTCATTGTTCAGCAGGACAGGATCGAACAGGGATTGGTGCAGCATTAATTGAAAAGCTATTTAATGTGCCGGATCAAATAATAATTGAGGATTATTTACTATCAAATATGGCCTATACTTCTAGAACTTCAGAAGTATTAACGAATGATGATGTTGATGAATTTATTAATCAAATGAATTTGTCTGATGTTCAGGCTAATAACATCACTGTTATTTTTAAGGCGATTGATTATTTTTACGGCAGTTTTAAGCAGTATGCAAAAGACGCTCTAAAACTGAGCGAATCAGAAATTACCGATTTAAGAAAAATCTATCTTAAATACTAGATAGAAAAAAAGAGTGCTGATATTTAGGCATTCTTTTTTTGCGATTAAAAAAAATACTAGATCTTGTAGCTGAAATGAAATGGCTTAAAAAAATACCTATATTTTGGTAGAATGGGATTAGAAATTTGAATTGGGAGATAGAGGATAATGCTTGAATTAGAAAAAAATCAAACTAAAACTTTAGGAATTACAATTATTAAGCGTGATGGTCGGCAAGTTAATTTTGATCTTAATAAGATTACCCAGGCGATCATTAAAGCAGCTAGAAGTGTAAATTCTGATTTAAGCCCAATCGATTATCAAACATTTGAGGATGTTACTTCTGATGTTGAAGCTGAAATTAAAGAGCGCTTTCACGATAATGTTAAAATCTATGAAATTCAAAATATCGTTGAACATGTCCTTTTAGCGCATCATCTTTATAATGTAGCAAAAGCTTATATTTCTTACCGAACTGAAAAGGATTTTTCTCGCAATCAAGCAACAGATATTAATTTTACAATTGAAAAACTTTTAAAAAAAGACGAAACGGTTGTTAATGAGAATGCCAATAAAGATAGTAACGTTTTTAATACTCAACGTGATTTAACAGCCGGGACAGTTGCTAAATCGATTGGTCTAAAAATGCTGCCGCCTCAGGTTGCAAATGCCCACTTAAAAGGCGAAATTCATTGGCATGATCTCGACTACACTCCTTATGAACCGATGACAAACTGTTGTTTGATTGATTTTAAAGAGATGTTAACCAATGGTTTTAAAATTGGAAATGCAGAAGTGGAAACACCTCATTCAATTCAAGTTGCAACCGCTCAAATGGCCCAAATCATAGCTAATGTTGCATCAAGCCAATACGGCGGCTGCTCATCAGATCGGACTGATGAACTTTTAGCACCTTTTGCGATGAAGAATTTTGATAAGCACGTTCTCGAAGCTAAAAAGTGGATTGATGATCCTCAAAAAAGAGAAGAGTACGCAAAAGAGCGCACCGTTAAAGATATTTATGATGCCATGCAGAGTTTAGAGTACGAAATTAATACTCTTTATTCATCTAATGGTCAGACGCCATTTACAACCTTAGGTTTTGGTCTTGGTACAAGCTGGGCAGAACGTGAGATTCAAAAAGCCATTCTTAAAGTTAGAATTGATGGATTAGGAACTGAACATCGAACAGCAATTTTTCCAAAATTAGTTTTCACGCTAAAACGGGGTTTAAATTTAAATCCGGAAGATCCAAATTATGATGTTAAACAGCTTGCAATTGACTGTGCAACTAAAAGAATGTATCCGGATGTTGTATCTTATGATATGATCACTAAACTTACAGGCTCATTTAAAGCTCCAATGGGCTGCCGTTCTTTTCTTCAAAGCTGGAAAGACGAAAATGGACAGGATGTTGAATCGGGCCGGATGAATTTAGGAGTTGTTACGATTAATTTACCGCGGATTGCAATCGAATCTAAAGGTGATCAGGATAAATTCTGGCAGATCTTAAAAGAACGTGTTGATATTTGTCGTGATGCATTAGTCTATAAGGTTGAAAGAACAAAAGAAGCAACTGTTCAAAATGCCCCAATTCTTTATCAATACGGAGCTTTTGGCAAGAGATTAAAGCCAACTGATAAAGTTGATGAACTTTTTAAGAATAGCAGAGCGACCGTTTCTTTAGGCTATATTGGATTATACGAAGTGGGGACAGTCTTTTACGGCCCAGAATGGGAGCCGAATCCCGAGGCAAAACAATTTACAGTTGATGTTGTGAAATACTTGCACGATAAATGCGAAGTTTGGGAAGAAGAATATGGTTATCATTTTTCAGTTTATGGGACTCCCGCCGAGTCTTTAACTGATACATTTTGTCGAATTGATAAGGCCAAATTTGGTAGTATTCCAGATATTACGGATAAAGATTACTATACTAACAGTTTTCATTACGATGTCAGAAAAAATCCAACCCCATTTGAAAAATTAAAATTTGAAAGTGAATATCCCTATTATTCAAGCGGCGGATTCATTCATTATTGTGAGTACCCTAATCTAAAACAAAACCCAAAGGCATTAGAGGCAGTGTGGGATTATGCCTATGATTTAGTGGGATACCTGGGTACTAATACTCCAATCGATCAATGTTTTAAATGCGGATTTAAAGGAGAATTTAAAGCAACTGAAAAAGGCTTTAAGTGTCCAGAATGTGGAAATACAGATCCAGCAACAGTTGATGTAGTTAAAAGAACTTGCGGTTATCTTGGAAATCCAAATCAACGACCGATGGTTCATGGACGTCATGAAGAAATTTGTCACCGAGTTAAACATTTGACGCTTGGAAATGATCAACTAACAGGTGTAGACAGTTAAATAATATTAAAGTACATGAAAGTGTGCTTTTTTTGTAAGAGAGGAAATTAATGTCTGAAAGGGACGAAAACATTGATGAAGATCTTGAGGCTTTAGGAATTAAATTTGGAATTGGGAAGAAACATCATCAGAAAGATGAACCAAACCTTGATGTAAATAGTGTGGTTCGCCAAATGAAACAAAAAAAATACGATCCTTATGATCCTATTGCTTGGGAAGCTAAAGACTTCTCTAAAGATATGATTGCTGATTACAAACCATTTAATTTTGTCGATGGAGAAGGAGTTCGCTGCTCACTTTATGTTTCTGGCTGCTTATTTGCCTGCCCGGAATGTTATAATTTAGCTGCGCAAAACTTTCGTTATGGACAGCCTTATACGAAAGAATTAGAAGATCAAATTATTAAAGATCTTGAGCATAGTTATGTAGATGGATTAACGCTCTTAGGCGGAGAACCTTTCCTTAATACTAATGTTTCTTTAAGGATCGTTAAAAGAATTCGAAAAGAGTTTGGTGCAAAGAAAACCATTTGGTCTTGGTCGGGATACACTTGGGAAGAATTACAGCAGGGCACTTCTGATAAGAAGGAACTGCTGTCATTAATTGATATTTTAGTCGATGGTCGATTTGTAAAAGAGAAGAAAGATTTAACTTTACAATTTCGTGGAAGCTCTAATCAGAAAATTATTGATGTAAAAAAATCATTTGAAGAAGGGAAGATCCATATCTGGGATCGTTTGGTAAAATAAAATGAAGGTTAATGTCTTAGGGTACTATGGCGGCTATCCTTATAACGGTCATGGAACTAGTGCATATTTAGTTTCTGAAGATGACTATAATCTGCTTTTAGATTGTGGGTCAGGAGCTTTACTTTCGTTAGAAAAAGTAATTGAACCTCTTCAATTAGATTCAGTTCTTTTAACTCACTATCATCAAGATCACATTGCAGATGTGGGAGTTTTACAGTATTACTATCAGTTAAAATCAGGTTTGAAAAAACATGATCCCTTGATGATTTACGGACATCAAGAAGACGAAGAAAATTTTAAAAATCTTACTTTTAGCAATTTTACAAAGGGAGTAGCTTTCGATCCGACAAAACGATTAGATTTAGGCCCCTTTGAAATTACTTTTTGCCGGACGATTCATCCAGTTGTGGCTTTTGCAGTAAGAATTAAATCGAAAGTAACTGGAAAAGTTTTGACCTATACGGCAGATTCTAGGTATTTTAAAGAACTGACAGATTTTGTGAAAGATAGCGATCTTTTAATTGCTGATACAAATTTTGCGGCAGATAAGAATGGCGATTTATGGCATATGACTTCTACTCAGTCAGCTGATCTAGCTCGTGACGGTCAAGTAAAGAAACTGTTGCTTAGTCACCTGCCGCAAGAGATTTCTCATGAACAAATTCTTAAAGAAGCAAAAGAAGAGGCACCAAAAATCAATATTTTATTGGCTTCAAAAATAAAAGAAATTGAAGTCTAAATTAAGGTATGATAATAATATAAATGTTAAGTTTTTAATTTTTAATTTTTGTTTATTGATTAGTTACGAATTTCATTAAAATTATAATTAGTGGATAACGAAGTTTGACGATTTTTCGTCGTTGATGTAAGCTAACTCAAAAGTCAATTAAGTAAGAGTTTGGAGGCACTATTTCTAATGGAAATAGATCGCATTGATAAAGACAATATTAGAGTCTTTTTAGTTCATAAAGATCTTGAAGAAAGAGGAGTGACAATTCTTGATCTGCTTGGAAATCAGATGCAGGTTGAAAAATTTTTCTATAGTATTTTAGAAGAAGTTGATACAGATCACAGTTTTTCTGGACCGCAGTCGATAACGTTCCAAGTGATGCCAAATGAAGATGGTTTAGAATTGTTAATAAGTAAATCTCCTCAAGAATATGAAAAAAATGTTAATCGAAGTAATGGCAGTGTAATTAATCCAGCTAATCTATTTAATATGGATTCAAATCAACAAAAGTACTATCCTAATTCAAAAACTCATCAAAATTCAGCTGAATTTAAAGATCCAGTTAATGAAAGATATTTAGAAGCATTAAAACCTGATTCTTTGTCGTATGTTGCAAAATTTGATTCAATTGATGATCTGATTAATTTAGGGCACTTTTTAACAATTAAAGTTAAAACCCAGCTTTTTGTTCTTAATGATGATTATTACGCAGTATTTACGCTGTATAAAAAGGATTCTACGCAGGACAAGTTTTCGAAATTAGTGACCAACGTTAATGAATATGGTTATCGTGCTAAAATATCGCCAGAGCTACTGGCTGAACATGGGAAACTCTTAATCAAAAATAATATTTTTCGCACTTTAGATAAATATTTCTAACCTTTTAGGCATCTTTTTCGTAATTTTATGAAGGAGGTGTCTTTTTGATAGCAGGATTAAATAGTAAAGGCGAGTTAGTTTATTTATATTCAAGCGCGCAGGCTCAAAATATAATAGAAAAGAAAGAACAGTTCTTTTGTCCTAATTGTCAGGAACTGCTCAAAGTTTGTTGTGGGAAAAAGAATAAACCATATTTTAAACATTTAAGGAAAAATTTTACTCCTTTAAATGAATCAAAGCTTCATCAAGCAGGAAAAAATTTGTTGTATACTGCATGGAATGAAGAAGGTTTTTCCACCCAAAAAGAAAAAGTAATTATAACCGAAGAAGGCGAACGACGAGTTGACGTTTTTGTAAAACCAAGCTTAGCGATTGAATTTCAATGCAGTCCAATTTCGGGATCTTTACTTAAACAAAGAAACGATTTTTATCGAAATCAAGGGTGGGATTCACTTTGGTTTTTGGGACCTCGATACTTTGTCGAACGAAAATTTAATACTAATTCTTTGAAATTTTTAAATTACCAAGAAAATTTAGGATTTTATCTTTTGTTTTTGGAGGCAGACCGAAAAAACGTTGTGATGTATCACCATATCCGTAAATACGACTGGTTTCGTTTTTGGGGGATTAAGGAAAAATGTTCGATTAACCAATTGTTTAATTATCGTTTTGGAAACAATCTAAAAAATTATCATAAAGTGTCAGTTAAACAAACTAAAAGGCAATTTGCTCAAGCGTTAGTTTATCGTGATCGTAATATTTGCGAACTTCAAAGAATGTGTTATGAAAAGGGATATGATTTAATGAGTCTACCAGATGAACTTTTTGTACCAGAAGGTTTTCCCCAATATATCGATCAAAATTTGAAATAAACCTTTATAAGTTTTTACATTTACCATTGCCAGAAGCAGATTTAAATCAATTTCCACTATTATAAAAACGGAGAAGTTATTTATCATGATTAAAGATTGGAATTCATTTCTTTTACCTTATGGAGTAGCAGTTGAAGAGATGAAAGTGAAATTACGCGGATTACGCAAACAATATTTAGAATATGATTCAGAGTCGCCAATCGAATTTGTGACTGGGCGCGTAAAACCAGTCGATTCGATTTTAGAAAAAATGCAGCGACGGCATATCGATGAAGAGCATTTAGAAGAAGAAATGCAGGATATCGCGGGTTTAAGAATTGTGGTCCAGTTTGTTGAAGATATTTATGAAGTTGTGGAATTAATTAGACATCGAGAAGATATGACGATTGTGGAAGAACGCGATTATGTGAAGTATAATAAAGCTTCAGGCTATCGTTCTTATCACATTGTGATTGAATATAACGTCGAGATGATTAATGGACCAAAGAAGATTTTAGCTGAGATTCAAGTGCGGACAATGTCGATGAACTTTTGGGCAACGATTGAACATAGCCTTAATTATAAATATCAAGGACAAGTACCGCCGGATGTGGCGAAAAGGCTTGAAAGATCAGCAGAAGTCTCTTTTCAGCTGGATCAAGAAATGTCAGAAATTCGTTCAGAAATTCGTGAGACTAATCCGCGGAAGGAGCACGATTGAAAGTAGCAATTTTTTCTAATAATCGACCGAAAACGATTATGGTTGTTAATAAGCTTAAACGATTATTGATGAATAAAGGGATCACCATTGTTGAAAACGAAGTGCCAGAGATTGTTATTTCCGTTGGAGGAGATGGAACGATCCTTTCAGCTTTTCATCATTACTTGAAGTTTATTAACGAGGTTCGCTTTATCGGAGTTCATACTGGACATTTGGGTTTCTATACAGATTATCGAGAATTTGAACTAGAAGAGTTGGTTGATTCTTTATTAAGGGATCAGGAAGAAGTTGTTAGTTATCCATTATTAAAAATTGATGCATATCGTGACAGCGAAAAAGATCCTTTTGAGACATATTATGCTTTAAATGAATCGACTGTTAGACGGGTAGTTTCAACATTTACCTGTAACATTTTAGTTAAAGACAATTTTTTTGAAAAGTTTAGAGGAGATGGACTTTGTATTTCAACGCCTACCGGATCCACTGCTTATAATAAATCATTAAATGGAGCAGTCATTCATCCAACAGTTCGAGCTCTGCAGGTGGCAGAAATTGCATCATTAAATAATAGTATTTTTCGAACGCTCGGATCTCCGATGGTGCTCTCCCCTCAAGAGTGGGTTGAAGTTGAACTTCTTGATCCTAATGATATCTATTTATCGGTTGATAATTTAACAATGCACAATACAGGAGTTACTAGACTAAGATACCAAATTGCTGATGAAAGCATTCGTTTTGTTAAGTATCGCCATATGCATTTTTGGGATCGGGTTGGCAATTCTTTTATCTATCTGAAAAAAAATTATGAAAAGTAAAACAAAAGCTCAACTTATAATAAGCTGGGCTTTTTTAAGAGACAAATGAGATTAAATTTTAACATTCAAGAAAACGATCAAGATCAAAAAATTTCAAAATATTTACGATTGCAAGGGATTTCCCGTCGGATCTTAAAGAGAATTAAGTATCACGGTGGAGAAATTGTTGTTAATGGTAAAGATCAAAGAAGCGATTATCGGTTGCAGGTAAACGATCAGTTAGAAATTGATATCCCAGATTTAGCTGGATCCGATAATATTGTAAAAATAAATGAGCCGATAACAATTCTTTATGAAGATGAATATTTTTTAGCTGCTAATAAACCGCCTTTTTTGCCATCAATTCCCAAAAGAGGGGATTCGCTGGATAACGTATCTAGTCGAGTTAAGTATTATCTTTATCAAAAATACGGAACTGATTATGCGATGCACTTGATTACTCGGTTAGATGCTGATACCAGCGGGGTAATTCTATTTGCTAAAAACTCCTTAGCCCATAGCTTATTTTTTAAGCAAAAGACCAGTCAAACTGTGAAAAAAGAATATTTTGCAGTGACAATGGGGCAGATCGAACGTGATTGTCTGCTTTTACTTCCGCTAGGGCGTTCGCCCGAGTTTTTTTTGCGTCGGGTTATTAGTGACCAAGGGAAAAGTTCGATGACCCTGCTGCAGGTTGAGAAAAATTACCAAGAAGCAACAAGTTTGCGGGTAAGGCTTTACACCGGGAGAACTCACCAAATTAGGGCGCATTTAAGTGCAATTAATCATCCGATTTTTGGAGACGAGTTATACGGTGGCGATCGTAATTTGATTAACCGTCAAGCTTTGCATTGCGAAAAACTAGTTTTCGTGCACCCTTTTACGCAGGAAAAAATTGTAATTAACGCTCCGCTGCCGGATGATCTAACTGATTTATTAAACAATTTTAGTCCCGTGTAATTGTTTTGCTCCCGTTTCTGCGGCAATTTGATCTCGATTTTGTGTTGTAATGCCGCCGCCGGGTAGAATTTGAATTTGATTATCTGCGGCTTTTAGATAGCTTTTGATCGTTGAGAGATTATCGTTAATATTAGTATCCATTAGTCCCCCATGAGTTAAAATTCGGTCGATACCTAATTTCTTTAGTTCATCAATTGCTGCGATTTTATCACCGCTGATGTGATCAAAGGCCATATGCATTACTGTTTCCATTCCACTGGAAGCCGCAATTAGCTGTTCCATTGCGCTTTGGTCGATTTTTCCATCATTTGTAAGTGCTCCGAATACCACTGAATCAGCTTCAAGTTCTTGAGCTTGAAAGAGATCATCTTCCATAATGTTAATTTCTTGATCAGAATAGATGAATTCTCCCCCTCGAGGTCTAATCATTACAGCAACCGACACTTGATTTTCGTGCGCATATTGAATTCCGTATTTCATAACCCCGTGACTAACGGTAGTGCCGCCTACTGTAAGGTTATCGCATAATTCAATCCTTTTAGCACCCTTTTTAATAACATCTTTTAAGTTAGTTAAATTTTCGATACATGCTTCATAAAGCATTTTGAGCTCCTTTAATAATGTTTTCAACTTACATTGTCTTCTACATGGGAAAAAGAGTCAAAGGGTTAAAAACAAACTGGATAAGTCTAAAAGTATCTAAACAGATAGCAAATATTTCTAGCTATTGTTATTAAACTAAGTTATCATACTATTATATTTAATTTAGTAATGCTTTTAAGTTAGTAATAAATAAAAAGGTCATATTATTATGCTAAGTAAGGTTGTTTTGTTAAATCGGGGATTAGAGTATCTTAATCAAAGTAAGATAGAACAATTTTCGATCAGAAGTTTTGTATATCAATTAGAGATAAGTCGGACCAAATTTTACAGTGATTATTTTTATTATATGGATTACTTTAAAGAATTGATCGAATATTTTTTAGAACTCAATACACCTGATAATCGATACAAAGATGTCAATGATTTAATAGAAAAAGACCTTATTTTAATTGCAGCCAATGAAGTATTATTTTCCAACTTATTATTTATCACCCGCAAGCAATCCGAAGAAAGAAATGATTATTTAAAAAAATTATATTGTAAAAGAATTATAGATTTTTTAATTCAAAATAGCAGAATGGATTTAAACAATGATATTGAAATAAAGCAAAAAATTGTTCAGTGTTATGCGGATTATTTTGTTCAACGGTTAATTGAATGGATTAATGTAGGATCATTAGAAGATAATTTTTCTCAAATTTATGATCTTATTTTATTGTGTAAACAGCTTTTTTATCCAAATAAAAATTTTTTAATAATTAAAACTGTAAATTATTGGTATTCTAAAGTGGTAAAATGTACAGAAGCGAGAAAAGAAGACCTTATTTTGTACATTAATTCATTGCAAGTGCGAAAAAGTTACGTTATTTATAATAATGCGGTAAATTTATTGCTTATTATTAGACAGCATTTGTAGAAAACGGAATAAAAGAAGATACAGAAAATATAAAGAAATACCATGAAATTTATTGTCTGATCATGGAAGAACAGTTCCTTTGGAATTAAGGATCGTAATTAGATAACTAGTAAGATAGAGTGGTAATTATAATATGTGTAAAGATGATGTCCGTTGAAAGGGAATTTAACTTAACAGAGTAATATCTTAAAGGAATTGATAAGGGTTGGGAAAAGCTTTAAGTAATTTGTACATTTTTGATTGCAATTGACAATAAAGCCAGCTATCTGCTGGCTTATTTCTTTTTGGAGGTAATTTAATATGAAGTGGATTAAAAAAATTAGTTTTTTAGATCTATTTATGATTTTGATCGGTGGTTCAATATTTGCTTGGGGATTAACTAATATTAATATTCCTAATAAATTAGCAGATGGGGGAGTCAGTGGGATTGCTTTAATTTTTAAAGCTCTCTTTAATGTTAATCCAGGGATTTCAGTTTTGTTAATTAATATTCCTCTTTTTATTATTGGATACCGATTCCTAGGTTTGAAATCTTTAATCTATACATTCTGGGGGATCATTACTTTTTCCGGTTCTCTATCATTTTGGGGCATGTTCAAAATGGCTCCCAATCTTCATCATGATCAATTAATATCGGCAATTTTAGCCGGTATTTTAGGTGGTTTTGGATCTGGAATTATTTATCGTTTCGGAGGGACCACTGGCGGAACAGATGTAGTGGCAAGAATTTTTGAAGATAAATTTGGAGTCCCAATGGGACAATCACTTTTTGCCCTTGATGTAATAGTTCTTCTATGTTCTTTAGTCTATGTTAATATTGTTCAAATGATGTATACAATTATTTATTCATTTGTTTTTATGGAGCTGGTAAATTTTACAGAACAAGGTTCATATACTGGAAAAGTCTTTATGATTTTTACAGACAAAACTGAAGAAATGGTTAATGAAATCATGAATAGTTTAGGACGCGGGGCAACTATCATTAAAGCAATTGGAGGATACACAGGTAAACCGCAAAATATTGTTTACGTAGTAGTTGACCCGAGTGAAATGAATGACGTTCGAGAAATTATAAATAAAATAGATCGAAAGTCTTTCGTTTCGATCTATAATGCTCAAGAACAAATTGGAGAAGGATTTACCTTCAATCGACCACATCGTTCAATTTTTAAAGTTGGAATTTAGTTATTTTAATCCCTGCTGATTTTTGGCAGTCGCAACACCATCTGTAAAGCTGATTGTGAGAAAAGCATTTTTATCTCCCTGAAGATTGGTATTCCAAGTATATGAGGTAAATACTTTGCCGCCAATATGAGATTCAGTCATTGCGTTAGGCTGTCCAAGCAATTGCACAGCTTTTTCACCTGTTAATCCATTTGTTTGCAATTGATTAAACTGAAGTAAAGTTATTTTATCTCGTTTAGTATCACTTGAGATTCCAACACTTGTTTTGGAAACTACTCGATAATCAGTGCCATTTTTTACCCCAATTATCATTGTGCCAGATCCTTCAGTAATGCCAATTACAGTTCCCCACGATACCTTTGTAGCATCTTTTCCTTGATAATTAATAGAATCTTCTTTGTAACCTTCACCAATTTTTTTCTTTAAATCGGCAACAGTATCTCCGCCGGTGCCGTTTTGTGCAGTATCGCCTAATTTAATAGCACTAAATACTTCTAAAGCACTGCCCGTTTTGCTGATTGCGGAATTACTATTTTGTTTATTTCCATTTGCTGGTTGAGAGCCTTGAATACTGCTTTTTGAAGTTGAAGAAGCAGTTGTAGAAGAAGCAGAATTCTTCTTAGCCTTAGATTTCTTTTTTGCCTTTTTAACTACTTTTGAAGAAGAAGATTCCTTTTTGGAATTTTCTGTATTTGGCTTTTTATTGAGAAGCAGAAAAACAGTTACTGCAATTGCGGCAATTACTAGGATTGTTAACAGCCAAAACCACCACTTTTTGTAAAAAGCTTTTTTAGGCTTATCATTTGGTGGTATAACTTCAAAATTGTTTTGCTGATTTGGGTTATTTTCAGGCTCCATAGACGATGGATTATCAGTTTGATTTAGATTTCTTTTGGGAATTTTGTTGTTGTTTTCGTAGTTATTCATGATTTTTCCTCTAATTGTTATACCTAATTAATATAATAACTTATAAATTAAGATTAAGTGTTTCCAATTTCGAAAAAATTTATAACAAAATTGTGATTATTATAAAAAAAGTCAGCAGATGCTGACTTTAATTACAACAAATTATTTTTTAGCGGCAGCTTCAGCTGCAACGGCCCCAATATAATTTATCGGCTGATCGAAGTTTGGCTGGAAGAAAAGATCAACCATTGCTAATTCGTCAATTGTCATTTTATTTTGGATTGCGAGTGAAATCACATTTGCCGCTTGTGAAATATCATGCTTACTAAGGAATGATCCACCCAAAACTCTGCGGGTATCTGGATCCCAATATAAAGTACAAAGAACTTTAGTAGTTGTAAGCATAAAATCAGGTCGATAATCAGGTTCAATTGATACTGATTCAATTTCAACGTTGCGTTTTTTTGCACCAGCGGCATTTAGACCACTGGCAGCAAGTGCATATCCGTATAGTTCAACGGCTGAAGTTGCTTGTGTTCCCATATATTTAACAGTTGGTTTTTCAATATTGTTACCAACAAGGATTCCCTGTCTAACCGCATTGGTTGCTAATGGGATATAATCGGCCTTGCCAGTAGGGTTATAGAATACTGAACTTGCATCACCGGCTGCAAAGACGTCTTTTTTACTTGTTTCCATGTATTCATTAGTAATGATTGCCCCGTTTGGCAGCATCTCTACTTGATCTTTAAAAAGTTCGGTTCGTGGTAAAAATCCAATTGCTAAGACAGCAATATCTGCGGTGTATGACCCTTTATCAGTTTCCACAGTTATTTGATCGCCGTCTTCTTTAAAACCTTTTACCATCTCACCAAGAGCAAGTTTAACTCCGTGATTTTTATATTCAGTTTCGATGCGATCAGTAATATTTTGATCAAAATTATTAGCAAGAACGCGATCCAATCCATCAATTAAAGTGACTTGTTTGTTGATTACTGAAAGTTGCTCTGCAATTTCTGCTCCAATGTATCCAGCACCAATAACTACTGCACTGGAAACTTTTTCTGTGATTTCTTTGATTCTTTTGGCATCATCCCAGTTTTTGCACTGATAAACTTTGCTGCCGTGAATTCCCGGTAAATTAGGTACAACCGGTTTAGAACCAGTAGTAATTACGATTTTGTCAAAAGAGTCAGTGTTGACTTCTCCAGTTTTTAAATCCTTGGCAGTGACCGTTTTTGAATCTAGATTAACATCTGTGACTTCATGCTCCATTTTCATAGTGGCTCCCAGTTTACTTAGAGCTTCCGGGCTTGAATAGAACATTTTCTTAGGATCTGAAACGTTGTTACCCACCCAAAGAGCAATTCCACAAGAAAGAAATGATAACGTATCGTTTTTTTCATAGACTGTAACTTCTGCATCCGGGTGTTGAGTTAAGATCTGTTGAGCCGAAAAAGTGCCGGCATGAGTACATCCAATTACTGCAACCTTCATAAATTTTGTATCCTCCATAATATGTATTAGTAACAAGATAATTTTACTATAATTTTATGAAAATGAAACGCTTCCAGTTTGGTAAAATAAAAGTATGAAAAATGAACAATATTATACGGCACAGCCTTCCTCAAAAGATGAGGAGTTTTCTTTTAATCGAGATTTAGCTGGATTTAATTTTAAATTTTATTCTAATAATGGAGTTTTCTCGAAAAATACCATTGATTTCGGTACTCAGACATTAATTTCCACCGTTGATCAATTACCGATATTTCCTAAGAAAATATTAGATTTAGGAACTGGTTATGGGCCAATTGCCCTTTTTGCGGCAAAACATTTTCCAAAGGCACAGATTTTAGCCAGCGATGTAAATGAAAGAGCACTTGATCTTGCTAAGAAAAATTTTATAGCAAACGATTTAACTGAGCATATTGATGTGATCGAATCTTCGCTTTTTGATCAAATAGAAGATAATTTTGATTTAGTTTTGACAAATCCGCCAATTAGGGCAGGGAAAACAATAATTAACACGTTAGTTGAGGATAGCTATCAACATCTTAATTTAGACGGAAATTTAATTTTGGTCGTCCAAAAGAAGCAAGGCGAACCATCTTTAAAGAGGAAAATGGAAGATGTTTTTGGTAATTGTGAGATTTTAAAACGAAATAAAGGTTACTATATTTTAAGTTCAAAAAAGAAATCATCGGCGGTGTAATGGATCAAGATGAATTTTGGATGCGAGAAGCATTAGCCCAAGCACAAATTGCTAAATCTAAAGATGAGGTCCCAATTGGCGCGGTGGTGGTTTATAACAATCAAATCATCGGGAAAGGTTATAATCGAAGAGAAATCGATGAGAATGCTTTAGCCCATGCTGAAATGATTGCAATCAGCAACGCCTGTAAAAAAATAGGATTCTGGCGTTTAATTGACTGTGATTTATTTGTTACGATTGAACCTTGTCCCATGTGTGCCGGCGCAATTATCAATAGTCGGATTAGAAAAGTTACATTTGGTGCCTCAGATCCGAAAGCAGGGGCAATTGAGAGCTTAGAGCATATTTTGGATAACGAAAAATTTAATCATCATGTTGAATATCAAGGAGGAGTTCTTGAAGCAGAATGTCAGCAGATAATTAAAGACTTTTTTCATGAGATCCGTTTGAGGAAAAAAGATGAAAAAAATTCCTTATAAAAGTTTAGCCGAAGATCGAGCAACGGGAGAGTTTACAGTTAAAAAATCCCGTTTTATTGGTGATCTTTTTTTAGTACATGATGAGGAAGAAGCAACTGAGGCTTTAAAGATTGTTCAGCAGGAACACCGAGATGCAACTCATATCTGTTATGCCTACATCTTAAATGAAGATGTTGAGAAGATGAAATCATCTGATAATGGTGAACCACAAGGTACCGCAGGGGCGCCAATTTTAAATGCGTTACAAAAAAATGAATTAACTAATGTTTTGGCAACGGTGACGCGTTATTTTGGCGGAATTAAATTAGGTGCAGGAGGCTTGATTAGGGCTTACGGCAAGGGCGTAACTGTAGCAATTGAAGAGGCGAATCTTGCAATTTATGACTTTTTTACAGTGGCGCAAATTAAAGTTAGTTATAGCGACCATGATGCAGTTAAATATTTTTTAAAACAAAATGAAATTCCAATCTTAGATGAACAATTTTCAGAAGTGGTTACACTTCAAATTCAGTTGAAAAAAAGTGAAGCAGATAATTTTAACAATCAACTCGCTAATCGGTTTAATGGACGTTACGCACTGACAGTTATTGCTGAACGCATACTTCCGACGTTAATTTCATAAAATTTTTTAAAAAATTTAGTTGACATTGTTTTAAAATACATCTAAAATGTTTTTTAACTTAAAAGAGCGAAAGGAGTTTAGAAATGTTTAACTTGAAATTAGATTTAAATAATCGTTGGCAAAGCCGGTAATTTCAGGTTGATTCCGTTGTGGATACGACCTGATTTGTCAGATCGTATTCATGCCGGCTAAACTCATAATCTTAAGTCTGTATGGATAATCCTTGCAGGCTTTTCTTTTGTTCAACAATTGGAGCCTCATTGAGGCTCTTTTTTTATTTATTGAAAGGTGAGAAAAATGAAACGAATGTTAGCTTTAATTGGCGTGTTACTTGTTTTTTTAGGATTTGCTTTTTTTAACGAGGGGGGCTCCACTAAAGCGGGATCAATGCCTCGAGTTGGAGTTTTGACTTTAATGCATCATCCGGCGTTAGATCAAATCCAAGAAGGTTTTACTAAAGGAATGAAAGAAGAAGGCTACGTTGATGGAAAAAATGTCAAAATTGATTATCAGAATGCACAAGGTGATCAAAGTAATTTAAAAACGATGGCAACAAAATTGGTTAATGAAAATTCTGAGGTTTTATTTGGTATTACGACCCCAGCTTCACAATCATTAGCCAACCTTACCAAGAAAATTCCGATTGTGATGGGGGCAGTAACTGATCCTCGATCAGCAGGATTAGTCACAAATTACGAACATCCTGGCTCTAATATTACCGGCGTTTCTAATATGTCTCCAATCAAAGATCAATTAAAGCTGATTAAAGAATTTATGCCTGATTTAAAAACTTTAGGAGTTATTTATACCTCAAGCGACAGCTCAGCAACCGCTGAATATAAACAAATTGTCAAAACTGCTAAAGAAATGAAGGTTCCAATCAAGGTTTATTCTATTTCCAACAGTAATGATCTTAATCAAGTTTCGCAGGAAATGCTGCAAAAAGTGGATGCGGTCATGGTTCCGCAAGATAACGTAATTGCGGGGGCAATGCAGACATTAGTGAAAAATGCAGATGCGGTTAATAAACCAATTTTTCCAGCCGTTGACACAATGGTCAAACAAGGTGGAGTGGCAGCTTATGGCATCAATCAATATAAGTTAGGTCTCCTTGGAGGTCACTTAACTGCTTCCATATTAAAAGGTAAAAATAAACCGTCAACTACGGCCATCAGATACATAAAGCACGGGGAAGCAGTTCTTAATTTAAAGCAGGCTCAAAAATTAGGGATTAAGATTCCCGCACGATTTTTAGAAGAGGCTCAAAAAGAAGGGAAGGTATTTAAATAATGAATGTAATTGTTTCGGCGATTGGTCAAGGACTCTTATGGGCGTTATTAGGACTAGGACTATATTTAACATTTAGAATTTTAAATTTTGCTGATATGACTGTTGAAGGCACTTTTCCCTTAGGGGCAGCTGTCGCAGTAACTGCAATAACACACGGTGTAAATCCAATTTTGGCAACACTTTTATCTTTTGTAGTGGGAGTGATAGCAGGGTTAGTTACAGGTCTGTTATATACGAAAGGGAAAATTCCAAGTCTTTTGGCAGGGATTTTGGTAATGACGGCCGCTTATTCAATAAATCTAAGAATAATGGGAAAATCAAATATCTCGCTTTTAGGACAAAAAACACTTTTTAATGGAAAATTTTTAGCAAGTTTACCCCAATATTTTGACAGTGTTTTTGTTGGAATGATCGTAATTTTTATCTTCACTATTCTGATGATATTTGTTTTAAATACCGATTGGGGCCAAGCTTTCATCGCGACCGGAGATAATCGGCAGATGGCAAAATCACTCGGCGTTAAGACAGACCGGATGGTTATTATGGGCTTGATGATCTCTAACGGCATTGTGGGAGTGTGTGGAGCTTTAATTGCTCAAAGTAACGGTTATGCCGATATTAATATGGGAATTGGGACGATCGTTATAGCTCTAGCTTCAATCATTATTGGAGAAGTACTATTTGGCGAGTTAACTTTACCGCAGCGTTTAGTGGCTGTTACTCTGGGCAGCATTATTTATCGATTGCTTCTGTTGGTAGTTTTACAATTAGGGTTCAAAGCAGATGATTTAAATCTTATTTCTTCTATTGTACTGGCACTTTGTATGTTACTGCCGCAGTTAGAAAAGCATTTACGAGTGAAAAGTACAATTATGAAAGGAGTACGCCATGATGACTAATCCAATTTTAGAATTAAAAGATGTCTCAACTGTTGTAAATCAAGGAACTTCGCGAGAAGTTATAATTTTAAATCACGTTAATCTACAAATTAATGAAGGTGATTTTATTACAATTGTTGGAACCAACGGAGCTGGAAAATCGACGCTTTTTAATGTTATTAGTGGGATGCTGCCAGTTAGTTCGGGTCAAGTACTTCACCTTGGAAAAGACATCACTAAACTATCAGAAGAAGCACATCCAGAGTTTCTCAGTCGCGTTTTTCAAGATCCAAAAATGGGAACCGCTCCAAGAATGACCGTAGCTGAAAATTTATTGTTGGCAGTAAATCGGGGACAGAGAAGATTTTTAAAACCGCGTCATTTAAAAACTCATTTGAATGAATTTCGTGAATTAGCAGCAACAATGAATAATGGGTTAGAAGAACGGCTTAATACGGCAACAGGTGCTTTGTCAGGAGGACAGCGCCAAGCACTTAGCTTTTTAATGGCAGTAATTAAACGGCCGGATGTAATCCTGCTGGATGAGCATACAGCAGCGCTTGATCCACATACAAGCGCATCATTAATGGCCGCAACTGACCAGCATATTGTTGATGACAAATTGACTGCCCTCATGATTACGCATCAATTAGAAGATGCAATTAAGTACGGGAATCGACTTTTAGTTTTAAATCAAGGTCAAATTGAAGCCGATTTTAGGGGAGACGAAAAGCAGAATTTAACAACTGAAAAACTATATGAATATTTAGAGCATTGATTTATCTATTGAAAAACGTCTCGTGAATGCGAGGCATTTTTTTCGTTACTTTTTCCTCTGTAGATCGTTATCTAATTGAAATCCCAAGGAGGAAGTAAGATGTCTAATGTTATCGAAGTTGAACAAGTAAGAAAAATTTATGGAAAATCGAAAGGCGATTTAACGATTGCGTTAAAAAACGTTTCTTTTGAAGTTAAACAAGGTGAATTTATTGGAATCATGGGAGCTTCAGGTTCTGGTAAATCCACCTTGCTTAATATTTTGTCAACCTTAGATTATCCAACAGCAGGTAAAGTGATGATCAATGGTAAAGATATTACAAAACTTCATGGTAATAATTTATCAGATTTCAGAGCTCATCAGGTTGGTTTTATTTTTCAAGATTTTAATTTGTTGGAGAATTTAACTGCATCAGAAAATATTGCGTTGCCTTTGTCATTGCAGGGAGTTAAAAGCAAAGACATTATTAAACGAATAGATGAAATAGCTAAAAAACTTTCAATTGAAGCAATTCTACCTAAATATCCAACAGAAATTTCTGGTGGTCAAAAACAAAGAGTCGCTGCAGCACGGGCGTTAGTAACGAATCCCGCAATTTTGTTTGGTGACGAACCAACCGGAGCTCTTGATTCACATAGCGCACACGATTTGCTTGAAACGATGAATTCTCTTAATCAAACCGAACAGATTTCAATTCTACTTGTCACACACGATCCAATGTCAGCAAGTTTTTGTTCGCGAATTTTATTTATTAAGGATGGAATGATTGGTCAAGAGCTAAAAAGAGAAAATCGAAAACGAGAAGAATTCTATCAACAGATTTTAAATGTATTAGGAGACAGCGAATGACAATAAAGTTAGCTCTGAAGGGCATAAAAAGTCGCTGGAAGGATTACCTGGTATTGTTTTCCGGTTTAATGATTGCAGCCGCTATTTTCTATATGTTTCAAGCAATTGCAAGCAATCGAGCGTTTTTAAAAGCAAATTTACATTTGAATTTCGATACTTTAATTTATACCTCATATTTGGGTTCCATTTTGCTGGGGATCATTAGTTTAGTGTATATTTTTTACGCAAACTCTTTTTTACTCTCGATAAGACAACGAGTTTATGCAATGTATATGATGTTGGGTGCTAAATCTCGTAAAATTGCATTTTTAATTTTCACGGAAACACTATTAATCGGAATCCTGGCTGTTGGTTTGGGTTTAATTTTAGGACTTGGTTTAACAAAAGTAGTTGGTTACTGGATCATTCAACAAATGGATTTAACGGTTTCAAAGTTTTCGATTTGGAGTTCTCAGGCGACAATTGTCACATTGGGATACTTTTTAATTATTTTTGCCCTCATTGCGATCTTAAATGCCAGAAAGTTAGTAAAAAAACCTATTCTTCAACTTTTGAACCAAGATCAAACACCGCGTTTAGGTCATAAAAATCGCCTTGGGCAAATAATAGAAATTTTGGCAGGAATTATTCTTTTGGCTCTAGGGTATTGGACAATGGCGACTTTAAAACATGAACCTTTTGATGGTCCAACGGGAGTAATTTTAGGCTTGATTGTTGCACTTGTTACGATCGTTCTGGGAACTTATTTTGCATTTGACGTTATTTTTCAAGGGATAATTGAACTTTTGAGAAATAATGAATCCTTTCGATTCAAAAAAATTCACAGTTTTACCTTAGGGCAGTTAAGTTTTCGGCTTCGTGATTTTACCCGGCTTTTATCAATGGTAACAATTCTATTTGCTTTGTCTCTGGGGGCAATTACTGTTGGTCTTGCTTTTAGTGATCAGGTCGTTGAACAAAGCGATGCAAGTAATTATTATGATTTGGTTTTACATGATCCGTCACCAGGTGATCTTAAAGAAGCTCAAAAATTAAAACTTAAAAGTACTAGCGTTTATCGGATTAAGTTTTTTAACAAAAAGATTGTGTGGAATGCGGGTGATTTTGATCGGGATCCTTTCTTAAATTTACATTTTGGTTCTTCTAAGGTCGAAAAAATAACTGGTCAAAATTTATTAAAAGACAGAGATTCATTATTTAACAGTTCTTTAATATCATACATTCCTCAAAATCTACAAAAGTTTGACAGCAAAATTGTAACTAAAGAAAAATATGACCGAACAAAGGGAGAAGTACATGAGATTAGGCTGTATAAGCTTCAAAATTTTGTTCGAGATCATCGACAATTAAAAAAATTAGCGCTTAAGGATAACAAAAAGGGAAGTGCTAACAGTCTTGCGATGATTAACATGTCTCAAAAATATTTATTTTATCAAGACTTTAATTCCTCCGTTTCAGGCTTTGAATTTATCGGAGTGTTTTTAGGACTAGCATTTCTAGCAATGCTGGCATCGTGTTTAATGTTTAAAATTCTTTCGAGTGCGCCAAAAGATGTTCTACGTTATCATCGTTTAAATCAGCTCGGGGCTAGAAGAAATTTGTTAAAAACATCAATCTTTCAAGAAATCGGAGCTCTGTTTTTACTTCCGGGAATTCTTGGAATAATGCATGTTTTGTTTGGGCTTCAGATGTTTAAAGCGACAGACCTTTTAGCTAAACCTTACGGAAACTTAGGAGTCCCATTTTTAATATTTTTAGTTCTTTACCTCCTTTATTATTTGTTAACAGTGGGGCTTTACCAAAAAATTGTTCTGCCGAAAGTGAAAAAGTAGATTTAATTTAAGCGTAAGCGTTTTTATAATATAATATTAAGAGAGGGGAATATGAAAAATCGAAAACCTTTTCTTATATTATTAGTTTTGTCACTAATGTTTGTTTTTGTCGGCTGCAGACCTTCAAACAAACTTTAATTCAATATTACGATCAATTATCCACTACTAAAAAGGAAAAAGTAAATTTTAAAATTAAACTTGCGAAAATTGAACTTCCTGAAAGTGACGATGTTGATACATCCTCGAAAATAATAATTAACCTAATTGAAAATGGATCTTTAACTGGAACGGGAGAAACTAACAGTTCAAGTACTAAAGGAATTGTTAAATTTAATGTCTTAGATGAAACGGTGCCGGTAGAATTTGTAGGCAACAATAAAAAAATATTTTTTAAAACTGATTTTATTGAGTCTAGATATAAGTTAGCTCGCTCTTTAAGTAAAGACATTCCGGCATATGATTTCTCAAAAATTAGTGGAAAATATGTTGATATAATAGCGCTAATGAAAGAATTTAATGCTGCAGATAATAAAGAAATTGCTCAGACTAAAGATGTAATTAAAAATTCGAAAAATGTTCAAAAAGATTCTTTTATTGCTTTAAAGGATACAATCAATTCTCTGCCGGATAACGAAATAACTAAAAAAGACGATACGATTAAAGTCGTTTTACATAAAAAAGACGTAAAAAACTATCTTAAAGAGTATTCTAAATATTTGAATAGAGATTTTAAGACAAAAGTTCTTAGTCAAGAATATTTAGATGAGCTTTATTCAGAGTTTAAAGTTTTGATTACGCCATCAACTATAATCCCCAAAAATCTACGGTTAATTATTTGTTAAGAATGAAACAAAAAACAGGCGAACTAATTGAACTTAAAATAAATATTAAAACAGAAAAGTTTGATGGTAAGATCAGTTATCCTAATAATGATCAAATTATGAGTCCGAAGGAATTTAAAGATAATATTGAAAAAATTCAGACCAAAGATAAATATTAAAAATATCTTCTTATAAAGAATCAAATTTGATTCTTTTTTTTATAAAATTTTAATTGTGTTTGCTTATTAATTTTTCTAAAAATATTTATTGATATGCACGATATATGGTGCAGAAAAATACCTGTGATTAAAAATTATATATATCTATAATGAAAGCGTCATCAAATGAGGAGGGATTGAATTGGGTGAGATAGCTATACTATTAATGAGTCATGGTAATTTTGCAAAGTCAGCTATTGAAAGTGCGGAATTAATTGTGGGTAAGCAAAATAATTATGAAGTATTGTCTGTATTTTTAGTCGATCAAGTGGATACATTAAAAGAGAAAATGTATCAGAAAATTAATAAATTAGATACAGGTAATGGCCTATTGGTTTTAACAGATATTATTGGTGGGACGCCCAATAATTTAGCTGGAAATTTAATTAATCGATCGGATACCGTTATTTGTTCAGGTTTGAATATGCCAATGTTGCTTGAAATTTTAACAAATCGAAATCAAGAATTAAGTTACATTGAAGAATTGATTAAAAGTAGTTATCAGGCAGGATTATTTATTAGAAATACAAATTTAATTGAAGAATACGAGGAGGGTGATGATGATAGTCTTTAGCAGAATTGATGATCGATTAATCCATGGTCAAGTTGTAACTACGTGGGTTAATTTATATAAAATTGAACAGATAATTGTTTTAAATGACAAAATTGCCGGAGATAAAACCCAGCAAAATATATTAAAAATGGCTGCTCCACAAGGAATTAATGTTCGAGCTTTTAGTATTGAAAAATTTAGTGAAGTTATTAAACAAACCGAGATTAAAAGAAGAACTATGTTAATTTTTTCAAATAGCGTGGATGTTTTAAGATCGGTTAAATTAGGGGTTCCTATTGATCAACTAAATGTTGGTGGAATGAGATATCAGGAAGGTAGAGAAAAATTAACTAAAGCATTATCAGTAACAGAAGAAGAAAAAGTAGCTTTTCAGGACTTGTTGGATCGAAACGTTAAGATCACTGTCCAAATGGTTCCAAATGATGAAAAAATTGATTTAAAAGAGGTACTTAAATGATTAATGCAATTTTAGTTTCTGTTTGGGCTGGCATTTGTGCCCTTGACGATTTAGGAACACAAATGATCCGTAGACCACTTCTAATTTCCGCTGTTGTTGGATTGTTAATGGGTGATTTAAAAGATGGGCTGTTAATTGGTGCTACGCTTGAAGTTATGTGGATGGGTGTTGGGAACGTTGGAGCTTATGCCGCTCCTGATTTAATTTCAGGAAGTGCAATTGGTACTGCACTCGGGATTGCTTCTGGAGGAACTGCTACGGCAGTAGCACTTGCAGTACCTACTTCATTATTAGCTCAACAGTTGTTAATTTTGTATCGCTCAGGGATTGTTTATTTAAATCCAATTATGGATCGTGTTGCTGAAACCGGAGATTTTGATAAAGTTTTTCGGATCAATTACATTCCAATGTTATTAACCTTTTTAATTAGAGCTGTGCCGACATTTTTGGCAGTTTATTTTGGTTCAGGAGCTATTAAAAGTGTTGTTAATGCTTTACCTAAGCAAGTAATGACAGGGTTAAGTGTGGCAGGCAGTATTATACCGGCAGTTGGTATTGGTCTTTTAATGTTAATGATGATGAAGAAAGGTGAGTTATGGGTTTTCTTTATTGCAGGATTTACTCTTGCAGTTTATCTTAAATTATCTGTTTTACCAGTAACGCTGATATCTTTACCAATGGCTTTAATTTACGATTATGCAACACAGAAGGCAAACAGCGCTAAAGATAATTCAGAATCTGATTCTAAGATTGTGAATGAAGAAGAGGAGTACGATTTATAATGGAAAACTCGAATAATCAAAATAATAAAATTACTAAAAAAGATTTAAATAAAGTTTTTTGGCGCATGCAATGTTTGAATTTTACTAATAATTTTCAATCAATGCAGGCAATAGGATTTTTATCAAGTTTTGTCCCAGTTCTAAAACGCCTATATCATGATAAACCAAAAGAAGAAAAAGTTAATGCTATGAAGCGTCACTTACAATTCTTTAATAGTCATGTAAATGCTGATGCATTAATATTAGGAATCTCAGCTGCTGTAGAAGAAACTACATCTGAAGATGAAAAAGAGACCGTAACTGCTATTAAAACAGGATTAATGGGACCACTAGCCGGTATTGGAGATAGTGTTCTAAAATTTACTTGGTTACCTATTTGCGGTAGTATCGGAGCTTCTCTAGCTTTTTCAGGTAGTATTCTTGGACCAATTATTATGTTTTTGATGTATAACATTGTCAATGTAGGAACCAAGTATTATGGAATTCATTGGGGATATTCGAAAGGAATCGAATTAATTAGTGGTTCCGGAAGTAATGTTTTGCAGCGACTATCAAATATGGCTAATGTTGTTGGATTAACTGTAATTGGAGCACTAGTTGCGTCAGTAGTTAAAGTTAATATCATTGCTAAAATAAGTGCAGGGAAAAATACTATTAAATTTCAAGATATGTTTGATAAAGTTATGCCAGGACTATTTAGTTTGTTAGTTACTATTGCTGTATATCAAATTTTAAAGAAGACTAATGGAAAACATGCACCGCTTTTAATCTTGAGCATCATGATTATTTCGATAGTTCTTACTTATTTGGGAGTTTTTGGATAAATGAATTCATACGATATATCAGTTAAACAAACAAGGAAAAATATATTTACTTTTCATACTAATAAGTTATTTTCGCATCCTTTACAAATTTCCCTTTCAATTTTTCCAGATGGTCGTGAATCGAATTTCATTGGTACTATGAAAAATCAAGATGCAGAATTTGAGATACCAAAGTTAACAAAAAGACCATATTTTCTTATCGATGATGGAAGTAATTCTTTCATAATAGCTGAGAGAACGTTATTAATCGATGGTTTGATCAATTTTCGAGATATAGGTGGTTATATTACAAAAGACGGTAAGTCAACAAAATGGGGTATGATGTATCGAGGAGATCAGATACATAACGCTGAAGATAGTGGGATCAAATATCTTCAGCAATTATCAATAAAAACAATCATAGATTATCGGAGTAACGATGAAGTAAATAAGTACCCTAATCGAGTAATCAACGAAAATATTGTGACATATAATATGGATCCATCAGCTCACACTGCAGAAGTTGCCGCTCAATTTGCTTCTTCAAAGGATCATGAAGACGTAAACTTAATTGATAATATTATTAAGCAGAAAAATAACGGTGAACTAAAAAGTAATCAAGAAACAGTTTTAAAAGAATACAGGAACTTTGTTAAAAGCAAAAAATCTCAAGAAGTTTATGGAAGAATGTTAAAAATTGCTAGAAATCCAAATAATGTTGCAATTATTCAACACTGTCGAGGCGGTAAGGATAGAACCGGCTATGGAATAATGTTGCTATTGGGAATTTTAGGAGTACCTAAAGACATAATCATTAAAGATTATATGCTTACTAAGACAAATCGAACTGAACGTAATGAAGCAAAAATGAACCGTTATCGAAAAATTACGGATGATCAGCAAGTGTTAGAACATTTATACGCATTAATTGACACAAAAGAAGAATTTATTGAAGAATCTATTAATACTATTGAAAATGAATATGGAAATTTTATCTCTTATGCTAAAAAAGAATTAAAATTAAATGATCGTGACATTTCTGATTTACAACAATTGTATTTAACAAAATAGTTTAAGGACTAGATATTTTGAATTTAATGGATTTAATTAATATTTTGGATCGAGGAAAAAGATATAAAGCAATTTTTTTAACAATGCTTAGATCTAATGAGTATGTAACTAGTGATTTTTTAGCTTCTATAACAGGGGTTAGCATTCGTACAATTAAGAAAGATTTGAAAAATCTTCAATCAGAATTTAATGAAAATCAATTAAATTTAAAAATCATTTCAAAAAAAGCTCATGGATATAGTTTGATTATTTCAAATAAAGATCTTTATGAACAAATTCAAAAGCATTTTCAACTTTACCAAGCTGATGTTCAATCTGAATTTTCAAAAAGAGTTTACTTGATATTGAAAATGTTATTAGCAAGTCGAAAACCAATAAAAATTATTGATTTACAAAAACAGATGTTAATAAACGATAATAATTCTTTAAATCGTGAACTGTTAAAAGTAAAAGATATATTAAAGTCATACCAACTGGTTTTGAATTATAGTTTAAAGGGTATTGAAATTAAGGGTCCAATTTATTTTAAAATTCTTCTTTTGTCTAGAGACTACAAGTATTTTGGAGTCGATGTTCGTACAGATATCGAATATTATGACCAGTTATTTATAATATCCAAAAGTAAAAGGGCTAAAATTAGACAAATAATTTTTAGTGCGTTGGTAAGAAGTAATATCTCGTTTTCAGATGTGACGAGTGAAAGATTTGTAAATTTAATAGTGCTATTACATCATCTTGAAGATGATGTTTTTTATCAATCTCAATTAACTCCGTATCCAGAATTTGACTATAAAAAAACAAGAGAATATAAATTCGTCAAAATAATTACAAATAATTTAAGTGAAAAAGAATTAGGATTTAAATACTCTGTTTCTATGATTGAGTTTCTTACTCATATTTCTGTTATGAGTATTGACATTTATCATTTTCAGGAATGTTCCACTGCTAATTACGGAGAATTGTTAGATTTTACAATTGAGATTAGAGATGAGTTAATTAGACAAATTTCTAAGACGATTTTTGTTGATGTTTCTAATAACGAAACATTGGTTAAAGACTTAACAAAAATATTATTGCCAATTAGTTTAAAAATTAAATGGGGAATTTCAGACGACGTTAATATTACTTTGTATAAAGACCCACGTTCACTTTTTTCTCCTATTTTAGAAGAAAGTTTTAAACACATTACTCAAAATTTTATGAAAAAATACACATATTATTTTTCGACTCGTGAACAACAAGTTATCATTGGGATTATTCAAGGTATGATTAATAGAATTGAATTAACACATCGAAAATTGGATATTGTAATAATTGCAATAAACGGAAAACTAAGCACACAACAAATAAAATTTAATTTATTGCATTATTATAAAAGTTATATCAATGTTCTTTCCACAAAATCTCTCTATGAACTTAAAAGTCAAGATTATGATTATTATGATTATTATATTTGCGGAAAATACGGTAAAAACATGAGAATTCCCTTTCATCCAATTCTCTACGTTGATGAAACAATTAAAGAAACTGAATATGTAGACAGTTTACAAAAAGTTTTTTTGAAGTCTTTGGGTTATGATTTAAAACTACCAAAGATAACTGTTGAACATGTTTCGAAAATGACCGAGTCTTATGAAAATTATTGTGCAACCGATATATATAATAGTAATAATACTATTATTAGAGTTTTGTTTAATTTAAACAGTAGTAAAAATAATTTTAAAGTTTATCGTTTTGATCAAGAATATCAAAGTACTGATACAAATATTAGTAGTTTTATTGTTTTGGATACAAAGGTTAATGGAGATTTTGAAATGCTAAAAATGATTACGAATATTTTTTGGCAGATAGAGAAGAAACCGTCCTTAATACAAATGTCCTCTGAGAAAAAATACTCATATACGTATTTTA
The DNA here is from genome assembly GCF_033095965.1 of Xylocopilactobacillus apis. NCBI lineage: Bacteria > Bacillati > Bacillota > Bacilli > Lactobacillales > Lactobacillaceae > Xylocopilactobacillus > Xylocopilactobacillus apis. Next base: position 478,793 of record NZ_AP026801.1, read on the forward strand.
TAGAAAATAATTAGAAAGAATGTGCTTATGTCAAAAATAATAATAAGAGCAGATGATTTGGGTTATTCTAAGGGAATCAATTATGGAATTTATGAAACTTTAAAGAATGGGTTTATTAATAATGTTGGAGTTATGGTTAATATGCCTAGCACACAGCATGGAGTCGATTTAATAATGGATTTAGATGTTGATTTGGGGTTACATACGGTAATATCCGCTGGACGTCCATTGAGTGATCCGGATACGGTTTCTAGTTTGGTAGATGATTTTGGTAATTTTAAATCCTCAAATTTGTATCGAAATTCAACGGAGGATTTGGTTGATTTAGAAGAAGTAGTAGTTGAAATTGATGCACAGTATAATCAGTTTTTAAAACTTTTCGGAAGAAAACCTGACTATTTTGAAGGGCATGCGATTTATAGTCCGAATTTTTTAAAGGGGTTAGATATAGTAGCAAAAAAATATGATTTGCCTCTGCTTCCTTTTAAATTAGATCTAGGACCAGTTAAATTTAAGGATAGCAATGTAATTATTACTTTTATGGATAGCATGAATATACACTATAATCCCGTTAAAACTCTTGAAAAGGTTATTGATTATTCAAGCACATGTGCTAATAATGTATTTCCAATGATGGTTTGTCATCCTGGCTTTTTGGATCAATATATCATCAATCATTCAAGTTTGACTAATCCTAGGATGCAAGAGGTTGATTTTGCTTGTTCGGATAAAGTCAGGACGGTATTAGTTAATAATAATATTGAAACAATACGTTTCAGTGATTTATAAAAAGTGAAATAAGTCACAAAAATCCTCTTAAAAAACGAGAAATCGTTCATTTCAAGGGGATTTTCAGTAAAATAAAAGAACGCAGACCCCTTCTTAAATTTCAAAATGATTAAGAAGGTCTTACTTCTTGTATCTTTCTTAAATAACCATTTGTCTAGAATCTCTGGCAGTCTAAGATGCTTCACTCGTTTAAATTGTTTACATGCTTACATTGCTAGAGCTGTTGATAACCAAGTTTTGTTTGATCCTGCTGCTTCCATAATGGTTTGTCTTTAAGGTAAGTCCCGTTCGCTAATTTTGTAATTAAATTTTGATTGATTTTACGTTCAGGTGAATAATCAACATCTGTGTTATATAAATATTTTTATTTGTTGAAAACCAATAGGTATTTAGACTGTTTTCGAAATAGTTCTTGCTTTTATAAAAATATCATTCTATAATCTATTTAGAAAATTTTCTAAATAGGTGTGAAATGAGTTTAAACGAAACAATGAAAGCTTTGGCCGATGTTCAGCGGCGTGAAATACTAGAACATTTACGTAATAAACCAATGTCGGCAGGAGAAATTGCAGCAAATTTTGATTTAAGTAATGCGACAGTTTCTTATCATTTGAAAGTCCTCAAAAAAGCCGGATTAATTACCGAAAGCCGCGAAAAAAATTATATTATTTATTCTCTTAGTGCTAGTGTTTTTGAAGATGTGATGGCTTGGTTTTATAAAATTGGAGGGAAAAAAGAAAATGAAAAATAAAAGAAATTTGATTATCTGGTCTGTTATAACAGTTTTAATAATTTTGGCTCCAATAATTTTAGGACTAATCTTTTATCATCAATTGCCAGCTAAAGTTCCTAGTCACTTTGGAGTTAATAATGAGCCGGATAATTTTATTGATAAAAGATTTGCAGTTTTTTTAATGCCAATAATCGCCGCTCTATTGCAGTTAGTTTTTATTTTTATTAGTAACAAAATAAAATCTGCAAGAATGACTTGGGTTTTATTAATGATCACGCCAGTTATTTCAACAGTAATTTATCTTATAATTCTTAGTTTTGGTTTAGGCCATTCACTGGATGTTGGACGAATAGTTGTTTTCATTATCGGAATCGTTTTTCTAGCGATCGGGAACTATTTTCCAACGCTAACGGTCGACCAATATCGTTTAATTCATTACAATTGGAAGATTACGGATCCGATAATTTGGTCAAAACTAAGCCGCAAACTAGGTTATTCATTTGTAATATCGGGAGCAGCTTTACTGATCTCTTTATTTTTTAATGTTATTGTGTCTCTAATTATCATGGGTATTTTTATCATTTATGTTCTAGGGTTAATGATTTACAGCACCTCTTTACAAGTTAAAAGCGGAAAATAAAAAACAGCTAAAGGTTTAATTGAAATGGCACTAATTTGCGATTTCAATTAAACCTTTTTTATTCTATAATTATTACTTAGACTTTTTGTGAATCGAAGGTTTTCTTTTTGTAATTGATTCTTTTTATAAGGAAGAATTTCACTTTTTAATTTAAAATTTGTAATTTTTGACCCATATATTAAAGATTTTTAAATTCTATATTAGAATTATATATTCTAATTAAAAAGTGGACTATCATTTATCCAAGTTAGGAAATCTTAATGTGTTAAGTTACAATGACAAATTTTGAAATTTTGTTACATTACGCGTTAATTTGTTGCCTTTATAGCAATTAAGTATATAATTGACTTAGTTAGAAGCGACGTAAACCGAGCCAATGAGCATAAACCTTATTATATTTACGGTTTACAGTTTGGTATTTAATGAAAGCTTTAGTGTAAATTATTAAATGGAAATAAGTCCATAGTAATAGAACTTAATAGTTTTTGGATAAATACATGTCATTAGTTTGCTTTTAATTTTGGCTTAGTTATAGGCTTTTTAATAACTATTGACTATAAATCGAATGTAATTCCTAATGATTTTTTCTAAAGAGAAAAAATAATCGCATTATTTGAATTTATAAGTACGATAATGAAATTTTTAAATTTTTTTTCCGAAATAAATTTTCAAATAAAACTTTTAGATATATTATATATTTATAACAAAGTGGATACACTTTAAATAATTTAGGAGGACTGAGTTTGGATAAACTAAAGTTTACAAAAAGAGAATTAGATATTATGCATGTTTTATGGGATGCAAAGGGACCGTTATCGGCTAAAGAGGTATTCGAAAAGAATTCTTCTATTAGCTTGAATACCATCCAGGCTGTTTTGAGAAAACTATTGAGAAATAAACTTATTAAAACAGCAGAGATTGGTTATAGCGGAACGGTGTTGACTAGAAAATATGCACCAGTGTTGTCAGAGGAAGATTATTTGGCATCACAATTTTCAAAGAAGAGTATTTCTAACTTGATTGCAACTTTGATTAAGAATAGTTCTTCTGAAGATTTAGCAGAAATCGAAAAATTGATTGCTGATAAAAAGTCTAAGCAAACTGCTTAGACTGATATTAAATAAGAATTTTAAGGTTTATCGTAGATAAAATTCATCTTTTATGGGATATATTTTTTTTCCATCGATAGCTAAAGAATTTTAACATTTTATCTCAAATAGAGTCGCGGTACTTTACAAAAGTAATTTTGTGAAATATCGCGATTTTTATTTTGAAAATTTTTCTTACAGTTTTACATTTTTTCTTTGCTGTGCTTGATGTGTTTGTGATTAGAAATGGAATTTCATCTTTCTTCCGGTATTTAAGATGGAAACTAAATCAATTACTTTAAAGCTAATTCAATTTTTGAAAAGATTTATTACAAAAATCGGTTCTCTTTCTCCCATTCCCCGTCCCCTTGATGTTAGACCCCTCTGTTTAAAATTATGTTATTAAGAAAAAAAAAAAAAAACAACTCTTTTCTGCTGTGATGATATAATTTCTTTGGATATTTATTTCCTTTCACTTATTATTTTGTTTCTTAAGGAGCTTTAACATGAATTTTAATTCAGAAAATGGGAGACGACGTTTTAATATTATCTTGTTTTGGCAGGTTTTGATCCTCCTTGCCTTAATCTTGACCTTCCTCGGTAAACAATTTCTGGCTTTTAATTCAAAAGCTGAAGATACTTTATCGATTACCAAACTTTCTCAAGTAAGTACAGACTTAAATCAAACTTTATCTGGTAAGGATGCTTTCTCTTTAGCATTGGCAGAAAACTCAAAAGTCACTGCCAGTTCTAATGCAGTTAAGCTTAACCGTAATACCTATCAGTTTAATGCAGTTAACAATGAAATCTCAGGTGAAGTTACTTATTCTAACGCCGGGATTACTGCAAGCGGTAAGCTGATTGATGCAGTATTAACCGTAACTGCCCAAAATGCATCAAAAGTAACGGTGGCGCCAATCGGCAGCATTACCCTCACTGGAAGGAACGCTAAAGCTCAGATGAAGCTGCAGTTCTTTATTCATGGGACAAAGACCCCGATAGCAATAGATGGTCATTTTACAATTGACCAGTTAAATCCAAATGAAGAAATAGGACTGAAGCTTAATCAGCTTAAACAGATTTATAGTCGGGGAGATTCTTTAGTTCAGACTAATTCTGATCAAAGATATACTAATTTCAAGGTTAATACCCTTAGTGAACATAATCGCTTTACGGCAGTCTATGAGAATCAGACAGAACTTGACTATACCTTAAAGAATACTGGAGCAGAAGCAGGACAGCTTAATTTAAGCAGCAGCTCAGTAGTTGAGATTGAGATGCCTCAGGCGAGGATGACGGGGGTTGATGAAACTGTTGATCCAGCGGAGAGTTCAGAAGAAACTAAGACTGATCAATTTCAAGGAAAACTAACAGAAACCAAAGCAGCACCTAATAAAGTACGTCCTTTATATCTGCTGCAGCAGAATATTCCAAGTAAGTCAGCTGGGTATTTAGGTTGGAATCAGATTGATGATGAACTAGATCCAGTCTGGTCAGTCGAACCGAAAGACATTGTGATTACCAATGAACTGCAGGAAGATGTTACCAACAATTTTCAAGTAATGATTAAGGGTCATCATTTAACAATTGATGCTGCAGCAGAAGCATTAAAGAGTTCAGACTTTTATGGGCATACGTATTCTATTTTAATTAAGGGGAGAATAAACCCTCAACAAGAGCTGCAGAGTGATAAAGACGATTTAAAGTTAGGAAAACCCAATAGCGCTAAGATTACGTTAAAGACAGCAGGCGGGGTTGTGACGCAGAAGACTAATCCAGCGGTCAATCAAGTAAAAGTTGCCCTGCCGAAGGTTGAACTGGATCAAAGCTCAATTTATAGCGGGATGAAAACTTTTAGCGGTAAGATCAGTCATCCAGAGACGACGAAGTTTTACTTAAGCTACAAAGACAACGCGGGAAAGACTCATGATAACGAACCGTTAAAGATTACCACCAAACCTAATCTGACAGCTAACGCACTTACGGCAAGAAGTGCAGATACCAAAGAGAAGTGGCAGGCAGCAATGCCTGAGAACCTCAATGCCAAAGCAGCACCAGTGAAGCTGACGGCGAAGAGTGTTGACGGGATGAAGAAAGACTTTTGGATGCGGGACGGCACATGGTGGGATTATAATGCAACAACCAAAGTTCTAACAATTCATCCCCATGAGCTGAATTTCGATGTCGATAAAGCATATAGTGGATGGGAGTATTATTGGCCTTGGATAGCAAGAAATTCTATAGGAAATCAGGTTAAGAAAGTAATTCTTGAACCGGGAGTTACTGCTAAAGGATCGCTAGAAAAATTATTTACAGGACTTAATTATGTTGATAGTTACGAAGGATTGGATCTTCTGAACACGAGCCAAGTAACGAATATGAGTGAGATGTTTTCAAATAATAATTATGGAAATTTAACGACTTTAGATGTCTCTCACTTTGACACCAGCAATGTAACTGATATGCATCAGATGTTTAGTAATTCAGCAAAATTAGTCAATTTAGATGTTTCTTATTTTAACACTAGTAATGTAACTGATATGGGGGCAATGTTTGCTGGCTGTCCATCCCTCGCTAATTTAGACGTTAGTCATTTTGATACGAGTAAAGTTACAAATATGAATAATATGTTTTCCAAAGTGACTTCGCTCCTTGATCTTCAGAATTTTGACACCAGCCAAGTGAAGGATATGAGTTTTATGTTTAGTCGTTATGGGGGGAGTAGTTTGGATTTTTCAAACCGTGACACCAGCAGCGTGACTACTATGAGGTATATGTTTCAAAATAGTACCTGTCCAAATATTAATTTAAGTGGCTTAACAAATGGTCAAGTAACTAATATGAGCTATATGTTTGACAATTCGAAAGTCGTTAATTTAAATTTAAGTGATTTTAGCACCAGCAATGTAACAGATATGAGCTACATGTTTCAATCAACTTCTGGATTAACAAATCTCGACTTTCGACAATGGACTAAATTTGATACGAGTAAAGTCACAGATATGAATCATATGTTTAATAGCTCTAATATATCTTCGTTAAATATCGAAACTTGGGATACGAGTAATGTAACTTATATGTACTATATGTTTTCTAGGTTAACAAAAATTACGAGCTATAGTTTCTTAAATAGTTTAAAAACCGGAAATGTAACCACTATGGAGGGAATGTTTAGCGGCTCTACAAATTTAGGAGGGATTGATTTTAGCCAGCTTTTAAATTTTGATACCAGTAAAGTTGTTAGTATGGCCTACATGTTTAATTATACTGATATTTCACCTAATGCTAATGTCAGAGTCTTTAACACTAGTAAGGTCACAGATATGACTTCAATGTTTGAGTGGTGTTCTAAGTTAACAATTTTTGATCTCAATTCTTGGGATACGAGAAGTCTTAAGTTAACGAAGAGCATGTTTAAAAATTGTTCTAACTTGTCTAGTGTGAAGGTTAGTGATTGGGATACGGGAGCACTTATGGACACGTCATTGATGTTTCAAGATTGTAGTTCACTTGAAAATCTTAACTTGACTAATTGGAATGTTTCAAATGTTACTCTAACATCCAGTATGTTTGCGGGTTGCTCGAAATTAGTTAGTGTTGGAGATTTGATCAATTGGCAGACCCGTAATATTACTAGTACATACAAAATGTTTTATAACTGTTACAAATTAAACGGAATTAATGTCGCTAATTGGAATACGAGTCAGATGATCGATCTGAGTTATATGTTTTCTGGCTGTTGGGCATTTACAAGCTTAGCAGTTACTAATTGGGATTTAAGCAATGCTATTAACACGTCGCATATGTTTGAAGGCTGCGGCAATGTACCCCAATTGGATGTCAGCCAATGGCATGCGAGCAAAATCACCGATCTGAGTTATATGTTTTCTGGTTGTAAATCTTTAAAACATTTGGATTTTAATCCAACTTTTGATATCAGCAATGTTACTAATCTGAGCTATACTTTTTTTAGCTGTATTGCTTTAGAGACCCTTCCTATTAGTAGTTGGAACACTGCAAAAGTAACAAATATGTATTACACTTTTGGTGGCTGTTCTTCCTTAACCACCCTTGACATTAGCAATTGGAATACGGCAAAGGTAACAAATATGGGCGGAACTTTTAGTGGCTGCAGTAAGTTAACTAACCTTGATGTTAGTAAATGGCAGACGGGTTTAGTTACTCTCATGGGCAGTATGTTTAGTAATTGTTCTTCTTTGAAAAGTTTAGATCTAAGTACGTTTAATACAAACAATCTTATAGATATGGAATTAATGTTTGGTGGCTGCTCTTCGCTTGAAAATCTCAATCTTACTGGATTTAATACTAGCAAAGTTGGAACCGTATCATATTTCCCACCAGGTAATTATTATAGTTCTATCGGATCAATGCGAAATTTATTTTACAATTGTTCCTCTTTGACAACATTAGATTTAAGTAGTTTTGATACAACAAATTTAAGCAAATTGGCTTACTATAAACCAAAATCATATCAAATGAATGGAATGTTTTATAATACAAAGAACCTTTGGAAGTTAACTTTAGGACCGAAAATGAAAATTTATCCAAAAGCAAAGTCAAGTTCAGGTTGGGAAACTTTTGATCCGAACTTCGCTAATCCAAGTGCGGGCACTAAGATTAATGACCCGGCTGATCCGACAGGTAATTACTATGCAACTGAAGCAAAGTGGCAAGAACTTGGCACTTCGAACAATGATCACGAACCCAACGGGGGCGTGAAGACTGCTGATGATATTATTGCCGATTCGCAAGTAGACCATACTGACACCCGAACGTACGTTTGGTATCAAGTGGGAAGTCTTAATTTCACCGCGCCAACGGAAATTGATCTCGGGAGTCACAAGATCTCAGGCCGATTTGAAGAAGGTCAGAGCGAGGCGCAAAGCTTAGAAATTACCGATAGTCGCAACGGTCGAGCTAACAAACAATGGCGCATCGATGTTGCGGCGAGTGACTTAGTGAAATCGGATGATACGACGAAGAAAGTTGCCGGTAATCCGCTCTACATTAAAGATTCCGCTGGTGAACATCAGCTCACATCGACGGCAACATCGCTCTATTCTGGGGTTAGTGGGGGCGTTGGATACGCTGATACGTGGAGTAAGAGTTGGAATTTATTATTTAGGTCGGCTCCGAGTGCAATTCCGGCTAGTGGAACCTACAATGGCACGGTGACTTTCACTTTAGTTGATACCACACCTTAAATTTAATAGACCTAATAAAAACGAGCCCTCAATAATTTGGAGAGCTCTTTTTTTTGATACATATTTTTAAAAAATCAATCATTGACCGATTAAATTGGTTTGGAATTTCTGCCATAATGTCATGCCCACAATTTTCCATGATTGTTTCTCTAATTTGCGGGTTATGATTTTGTAACCATTCACCATACCCATTAGGAAAATAGGGACTAGACCTTGCGGTAATTAATTGAACTGGGATCATAAGTCTTTCAATTGTGTTTCGCCAATCTGCCTTAAAGTGACTTAGTAATAATTTTTGGGCTTCAGATCGATTAAAAGGATGTTTAGTTTTAGCATCGGCTAATTCATTTGAAACTATTGGAACTAATCCATGCATTGTTTCATGAACTGAAAATTTTGTGGTTAGTTTTTCTGAAATATTTTCATTACTAACCCCATTAAGCCCAAAATTCCAATGAGGAGTGTTAATCATTTTAGGGCTTTGGTCAATTGTTAAAATCCCGGCAATATTATCTGTGCCAAAATTCTGCAGGTAATTCCAAATGACTGAAGCGCCCATCGAATGACCAATTAATATCGGATTTCTTAAATCTAGTTTTAAAATAATCAGCGCTAGGTTTTGAGCAAGTTGAATGAGATTATCTGCAATGTCTCCGCTTGAACTTCCTTGACCAGGGTAATCCCAAGTAATCATTTGATATCCATGTCCGATTAAAGCAGGTTTTTGGGCAGACCAAATTTCTTGATATCCGCCAAATCCATTACAAAATACCACGGGCTGTCCCACCCCCAATTTAATAACAGTTAGCTGAGTTTGTGAATCGACTTCTATTTTAATAAAAATGCCTCATTTCTCAATTAAATTCATCGGCATTAGAAATGATCTTATTAGCGACGGATTCGCTAAGATAAAGGGTATTTAATAAGTTTCCGCGAATTGCACCAAGCGTTGCTTCGGTTTTAAATTTGTTAGTTACAACTGAGATCCTTCGGGGAATTGCTAGAATTTGTTCAAGCGGAATGCTAAAGACGGGAATATTTTCCAGATTAATAAATCTTCCGTTCAAGTCGTAAGGGCGACCATAAAGAATTCCAGCCACCTCCTTCTTTTTCGCAGGAGGAATAATTTTTTCGCTCATTTGCTGCCAAACAGGAATTGACTCGATTGAGGCAATGGTTCCAACACTGCAGATAGACAAATCAATTTTTGAACCTAAAGCGAGAGTCGGGGCAATTGCCGGTTCGCTAGCTAATAATTTACGAGTCTCTGGATCAAAAATATATAAAGGTGCAACAATTGTTTTATATTGGGCGCCTAGACGGTTAGCGGCCATTTCAACCATTCTGGTAGATCCAGCTTTTGAATTATATTTCATGTTTTCACCCATAATCTGAGTGAATGTAATACTTGGGCGATCATCTGTATTAAAGTGCTGAATTAAATCATACATCGTTTCACCCCAAGAGAGACCAACGATTTGATGATCTTTAATTGAATGCTGAATATCACGGGCGGCATACAAAAAAACGTTAGAAGCAGTTTCGGCAGGATTGAGAGTGTCTTTTAAGACCGTAACGTTTAATTGTGGGAAGACTTGCTTAAATTTACGTTCAATTGTTCGCTGACGCCCCACAGGCGCTTTAATTGAGATGTTTACCAATCCAGAATTAGTAGCCTCATCCAAATATTTCTCTACGTAATATCGTGAGATATTATATTTTTTTGCCAATTCGCTTATTGAGTTTCGAGAATAATAAAATCCTTGAGCAATTCCGATAAGTAAATCTTGGTGTTCTTCGTTTGCCAAGTCTTCGCCTCCTAAATTAAGATTAATTAATTTTATTTTACCATGTTTCGCTTTTTTAAAATTTAAAAAATATCGCTTTCAATTTGCAAATTTAAAATATTTATGACATAATCTGGGGGTAAAAATAATTATTTTCTAAGGGGATTGTGAATGGCAGAAGATGAAGTAGAAAAATTACATCGAGAACACACGGGAGTTTTATCAATTCATCCAGAGTTATCAGTCAAAAATCGCACTGAACTGGGAGAGGCATATACACCAGGTGTGGCTGAATTAGCTAAAGAAATTGAAGCAGATCCAGATAAAAAGAATTTGTATACGGCAAGCGGTAAGCTGGTAGCAGTTGTTACTGATGGATCGGCCGTTCTTGGATTAGGAAATATCGGAGCTGCAGGAGGATTACCAATTGTTGAAGGGAAAGCGCTCTTATATAAAGATTTAGCAAATGTTGATGCGATTCCATTAGCTGTTGATCAAGTTGAAATTGAAGATTTTGTAAAGGTCATTACAAATATTCAAAAGAGCTTTGCCGGAATTCATCTTGAAGATATTGCTGCACCTCGCTGTTTTGCAATTGAGGAAGCTTTAAAAGAAAAATTAGAAATTCCCGTTTATCATGACGATCAAGAGGGCAGTGCGATTGTAGTATTAGCTGGTTTGATTAATGCTGCTAAGGTTGTAAACAAAAAATTAACTGATTTGAAAGTGGTTTTAGCAGGCGTTGGAGCAGCTGGAATCGCAACGGCAAATCTTCTTTTAGCTAGTGGAATTAAGCATTTATCATTAGTTGATATCCACGGAGTCGTTAAATCTTCTGATGAACGTTATAACGAATATCAAAGAAATTTAGCAGGTAAAGTTGACTCGCAAGCTGGTGAAGTTTTAGATGATGTAATTAAAGGAGCAGATGCTTTTATCGGTCTATCTGATGCTCACGTTTTAAGTAAAGATCAAGTGAAATCAATGGCAGAAAATCCGATCGTTTTTGCATTAGCTAATCCAATTCCAGAAATTGATCCTAATGATGCAAAAGAAGCGGGAGCTAAAGTAATTGCCACCGGATCTAGCAAGTATCCTAATCAAGTTAATAATATCTTAGCTTTCCCAGGACTTTTTAAAGGGTTAATCAAAAGCGGATTAAAGTCAGTTAACTTAGAATTAGAAGAAAAAATTGCAAGTTCTTTGGCAAATTTAATTAAAAATCCAACTCCTGAAAAAATAGTACCAGGCGTATTTGATCAAGGGGTTGTAGAAGCTGTTACAGCATGTGTTGAAGAATATAGCAAGAATTTAAGTAAGAAGTGAGGGGAAAAATGGCAATATTTTGGACTTCTATTCAGAGCGTTTTAGCAATCATGATTATGATTGCAATCGGTTATGTTGCAAATCAAAAGAAATGGTTTGACGATAAATTTTCTAAATCGTTATCGAAAATTATAATGCAGGTTGCGTTACCCGCATCGATTTTTATGTCAATGATGGAACATTTTAAACCAGAACAATTATCTAAACTGTCAGTTGGCCTTTTGTATACAATAATAAGCATTACAATTGGTTTAATTATCAGCTGGATTTTAGTAAAATTTATGAAAATTCCAAAAGGCCGTCGGGGTTTAATGATTACCGCAATGAATTTTGCTAATACTGTTTTTATCGGGATGCCTTTAAACGAAGCACTTTTCGGTAAAATATCAGTTCCTTATTTATTAGTTTATTATATCGTGAATACAATTATGCTCTGGACAGTTGGAGTTTGGATTATTGCCAGTGATGATCCTACTGTCGGCACTGACGGACAAAAAGTTAAATTTGACTGGCATCATTTAATACCAGCACCGCTTTGGGGCTTTATTGTGGCAATTCCTTTCATCTTCATTCCTTGGATGAAGTCGCATCTATTGGTTAGCTTTGTAACAACTACTTTATCCAAAGTTGGGGCCTTGGTAACTCCATTATCTTTAATTTATATTGGAATTATGCTGAGCAGTTTTGGCTTGAAGAATATGAAATTTGATAAATCAGTTATTGTTACTTTGTTGGGACGTTTTGTTTTGGCCCCAATTATTATGGCAGCTTTGATTTTTATTGGAGCTCAGGTTGGTCTTAAAATGGTTCCGATTTTTTATAAAACTTTAATCATTCAATCGGCGACTCCAACATTTGCAGTTCTGCCGGTTCTCGCCAATACTTATCATGGAGATGTAAAATTTGCGACAAACATAGTTGTTTCAGCGTCAGTATTGTTTGTCATTGTCGTGCCGGTAATTATGCTAATTATGGGATAAAAACATGTCAGATGTTAGGAAGCTGTATTTAAAAATACCGCGAATCAAAAATTTGTGGATAAAGTTTCTAAATGAACACGGATTAAATGATTTTTCAGAATCTGAGGTTCAAAATCTTGATCTAACGATGGGACTTTATGAAAATGAAAAATTGATTGGTACCGGGTCACTTAGTGATAATATTTTAAAATTTATTGCAGTTGATGAAGGAGATCCGCCGGGTGCTAATTTCAATCGAATAATTACAGCCTTGCAAAATGAATTAATGCAGCAAGGAAAAACTCACATGATGGTTTTTACAAAACCCCAGTATGAGAAGAGTTTTAACTATGTAGGTTTTAACACATTAGCTAAAACTTCGCTGGGTGTTTTGCTGGAGGCTGGAGCACCGGATATTAAGACGTATTTGACCAATTTACCAGGAGTAAAGGATCAAAAACAAGCAGCATCAATTGTCATGAATGCCAATCCTTTTACTTTGGGTCATCGTTATTTGGTAGAACAAGCTGCATCAGAAAACGCAGTTGTGAATGTTTTTGTGGTTTCAGCTGATCGATCATTATTTTCAAGCAGCGAACGAATGCAGCTGGTTAAAGAAGGATTGGCAGATTTAAAAAATGTGCGTGTTTTTTTTGGCGGCAGCTATATGGTTAGCTACGCAACTTTTCCTTCGTATTTCTTACCAGCAGGAGATGAAATCATCCGCTATCAAACGACGCTTGATGCACGATTATTTCGTGATCAAGTTGCACCCATCCTAAATATCACCAAACGATATTTGGGAGATGAACCTTTTTCGCGGACAACTAACATCTATAATCAAGTTTTACAGCAAGAATTACCGCCGTCGATTGAAGTAATAATCGTCAAACGATTAGAAAAGAATCAAAAAATTGTTAATGCAACAGCAGTCAGACAAGCAATTGCTAAACATAATTTAGATTCAGTAAAAGATTTTTTGCCGTCAACAACAGCTCAATTTATTGAAGATCATGAAAGTGAACTTTTAGCAAGAATTAAGAAAGGAACTAATATTCGTGGAAATTAAAAAAATAGCGATGGCGGGCACCCTCGAATCCTCAGATATTCAAATTACGTTAAGCCCAGCTGAAAATGGTGGAATTCAAATTGATTTGGATTCAGCAGTGGCAAGTCAGTTTGGGAATCAAATAAAAAAAGTAATTACGGAAACTTTAAAGAAGTTTCAAATCGATAATGTAAAAGTAAATGCTGTCGATAAAGGAGCCTTAGATTGTGTTATAAAAGCGCGGACAATTACCGCAGCTCAAAGAGCTTTACAACAAGATGAACCAGCTTGGGAGGTGCTTTAATGGCAGAGACAGAAGAACGTTTACGCCGAACAATGATGTTTGTGCCGGGCAATAATCCCGCAATGTTAAAAGACGCAGGGATTTACGGCGCTGATTCGATTATGTTTGATTTAGAAGATGCAGTTTCAATGCAGGAAAAAGATGCTGCCCGCAGTTTAGTTTATGAAGCACTGCAGACAGTTGATTATGGTAAATCTGAAAAAGTAGTTCGAATTAATAGTCTTGATACGCCTTATTATCATGATGATGTTCGGGCAATGGTTAAAGCGGGGATTGATGTAATTCGCTTAGCCAAAACAGATACTGCTGAAATGATTCATCAGCTTGAAAGAGATACCGAAGCAGCCGAAAAAGAATTCGGTCGAGAAGTGGGATCGACTAAATTAATGGCAGCAATTGAAAGTGCGCAGGCAGTAATTAATGCCAATGAAATTGCTGCAGCATCAAAAAGAATGATGGGGATAGCTCTTTCAGCAGAAGATTATACGACTGATATGAAAACACATCGTTACCCGGATGGTCGGGAATTAGAATATGCACGCAATGTGATTTTACATGCTGCTCGGGCTGCGGAAATTTCTGCTTTTGATACAGTATTCACTAATCTAGATGATGAAGCAGGTTTAATTCGGGAGACAGAATTTATTCATCAATTAGGATTTGATGGAAAATCTGTAATTAATCCTCGTCAGATTCCAATCATCAATAAAGTTTATGAACCAACTGCAGCTGAGATTGAGAATGCACAATTAATAATTGCGGCAATTGATGAGGCTCACGAAAAAGGTTCCGGCGTAATTGCAATGAACGGTCAAATGGTCGATCGTCCGGTTGTTTTACGTGCACAGCGAGTTATGAAGTTAGCCAAAGCTTCAAATTTGATTGATGAGGAGGGTAATTACATTGAAGAATAAAGCAGGCGTTGAAATACCAGATGAATTATTAACTAAGTATGGTTATAAGTCTTTTGACGGTGCTGAGCTGGGACATCCTGAAAGTCAAAGAATTGCTCCAAAAGTTAGAGTATCTGCAGATCAAAGTAAAATTGTTGACTCAATTGAAGAACTTGTTAAAAATAATGTCAAAAATGGCATGACAATCTCGTTTCATCATCACCTGCGTGAAGGGGATAAAATTTTTAATAAGGTTATGCAGATTATCATTGATCTGGGAATTAAAGATTTAACCTTAGCTCCATCATCTCTGACAAATGTCATGAATGATATGGTGGTAAAAGCAATCAAGGCCGGTACAGTAAGCCATATTACTAGTTCTGGGATGAGAGGGAGTTTAGGAGATGCTGTATCTCATGGAATTTTAAAAGATCCAGTTATTTTTCGTTCTCATGGCGGCAGAGCTAGAGCAATTGAAACTGGTAAGATTAAAATTGATGTTGCCTTTCTAGGAGTTCCTAATTCTGATGAAATGGGTAACGCTAACGGAATGATTGGAGATGCTGTTTTCGGTTCATTGGGTTATGCCTTAATGGACGCTCGTTATGCAGATAAGGTAGTTTTATTAACAGATAATATTGTTGATTATCCAAATACCCCTGCTTCAATTAATCAAACTCAGGTCGATTATGTTATAAAAGTCGATCAAGTTGGAGATCCTGAGAAAATTGGATCCGGAGCAACCCGTTTTACTAAAGATCCAAAAGAATTAAAAATTGCTCAAATAATTAATGAAGTTATTACCCATTCTCCGTACTTTAAAGAAGGATTTTCTTTTCAGACTGGTTCTGGAGGAGCAGCCCTAGCTGTAACTCGTTATTTAAGACAATCCATGTTAGATCACGGGATTAAAGCATCTTTTGCATTAGGTGGAATTACAAAATCAACGACAGATCTTTTAGCAGAAGGACTTGTTAAAAAAGTAATGGATGTACAGGATTTTGACAAGGGTGCAGCTGATTCAATGCACGGGAATCAAGATCAGCAGGAAATTGATGCTTCCTGGTATGCTGATCCTTATAATAAGGGCGCAATGGTTGCTAAACTAGATGTTTGTATTCTTTCCGCTCTGCAGGTTGATACCAATTTTAATGTCAATGTTTTAAGTGGTTCAGACGGAGTGATTCGCGGCGCAATTGGCGGACACCAAGATGCAGCAACCGCTAAATTAACGATTATTTCAGCACCATTAACTCGTGGAAGATTAGCCACAATTGTGCCGAAAATGACTTCAATTACGACACCTGGTGAATCGATTGATGTAGTAGCAACTGAATATGGGATTGCGATTAATCCTGCCCGCAAAGATTTAATCGATGCTTTAGGTAAAATTCCAGGCATTCCAGTTTATACGATTGAAGAATTACAGGAAAAAGCCGAAAAAATAGTTGGTCAGGCAGATTCAATTGAATATTCTGATCGACCAGTGGCTCTAGTTGAGTATCGTGATGGAACTTTGATTGATGTAATTAATCAAGTGAAAGAATAAATAAAAAATCAGAACGATAGTGGTTCTGTTTTTTTTAGCGGTAAAATCAAAATAACAAAATTAGAGAGGCAAATTAGTGGCTTTTACAATTTTCAACGAAGGCACACCAGTCAAAATTAATGAAGTTCTTTTAAATAAAGATAAGAGAGTTGAACAGCAAAATTTATTGATGAAAGAGGATCCGACGGCAACAATTATCGCGACTAAACTAAATATTCCCGGTCCAATAAAAAATAATCATTATTTAGAAGAGATTTTTTTGACAGGAATTAAAGAGTTAAAAAGTTTAATTGGGGATAAATTAATTAAAAATGAGATTATCTGGCAGCTAAAAACAGGACCAGAAGCTTTTTGGGTTACAGATATTCCAATAAAAAGGGCTAAAGAAATTGCGATTAGTTTTGAAGATGCTTTTACCTTAGGACGTTTATTTGATGTTGATGTACTATCTTTAAAAACAAAAGAAGTTCCATTATCAAGGCGGGATCTAGGATTTGAACCTCGAAAATGTTTAATTTGCAGTCGTCCAGCTAAAGAATGTGCACGATCACGTAAACATAGCGTTTTAGAACTGCAAGAAAAAATCAGCCAAATGGATCGGAGTTATTTCAATTATGCAGATTAAAGATTTGGCTCAGTTAGCTGAACAGGCGATGATTGATGAAGTTATGGTTAATCCAAAGCCGGGTTTAGTAGATCCAGTCACTAATGGATCACATCCGGATATGGACGTTTTTACTTTTGCTGCGAGTGCAGTTTCTTTGAGATCTTACTTTAATGAGATCACAATTTTAGGAGCTAACTTTGAGGGAACCGCACTGACGGAACTTTTTCAACAAATACGTTTATTAGGAATTGAAGCAGAAAAAACAATGTTTAAGGCAACTAATGGCGTCAACACCCATAAAGGGGCAATTTTTTCTTTAGGTGTAATGAGTACAGCAGCGTCCTTTGTATTGACCCACAGAAATAATTTAGAATTGGAAGTCATTTCTGAAACGATCAAAGAAATGCTTACAGGATTAACTCAGCGTGATTTTGCAAAAGTTAAAGCAAAATCTCCGCAAGAATTAACAGCCGGTGAAAGAGAATACCTTAAGTATGGTTTAACAGGAATTAGAGGGGAAGCTGAAGCCGGTTTTCCCATAGTTTTTAACGAAGCACTACCTTTTTTAAAAGATCAAAAAAATAATAATCGCAATGATCGTTTAATTGATACCTTGATGAAAATTGTATCAATTACTCGTGATAGTAATTTAATTAAACGAGCAGGAGACCAAAAAATTGTTGGTTGGGCTAAAGCTCAGGCTAATGAATATTTTTCTTTAGGTGCAAGTCAAACAAAAGAAGGAAGATCTTTTTTAAAAGAACTTGATCAAACCTTTACTGATCGTAATTTAAGCTTAGGCGGCAGTGCTGATTTGTTGATTTTAACAATTTATTTAGCTTTAGTTTTTGATTGGCTGTAAGATAGGTATAAAGTTAAGGTGAGAGGTTAAAGACTTTGAAAACTTTTTTTTCGTGGCTAAAAAAAGACTATAGTGTTAAAGAGTTTATTACATGGTTGATCATTTTTGTGATGTACGCGGTATTTGTTTATTTATTTTTAGGCAATAAATATTTTACTTGGTGGGCATTTTTGGTGGGTGCTTTGTTAATTGGCTTAATTTGTCATTTAATTTTTGTACCGTACCCGAACGTTAAAGATCCTAATTATCCGCCAAAAGGACCACACCATTGGTAAAAAGTTGACAGATATGGCGTAACGAGTTAAATTAATTTTTAATCAGTGAACAAGAGGCACAGAAACATTTGAAGCTCAGCGAGGCTGTGGTTGGTGGAAGGCAGCTCTTTAAAATTCTGTTGTGTAGCTTGGGAGATGTTTTGCTGAAACCAAGTAAGTAAAGCCGGTTAACCTCGTTATTGGTTAATAAGTGGAGTATTAACTCAATTTAGGTGGTACCGCGGAAAATCTCGCCCTATTAGTTTAGGACGGGATTTTTTTATAAACGAAGGAGAAAAAAATGACAGAAATGGATAAGAAATATAATCCTAACGAGGTCGAAAAAGGACGTTACAATAAATGGCTTGAACAGGATCTTTTTAAACCAAACGGGGATCAAAAAGCAAAACCATATTCAATCGTAATTCCGCCGCCAAATGTTACTGGTAAGCTGCATTTGGGCCATGCGTGGGATACAACTTTACAGGATATAATTATTCGTCAAAAAAGAATGCAGGGGTTCGATACGCTTTGGCTTCCGGGGATGGATCATGCTGGTATTGCAACGCAGGCTAAGGTTGAAGCTAAGTTAAAAGAAGAAGGCGTTTCACGTTATGATTTAGGGCGAGAGAAATTTGTTGAAAAAGTTTGGGAATGGAAAGATGATTTTTCGGCAACGATCAAAGAACAATGGGGAAAGCTTGGCTTATCACTTGATTACTCGCGTGAACGATTTACTCTTGATCAAGGGCTTTCTGATGCAGTAAAAAGAGTTTTCGTTGATTTGTATAACAAAGGCTTAATTTATCGCGGCGAGTACATTATTAACTGGGATCCGCAAGCTCGCACTGCTTTATCGGATATTGAAGTTGTTCATGAAGATGATAAGGGGGCATTTTACTATCTTAAATATCCTTTTGTTGATGGAACAACATTTGATGGCAAAGATTATATTGAAATTGCTACAACTCGGCCAGAGACGATGATGGGTGATACGGCAGTAGCTGTTCATCCTAATGATTCCCGTTACCAAGATTTAGTTGGGAAAAAAGTTTTGCTGCCGCTTGCTAATCGTGAAATTCCAATTATTGCTGATGAATACGTAGATCCAGAATTTGGAACCGGAATGGTTAAAATTACTCCTGCGCATGATCCAAATGACTTTTTAGTGGGCAATCGTCATAATTTACAAAGAATTAATACCATGAACGAAGATGCCACGATGAACGAGAACGCTGGAAAATATGAAGGTCTCGATCGTTTTGAAGCTCGCAAAAGAATGGTTGAAGATCTTGATCAAGAAGGTTATTTATTAAAAGTTGAACCAATTGTTCACGCGGTAGGACATTCCGAACGAACAGGGGTCCAAGTTGAAGCCCGTTTATCAACTCAATGGTTTGTTAAGATGAAGCCTTTAGCTGAACAGGCAATTAAAGCTCAAAAAGGTAAGGATAAAAGTATTTTTTGGCCCGCGCGTTTTGAACATCAGTACCTTAATTGGATGGAAAATATTCATGACTGGGTGATCTCACGGCAGTTATGGTGGGGGCACAGAATTCCGGCATGGTACCACAAAGAAACTGGTGAAGTTTATGTGGGAGAAGAAGCACCAAAAGACATCGAAAATTGGGAACAAGATCCCGATGTTTTAGATACTTGGTTTTCAAGTGCTTTGTGGCCGTTTAGTACAATGGGATGGCCCGATCTTGATTCACCTGATTATAAAAGATATTTTCCAACTGATACTTTAGTAACGGGTTATGACATCATTCCTTTCTGGGTTGCCCGGATGCTTTTTCAGTCAATAGAATTTACTGGTAAAAAACCATTTAAAAATGTTGTGCTCCACGGATTAATTCGTGACGAACAAGGTCGTAAGATGAGTAAGTCGTTGGGTAATGGGATTGATCCAATGGAAGTAATTGACAAGTATGGGGCAGATGCTTTACGTTGGTTCTTAATCTCTGGAACAACATTAGGCCAAGACATGCGTTTTGATTACAAGAAAATGGATGCATCGTGGAATTTCATTAATAAAATTTGGAATGCCAGCCGTTTTGTAATTATGAATTTAGATGGCGTTACAAAGATTGAATTACCGTCTAAAGAAGAAAGAACTTTGGCTGATAATTGGATTCTTTCGCGGTTAAACTCAACAGTTAGTCAGGTTTTAGATCAGCTAGATAAGTTTAATTTTGGTGAAGCAGGACGCTCAATTTACGACTTTATTTGGAGTGACTTTTGTGATTGGTACATTGAATTGAGTAAAGCTGATCTAACTGGGGACGATGTTGAAAAAAGTCATCATACCAAACAAGTTTTAGCTTATGTTTTAGATCAAATTCTAAGATTAATCCATCCATTTATGCCTTTTGTCTCAGAAAAAATTTGGCTGACGATGCCAACCCATGAGGGAGAATCGTTAGTAGTTGCTAAATATCCTGAACCTAACGACGATTTCCAAAATCCTGAAATTGAAAAACAAATGAGTTCAATGATTGAACTTATTACTTCGGTAAGAGGGATTAGAGCTGAAGCAGGGGCTCCTCTGTCTAAACCAATCGAAATTTTGATTCAGACTAATGATGAAGCTCTTCAAAAGATGTTTACACAAAATAATTCCTATATTGAACGGTTAGTTAATCCAAAACAAATTGAAATTAATTCAAGTGTTGAGGCACCGGAATTATCGAAAATTGGAATTATCAGCAATGCTAAAGTTTATATTCCTTTAGCTGATTTAGTAGATGTTGAAGTAGAGAAAAAGAAGTTAGAAAATCAAATTAAAAAGTTTGAAAGCGAAATTCTTCGGGCGAAAAAGAAATTAGCCAATGAAAAGTTTATTCAAAAAGCACCTGCTGAATTAGTAGAACAAGAAAAGCAGAAAGTAACAGATAATACTTTTAAACTTAATTCTTCAAAAGAAAGTTTAGCTGCTTTGGATCATTTGTCAGATAATCAATAATCCAAAAGAGGATTAAATAAAATGGATAAAAAAGCCAAACAATCAAGGCCTGAGTTAAGACCCGACCTGAATGCGATGATCTTTTTAAAATTTTATTATCTAAAAGAAGAATTGGTCGAATTTTGTCGGTTAAATCAATTATCAACGCAAGGCAGTAAAACAGAATTAACAGATCGAGTTGCTTATTTTTTGGAGACGGGTTTGAGAAAAAAACCAAAACGTCAAAAAACAATTTATCAACCAAACGTCAATTTAACACTTTCCACACTGATTGAAAAAAATATTAGTTTCAGTGAGAAACATCGGGTATTTTTTAAGCAATATTTAGGTGACGATTTTCATTTTAATGTTAAATTTAAGAAATGGCTGAGATCAAATAGCGGGAAAACATATCAAGAAGCAATTGATGCGTACAAACAAATTTTATTTGATCAAGAATCAACCAAAATATATAAGTAATTTGAAGATATCTGGATTAATTTTAAAAAGCTCAATTTTTGAGCTTTTTTTACTGAACAAGTGTGTAAAAATAATTTTTAAGATTATTGACAAACGTTGTCAGATTGTAAAATTAGTTATCTTGATTGGCCAACTATCAAGTCAAAAGGATAGTTAAATAGTTAATTTGATGCTAAATTTTACTTAGAATTAAGATGAGGTATAAAAATGGCCAAAATATTTACTAGTCCAAGCACTTATATTCAAGGATCTGGCATGTTATTAAAAAGTGCCCAGTATTTTCAAAAATATGGTAAAAGAATTCTAATCTTAGCTGATGATAATGTTCTAAATATTATTGGAAAAAAATTTAGCGATTATTTAGCAGGCAATGGATTTGAAATACAAATTGTTTTATTTAGTGGAGAATCATCAGTTAATGAAATTAATCGAATTTCCGCGATTGCTAAAGAAAAACAATCAGAGATAATTATTGGATTAGGCGGGGGTAAGACGATTGATTGTGCCAAAGGAGTTGCGGATAATTTAAATACAACTTTAATAATTGCTCCGACTACTGCTTCAACTGATGCTCCTTGTTCTCGGATTTCAGTACTTTATAAAGAAGATGGCCTGATGGATCATTATCGTTACTACAATCGTAATCCAGAGGTTGTTTTAGTTGATACCAGGGTTATTGTTGGAGCTCCAGTAAGTTTATTGATTTCGGGGATTGCTGATGCCTTAGCAACTAATGTTGAATTAAATGATATTTATCAGGCTCAAAGTAATAATATGGTTTTAGGTCAACAGACAATTGCGGCAAGGGCAATTGGGCAAGCTTGTGAAGAAACACTTTTTGTCTCGGCAAAATTAGCAATTGCTGCAAATAAAGCACATGTAGTAACTGAATCTTTTGAACGAGTTGTAGATGCAAATACTCTTTTAAGCGGTTTGGGATTTGAAAGTGGAGGTTTGGCTGCAGCTCACGCCGTCCATAACAGTTTTACAGCTTTAAAAGGAGATGTTCATAAATTATCACATGGACAAAAGGTTGCTTTTGGTACTTTAGTAGAGTTAATTCTTAATGGGAGCAGCGTAAAACGATTTGAAAAATTCTTAAAATTCGATCTTGAGTTGGGATTGCCCACCACTTTGGCTGATTTACATCTTGAGGATGTTTCTAACGAAGAATTGATGAAGGCAGCTTCATTGTCATGCAGCGAAAATGATACGATGGGCCGGATGCCAGGGATCATTAAACCAGAAGATGTTTTTGCTGCAATTAAAACGGTTGATGAATACAGCTGTGAATATCAAGAGAAAGTTTGACATAATAAGTAAAACACTCCATACGACATTTACTATTTAAAAATCTCATGCCTTAACATCTAGGAATAATTTTATTTATTAAAATTTCCGTTTAAGATTCTAATTGTGTAAAATTCTTTTCCATCTTCTATTATGTATTTACTTAATGAGAAAAAGTGTGCTTTTGTAGAGCATCAGCCACACCGGCATGATCGTTATCGTCAATAATAAAATCAGCTGTTTGAAGAACTTTTTTACTGGCATTGGCTAAAGCAATTCCTGTTCCGGCAGCTTTAATCATTTCTAGATCGTTATCTCCGTCACCGATTGACATTGTTTTATCTAAAGAGATTTTAAAATAGTTAGCTAAATGTTTGAGAGCTGAAACTTTTGACACTTCATGATCGGTAATTTCAAGATAAGTTGTTTTAGAGCGGGCAGCGATAATTTGAAGTTGAGGATTTTTAGCGATTAATGTGTTTAATTCTGAGATTTCTTCAGGCTTTCCCATGCATAGAATTTTATGAATTTCTTTTTGATTATAAGTTTGATCAAGATCAGCAATTTCAGGTTCAAAGTTGATAATTAAAGATTCTTGGCTGCTCCATTCGTTTGGCTTTTCTATATACCAATTGAGGCCAGCGTAACAATTAATACTTATATTTAAATGATTTGCTTTAATTAATTGAATAATTTGTTTTACTGAATCTTTAAGGATGGGCTTTTGAAACAATACTTTATTGTTTTCGCTGGGATCAATAATATAGGCCCCATTTAAAGTTGCCAATGGGACAGTTAAGCCAATTTTGTCAGCTAGAAAAATCATTCCTTTAGCTGGACGTGCCGAGGCTAAGCAGAAAATTCCTTCTGATTTTTCATATTGTCTGATTGCTTTAATAACTTCAGGAAGTAATTCGTGTTTACTATTTAACAATGTCCCGTCAATATCACAAAGTGTAAGTTTAGGTTTAATCATTTAATGCTCCTTTAAATATATTTTAAACCGTTCCTCGTTCAATTAAATCAACGTCAATTATTTCTCGATTTTGTCGAATTGAATTATCTCCTTGGATCATTTGTAGAAGAAGGGTGCTTGTTTTATCAACTATTTCTTGAGTGTTTTGACGGATGGTAGTTAGTTGAGGATAACAATATTTGGCAATTGGTGCATCATCAAATCCAATAACTTTTAAATCTCTTGGAATGTTTAACTCAAGTTCGTGGGCAGCAACTGTAACCTCTGCAGCGATCGTATCACTAATAGCAAAAATTCCAATTGGTAAATTTTGTTCATTTAGCATATTTCTTAAAATGCTGCGAATTTCAATTCCCCGTTGGTCAATATTACTTTTGTGAGATTTAATGGCAACTATTTTGCAATCATTATCTGATAAATGTTGAGATTTCATTTCAATTTGATAACCGCGAATTCGATCTTTAGTAGAAGAGATTTTTTGATTAGACGAACACAATAAAATAGGAGTTGTTCCTGCTTCAATTAGTTTTGCAGTTGCCATTCGGGCGCCTTGTTCATGATTTGATCCTATATAAGTTACATTTGGACTGTCTGAACTTCGATCGATACAAATTACTGGTATTTTAGGATCAATAATGTCTGGGTTATATTTACGAGAACCAGAAATTACTATTAAACCATCAACAACCTTAGCTTCTAACATTTTTAGGTATGTTAACTCACGATCCTTGTCTCTACCAGTATCGCAGATCATTGTTGAATAACCTTTAATAAAGAAATTTTTTTCTAAATTTTCTACTAAATTAGAGAAAAAAGAATTTGCTAAATCGGGAACTAAGATTCCAATTGCATTTGATTTTTGCATTCGTAGCGTTTTAGCAGCAGTATTAGTTTTATAGTTATATTTTTTAATAGCTTTAACAACCCGTTGACGAGTTTCTTCAGAAAAACGACCGTTGTTGTTAATGACTCTTGAAACTGTTGAAACTGAAACACCACAAATTTTGGCAATATCTTTAATTGAAACTTTTCGTGTATTCATCTGCTAGAACCCCTAATCAACCAAAATAAAATACTTCATGAAAAAGCAAGTATTTAAATTATACATAAATAAACTTTATCATGAAGTATTTAAATTAGTTAATCTTGATATTTAGGATTATCAGATTCAACAATTGAGTTAAATAGTTTTGAGTCCTTTCTATCTTCAGCATTTAATTCGTCAATACGTCTTTGGTGTCGACCGCCTTCGTACTTAGCATTTAGCCAAGATTTTACAATCATTTTTGCTAATTCAGATCCGACAACTCGAGAACCAAAAGCCAAAATATTGCTATTGTTGTGTCTTCGAGAAAGTTCAGCTGAGTATGGCTCGCTTACACAAGCAGCCCTTATACCTGGCACTTTATTTGCGGCTAGTGATATTCCAACGCCAGTTCCACAAATAACTATTCCTAAATCTGCATTGCCACTAGATACCGCTTCTCCAACTTTTTTTCCATATATCGGATAATCAGTTCTTTTGTCAGAATAAGCCCCAAGATCCTCTATCTCATAACCTAATTCTTTGACATAATCTATAATTGTTGGTTTTAGTTCAAAGCCAACATGATCTGATCCAAATGCAATTTTAGTCATTAACATCCCCCTTTTAAACGTTTAACAATCGTTTTATAATTATCGTTTTTTCTAAAAAGAGCTGATGATCCAACAATAAATCCCTCTACCCCAATGGAAGAAAGTTCATCAATTCGATTTTCTGAAATAGCTCCATCAACCATTAACTGATAATGGTAATTACTTTTTATTTCAGCCAAAGTTTTAATTTTAGGAATAGTATATTCCAAAAATGGCTGGCCTGAAAATCCTGGATCAACGGTCATTACTAACACATAATCTACAAGAGGTAGTAATTCATGGACACTGTTAATAGAAGTTCCAGGATTAATTGCCAATCCAGGATGTATGCCACGTTCTTTGATTGTTTGAAGTGTTCGACTTGGTATTTGATCCGCTTCAGGATGAATATAAATTATGTTAACTCCTAAATCTGCAAATAAATCAATAAAATTTTGAGGATTTTGGACCATCAGATGAACGTCAATTGTCTTAGTAGTTAGTTTTCGAACTGCTTCGACATCCTCAACTCCTAGAGCCATATTAGGTACAAAACTTCCGTCCATAATATCTAAATGATAAATATCAATATCTGCTTCATTTAGCTCTTTAATTTCTTTTTCAATATTTTGCCAGTCCGCAACCATTAAGGAGGGACAAATTAATTTGTGCAATTTTAAAAACCTCTCTGTTTGTTTAAGTTATTTGAACAAACGTTTTCCCTAATAGAATTATAAATTAAAAAAAATAAAATACAATACATTTGGTAATTAATAAATTAATCTGCTAATATAGCGACTTTTATCGATTTTTGTGAAAGGGCTTGACTTTTTAAAAATATATATCTAGCATTATATCTGAGCAAACGTTTTCTCAAAACAATTACTTTAAAAAGTTTTTTTATTAAGCTAAAGGCATCCGATGGAATTTTATGAAAATAATCGATAATAAATGATTGTAAATGAAAAAATATGGTGATAAACTGTTTTTGGAAACGTTAACTATAAGGAGATATAAATGAAATTAGCAACCAGAATAAATTCTTTTTTACCTCAAAGTAAAAATGATTTAAATACAGTTTTTGAAAAATTGAACCATATCGGGATTAATTATGTTGATCTGAATTATCCAGAACATATTGAGAAATTTTCGCCCGAGGATGTAAGCACAATGCTGAGTGAAAATAATCTAAAGTTAAACGGGTTAGCCCTTAGATTTAAAGACGATTATATCAATGGTGAATTGGGAAATGCTGAAGATAGTATAGCCAAATCTGCAGTTGATCTTTGTAGGAGGGCAATCGATTTTTGTCGGCAAGCAAACGGAAAAGTAGTAACTATTTGGTTAGCTCATGATGGCTTTGATTATAGTTTTCAAATTAATTATGAAAAAGTTTGGAATCAATTGAAAAAGTCTTTTGCTGATATTGCAGATTATGCAACTCCCGATATTAAGATCAGCATTGAATACAAACCATTCCAACCTAGAGCTTATGCGTTTATTGATGGGATGGGAATAACTGGGATGATGCTTGATGAATTAAATCGTCCCAACTTAGGGGTTACTCTTGATTATTGTCATATGCTGATGAAACATGAAAATCCAGCATTTGCTGCAGATATTTTCGGAAAAAGAGGTCAATTGTTTGGAGTTCATTTAAATGATGGCTACGGTTTAAATGATGATGGCTTAATGATTGGTACAGCAACTCCTGTTAAAACTTTTGAATTTTTATATTACCTAAAAAAGAACGATTACGACAATGTGATATATTTTGATACTTTCCCAGTTATCGAAAATGCTGAAGAGGAATGTGTTCAAAATATTAAAACAATTAAAGAGTTTGATAAAAAAATTACCGAAACTGGTGTTGCGAAGATTCAACAAATAATTGACCAAAATGATGCAATTAAAGCTAACGAATTAGTTCATAAATTGTTATTTGGATGTAAATAATTTTGTAGGAGAAAATTAAAATGGATTTTAAAAAGGCGGCTAAAGAAATTTTAGAAAGCGTTGGAGGTCCTGAAAATATTAGTAATATGAGCCTCTGCGCAACAAGATTAAGATTAAATCTCAAAGATCCATCAAAAGCTAATGATGAAGCTGTAAAAAATGTTGATGGAGTTATTAATGTTGTTAATCGAGCTGGTCAATATCAAATTTTAATAGGTACAGAAGTTCCTAAATTATATGAACAATTTGAAAAATTAATTAATGTTGACGAGGTTGCAGATAATGATTCTTCTCAGGAAAAATCGGGTAGCATCATCTCAAATATTTTTTCTGCAATTTCTGCAATATTTGCACCATTATTACCTGCCTTAGCTGGTTCAGGAATTTTAAGAGGCTTACTTATTCTATTTGTTCAGATAGGTTGGATCAAAGAAAAAACTGGAACATATTCAATTTTATTCGTTGCATCAATGAGTGTATTTTATTTTCTTCCAGTTCTTTTAGCTTTTACGTCAGCTAAAAGATTTGGTGCCAGCCCGTATTTATCTGCTTTAATAGGGGCAGCACTGTTACATCCAGACTTTATTTCTCTCATGGGAAGTAAAGGAAATGGGACAGTTACTCATTTTATGAAAATTCCTGTAGTTCTGATGAATTATAATTCAACTGTAGTACCTATAATTCTTTCTATTTGGGCTTTTTCATACTTATATAAATTTCTTGACAAGCATGTAACTGAAAACCTTAAGTTAGTTGTTGTACCTTTGGTTTCTCTTGCTATTATGATTCCTCTTACTGTAATTGTTATTGGGCCAATTGGCGTTTACGGCGGAGAATTGGTTGCAAATTTGGTAAATTGGTTAATTGAAAAGAGTAGTATTTTAACCGGTATAATTGTCGGTGGTGGCTGGAGCGTATTAGTTAGTTTTGGAATTCACTGGGCAGTTAATCCAATTATGATTAATAACATTTCAACACATGGTTTTGATTACATAGTTCCATTTACTTTTGCATGCAATTTTGCAGTAATTGGAACAACTATAGGTGTTTACTTCAAAGCAAAAAATATAAAGCTAAAAAGTTTTGCTTTAACTGGATTAATCACGATTGCTTTATCTGCAATTATTGAACCAACTTTATTTGGACTTTTGGTTAAGAATAGAAAATTATTCTTAGCACAGATCATTGGTGGTGCAGTTGGTGGTGCTTATTTAGGATTAACAAAAGTTGTGACAAATGCTTTTGTCTTTGGAAGTGTTACTACATTTCCTGCATTTGTACAAAAAAATGCTTCTAATTTCATTCAAGCAATGATTGGTTTAGCAATATCGTTGATTGTGTCAGCAATTTTAGCTTATATATTCACTAATAAGGATGAAAAATTGGCATAATTCAAGGTTAATATTTTTTCTCGGCTCTATTTACTGATAGAATACAGTAGAATAATTAATAACCGAGGGTTAATAAATGATTCCTTATGAGAGACAAGAAACAATACTTCAAATTTTATCAAAACAAGAGCTGCTGAAAATCGATGAATTACAAAAATTAATTCCAGACGTGTCTATTTCTACGCTAAGAAGAGATTTAAAAGAATTGGAAAAATCTAATAAAATTGAATATCTTTTCGGAGGTGCTGTGAAACTATCTGAAAATAACGGTGAAGTTTCAATGAGAAAAAAGGTAGACCTTAATCGCGAAAAAAAAGATGTAATTGCACGAATAGCGGCATCACAAATTCATGATGGAGAAACAGTCTATATTGATTCTGGGTCAACATGTTCCTTATTACTAAGAGAAATAGTAAGTAAAAAAATTACTATTTATACAACAAGTACAAGTGTCTTTAATATATCTCAGGAAATAAGTGCTCAAATAATTTTAACTGGAGGAAGTTATAATCCATTAATTTCGTCTTTAAGTGGACCTTTGACGGAAGAGTGTTTACAGATGCTATACTTTGATAAATCGTTTATTGGAGTTAATGGGATTGACATTGAAAAAGGGGTTACTACTCCAAATATTTCCGAAGCAACAAAAAAGAAACTTATTAAAAGTCATTCAAGAGCTACTTATTTAATGTGTGATAGTACAAAATTTCACAAATTTTCTAATATTAAAGCCTTTGATTTAAAAGACGTCTATGTTGTTTCAGATAAATTTGATAAGTCTATTAATACCGTTTCCGATATAATAACAGATCGGAAAAAATAAATTAAAAAGTAACAACAAAAATTATCAATTTTATTAGTTTAATAAACCGATCATAAAGAGGTAAATAATGTTTAAATTTTTACATAAAAATAAATCAGAATCACTTCAAATTCCAATTGAAGGAGAAGTTATTGAATTAAGTAAAGTGTCTGATCCCGTTTTTTCAGAAAAAATGATGGGTGATGGTTTTGGAGTAATTCCAAGTTCGAAAACCATTTATGCTCCAATTTCTGGAAAAATTACTTTTGTAGCAGATACGAAACACGGAATCGGAATTACAAGTGATGATGGCATAGAGCTGTTGCTTCATCTAGGGATTGACACTGTAGAGTTAAACGGCAATCCATTTAAAATTGATGTAACAGTTGGGGATCAAGTTGAAGCTGGCCAAAAATTAGGTGAAATGGACGTAGAAGAAGTTAAAAAATCAGCAAAAGATCCTACGGTTATGGTAGTAGTAACTAACACCAATGATGTTATTTCAGAATTAGTTGTTCAACCTGGTAGTAAAAAAGCGGGTGAGATTGCCGCTCAAGTAACCAAAAAGTAAGATATATAATTTTTTATAGACTTTATCAGAGATTTTCCAAACTTTGATAAAGTCTTTTTTGTTGTTGAATAATCTTTTTTAACATTTACAAATGTAGATTTAAGTAATATACTTTATTTAAAATCTACATTTGTAAACAATAGGAGGCAAAGATGATTAATAATCTATTAGTAGTAATTGGGGCATTGTTGTTAATTGGTTTTATTAGTTGGTGGTTCTTTGTTCCCAGAAAAGAGAATGCAGTTAACGCAAAAGAGACCAAAGATCATCTGCAAAACGTTGAAGTTGTAGTTGATGGAGGCTATAAGCCAAGCACTGTTGTAGTTAAACAAGGTGAACCAGCGGAAATTACTTTTAATCGTAAAGATCCTTCAAGCTGTTTAGAGCAAGTCGTTTTTCCTGATTGGGGCATTAATGAGTTTTTGCCAGAAAAAGAGGAGCATGCGATTAAAATTGATACCAGTAAGCCAGGAGTTTATCAATATGCATGCGGGATGGATATGTTTCACGGAAAAGTTGTAGTTGAGTAGGAGGTGTCAAAATGCAAAAAGCAAAAATTGTGATTAATAAAGGTTACAAACCAGATACAGTAAAATTTAACAAGAGTGATCCAGCGGAAATAACATTTGTTCAGGAGGACTCTTCTGATTGTTTGAGACAAGTTCAGTCCAAAGATTTAAATTTTCAAGTTGAGCTGCCAGTTGGTTCTGAAAA
This sequence comes from Xylocopilactobacillus apis, assembly GCF_033095965.1. NCBI lineage: Bacteria > Bacillati > Bacillota > Bacilli > Lactobacillales > Lactobacillaceae > Xylocopilactobacillus > Xylocopilactobacillus apis. Next base: position 509,598 of record NZ_AP026801.1, read on the forward strand.
GACAATTAGTATTAAGACCGATCAGGCAGGAGAATTCAATTTTAGTTGCGGCATGAACATGTTTCACGGGAAAGTCATCATCGAATGAGTATCAAAAATCGTTTTATCTTTTCGTTAATTGCAACGATTCCAATGTTAATCAACATGATAGGGATGCCATTTGGCTGGATGCTTCCAGGGGGTGATTGGACATCATTAATTTTGACTAGCGCAATTATGTTGGTTTCAGCAAGGCCTTTTTTACACAGCGCTTGGGCTGCTTTTAAAAATCACCACGCCAATATGGATACCTTGGTAGCAATTGGAACAACAGTTGCTTATCTATACAGTATCTATGCGATGATCAATCATCAGGGAGTTTTCTTTGAGAGTGCTGCTTTTATCATTACTTTCGTTTTGCTTGGACAAGTGTTAGAAGAGAAAATGCGGCATAATGCGTCAAGTGCAGTAGAAAAGCTCCTTGATCTTCAAGCAAAAGAAGCCACAGTTGTTCACAATGATCAATTTATAAAGATTCCTTTGTCCGAAGTGAAAGTAGGAGACATTATTCAGGTCAAGCCGGGTGAAAAAGTTGCTGTTGATGGATTAATCACTGAGGGATCAACAACGGTGGATGAATCAATGGTCACTGGAGAGAGCATGCCAATTACTAAAAATGTTGGCGATCAGGTAATTGGATCAACGATCAACAAAAATGGAACTTTTCTGTTTCAGGCTGAAAAGGTTGGCAGTGAAACAATGCTTGCCCAGATTGTCGAAATGGTCAAAAAAGCACAGACAAGCCGTGCGCCAATTCAAAAGACAACCGATCAAGTTTCAAATGTTTTTGTGCCTCTAGTTTTAATTTTGGCGATTATTACTTTTGTGGCTTGGGATGTTATAATTGGCGGCACTGCTGAGCAAGCAACGATGTTCGCCGTTTCAGTTGTCGTGATTGCTTGTCCTTGTGCATTGGGCCTTGCCACCCCGACCGCATTAATGGTCGGAACGGGACGCAGTGCTAAAATGGGTGTTCTAATTAAAAATGGTGAGGTCTTAGAAGCTGCTGACAACATCCAAACAGTGGTTTTTGATAAAACTGGAACGATTACAAATGGTACGCCAGTGGTCACGGATATAATTGGTTCCCCCCAAGAAATTTTAGGATTGGCTTCCTCGTTAGAAGCGGATTCTGAACATCCGCTGGCAGATGCAATTATGACAAAAGCTCAGGAAAAGAAAATAAAGAGTCAAGCGGTCACTGATTTTCAAGCAATCGCCGGTAAAGGTGTAACGGGACGTGTGAACGGAGAACTTGTCAAAGTCGGAAATGAAAAAATGTTTTCGGGGCAATTACTTGGTTCAGAAATTCAAAACCAAATCGATCTACTGCAAGATGAAGCCAAAACGGTCGTTATTGTTGGAACAGATACGGCAGTTAGAGGATTAATCGCAATTCAAGATGCTCCAAAACCTAGTTCAGCTAAGGCAATTAAGGTTTTAAAGAAACAGGGACTTAAAACAGTGATGTTGACAGGTGATCATCAACGAGTAGCAGATGCAATTGCTAAACAGGTAGGAATTGATCAGGTAGTAGCTGGGGTGATGCCAGAAGATAAAGCCAAAAAAGTGCAAGAGCTTGAGCAGAATGGACCAGTCGCTTTTGTCGGAGATGGAATTAACGATGCCCCTGCTTTAACGATCGCTAACGTCGGAATTGCGATGGGAGCAGGAACGGATATTGCCATCGAATCAGGTGGCATTGTACTTGTTAAAAATGATTTATGGGGCGTTGTCGAAGCACTTGAACTTAGTAAAAAAACTTTCAATCGGATCAAGCTCAATCTTTTTGGGCATTTATCTATAATGCAATTGGCATCCCAATCGCTGCTGGATTTTTTGTGGGGATCGGGTTAACACTCAGTCCAGAATTAGCAGGTCTTGCAATGGCTTTAAGCTCAATTTCTGTTGTATCGAGTTCCTTGATGTTAAATCGAACGAAAATAGTAAGTGAATCAATGCCATCTATTTAGGTTTTTTATGGTATTCTTATTTTACTAACTATAAATAAGGAGCCATTTATGAAAACAATTGGTTTACTCGGTGGAATGAGTTGGGAGAGTACAACGGATTATTACCGGCTAATTAACGAGACAGTGAAGAAGGAATTAGGCGGTCTTCATTCAGCTAAATGTATTTTATATAGTGTTGATTTTGAAGAAATTGAAAAATACCAATTTGCCAATCAATGGGATGAAAGCGCCCGAGTTTTAAGCGATGCATGTCGTTCTTTAGAACGGGCAGGGGCTGATTATATTGTGATCTGTACAAATACAATGCATAAAATTGTTGATCAACTTCAAGCTCAAATCAAAATTCCAATTCTTCACATTGCTGATGTAACTGCCAAAGAATTAAATGATCATAAGATTGATCGAGTAGGACTTCTTGGGACTAAATTTACGATGGAAGAAGATTTTTACAAAAATCGTCTGATCGAAAAAGGTATAGACGTCATGATACCTGATCATGATGAATGTGAGAAGGTCAGTTCAATTATTTATGATGAATTGTGTCTCGGTCAAATTAACGAAGATTCAAAGCAATTTTATCTTAAAATAGTCGATGAATTGCATCAAAAAGGAGCTCAGGGAGTAATTCTGGGATGTACTGAAATTGGTGAACTGATTCAACAAAAAGATACCAAAGTTCCTTTGTTTGATACCACACGCATTCATGCCGTTAAAGCGGCTGAGATGGCGATTAGTAAGTAGAAATAGTAAAAACCAGCTGTAAAGGCTGTTTTTTTTATTTTGGAATAATTTTCATAATTAGTTCCATCATCTGATCAGGAGGCATTGGTTCATCACTGCTAAGCCAGGTCGCAAGAATATTGCTTAGTCCTCCAAAAACAAAGCTGGCTTGGAATTTATTTTCCAATGGATCATTAGACTTCCAGGTGGTGTTGTATTCCAAGTAGCGATTGATTGCTTGCTCTTGCCAAACTTCCATAAATTTTTGATAGATTTTTTTTCTCATCAAAAGTTGAATAAATGATTTTTGATCCCACCAGAAATTAACAAACAGTTCAAGTGAATGCTCCGCCGTCCTTTCAGTAAGTGGAATCTTTACCATTTCATGAATAAAGGTATCTATAATTTTGAGATAGCCGTATGCCAAAAGCTCATCTTTGTTTTTAAAAGAATTATAAAAAGTCTTTCGCGTTAAATCAGCGTGTTGAGCAATTTCAGTGATCGTAATTTCGCTGTAGTCGTTAGTTTCTAATAATTTAAGCAATGATTCCCAAAGCCAAACTCGTGATTGTTCGGCTATTTTTTGTTTTCCGTTCATTAATTTTCTCCATCGGTGACAAATATCTAAATTTGTATCACTTGTTCAAAAACTATTTCTTTTCGTCCTTTTACCAAGTATACTACAAAACGAAATCAAAGGTTACAAATGTATAAGATATATACATATGGATACGGAGGATAAAATGAAATTTATTGAAGTTAAGGACATGGTGAAGGAATTTCGAACTGGGAAAAGTGTTATTAGAGCGCTAAACAATATTAGTTTTGGGATTGATCAAGGGTCGTTCAATGTGATCTTAGGACCAAGTGGGTCTGGCAAAACAACGATGTTAAATATGCTTGGCGGCATGGATACTTTAACTAGTGGTTCGATCAACATCGATGGGCAGAAAGTTTCAAGTTTAAACGAGTCTCAGCTCACTGATTATCGGCGTTACTACGTGGGTTTTGTTTTTCAATTTTATAACATTATTCCATCGCTCAACGTTTTTGAAAACGTGGATTTGGTAAAAAATTTAGGTGGATCTGATTTTGATCCGAAAGAGATTCTCGAATCTGTCGGTTTAAAAGACCGAATAAATAATTTTCCGCAAGATTTATCAGGTGGAGAGCTGCAAAGAGTTTCAATTGCCAGAGCAATTTGTAAGAATCCAAAAATTTTGCTTTGTGATGAACCAACAGGAGCGCTGGATACAAAAACGGGTCAAACAGTGTTACAGATATTATCTTCAATGGCAACTAAATATAAGAAAACTGTCATTGTTGTTACTCACAACTCGAAAATTGAAGCGATGGGTGACCAAGTCATCAAAATAAAGGACGGTAACTTAGAGGATGTTATTCAAAATAAAAATCCTAAAAAAACTACCGAAATTGAGTGGTGAAGATTATGTTTAAAATTTTATTACATAAAAACTTAAGAGATTTTAAAAGTAACTTTTCAGAATTTTTTTCAATCTTTATTCTTTCATTAATCAGCATTTTAGTTTTTGCAGGCTTGTATTCAGCAAGTAATGGAATGGAGCATGAATTTAATTCATGGGCTCAAAGCTCAAAGATGGCAGATGAATGGGTGACCGTAAAGGGAGCAAACTCTAATGACATTCATAAATTACTCAAAAAGAAAAGCGTTAAAGATGTTCAAAAGCAGTACGTTTTTAATTCGTACACTGGTTCAACAGAATCAAAAAAGATGTTACAAACAGTCGTCATTAACAATAATAAAATTTCTAAACCTGATATCGGATCGGGAAAGAAGATTTCTTTTCAAACAGAGGGAGTTTGGCTTGATCAGAAGTTTGCAAGATCAAATAAATATCATGTTGGAGATTACATTGATTTAGATTCAGGGAATGGAGAAAAATCCTTTGAAATTAAAGGACTTATTGTTAGTCCAAATTATATTGGTTATACCGGCCCCAATAATAATATAATTGCAGATCATAAAAGATATGGTTATGTGATAACTAATACCAGGACAATGTCGGTACCCAAAAATCAATTTAATCAAGTATTGGTTACTAAAAATAAGGGTTATTCAGGGAAAAGGTTAGAAAAAGATACCAGAAATGCTTTATCAACTAAAGTAATTTCTTTGGTCGATCGCAACACTTTCAATAATGTATCTAAATTTATCAACAAATATAATAGCATTACAAAAATGGCTGTAATGTTTAGTCTGATATTATTCTTGTTAGTATTATTGGTAACTCAAACAACGATTTCAAGATTGGTTAATAATCAAAGGAATATTATTGGGCTTTTTCGAGCACTAGGATTAAAGAAAAGATCCATAATTGCTCATTACAGTATCTATGGAGTCATTACCACTTTTCTTGGTGGATTAGCCGGAGCCTTTTTAGGAATGGAATTCATTTCGAAACTAATTTTAAGTAAGCAAGAACCGCTTTTTGGAGTTCCTGTGTGGCAGGCGAGGATCAGTAATTTAACATGGATAATCCTCGGAGTCTTAGTTTTAATTAGTTTAATGGCATCGATTTGGAAAATAATGCAAATCTTAAAAAATAAGACTGCTGAAATCCTACAGAAAGAAACGGTCACCAATTCTTCAAAAAATATTTTTGAATATTTTCCGAACTTTTGGAATAATCTTCGTTGGAATTGGAAATGGGTTCTAAGAGATAAATCGAGGGCAAAATCAAAGGAATTGATTGGAGTGATTGGAATTGTTGGTTCTTTAATGCTTTTAATTGCTAGTATTGGGATTGAGCAGTCTTTAAATAAAACTAATCATGATACTTATACAAATGTTTTCCAATATCAGACAGAGTTAAAAATTTCTCCTCTTAAACATCAAGAATCCTTTAAAAATCTTAAAAATAAGTTAGGTGCTGATGATCAAGAAATTGAACAGACATCATTAAACATTCGAACATCGCAGGGAGAAGCTGTCACCTCAGGTAATATAATTTCAAAAGGGATCTATTTAAAACTACCGCTAGAAAGCAATCGAACCGTTAATCTTCAAGCTAAAAACGGGGTATATGTAACTAATTTTGCAGCTAAAAAATTAAATATCAAAACTGGCGATAATGTCGAGATTAATAGCGCAGCGATGGTTAACAAAAAAATTGTTCCAATTTTGGGAATTATTAAAATTAGTTCTCCACAAGGAATTTATTTAAGTAAAAATTATTGGGAAGATCTGAAACAGCCATTCGTTCCAACCTCTCTTTATACGACTCATAACATTAATAAATCGATTAAACATAATAAGTCTGTCGATCAGGTAAAAACTATCGACGAAAATTTAAATGACACCAATAAATTATTAGATTCATTTAAAAGCATTATTGTTTTGTTAATCGTATTCTCACTATTTTTAAGTTGGTTTGTTTTATATAACTTAGGCATGCTTAACTTTACTGAAAGGTATCGTGAATATGCGACGATGAGAGTATTAGGCTTTCGACTGAACGAGATTCGGTCAGTAATAATTAAAGATAATCTGTTGACTTGGTTGGAAGGAACCATTATTGGGATTCCTTTGGGATTGGCATTTTTGAAAGCTTATGTTTCGATTGCGAACAGTGATACAAGTGAATTTTTCTCATATATAAGTATCGGAGGGCTAGTGATTGCCGGTGGAATTTTATTCGTTAATGTAGTATTAATTGCATGGTTAATTTCACATCACATCAAAAAAGTCGACATGGCTTCAGCGCTTAAAAGTGTGGATTAGCTCAATTTGTTACAATATGTTTAGAGAGGTATTTAAAGATGACAGTTAAAAAAGTGACATTGAAGAATTTACAAAATAATTTCAACATATTTGCTGATGAAGTTGTTCAATACAATGATACTTTAATTATCACCCAACCAAATCAAAAAAATGTTGTGATGATTTCTGAATCAGAATACGATTCTTGGCAGGAGACCAATTATCTTTTAAATACAAAAGCCAATCGAGAAGCACTAAAAGAATCGATTGAAGAATTAAATAACAAAAATGTTCATTCTTTTAACCCTGATTAAACAAAAATCCAGCTGTCAAAGGCTGGATTTTTAAATTTCAAAAATAAAAGTGACGAGTCCGTCGCTGCCATTTTCGGCTGAGAGCTTACCGTTTAGTTTGTCGGCACAAGCCTTTGCAATAGCAAGTCCCATCCCAAAGCTGTTACTTTTACCTTCTCTTGATTGATCGACACGATAAAATCGTTCAAAGAGAGAGGATAGATCTTTCGAGGAAATTGGCGACCCACTATTTTTGACTATAAAACTAGCTCCATTTGCACTTTTATTTAAAATTAATTTGATTAAACCACCTTTGGGAGTGTATTTCACGGCATTTTCTAATAGAGCTTGAAAAATTTGCTGAACTAAATCTTCATCCGTATTAACTGTTACCGTAGAATTAATTTGATTATCAATCTGAAGTTCTTTTTTAGTAATAATGGCAGCCATTTGGTCAATTTCGCTCTCTAAGATTTTACTTAGATTCACTTCTTTATTTTGAATTGGAAGCTCACCGCTTTCAATGCGAGATAGTTTGAGCATTCGTTCAATGAGCTTCTCCATTCGTTTCGTCCCGTGCAAAATGTTATTAATCCATTTTTCTTGCGAGACAATCGTATTTTCAGGTTCAGAAAGTAAAACATCTACATTAGCATTGATAATAGAAACTGGGGTTTTCAGCTCATGTGAAGCATCGGCAATAAATCTCTGCTGACTCTCCCAAGTCTTTTTTACGGGTTTAAAGAACAGGTTTGTAAAGTAAAAGCTGAGGGCTAAGATCAACAATAAGGCAACGATTCCAACATAAAGGAATAATAATCCAGTTTTCTTAATTAATTCTTGATTTGCAGTAATATCAAGACAGGATAGCATTAAAGAATTATGATCAACTTCTGTACTAACCGCGATTTGACCGTTTTCGTTGCTAAAATTAGGCTTAGAAGCGTTTGAAATCTGATATTTCCACGTATGGCCATTAACAACAACTTTTCCTTTGTTGTGACCGTCTTTTTTGACAGCAGCGACGATTTTTTTATAATTATTTTTTTTAATAAAAGGAGCTAACATCTCTTTAATAGTACGATCTTTATTTAACTTTGCATTGAAAAAAATATTGTTGCTGTCCTCAACCACGGCTGATGATTCAAATGATGAAATCTCATTACTTTGAGTGTTTTCTTTTGGATCAGGTAAAGATCCTTGAATTGACGAAGTTGCTTGGCTCACGATAGATTCCATTGATTTGTCAATGAGCTTTTCTTGTTCATGCGAAAAAATTGTAAAAATAGAAATAAGAGCAGCCAAAAAAACAAGCGAGATTAGACTAATTTGAAGCAGTAAAATCTTCTTTTTAAAAGTTTTAAGCATTATTGTTACCTGAATCTAAGAGATAGCCAGAGCCTCTGATTGTTTTAATAGAAACTGTGGATTTAAGTGATTTTAGTTTTTTGCGTAAAAAATACATTTGGATCTCAACATTATTATCAACAGCATCAGAATCGTAGCCCCATATTTTTTCGATCAAAAGTTCTTTTGAAGTCGCTATTGTTTTATTACGAATTAAAACTTCAATTACTTTAGCTTCTTTTGGAGATAGAGTGACTTCATTTTCTTGGCAGTTAAGTTCATGAGTATGAGGATTAAAAGTTAAGTCGCCAAAATGAAGTCCTTGAACCTCAAGGCTTTGTGGTCGCCGCTCGATAGCTCTAATTCTTGCCAGTAATTCGTCAACATGAAAAGGTTTAGTTATATAATCGTCTGCACCGCTATCCAGTCCCACAATTTTATCTTCAGTTTGTCCTTTAGCTGTAAGCATAATTATGGGGACCGAAATTTTATTTTTACGAATTTCTTTTAGAATCTCGATTCCATCAATTTTGGGAAGCATGATATCTAAGATAATTAAGTCATAAATTGCACTTAGGGCACAATCTCGCCCATCTTCACCATCGTAGACAACATCAACTAAATAACTATTTCTTTTTAGTACTTCTGCAACTGCATCAGCAATCGCAGCTTCATCTTCTATTATTAAAATTCTCATTTTATTACCGTTATCAAAAAGCAGGGAACAAATCCCTGCTATTATTTACTATTTGAAATTTTTTTCATATCCCTTTGGAATTGACTCACTCCAATTTTTTCCACCATCAACTGAATAAAGAGTTTTGCCTTTTTCCTCTTTAACACTGAGGCTAGAGCTCTCTTTGACTTCACTAGAATCTTCAGGCTCTTTTGGAGCTTCGCCATTTCCAACGCTAATAGAAGTAACACCATTTTTATCTTTTGAGTAGTGTGCTCCGTCAGGCAGTTCAGTGCTTTCGGTTTTCCCATTATCAGTGCTGTATTTTACTTTACCGCTGTTATCAATAGATCCTTTTACATCTGTTAAATTACTAGCAGCGAAGACTGTTGCACCTCCGACCGAAAGTAAGGCGATAGAAAGAGTTAAGACAGCCATCTTTTTATTTTTAAAGTTCTTCATGTTTGGTTCCTCCATGTAATTTTTGTCAATTGTTTTCAACTGACGAGATAAATATAAAGGAGAAACCTTTAGAAAAGCTTTAATAAGTCGACATTACCAAATATTTTTAAACTAGACAAGTTAAAAATACCATTATTAGAGGATTGAGAATAGTATAGACAGCTGATCGATTAGTCAAAAAGTTCTTATATTTAGATTTTTGCGTAATTTTATATATATGGCATAAAAAGGGAAGAATATAAACTGAAAAAATGTAAGTAAGCAGTTAAAAATGTCCTAAATTATGAAAATATAGAAAAGGAGAATTTAAATTTGTTGGAAGAAATAAATATATCAAAATTAAAACTAGATGATCAAATCATATGTAGAGGAGAGGCAAAAAAAATAGGGGCTCGTGAAGCGTTACAGCTAAAACTCCGAGAAGGGATTAAACCACCCAAAATTAAAACAGCGAAAACTAAAATGAAAGATGGTGAACTTGCTGATCAAATTAAGAAATTTACTGGATTAAAAGAGCATAAATTTAAACCGATAAACTACAAAATAAAGTATTTTCCACGATGATTAATGATCTTAATGAACCAACGGAAAATTACGATGCAACAGATAATAAGTGGCGTGAGGGTGGACAGGAAGTGATCATGATCCCTTGGGTGACGTCCTCACGGCTGCTGAAATTCAGCAAGCTTCAGCAAATCTGACTAAGACAACGACTTATGTTTGGGATCAGCGTGGAATAGTGTTGTTAGAAGCACTGCCAGCTATTGATTTTGGAACGTGTCGAGGATCAGAACGCATTCATAACTACAAGAGTGACGATCACCAGTTTAAGGTTACTGACAACCGCAACAGGCGTAAGAAAAAGAAGTGGCGGATCTAAGGGTCAGACTCTTTTTTTGTTTTAAAAGGAAAAATTTAGTACAATTAAACAATAATTTGATGAATTTAAGAATTGGATCTCGTTTGCGTAATCTTTTATATAAGCCTAAAAAAGGAAGGATATATATAATTGCGCAAAAGAGAAATTTTACCATCAAATGATTTATTATTTAAAAAATTATTTGCCTCACCCAAGAACCGTCATATTTTAATCGGCTTCATTCATGATATGATCGGTTTAAACGTTGTAGATGTAATAATCGAAAATCCATATAATATTAGAACCTTTAAAGTGACGGAAGATCAGCAGGAATTCTTAGAAACAGAGGTTGATGTATTAGCCCGGCTTGATGACGGAAGTCTGGTAACCATCGAACTGCAGGTAAGAAGAGAAGCGCATTTTATCGAACGTTCACTGCATTACCTGTCATAGAAATATGTGTCGAATTATGCGAGAAGAGATCTAGAGAAATTAAAGGATGATATTAAAGAGGATAAATATGGGTCATTGAGACCAGTGTATGGGATTAACATCGTGTACTTTGATTTATTTAAAGAAGACGACAAAGCGTATCATCGATTTACGATGTATGATGTAAAGAATAAAATAGAGTTAAAGAATGAAGATGGCTTACCGCTGTTGAGTGTGATATATTTTGATTTAACAAAGCCCCGAGACACGCTTGAAGGAGAGATGCCGTATTGGTACGATTATCTAAAGAGCAATAAAAGGGTCGAAGAAGCACCGGAGTACCTGCAGGATGCATATAAAGTAACAAGTTATGAAAATTTAGAGATGGAGGAACGAGAGATGTTGGATGCCGTAGAGAGAGCGAGATCAAAGCTGGATGCACAGATGTTGTATGCCGAAGAAGAAGGCAGAAAAAGAGGCGAAGAGCAAGGCGTTAAGCAAAATAAAATTGAGACTGCAAGGAAGATGCTTAAAGCGGGAGAAACTATAGATAGAATTCATAGATTCACTGGATTAAAGATTGATGAAATTAAAGACTTGGAATAACACTTTTAATGCCAATTTTATAAAATGTTGGATAAATATTCACAAAATTTGTTGACATTTGTCTACTACATGGATTACACTACGTTTATTCAATGAAATCGGGAGTAGATTATTGGTAAATATTAATAAACTGCGACAATTGAATAATTATTTATACTTTCGTTTATTTTGTTAGTGTTTGTACTTATTATTTAATAGGTGCAAATACTAAGTCACAAGTGTTTACACCTGTTGGAACGAAAGTTTATTTTCATGAGTAAATAAGCCTAACAGGTCTGAAATCTGTTAGGAACTAAAAAATATTATTAAACCTAACGGATTTATAAAATCAGTTAGGTTTTTTTGTTAGAAGGAGGAATTGAATGAAATTTATTTTAACAAGCGTTAGAGATGACGAAATACCTGCAATTAAAGAATGGCAGAAACGCCATCCGGGATCGGAGATTGATACGGTAGACTGGGAATTAGGCATGGATACTGTTGATAAGATAAAAGGTTACGACGGAGTCGTAATTCAGCAGCGGGGGGTTATTGACGATAGGGTTTATCCAAAACTGAAAGATATGGGATTTAAGCAAATTTCTACCAGAACGGCTGGCTATGATATTTTTAATTTAAAGCTAGCAAAAGAAAATGGATTAACTATCACAAATGTTCCAGCCTATTCTCCTCGTTCGGTAGCTGAATTAGCTTTAACGCATACTATGCGTTTAATTCGTAATTTACAGCAGTTTGATGCTCGAATGGCTGAGCAGGATTTTCGTTGGGCGGGGCTTCAAGCGACGGAAATCCATTCAATGACGATTGGTATTATTGGTGCTGGTCGAATTGGCGGAACTAGTGCTCAGATGTTTAACGCTTTAGGAGCTAAGGTTATTGCTTTTGATGTTAAACCTAACCATGAGTTGGACAAGATTTTAACTTTTAAATCAAAAGAGGAAGTTTTAAAAGAATCAGATGTTATTTGTCTGCATGTTGACTTAAATGAAACTTCTAAGAACCTAATTGATGCTGAAGCCTTAAGCATGATGAAACCAACGGCTTATATTGTTAATGAATGTCGGGGTCCAGTCATTGATACCGATGCATTAATTAATGCGTTAGAAAATAAACAAATCGCAGGAGCTGCTCTTGATACATTAACTGGGGAAGAGAATTTCTTCAATATTGATCTAAGGGGTAAAGAAATTCCAAGCGAACAATTAAAAAAGTTACGTGGTATGGTAAACGTCATTTTAACTCCTCACGTTGGATTTTATACTAATATTGCTGTTCAAAATATGGTTGATATTTCTTTAGATGATGCACTTAGTATCATCGAAGGCGGCACCAGCGAACATACGGTAAACTAAGAATTACGGTCATTAGGGGGATAGTAATTCATTTATTACAGTGTAAGTAATTAATCTTATTTTCATTCAAATTTTTGACAAAAATAATTTAGCGTGTTAGATTAGAAAAAAATCTAGATCAATAATCAGCGGTGATGAAGACGAGTACCAAGTAACTACCTGCCAGCGAATTGAGGATGGTGGAAGCTCAATCAGTATTTTACTTGGGAAGAACCCTTCGGAGTTTCTAACTGAACGACTTTTGTTTAGTAGGCTTAGACGTAACCAAGACGTTAAATTGGATGAGTAAGATTTTACTCATAGAGGGGTTTATTTATTAAACAAATTAGGTGGTACCGCGAATTAGCTTTTCGTCCTATTAACAAGGATGGAGAGCTTTTTTATTTATCTAAATAATTTAATTGAGGAGATTAAAGTGGAGCAAGAGTTAATTAAAGATTTATACGCAGAAAAAGAACATAGCGAAAAAAGCGTAACCGTTACGGGTTGGTTAAAAACGATTAGAGGTACTAAGCGCTTAAGTTTTATTGAAATGAACGATGGAAGTTGTTTACAAAATGTTCAAGTAATTGCCGAAGCAGATTTAGAAAATTATGAAGAAATTTCTAAACTTCCAATCAGTACAACGATTCAAGTTACTGGTGAAGTTGTTGATACGCCAAAAGCTCAGCAGCCTTTTGAAATTCACGCTAGTGAAGTTAAAGTGGTTGGCCATTCAGATGAAGATTATCCCCTACAGAAAAAGCAGCATTCTTATGAATATTTACGAACAATTGCCCATTTACGTCCAAGAACAAAAACTTTTTACGCTGTATTTAAGATTCGTTCACTAGTTGCTTTTGCAATTCATCAATATTTACAAGAACACGGTTTTGTCTATGTTAATACGCCGATCATTACGAGTAGTGATGCCGAGGGTGCGGGCGAAATGTTCCAGGTTACAACACTAGATTTGAACCATTTACCTAAAGATGACGAAGGAAAAGTAGACGAAAGCGAAGACTTCTTCAAGAAGGAGACTAACTTAACTGTTAGTGGTCAGTTAACAGGTGAAGCTTTTGCGCTTGCTTTGAGAAATATCTATACTTTTGGTCCAACTTTTAGAGCAGAAAATTCTCATACTACTAGACATGCGGCAGAATTTTGGATGATTGAGCCAGAAATGGCTTTTGCTGATTTAAACGATGTAATTGTAGTAATTGAAGGACTATTACAATCAGTAATCAAGTATGTTTTAAAAAATGCGCCGGATGAGCTTCAATTTTTGAATGATCATGTTGATTCAGATTTACTCAATAGATTAGAAGCGACAGCAAATAATAAATTTGAAAAAATTACATATACTCAAGCCATTGAATATTTAGAATCAGCTAAAGAAGAATTCAAATATCCAGTTAAGTGGGGAATTGATTTACAAACTGAACATGAACGTTATTTATGCGAAAAAGTGTTTCAGAAACCTGTATTTGTAACAGATTATCCAAAAGAAATTAAAGCATTCTACATGCGGGATAATGATGATGGTAAAACAGTTGCAGCAGTTGATTTATTAGTTCCTGGAATTGGTGAATTACTTGGAGGAAGCCAGCGTGAAGAACGAGTTGCTCAGTTAACTCAAAAAATTGCTGATTTTGACCTAGATGCTGATTCTTACAAATGGTATATGGAATTAAGAAAATATGGTGAAACTGAACATTCTGGCTTTGGAATTGGTTTTGAGCGTTTGCTGATGTTTGTTACTGGAATGGAAAACATTCGTGATGTTCTTCCGTTTCCAAGAACACCGGGAAATGCCGAATTTTAGTTTATTGAAAGTCTTCGTGAGAAGGCTTTTTTTCTGCACTTAATTAAAATAAAAACTTCTACAAATATGCAGTAGAAGTTTTTTAATACTCACGTTTATAGAGAGTTTAAAGCTCTAGATAGCCTTTCTAAGATATAAACAACAGGGACTTGAGTTGTCACGTTTAAAGTTTTGCTGACAATTTTCGACTCAAGTAAATAACAAAAATTTAAATCAGATAACTTTGAAATGGTATTATCAGAACTATTAGTGATGCTGATTACTTTTGCTCCTTTGGATTGAAAATTTAGAACTGGTTCAATCACTTGAGGAGTTTCACCGCTAACTGACAAGACGATTAAAGCTTTATCTTTATAAGAGCCGTGAGTTTTTTGAATTGGATAAAAGGGATCTTTAATTACGAATGAATTTTGTCCGTTGTTAGCAAATTGTCGTGCACCATATGCTGCCAAATCGCTGGATGTACCTATTCCAAAGAATAGAAAGTCTTTGCAATTTGATGTCAGTTCTTTAAAAATTTGAATTTGTTTATCATAACTTTCGATGATCGGTTGGTTAAAGTAATATTTAGCTTGGTAAGTAACATCATCAATTACATCATCCAATTGATTTTCTTTTTTTAATTGTCTGCATAAATCACTATAATGTTTAAAACCCATCTTCTGGATGGTTCTTACCACTGAAGCAGGAGATACATTTATTTTTAGTGCTAATTGGCGCAGTGAATAAGATGTAATTTGTTGAAGATGAGAAAGAATGTATTGGTAAATTTTCCATTCAGTTTTAGTGAAATGTGAATTTTGTTCCATAATTAAATCTTCTTTAATAAAAAGGATAGTAGTAATTCTACTATCCATAAGTAAATATTTCTAATTTGCTAACTTTTTGTATAGATCAACTAATTCACCAGCAAGATCTCTAAATGTGATAGCATTCATCATATGATCTTGGGCATGAACCATTAGTAATGTTACTTCTGTGTGATTGCCGTTAGCTTCTTGAGTCAGCATGTCGGTTTGAGAGTTATGTGCTTCAGTTAAGAATTTATCAGATTCTTTTAATTTGCTTTCAGCTAAATTAAAATCGCCACTTTTTGCAGCTTTGATTGCCTCGAAGGCAGATCCTTTAGCATTACCACCGCTCATTATCAATCCCATAATCGTCTGTAGATTTTTATCTTCTTCCATCTTTTACCCTTTTAATCAATTATAGATAATGCTTGGTCTAACACCTTAGGTCCATTCATCATTCCGTAATCTTGCATGTTGATTACTTCCACTGGGATTGAAACTCTATTTTTAAAATCATCCAACATATATCCAACTTGAGGTCCTAACATTAAAATATCCGGATGTTCGCTTTCTATTTTAGCATCTGCATCAGAAGCAGATGTTGCAAAAATCTTAGCGTCAATTCCTTTTTCTTCAGCAGCTTTTTGCATTTTACTAACTAGTAAACTTGTTGACATTCCTGCTGCACAAACTAACATAATTGTTTTTTCACTCATGATATTACTCCTTGTTATTTATAATTCAATCGGCAGCCAATGCCCGTTCTTGTTTTAATTTATCATTATCCATACTCTTAAAGAAAACCCAATAAATTAATAAATCTAAAACAATGTTAATAATTTGCATTACAGCACCTGAAATATGACCAGTTGCAATATATCCTGAAATAACAGGTGGAGTAACCCAAGGTACCATTACCCCAATTGTTTTAGCTACTAAGCCCAATTTCATAGCAAAGTAGGTTGTTGTTACATTTACTAATGGAGCAGCTATAAATGGAATGACCATTTTATAGTTTAGTACAATTGGCAGTCCAAAGATAATCGGTTCATTAACATTGAAAACAGCAGGCCCTACAACTAATTCACCTAATGTTTTATATTCCTTGCTTTTTGAAGTAAAAGCAATTAATAATGCTAATCCGATTGTTGCGCCAGAACCACCCATATGAATAAAGTTATCGTAGAATTGCTCTGTAACAATATTAGGCAGAACATGACCGGCTTTTAAGGCAGCAGCATTTTGTGCCATTGCAGTTAACCATATTGGTTGAAGAACCCCTGCTACAGTGTTGGATCCGTGGATTCCAAAAATCCATAGAATACTAATTACTAATTCAGTAACCAATGCCCCGCCTAAAGTATTGCTTAATTGCCCCAAAGGTGCTTGTAGGAAGAAAACAATCACATTTGGAATACTTTTCATTGGAGAAGCTTCGACAGCTAGACGAACTAACCAGACAACGATTAATGAAATTGCTCCAGGAAACAAAGATGCAAAAGAGTTACTAACTGCAGGCGGCACACTATCAGGCATTTTTATTGTTAAGTTTTTGTGGACAATCCAAACATATAGATCTGTTACGAAGAGTCCAACAATAATTGCAATGAATAAACCGGATGAATCTAGTTGTTTTAAAGGGACCCACATTTCGCCGCCTTTATCAGTTTTTAAGGGAATGGTTAAAATAAAAGCTGCAATTGCAATAATCATTGCAGAAAAAGCATCTACTTTGTAGCTTTTAGCTAAACTATAGGAAATTCCAGCAACGGCAACCAATCCCATAATATGAAATGAAGCGTTTGTTATATACTGAGCGACGTCGCTCCAATGCGGCCCAAAAACTTTACCCATAAAATTGAGATAAGCAGGAATTGGAAACTGAGCAATGATCATGAAAAAAGATCCGATAATAATTACAGGAATCGCTGCAGTCATTCCATCTCTCATTGCAACTAAATGCCTGGAAGCAGCTAGTTTATTAAAAAATGGAATTAATTTTTGATTTAAAAAGTTACTTGATTTTTTTTCAGACATATTTTTTACCTAATCCAATTTTTCTCCATTAGACTCAATGACACGTTTAAACCAATCAAATGAATCTTTTTTTGATCGTTTTAAAGTTCCTTGACCTTCGTCGTCTTTATCGACGTATATAAATCCATAACGTTTTGACATTTGACCAGTTCCTGCAGAAACTAAGTCAATGCAGCCCCAAGGAGTATAACCAATTAAATCAACTCCATCTTCAGTAACTGCTAACTTCATTTGTTCAATATGAGCTTTTAAATAGTCAATTCTATATTGATCATGTACGCTGCTATCAGCTTCTTTTTTATCAACAGCACCAAATCCATTTTCCACAATAAATTGCGGTACATCGTAACGATCAGCTAACCAATTCATTGCATAACGTAGTCCTTCAGGATCAATTTGCCAGTCCCATTCGGATTTTTTAACAAATTTATTCGAAACGTTATCTTCATGTTCATTGTAATGATAGTTTAAAGGCTCATCGTTACGAGCTTCTACACAACGAGACATATAGTAACTAAACCCGATATAATCCACAGTTCCTTGTTCTAAAACTTTTAAATCTTCATCAGTAATATCTAAATTCCAATTTTCATTGTCTTGGTACTGTTTTAGCCAATCGGGATACTTACCATGTGATTGAACATCTTGAAACCAGTAGCGGCTTTGCATTGCTCTCTCAGCTTTCATAATATCTGCAGGTTTTGGAGAAGCTGGATATAAAGGAACCATCGCAATCATTGAACCAATTTTAAAGTTAGGATTAATTTGATGTCCTATTTTTACAGCTATGGCACTTGCCACCAGTTCATAATGAGCAGCTTGATACATAGTTCTTTCAATGTTTTCATTTTGTTCTGGGATTAAACCAGAATTAGTAAAAATAGCAAAACTATTCTGGTAATCGGTTTGATTATTAATTTCATTAAAAGTCATCCAATATTTGACTTTGTTTTTATAGCGTTTAAATACAACTTCGGCAAAATTAGTAAAGAAATCAATTAGTTTTCGATTTCGCCACCCTCCATATTTCTCAACTAAATGGTACGGCATTTCAAAATGAGACAAAGTTATAACCGGTTCAATCTGATATTTTAGACATTCATCAAAAAGATCATCATAAAATTTTAATCCTTCTTCGTTGGGACCGGTCTCATCCCCATTAGGAAAAATTCTTGTCCAAGCAATAGAAGTTCTGAAACATTTAAATCCCATCTCTGCAAAGAGTTTAATATCCTCAGGATAATGGTGATAAAAATCAATAGCGTCATGGTTCGGATAATATAAATCGGGCTGAACCCCTTTTGTAATTTTACGTTCAACCCCATTAGCGCCGGCGGTCATAACATCAGCAACGCTGACCCCTTTGTGACCTTCCTGCCAAGCACCTTCTAATTGATGAGCAGCTACTGCTCCACCCCATAAGAAATTATTTCGTAATTTTTTCTTTCCTTGCACTCGTTCTTCTCCTTTTTTGATATCGCTTACAATTTGTAATTTATCATATTTTAAAGAGTATTGAGCCAATTTTAGAAGTAAATGTGTTTCATGAATGGAAACGAATTCTCCATTTGAAATCAAATATTTTGTAAGTAGGCACTTAAAACAAGTCTGTTATAAATTTTAAATTATTTAATTTTATTGCTGTTGAACTTATTAAACGTAGTTTGTAGAATTTTAAAAGTTATGAAACATTATTTTAGAATTCTGAAACAATAAATTAAAAAAATATCTTTATATTTTTTTTGGAGTGAACAAAAATAACTTTTTTTTTAAAGCATTGTTATTATTGGATGTTCTCATTTGTTGCGGAAGAAATGTTAGAGATTTTAGATTTTAAATGACCGCTTTTTGCTATAATCCGAGAAGTATTTGGTAATTTTTTTATGCCTTGAATAAATATATAGGATATTAAGCAACATAAGGCAGTTAGTAAAAACAACTGCCAACCAATAAGATTTAGATTTAATTTAAATATTTCAATAAATAACGGATGGATAAAAAAGATGAATTGCCCCAATTTTCTTAACTGACGAGAGATCTTTATATTGTTTTTAAGATTTAATAACTGCATTACTAAGAAAAATGATAGCGGAATAAGCGAGAACAAGAAATTTTTGTCGTCACCTTGGCGAAAGAAAATAAAACCAGTCTCTATGAACAAAAGAAAGAAGGAGCTGCATAGGAAGAATTTTCTTTTTTTGTAAAGAAGACTTTTTGGTTTTAAATCTGCAAGAAAAAATCCAATGATGATAAAAGGTAAAACGTAAAATAAACCGTTTCTAGTGGTGAAAAAAAGGCTCTTGTAGATGGTGTAAATTCTAAAAAGATTCGGATCAAGGATCTTGCTATACGTTTCACAGGATCCCAAAGTATAAAGAGTCATGGCAATGAGAAAAGTTATTTTTCTAGAAATTTTAAATAGATATTTAGCAATGTATAGACCTAAAAACAGAGCTGGAAAATACCATAAATGATAACAAACACCAGTGTAAAATAAGGCAATTATAAGAGCAAAAGGTGTTAGAAATAAAGGAATGTGTTTTTGTATTAAGAAGTGAATACAATAAGGGAGATAAAATAAGCTCCAAAATAAATAAGTTTTGATTTGACGAATGAAATATTTTCGATGGTAACTTTTATCAGCTTTTGACTTTTTTCTATAAAAGTAAGCGGTAGAAACAAGGAATAAAGGAACTGCAATTCTTGCTATAACAGTCTTTATAAGAAAGTGCATAATTTCGTTATTAAAGATTTGACCACAATGAATGAAGATAATCATGATAGAAGCGATAAATTGTGCAACATCCAAAGCAAAATATTTTTTCATTAGATTCTCCTTTTGTTCAATATAAAAAGGAGAAATCTAAAATCCTAGCAATGAATGGAAACATAAATGTTTCATTCTATTGCAAGAGCATTGAGAAAGGAAAAAAATTGAAAATTGGCGATATTATCAAAGAGGAAAGATTAAAAAGAAACTTAACTCAAGAAGACTTGGCGCAAGTTTTTTTCGTAACTCGTCAACTAGTTTCAAAATGGGAAAATAATCGGAGTTATCCTGATCTTGATCAAGTCGTCAAAATTAGTGAATTATTTGATTTACCGCTCGATTATCTTTTAAAAGGCGATCAACAGATGACCAATCAATTAAACTTTGACTCAAAGTTAAAGCATCGTTTGAAGTTATGGGGAGGACTTCTGACAGTCATTATTTCAAGTGCAATTTTAACGACTATCTTTTTTTTGTGGTTTTTTGATGAACCATCATTAACGCCTAAAGACATTGAAATTACAAAAATCGAAAAGATGAAGCGACCTGCAAAAACAATTGTTAACCGACATACGGGACAAAAGTGGGCCATTCCAGCAGACATAGAATATTTGATTCATTTTAAAACTAATAAACCATTTGTTGATTTGGCTCGGATTGCTGGTATTGTTGAGCGAATAGATCCTAGTGGAATAGAAATAGAAGTAACGGGACATCATAAATTTGGTCGTTGTGATACTGAATCTACCATTTGGGTTAGAGGGATGACTGAACCCGATTCTTTAGATTACAATTTCATCAAGGGTAAAGATTTGTATTTGTATAAAATTCCCCGAAAACCTTCAATTAAAAATGAAAGGCCCCAAGTATCAGATAGCTATAAATTTCTTAGTTGGGAGCAGTTAAATAATCTTCCGTTTACTAAATTTAAAATTAAATGATAAAAATACACGTCAACAAACCACTTTATGATAGTATATAAAACAGTGAAAATTTTTTTGCTTCACATTAATTTGCCAAATTATTGAGTAACGATAAGGAGAAAAGGATGCGTTTTGTTTTCTTAGTAACAGGTTTAGCATTAATCTTTTTTGTCGGTTGGTTAGTTAGTAGTGATCGACGTCATATTAAGTTTAAAAATATTGGAATTATGTTTGCCTTACAGCTGATAATTTCTTTTTTATGCTTGAATACAACTGGCGGGATTGATTTTCTAGGAGCCATTTCAGCTTTCTTTAGTTGGTTGATGGATCAGGCAGCAGGCGGGATCAACTTTGTTTTTGGTGGATTAGTAATCCAAAAAGGAGCTTCGGTTTTCTTCCTAAGTGTGTTAATGCCAATTGTTTTTATATCAGCTCTAGTCGGAATTTTAAATTACATTAAAGTTCTACCATTTATTATTAAATGGACAGGCTGGTTATTAAATAAGGTAGCAGGAATGGGAGAGCTTGAGAGTTATTTTGCGGTTTCCACGGCCATTTTAGGACAACCAGAAGTATTTTTGACCGTTAAAGATCAAATTCCGAAGTTAAATGAGAAAAGATTATACACAATCTGCGCTTCGGCGATGAGCGCAGTTTCAGCAGCAGTATTAGCTTCATATATGAAATTAATCCCGGGAAAATTTGTTGTTACAGCCGTATTTCTAAATATTCTGTCGGCGCTGATAATCTCTGGCATCGTAAATCCGTACGAATTGACTTCTGAACAAGAAAATGAAGTTTTGATTCCAGATGAAGATCTTCAAAAGGAGCCATTTTTTCAAGTATTAGGCAATTATATTTTAGACGGATTTAATTTAGCAATCACAGTTGCAGCAATGTTGATTGGATTTGTTGCTTTAGTTACTTTTTTAGATAATAGTTTTCAAGCAATATTACATATTAGTTTTACGAGAATCTTAGGCTATATCTTTTCGCCAATCGCTTTTTTGATGGGAGTTCCGTCAAAAGACATTACTCATGTTGGAAGTATAATGGCAACAAAACTTTTGACGAACGAATTTGTTGCAATGGGAGAAATTCAAAAGGTGGCAACAACTTTAAGTCCAAAAGCCTATGCTATTATTTCTGCTTACACGGTATCGTTTGCCAATTTTAGTGTAATCGGGATTGTTACTGGTTCGATTAAATCAATTAGTAGTAAACAAGGTGCAAAAGTTGCAAAAATGTCATTAAAACTACTTCTTGGTGCAACTCTTGCATCAGTTTTAACTGGAACGGTTGTCGGGTTATATTTTTAAAAATAAGACTATTATTGATTATTAATTTTTTTTATTTAAAATTATATATTAGTATTTATTATTTCTATTGGAGGAAAAGTTGTTTTGGATAATATTCAGTTAAAAACTCGTTCTGAATTAAAAAGAGAAGTAAAAGATTTATATCGTGGAAAATGGGGCACAGCAGTTAAATTAAACTTAATTCCAGTTATTTTAGAAATTCTTTTACGAATATTTGTCCTTGTAATTTTTTTTGCTATGATAGCTATAATAAGTTTCACAGGTAAGAGTTTAGATCTAAATTCGGCTCCTCAGATGTTTGTGAACGCAAGCAGTTTTATTGAAAGTTATGTCGGATTTTTAATTGGGATTGGAATCATGTTCTCAACTTTGGATTGGCTGCGAACCAAAGAGGCCCCAAATAAAGTACTAAAAAGTGTTTTTTCTGTGTTTACTAGGCGTTATTTTCTGGGAACTTTGGTTATTCAAATTTTAACAAATATTTTTACTATCGTATGGGGATTATTGTTTATTATTCCTGGGATCGTTAAATCATATTCTTATTCTCAAGCACAGTTTATCTTTAAGGATTTAGTTCAAGATCATTATGATAAAGATATTAGTTACTTTGAGTGTATCAGTCTCAGCAAAGAGATGATGAGAGGTAACAAGTGGCGTTTGTTTGTCCTTCAACTTAGTTTTTTAGGCTGGGATATTATTGAATTTATGACTCTAGGGATTGCCTCGTTTTGGACAAGACCTTATAAAAACGGAACATATGCTGCCTTTTATAAAGATTTAGCTGAAAAAACAGATGTAACATTCGAAGAAGAATAATAATTAAAGTTATTAATAAGGTCATCACTAAGTTGTGTTGGCCTTTTTGTTATGTCTGGTCTTTTATTCTAATCGCATAAGCGTCGAGAAGAATTCTGCTGATTACTTCTAGTGGAAGTCTTGAATGGACCTCAAATTCAGGGAAAAAAGAACTTTTTTGTTTATATCCAACAATAGAAATTTCGGAATACTCCATTAAGCTTCCATCGGGATTAGTAGTAATTGTAATTGTCGATACATTATTTTTAAGGGCAGTCTGAGAAGATTGAAGTAATGATTGAGTCTCACCATTTAAAGATACATAAATAATTAAATCTTGAGGTTTGATTCTCTTACTGATGGGAATAATAATATTTGGATCAGAATGAAATTCAGCAGTTTTATTTAAAAGCTGAAGTTTAATTTGCATTTCTTTTGCAGTCATCTCTGAAAATCCTTGGGCAAAGATGTAAATTTTTTTGGCTACTTTAATTTTTTGAACTGCGTCTTCAATATCACCCACATCAATCTTTTGAATTGTTTTGAGTACTTCATCTTGATTTTTTAAAACGACTTCTTTAATTTTCTGACTCATATCGCGAAAATTTGGAAAATTGTTGATATCGTTATTTTCTTGAATTACTGCTTGCCGGAAATTTGTGTAACCACTATACCCACGTTTTTTCATTGCGCGCACAATTGTAGCAGTGGAAACGTTGGCTTTTTCGCCGAGCTGAACGATTGATAAGTTAGGAATTTGGGTTCGATGTTGATCGACATAATCCCACAGATATTGTTCTGAGGTACTTAAATTATTTTTCATTATTTTAATTGTAAAGGATTTTCACTATTTGTGAATTATTTTAAGTTGTTTTGTAAACCTTTTCAAACAATCTTACCATAAAATAAAAATAAATAGGGAGGTAGAAAATGATTTATACGTTGACACTAAATCCAGCGATTGACTTATTTATCGAAACAAAGCATTTAGAAAAAAATATTGTCAATCGGACTAACAGTTACGATGTTCAAGCAAATGGAAAAGGGGTTAACGTTTCGTTAGTTTTGAAAATGTTAGAAGTTAATAACTGTGCTCTTGGAATTGGCGGCGGTTTTACTCTTGATTATATTGTTGATTTTTTAAAGGAAAAAGGAATTGAAACTGACTTTCTTCGGACGCCAGGTATTACAAGAATCAACGTTTTTACTAGAGTATTAGAACCTAACGAAGAATATAAAATTGTTAATCCTGGTCCGGCCGTTGATCAAGAAACGTTGAATCAATTAATGGATAAATTAAAAGAAATTAAAAGCGGCGACTATTTAGTGATTTCAGGAAGTTTTGCCAAGGGCATTGATCCAGCTATCTTGACCCAAATTGCAAAATTATCACAAACACAAGGTTTTAATTTAATTGTTGATACAAGTTATCAAGAAGTAACACAAATTCTAGACTTTCATCCTTTTTTATTAAAACCTGACAAAGAAGAATTGATGTCTTGGTTTAATTTGACTGAAGAGCCTGATATAGGAGGATATGATGATTTATGTCAGCAGTTAATAGATCGAGGAGCTCAAAGGATCTTGTTATCACTAGGTTCCAAAGGAGCACTTTACGTTGATAAGGATCATTCAATTTATGGAAATGCACCAAAAGGAGTAGTAGTTAACACAGCTTGTTCAGGGGATACAATGCTTGGAACTTTCATTGAAGGTTTGATAAGTGATAAATCACTAGGAACAAATTTGTCTTATAGCATTGCCGCTGGAAGTTCAACGGCATTTCAAGCTGGATTAACTGATTTTACAGATGTTATGGATTTGGAAAAACAAATTACGATTAAACACAGGAGGGGATAGATGAGTACGTATAAAATACTTGCGGTAACTGGATGTCCAACGGGGATAGCACATACTTACATGGCTCAAGAAGCTTTAGAAGAAGCTGCAAAAAAAAGAAATATTTCTATTAAAGTAGAAACACATGGACAAACAGGGATAGAAAATGAATTTTCTCAGTCTGAAATTGATAACGCTGATGGGATAATTATTGCTGCGGATAAGGCCGTTGGTATCGATCGATTTGATGGTAAAAAATTAATAAATGTTTCGGTATCAATGGGAATGAAAGAGCCAGATAAATTGATAGATCAAATTTTAAATGATTCCAGTGTACCAATTTATCATAGTAAAGACTCTGGTGAAAAGATGTCCACTTCTAATCAAACAAGTGGGAATGGCGTTTGGCATACAATTTATGTTGATTTAATGAATGGTGTATCACATATGCTGCCGCTTGTTGTCGCAGGTGGTGTTTTGACAGCAGTGTCATTCTTTTGGGGAATTTATTCTGCAGTTCCAGGTAATGTTCAATACAATTCGTTTGCCTATATCTTAAAAACAATCGGCGGAATAACCATGAATCTAATGGTTCCAGTTTTATGTGCGTATATTGCGGAAGCAATTGGTCAACAAACTGGATTAGTAGTTGGTTTTGCAACAGGAATGATTGCTTTTACAAATGGAACTGGATTTTTAGGTGGAATCTTAGGTGGTTTTCTTGCTGGATACATTGTTGTTTTACTTGAAAAAATATTTAGAAAACTCCCTAAATCATTAAACGGTTTAAAAGCAATTTTTATTTTTCCAGTATTGGGAGTATTTTCATCAGGTATTATTATGTGGTTCTTATCAACACCGATGAAAAATATTAATACCAGCATGATGTCATTCCTTAAGGGAATGCAAAACTCCAATCCAATAGTATTAGGCCTTTTGGTTGGTATCATGTGTGCAGCTGATATGGGAGGTCCAATTAATAAAGCAGCATATGTTACAGGTACAACTCTATTAGCGCAAGGTAATTATTACTTCATGGCTGGAGTTTCTGCAGCTTGTATCGCTCCCCCATTAGCAACAGGGTTTGCAGTTTTGCTTAATAAAAAGGCTTATAGTTCTAGTGAAAGAAGTGCGGGATATGTTAACTTTTTGTTAGGATCAACGCATATTACAGAAGGAGCAATTCCGTTTGCAACAAAAAATCCTTTAATTAATATTCCTATATTTATGGTTGGTTCAGCAGTTGCTGCGATTTTATCTTATGTTAGTAGAATCACTGTTCCAGCACCACATGGTGGATTTATTATTTTACCATTAGTAAATAAGCCATTTTTATGGGTGATCTATATTTTAATTGGAGCCTTAATATCTGGGATTTTATTAGCATTAGCAGCAAATATTGGTCAAGGAAATAAAGTTGAAGCCGCAACTAATAGATTAAATGGAGATACATCTGCAATTGATGTAAAAAGCAACAATTCTGCAAATAAACATTTGGATGAAGTTTTATCTAAAGAAAACATTAAGCTTGATGTTGAGGTTAACAATCAAAAAGAATTATTTGAATTTTTAGCAGACCAAGCAATTAAAGAAGGTCTCTCTGACAATAAAAATGCAATTATAACCAAGTTTGAAAAAAGAGAGCAAGAAGGTTCAACTGGGATGGAACAAGGGATTGCGATTCCCCATGCAAAAGATGATTCAATAAAAAAAGCTGCAATGTTTGTGGTTCGTTTGAAGGACCCGATTGAGTGGAAAACTTTCGATCAAAAGCCAGTCAATATTATTATTGGATTTTTCATTCCAGAACATGGAAGTCAGGAACATTTGAATTACCTCTCTCAAGTTTCTAAATTATTAATGCATGATTCATTTGTCAATGATTTGAAGAATAGTCAAACAGTTGATGAAATATATCAAATGTTTATTTCTCAAACAAATTAATATTAAAAATTTATTTAAAAATAATTTGGAATAAAAAACTAGTTAGTCTAATTACAGTCTAACTAGTTTTTTAAAATTAAAATTGTTAATTATTATACGCAGCGGATTTTCCTAATTCGTCGATTTTATCATAGAAAGCATCAGCATCAACGCTGGTGACGAAAGTAATAGGACGACCGTTTTCATCGTCTAAATAAGTTTTGCCAGCGCTAACGCCTTCTGTTATAACTGATGCTTTAATAATTTTAGAATCTACTAGTTCGGGGTAATTGCTGACCAGTGTTGTTAGAACATCCCACAAATAAGTTGTGGAGTTAATTTCATAAGAATGGTTGAGAGAATAACCTAAACCAATTAAATCAATTGCTGGATACTTACGTTGACTTGCCCAGTGGTAACGCAAATCATTAGTTAACGGTACCTGATTTGTACTGTCTAATGCGACAAGAACGATATCAAGATCTGATTTGAAAACAGCTTTAACAGCATAAGGATCCCAGTAAGCGTTCCATTCGGCGCTTCCGTCATGTTGAGGTTCTTTGACGTTTCCTTTTTCGTTGATAGCTCCTCCCATCCAATATAGACGTTCAATATTTTCTGTAATTTTAGGATTAACTTCTAGTGCACGGGCTAAATCAGTTAAGGGCCCAGTCATTACCAAAGTTACTTTACTTGGAGACGGCATAATTTTATCAATCATATCTAAATGAGCAGGTTTTTCAGCTAAAGGAGTTTTGATTTCTCTTTTTTCGTTTAAAATAGGAAAATTGTTAAATGTAAAAGCACTTAATCGCCATTCTTTAGGAAATGGATGGACAGCTCTAGAATTTGAACGAGCAACTGCAGATTTGCAGTCCGCTTTTTTAAAGATGTCAATCATTTTACGTGATGCATCTGATGCTGGGTCTATATATCCATCGGCGTCAGTTACGCCAACACCTATTACATTTACCTCAGGCATTTGTAATAGTAAAAGTAGGGAAACAAAATCATCAATATTACCGTCATGGTTCAAGTAAAAATTTTTCAAAATAGACCCTCCGTCATTTTTTTAGATTATATTAAAGTTTAATTATAATAGTACACCTGATATACTTCACAAAACAGGGAGATGTAATGAATTCAAATGATATTATCTATGAAAATTTTAATTGCCCTCATTTTAAGGCGCATCTACTCTGATTGATTTAACCATTCTCCTATGTAATACTTTCTTTTGATCTTTTAGTTTTACTGAAAATCCCCTTGAAATGAGTGATTTCTCACTTTTTCAAGGGGATTTTGCGAACCATTTAATTGTTATACGCAGCAGATTTGGCTAATTCGTCGATTTTATCGTAAAAAGCCTCAGCGTTAACGCTGGTAACAAAAGTGACAGGACGACCATTTTTTTCGTCCAAGTAAGTTCTGCCAGAACCAGCTCCATCCGTTATTACTGAAGTTTTTAAAATTTTAGAATCAACAAGGTCAGGGTAATTACTAACTAATGTTGTTAGAACATCCCATAAATAATATGTAGAATCTGCTTCAAAAGAATGGACCAGAGAATATCCATATCCAATTAAATCAATTGCAGGATATTTACGCTGACTTGCCCAACGGAAACGTAAATCTTCAGTTAGTGGAACCTGATTGGTACTGTCTAATGCGACAAGAACAATATCAAGATCCGATTCCCAGACGGTTTTAACAGCATAAGGATCCCAGTAAGCATTCCATTCAGCAGTTCCATCGTGTTCTGGTTCTCTTACGTTTCCTTTTTCGTTTAATGCTCCTCCCATCCAATATAAACGTTCAATATTTTCCGTAATTTTAGGATTCACTTCTATAGCCCGTGCTAAGTCAGTCAGAGGCCCAGTCATTACTAAATTCACTTTAGTTTCCGACTGCATAATTTTATCAATCATATCTAAATGAGCAGGCTTTTCAGCTAAAGGAGTCTTGATCTCTCTTTTTTCGTTTAAAATAGGAAAATCATTAAATGAAAAAGCACTCAATCGCCATTCTTTGGGAAATTGATGGACAGCCCTAGAATTTGAACGGGCAACCGTTGCTTTGCAATCACTTTTTTTAAAAACGTCAATCATTTTCCGTGAAGCATCAGCTGCCGGAGCAACATATCCATCGGCGTCAGTTACGCCAACACCTATTACATTTACCTCAGGCATTTGTAATAGTAAGAGTAGAGAAACAAAATCATCAATGTTACCGTCATGATTCAAGTAAAAATTTTTCAAAATAGATCCTCCATTTATTTTTATAGATTATATCAAATGTTATTTAAATAATTAAACTTTAATTATTTAAATAGTATTGATATACTTCTCAAAACAGGGGGACTCAATGAATTCAAACATTATAAGATTATTAACAGGGAGAGTTTTAACTAATATCTCTGATAGTCTCGTCTATGTGGCGGTTCTCTGGTATTTTAATGAAACTTTTAAATCACCTGTTTTGGCAACTCTGGTATTTGTAGTTACTACCAGCATTGATTTAATGTCGTTTATAATTGGACCGCTTTTAGATCGGACTTCAAGTAAATTTTTATTAGAGCTAAGTACCTTCATTCAAGTGATCGCAACACTTCTTTTAGCGATTTTCTTTGTCTCAGGAAGTAATTTTGGATTGAAGATCATAGTTCCTTTATTTTTATTAATGATAGTGACAATAGCTTCCACAATTATTTATCCCCTTGAATCAAAGATGCTTCCACAGTTAACTTCTAAAAACGAATTAATTAAAGTTAATAGTGTTTTTCAGATTACTTATAAAACTCTAGATATTTTTCTTGATGCCATAGCAACAATTATCATTACGTATTTAAATTTGAGTTTTACCTTTGTTTTATCAGGACTTGTTTTTGCTGCTGCATTTTTTTGTTATCGGTTAATCAAAATAAAAAAAGTCAGCAGGAATGCATCAGAAAATGTTGATAATACCTCTTATTTGGCTGAGTTAAAAATTGGTTGGGATGAATTAAAGTCTCATCCAGATCTGTTGGAATTGTTGTTACCT
Organism: Xylocopilactobacillus apis; assembly: GCF_033095965.1. Lineage (NCBI taxonomy): Bacteria > Bacillati > Bacillota > Bacilli > Lactobacillales > Lactobacillaceae > Xylocopilactobacillus > Xylocopilactobacillus apis. The sequence goes on from NZ_AP026801.1 coordinate 539,339, forward strand.
TTAGTAGTAATTAATTTCTTTTACGGAATGTCGAGTGCAACTTTACCGAGATTTGCCAGTCATTATTTGTCAAACTCCGCTTTAAGTTATGGCCTTTTGTTGACCTTCGATTCAGTAGGTGCGGTTGTTGGAGCTTTCGGGATGCAATTTTTTAAGAAAGATAACGTTAGTCAATATAATTTTATCTTTATAACATTGATTGGGGCAGGCATCGGTCAATTAATATTTGCTGGAGCTATTTCGGTAGTTCCTTTAATTTCAATGATTGGATTGTTTTTAAATAGTGCTTTTACTAGTATGCTGAATATTTCTTTTATGTCCTTGGTTCAAATTATCATTCCCAACAAGACTCTTGGAAGAGTAACTACAATTAATGAGAGTCTGCTTTCTTTAATGATTCCTATCGGAAGCTTTGTTGGAGGTCTATTAATTACATGTTTGCCAGTAGTCGTTCCTCAGTATCTGCATGCAATTGCATTTATTGTTATAAGTTTTGTTTATCTTTTTTTAAAAAAGTGAGGTGGAGTTTGGCTAATGATTTTCAAGAATTTTTGACAATTGCAAAAGAATTAAATGGAATTAAGATCACTCCCTTATTAATTGGATCTTTGGGATTAGAATTTTTAACTGATAAAGATTGGCAGTCAAAAGATATTGATATTCATGTTCCAGGCGATGCAAGAGGTTGGTCAGTTCCAGTTGAAAAACAGATTTACAACTGGAAATCAATCCAGTTAGTCATGAAAAAACTTGACTATAAGTTGATAAATACTCATGAACACAAATTTTCAAAAAAGAATCTGTTAGTAGAATATGGAGTACTTGATACTTTGACGAATTTCGCTGAGGTACGATTGGTAGATTTACAAAATCAGACCGTTCAGGGAGTTAACTTTTTAATTCCTACTTTATCTGACTATCTTAAGATTTATCTAGCTTCTTCAAAAGACAGTTATCGGGCCGATCACAATAATCACAAAGATTTTGCTAAAATTGCTTATTTGAATAAAGCTTGCAAACCCCAATAAATCACATTAATATTGGCATAATAATTTTAATTGAAGGAGGCGATAAAATTGCGAATTGCTCTAGCTCAAATCGATGTGAAATATGGCAATCCAGAAGAAAACCATAAAACAGTGCAAGCGGTTATCGAAAGAGCTGCTGCCAAAATGGCTGATGTGGTGGTGTTGCCAGAAATGTGGAATACGGGCTATGCCTTAAACAAATTAGATACTTTAGCAGATAAGGATGCATTGCAGACAAAAAAGTTGTTAAGTAGGTTATCTTTAGAGTTAAAAATAAATATCGTCGGTGGTTCAGTAGCCATTGAACGTGACCAAAAGTTTTATAACGAAATGTTATCTTTCAATCGAGAAGGAAAACTCATGAGTTCATATGACAAAGTCCATCGGTTTGGCTTAATGAGAGAAGATCGTTATATTACAGCCGGCTCAACTGAAAATTTATTTTCCATTGATGAAGTGTCAGCTATGGGAGTAATTTGCTATGATATTCGCTTTCCTGAATGGCTTCGAAAACAAGCAGCTAAGGGACCAGAAATAATTTTTGTTAGTGCTGAGTGGCCAAGCGCACGAATCACTCAATGGCAGTTGTTATTACAAGCGCGGGCGATTGAAAATCAAGCCTACGTAATAGCAGTTAATCGAGTAGGAAACGATCCTGACAATGCATTTGGCGGAGATTCAATGGTGATTAATCCTTTAGGCCAAATTATTTCTAAAGCAGATGATAGGCCAACATTAATGATTACAGAAATTGATTTATCAGAAGTCAAAAAAGTACGTGGTCAAATTCCTGTGTTTAAAGATCGAAGAACAGAATTATATTAAAAAAGGTGGTGTTAAAAATTGAATTTTCCAGAATCTAAAGTTTTACAGAATTTACCAAAACAGTTTTTTGCTAGTTTGGTTCAAAAAGTTAATGCTAAAGTTGCAAGTGGAGCCGACGTAATTAATTTGGGTCAAGGGAATCCTGATCAGCCAACGCCTCAATTTATTATTGATGCACTTTCAAAGGCGGCTAATGATCCAGCAACTCATAAGTATGCCCAATTTCGAGGGCAGCCAAATTTTAAGCAGGCTTGCTCTGATTTTTATGAACGGGAATACGGAGTTAAATTAGATCCTGAAAAAGAAATTGCGGTTTTAGGTGGATCAAAAATTGGCCTAGTTGAACTGCCATTTGCTTTGATGAATCCGGGAGAAACAATTTTAATGCCTGATCCGGGCTATCCTGATTATTTTTCAGGTGTGGCGTTAGCAAAAGTTAAACTAGAAACTTTTCCTTTATTAGAAGAAAATGATTTTTTGCCGGATTATTCGAAAATAGATCCAGCGACAGCTGATAATGCTAAGCTATTGTATTTAAATTATCCAAATAATCCAACAGGTGCTGTAGCAACATCGGAATTTTATGAAGAAACTGTAGATTATGCTAAAAAACACGAGATCGGGATTGTTAGTGATTTTGCATATGGTGCAATTGGTTTTGATGGGAAAAAGCCAATCAGTTTTTTGCAGACAGCTGGCGCAAAAGACGTTGGAATTGAATTTTACTCTTTTTCAAAAACGTATAATATGGCCGGATGGAGATTAGCTTTTGCGGCAGGAAATGCTGATATGATTGAAGCAATTAATTTAATTCAGGATCATCTATTTGTCAGTGTTTTTCCAGCAATTCAAGAAGCAGGGATTGCGGCTTTAAATAGTGATCAAAAAGCAGCACATGAAATTAGTGATCGATATGAGTCTCGACGAAATGCACTATTGAAGGCTGCTGCAAAGATTAATTGGCCAGCTTATAAGGCTGGAGGAACTTTTTATACTTTAATGAAAGTTCCTGCCGGATATACTAGTGAACAGTTTTCTGACTTGTTATTAGAGAAAGCTAACGTAGCAGTTGCTGCATGTAACGGCTTTGGTGCGACTGGCGAAGGTTATGTTAGAATTGGGCTTTTGGTTTCAGAAGAGCGATTGACAGAAGCAGTTGAACGTGTCGGTAAGCTAAATCTTTTTTGATGGTTGGAATTGTGGTATTATTTTTAAATCTTAAAGCAATTAGGTGAATAATGATCACTATGTTGTAATCAAATAGGTTAGACTTGAGAAACAGTGTCATTTTTTGTTTACACAGCTAACTGATAGAAAAAGGAGAAAGGGGATCTTTCAAAGGGACGGATTTCTTTATTCTGATTTTTATAAATTTTATTCTTTCTGGTTATTTAGTTTGGCAATTTCTTTTTGAAGTTGTTTATTTTCCGCTTCAATTTCTTCAAGTTTCTGCATGATCTTACTAGCATTGTCATCATCATTATTTTGGGTGAAAAAAGTCGTAATGGCACTTGTTATCGCCCCAATTAAACCAATTCCGACAAACATTAACATAATTGCAGCAAATCTTCCCACAGGTGTATGAGGGGAGATATCCCCATACCCGACCGTGGTTGCCGTAGCGATAGCCCACCAAAATGCGTTAGATAAAGATACATCCTCAGCTAATGAATAAAGAACTGACGAAATGATTAGAATTATGCCGCAGATAATTAATAAATAAATCAAACCATTGGTTTTCAAAAACCTTTTCGCTGATTCTTGCAGTTTACCGGTTAATCCAATTAATCTTACAAAACGCAAAGCTTTAGTAAGACGCGCAAGTCTAAACAATCTAGTTAATCTAAACACTGAAAAAAGAGAATTAAATGGAATAATCGCTAGTAAATCAAAAATATTTTGTTTAAAAAATTTCCACTTATTCTGGGACATAAATAATCGTGTGAAGTAGTCGACTGCAAAAATCACAACAATTCCGTTATCGATATAAGTGTAAGGACTTATTTCAATATTTATTAGTGATGAATAGTCCATAATTACCAATACAATTGAAATGACTGCTAAAAGAGCCATAAAAATTGTATACAATTTTGAAATTTGTTTACTGCTTTTAGGCATAAAAGCTCCTGATTCTAGTTTGATATTAAGACGATCAAATAGTGGTTATTTATAGTATAATCTTAATAACAAAAGATCATTTGTCTGTTTTATTTACCGTAATTAAGCGACAATTATTTGCATTGATTACCAGTTTAATTTTGAATTTGAGATATTCAAATAGAAATTTTCACCAGTAAAATAAATTTGTCGCTTTCTTTAATTAATTACAAAACAATACTTCTTATGCTTTGGCGAATAATAAACATTTAATTTTTTTATTCATTTGAATACCAAAGGTGTATAACAGACGTTATCTATATAATCCCCATTAAGATTCTATTTTTTATTATAAATCAATAAGCAGATTTATTTATCGACAAAAATGAATTGATCCAATAATTAGTATTTACAAATTAAGTTTCTGCGAAAATCGCGAAAGGTACAGAATTCATTATGGAACATAAATATATTATTCAGTTACTCAGACAAGAAGAAGCAATTGAAATTGCTGATGAGTGGAAGTATTCATCTTTCTATTCATTTTACGATATGTCTGCTGACCCAGAAGATTATGAAGAAATAGTTACTCCTGAATTAAGAAAAAATAATTATTTTGGAGTACACAAAAATGGTGACCTAATAGGTTTTTATACTGTTGAAAAATCAGGAGCTACCGCTGAAATCGGATTTGGGATGAGACCGGACTTGACAGGAAAAGGAAACGGCACAGGTTTTGTGCAGGCTATTATCGAAGATGTTATAGATCATAATCCAGATCTTGTTAATCTGAAACTTGAAGTTGCATGTTTTAACAAGCGGGCAATTCACCTTTACGAAAAGTTAGGATTTAAAAAAATTAATCAGCATCTTCAAGTAACTAATGGATCAAAATATGATTTTTGGCTGATGGAGAAAATTTTAAAATAAAAGGAGAATATTTTTGCAGATAAATTCAATCATAATTATCCGCTCTCAAAAAAAAATTAAGGGAAATCTGGGAGTCAATTATAGTGGATTAGCTCAGATTAGTATCTATGATAATTCCGCAATGCAAACAGCAATTTATACTGGAAAAATCAATCTTCAAGAAGGCTCTTTTGAAATGAATGATAGTTTCATTGAAATGAGAATCTTTGTAAAATTGACTCTAAAACAAGATATTTATCTTGGTTCTACGCGACATGTTCGATTAGACTCTCTTTATAATTTGCGAGATCTCGGTGGTTATCAAGGGAATAAAGGTTTTGTTAAATGGGGAGTACTTTATCGTAGTGATGCCTTAGATCATTTGAATAAAAATGACTTACTATATCTGAAGCGACTGTCAGTTGATACTGTTGTTGATTTTCGTTCATCAGAAGAAATTGATCGAAATCCAGATTTAAATATCGGAGAACAGCATCATTATGCGATTGATCCTAAAGCTTTTGCAGCTGCTGAGGCAAGTAAAGTTCCTAATAATAAGAAACACGATCAAGAAAGGGTGCAGGATCTAGAGAAATTAAGTGAAACTTTAACTGGACGTCAGAAGTTAAAAGAAATGCAGTCTCAAATGATTGTTCAAATGCATGATATGGTTGTTAAACCGATTTCTCAAAAGGCCTATGCGTTATTTCTACAAGTGGTATTAAATTCAGATGGACCGCTTATTTTTCACTGCCAGGGAGGCAAAGATCGAACTGGCTGGGCAGCTGTAATCTTGTTAAGATTGCTTGGAATTAACAAAGATACCATAATGCAGGATTATTTACTAACAAAGAAATATAACAAAGAACGAAATATTAAGAGAATGGCTAGCTATGAACAATATACCGATAATGAACTGGTTCTAAATTATCTAAGATCTTTACAGTTATCCAAACCAGAGTATTTAGAATCTTCATTCAAAGCATTAGAGTCTTTGGGAACTTCAATTGAAGATTATGTAAAAAAATATCTCAGTTTTACAGCTGAAGAGATAAAAAGACTCCAAGATAAGTACCTTGAAAAATAAAAAAGTGATAATTTTTGATGCTATTTGTAAAATCGCTGATTTTGCAGGTAGCATTTTTATTTTAGATTAAAAGCAATATTTTAATTCGTTTTTAATAAAATTATTTTCAAAATTTGCGAGTTGTGTCTTTAAATGTTTTAAAGATCATTGATAGATATAGGTCTAGGAAAGAGAAATAAAATTTCTCTTTTTTTATATAAAAAAACAAAAATTAAGAAATAAAGTTTCAAAAAATAAAAAGCAGTGCTATAATTTTGTACCTAGCAAGGCCAGTAATCAAAAACATAAAGTAGTTTAATGTTAAACAAAATGAAAATTTGTTAATTAAATCTAGCGATAAATATGAAACTTTATTTCACTAAGACTACCATACTACATATTGGATTTATTATCTGATATTTAGAGAATCAAATTAGTTCAATAGGAGATTTATTTTGATGATTATAGAAAATCTAATTTCTGTTTTTAAAAATAAAAAAATGCCACAATTAATATTTTTTTTATTTTTAGAAATTCTCTTTTTTTCAACGATTTCTGAAGTTAATGCAGAAGTTCAGATAGATGATCCTGCTATTAATTCAGCTCATTTACTTACTTACCCCAACGAAGGAAATGATAGTAACCTTAATGAAGGAATTTATGAGCCTTTTTATGGGAAAACAGTTTTCGACGATACTGCAGCAGCAAATAGTGCAACTGACGATCCTCGTGAACAGTATGATACCCCAGATCCCGACGATCCGACCAATATTGCTAAATTTAGGGTAAAAACACATTCTGAAACTAATGACCAAATTAAGCAACGCTTAATTGATGGAGATGTTTATGGTCAAATTCAAAGGTATAAATCAGAAGGAGAAACCGCTTATGTTTCAACGCCTAATGAACTTTTAAATGCTCTTTGGGGAAGGAAAGGAGCTTATAAGTCAAGTGATGCTTATCCAACATTTGGGCCTAATGCCTCGGGAGCAGTTGCTCAAGTTAACATTACTCATATTGTTTTAACTAAAGATATAGTTTTTACATATGGTACTACAGTGAATGGATATCAGAGTTTTACAAATCTTGTTGGTTTAACAGGTAATTATATTCCTAACAGAAATATTGTAATTGATGGAATTGATCCTCGAGACCCTACAAAAACTAAACACACTTTGGATTTTAATGGAGCATACAATGCGGCTCGAATTGATTTAAATAGTAATTATTTTAAATCTAAATTTGTATTTAACAATGTTAATCTACAAGGGACAGACTATTTTGGGATCGGTTCTGCAGTAAATAATACTATTAATAAAACTGTTATATACCGAAATGTAAAATATCGTGGTTCCCAGTTAGCAGCATCTTATTATACAGATATTGTTTTTACTGGTTACAACGATATTCAGCCATCAATTTCATACCAAACTTTGCAGCCAGTAAGTAGCGGTGCATCAGACAGCAAAGGTCCAATATATGATGATGCTAAACCTGGAAAAACAACTTACGCTTACGGTCATTTGCCAAGTAATGCTCCGGCTGGATCTACAGCTACATATTACTGTCAGCAAATTATGGAAAGTTATAATGTAACTTTTGCTTATAACACCAAATTTGATAGTTTTACTCCAACGGATAGTTCCTTTGTCTTAGGGTATTACCTCAGTAATGGAAAACCTTGTAACATTAATGTTATGGATCATGCAGAGGTCAACGCCTCATCAACTAATCAAGGCTCAGTAATGGAGTACGCGTATAGTGCAACAATTCAGTTATGGAGTGGTGAACTAGAGGTTCATCCACATGCAGTATTAAATATTAATGCCTATGAGTTTCAAAATACTGCACCTAATGGTGATACTAACACTAATAACACCACACATAATCCGAATTATACACGTGATCTAATTAATTTAACGCCACAAGGAGGTTTTAATCCAAATATAAAAATTGACGACTATGCGACCCTTAATGGCAACCAAAGTGGACCAATTGCCTCTGCTGGCTTAAGTAATGGAGCAGTGGGCTTAGGTGCAGGCGCTTCAATAGATGTTGGTAAATGGGGAAAGTTTAATATTAAATCAGTAAATGCTGGTATGACGACGCGTCCTGTATTATATATGGCTAACAGTGCAAAGGTGAATGTTTCACAGCCGGGAACATTTGATTTACAGGGAGATGGTGATTATAAAGGAGTTCGATCACTAATACAGCTTGGAAGTAGTGCAACATTTCAATTTAATCGAGCTCGAATGGTTAACATCCAGTACAATGGTGTTCAGCCTAATACAAAGTTAATAACGATGAATCCAGGACAGATGGATGTCCAGAATATGGATGTTTATGCTTGGAATCGAGGCAATACTGCCGCAAATGGTACTCATCCAGATGCTTACGATAACGTTGAAGGAAAAGATTATTTATGGCAGTCAATATTTAATTTTGCTGCTAACTACAATAGTTCAGGTTTTTTAAATATTGATCCAACCGCTTCTTCTCTTTTTCCAACAGATATTGAAGATATACGTACTAATTACAATACTAATAATTTTCAGCGAGTGATGTTTCATTATATTCCAACAGTTTACGTTAAATTCACTTCACAGCCGGTCGATGATCCAAGTGATGTCAATTCTTATACAATTAGTGGTAATACTTTTACTGATGATATTACTGATCCTAACGCTGATTATGTTCCTTTAGCCAATGCCTACGTTCGATTAAACGGAAGGGTTCAAAATTCAGTCCTTGGATTGGATCAGCCTTTTCTAAATGAAATTAGCTCTGATTCTAAATGGAGTGATTTATCAGGTTCAGGGATTGACATAAAGTCTAATTTTAGTGCAATTAGTGATTCAAGTGGAAATTTCATAGTTCAACTTCCTAAAGATGCTTCAACAAATTATCAAAAAACGTTTATGGCAAGTGACTTAAACGATCAAACGAATACTAAGCCAAATGAAAACGGAAGAATCCAGGCATTTGCTTTTAAAGCTGGTAACTATAATACTGCAAGTATTGCTGTTAATGATCAGATACCGCCAAAAGCACAAGCTGCACCTTTAAGATATACGGTTGTTGGTAGAACAATACCCGATCCGAAATATTTTATTGATTTAACGAGTATTACAGATCTTGATCCAAATACAAATTCTAATTCTTTTACCGTATTGACTGATTACACTTTTAAGTTTAATTCTCAAAACGAAGTAACGAATGACGCATTTTGGCAAACCCCGGGAGCTAATAAAACTGTTTTAGTTGATGTTTCAGATCCATCTGGTAATATAACTACCGTCTCAGCTCATGTAACTATTTCGGCAGCACCTGTTTTTATCGAAATCAGTAAGCCTAAAGCAATTGTTAAGATTCCTGACAATTCATCTTCTTGGACAAATGCTCAATGGCAGCAGTGGATAACTATAAACAACCCTAATTCAGTAAAAGCACTTAAAATAAATGATGATGGTAGTACTAATGATATAAGTAGTTCAATGACGAACGATGCAAATTTGCATTCTGGCTTAAATACAGTTCAATACAAAGTTTCAACCGGAGATGTTGCTCCAGCACCAACTGAAGTAACTGAAGCAGCAAGTATAGAGCTTAGAAGTGATACAGTAGAATTAAAGCTTCCAAGTGATGCAAGTGGAACAAAATCAATTGATTTTGGTCGATTTGGTTCTTATAATACAGGTTATTTAACGCCAAAAGAAACTAATACGTACCCAGTTAATGTAATCGATGACAGAGTAGATAAAGATCATGATTGGCAATTATCAATTAACTCAACTCAGTTCTCATCAACTAGTTCAGTTATACCAGTGGAAAGTCTCGATTTAGGACTCTTGGATAGTAGTACGAATACATTTAGTAGTATTGTTCAAACAGATTCTATAATTACAACTGGACAGACCAACAAAAATTTAGATTTGATGACAGGAGCTGGATTTCTTAATTCAGACCTAAAGTTAACTGTCAATCGTCCTTATGTTGATAGTAAGATAAGCAGTGGTAAGTACAACGCTAAGTTAACCTGGACATTAATTAAAGAAGTTCCATAAAGTAGAATAAACACGAATCTTTCAACAAAAAGACTAGTGTTTATTTTTATATTTAAATCAAATAGATAACTGATCATTATTTAAAATTAAATTATAAACTAAATATATGAATAAGGATAATTAAGTGCTAAAAGTAAAACAAAATATTTTAATGCTAATTACTACAAAATCATAATCATTTTTTTAAAAAAAAATTATAAAAAATGAAACACGATTTGCGGCAAGTCTTAAAAAAGCTTGATACATAAAGCTTTCTTAAGACTTTTTTAAAATTTACATTTTTTTAATTTTTAAAATGATTATTATCAAAAAATGATAAAACTTATGCCAACCATTGGTTCTTAGTGATATCATTAAGATATATAAAGTCATGCTAGAGAGTTTTTATTGTATTGTTTATTAGTGACATTAGTTCAAGTAGTAAATTTTATATATTTCTTAATGATTGTTTATCTAGTAGTTAATTAATTTAAATAAGTTATGGGAGATGTAAATTGATGATTGTTAATAATCGATATCTGGAAAAGATATTTTTAAAATTAAAGAAAAATCGGCTAGTTCAGCTTGTATTCCTCATAGGATTATTCACATCAATGACTTCTTTGAATGTTAATGCCGATGTTAATAATCCTGTTAATATGGCTGTCTTACCAAATTCTTCAGAAGATGTTTCGTCAAGTGAATCTAATCATGGTGATGTATACGCACCTTTTTATGGCCCAACATTTTTAAGCGTAAGTCCCTATGATGGGGCATCTGACGATCCTCGGACGCAATATGATACTCCGAATCCAGATGATCCATTAAATATCAATAAATTTAGAGTAAAGACTCATTCAGAAACTGACGATCAAATTAAAAAGCGCCTGGTTGACGGTGATGTATATGATCAAATTCAAAGATATAAATCTGAGGGAGAGACCGCCTATGTTTCAACACCTGATGAACTTTTGAATGCTCTTTTGGGACGAAGGGGTGCTTATAAACCAGGTGATTCGCTTCCTTCGGATGCTAATCCACCAGAAGTGAATATCACTCATATTGTTTTAACTAAAGATATTGCTTTTACATACGGTACAACGGTTAGAGGGTATCAAAGTTTCAATGATATGCGTGGATATACCGAAACCCATATTCCTAATCGTAATATTGTTGTTGACGGAATAGATTCTAGGGATCCGTTAAAAACGAAACACACATTAGATTTAAATGGTGCAATAGATCCATCACGAATTAGTATTTGCAGTAATAGATATACCTCAAAGTTTGTTATGAATAACATTAATTTACAAGGGACAGATTGGTATGGCCCCGTATCTGCTTATAATAATGGCGTTAGTAAAACAGTTATTTACCGTAACATAAAATACCGCGGGGCTCAATTAGCGGCGTCTTATCAAACTGATATTGTATTCACTGGTTATAACGATGTTCGGACTACTATTTCGTATCAAAGTTTAGAACCAGTTAGCAGCAGCACAGATAGCGCAGGTAATCCAATTTATGATGATGCAAGACCTGGACAAATGCTTTATGCAGTCGGTCATGTGCCCAGTAATGTTTCACCTGGTTCTGGTAGACAGTACGAATGTCAACAAATTATGGAAAGTTATAATGTATCATTTGCGCTTAATACAAAATTTGATGGTTTTACACCTACTGCAGATTCCTTTGTATTAGGATATTATCTTAGTAACGGTAAGCCTTGTAATATTAATGTATGGGATCATGCTGAGGTTAACGTTACATCTACCAATCAAGGATCAGTGGCAGAATATGCAAATTATACAGCGACAATTCAATTATGGAGTGGTGAATTAGAGGTCCACCCACATGCAGTATTAAATATTAGCTCTTATGAATTTAATGATCCCCCTACAAATGGAGATACAAATCCAAATAATATAAGGCCTAATCCTTCTTATACAAGAGATTTAATTAATTTAACTCCACAAGGTGGTTTTAATCCGAATGTAAAAGTCGATGATTATGCGACTATTAATGGAACTCAGAGTGGACCGATCGCTAGAAATAGTCTTGGTTATGGTGCAGTTAGTTTAGGAATAGGTGCTTCATTAGATGTTGGTAAATGGGCTAACTTTAATATTAAATCAACTAATGCTGGGGCAAGTACTCGACCAGTCTTATATATGAATAATAGCGCAAGAGTTAGTGTTGCTCAGCCAGGGACCTTTGATTTACAAGGAGATGGTGATTATACAGGAGCTCGTTCGCTGATTCAACTTGGGTCCAATGCGACTTTTGAGTTTAATCGCGCTCGAATGGTCAACATTCAATACAATGGAAGTCAACCCAATACTAACTTAATTTCAATGGCAGCAGGACAAATGCATGTTCAAAACATGGATGTTTATGCATGGAATACAGGTAACACTGCAGCAGTAGGAACGCACCCTGATCCTTATGATAATGTTGAAGGTAAGGATTATATGTGGCAGTCAATCTTCAATTTTATTGCAAATTATAATAGTTCAGGGTTTGTTAATATTGATCCGGCAGCATCTTCTCTTTTCCCAAATGATATTGCTGATATGCGTGTTAACTATAATACCAATAGATTTCAGCGAGTCATGTTTCACTATATTCCGACAGTTTACTTTATGAACTTTACTTCAACACCAGTTGATGGACCTGCAACCGATGTGAATTCATATAAAGTCAGCGGGAAGGTTGTTACCGATAATATTAATGATCCTGAAGGGGATTATATTCCAATGCAGGGAGCTTATGTCAGATTAAGTGGACATGTTAAAAACACTGCAGCAGCAAGTGAAGTAGGTTCAGTTGATTTAGATCAGCCGTTTAACAATACAGTTGATCCTGATCCTAGATGGGCAGATATTTCGGCTGGTGGACTTGATATTACTTCGAAGTTTTCGGCAATTACAGCTGCAGACGGGACTTTTTCGGTAACCTTACCAGTAGATCCTACTACAGGAGTTCAAAAGACATTTATGGCAAGTGATCCGAGTGATCCTGATAATACAAGACCAACTGAAAATGGGAGAATTCAAGCGTTTGCGTTTAACAGAGGTAACTACAACACTACTAATACAGCTGTTTTAGATAAAGGCAAACCAAGAGCACAAGCTGCACCATTAAGATATTCAGTTGCGGACCAGCCAGCTCCAGATCCGAAGTACTTTGTCGATACTACTGTGGATCCTGCTACAGGACTTACTAAAATTAGTGATTTGTATTCAGATATTCATTCAAATGCTTTTACTAAACTAAGTGATTATACTTTTACTTTTGATTCTCGAAACCTAGCAACAGATACAACTTTCTGGGGAACGCCAGGGAATAATAAGCCGGTGTACGTTAATGTAACTGATCCAAGCGGCAATACAACAGTTGTTGAGGGAAGGGTTACTATCTCTAGTCTTCCGGTTTTCATTGAAGTTAATAAGCCAAGCGCAGTTGCAAAAATTCCTGATGGTTCTGGGTCTTGGAGTCCAGCACAGTGGCAAAATTGGGTAACAACCACTAATCCGAATGAAGCCAGGGCTCTTAGAATTAACACTGATGGATCAACCACTGATATCAGCAGTCAAATGACTAACAATGCGAGTGGTTTTGTTGAAGGAGTTAATAATATTCAATATACTGTTCCGACTGGGGCAGTTCCACCAAATCCTTCAACAGTCACAGCTAACGGAACAATTGAGTTAAGAACTGACACTTTAAAATTGAATTTACCATTGGATTCTTCAAATAATCCAAAAGCAATCAATTTTGGACGGCACGGTTCTTATGAAACAGGATATTTGAGCTCTAATGATACAGCTGTTTATCCTTCGCAAATTATTGATGATCGCGTTGATAAATCTAGTAATTGGCATTTGGAAGTTAAAGCTGATAAATTTAAAGATCAGACGTCAGGAATAGTTAGTTCTGAGCTTCCGGTTAGTACAATGGATTTAGGACTGCTAGATAGTACAGCAAATTTGTTTTCTGATATTATAGATACTAGTTTAACGATAACTCAAGGCGTTAATAATAAAAGTTTTGATATCATGACTGGATCAGGATTAACGAATACAAATCAGGCCCTTAAGATTAGTCGTGGTTCAGCTGACAGTCATTTAAATGGACGTACTTACAAATCCAATTTGATTTGGACCTTGGTCGATGGGACACCGTAGATGTTTGCATCATTATTTTAAAGGAAAAGCTAGATTTTAATAACCTAGCTTTTTTCTTTTTTGTAAATTTGTTGATCATAATCATGATAAGATATAAATGAAAAATAATTAGAGGATTTAACAAATGACAAGAATTATTTTAGATTGCGATCCAGGTCATGATGATGCATTAGCATTGATGCTGGCAATCACGAATCCGAAAATCGAACTGGCAGCAGTAACAACCTCTGCAGGTAATCAAACACCGGAGAAGACTTTAAACAATGCGCTAAGATTGTTAAGTTTGATGGGCCAAACGAAAATTCCAGTCGCTGGCGGTAATCGGACTCCATTAGTTAGGACTTTAAAAACTGCTGGTGAGGTTCATGGAGAAACCGGATTGGATGGAGCAGACTTACCAGATCCAAGTATTGAGCCAGAGAAGATTACGGCGATTGAATTGATTGCAAATGTTATTAGAGAATCAAAAGAAGAAATTACTTTGGTAGTGACGGGACCAATGACAAATACAGCACTTTTTCTCAGGGTTTATCCTGATTTAGCCAATCACATAGAACGAATTGTTTTTATGGGCGGAGCGATGGGATTGGGAAATTGGGCCCCTTCTGTTGAATTTAATATTTATGTTGATCCAGATGCTGCAAAAATCGTTTTGAACTCAGGGATTCCTTTAACAATGGTGCCATTAAACGTAACACATCGTGCAGTGATTAAAAAATCTGAGTTGGAATCAATAAAAGAAATTGATAATCCTGTTGCACAGGCATTTTATGGGCTATTAAAGTTTTATGAGAGATACTATGACGCTCCTAAATGGAACTTTGAAGGATTACCGCTTCATGATCCATGTACGATTGCTTGGTTAATTAATCCTTATTTATTTAATAGCAAATTAATGAACGTAGACGTCGAAACCAAAGGAGATCTGACCACAGGTGAAACGGTCTGTGATTATTATGATTTAACTGGTAAGCCAAAAAATACAGAAGTTTTATTAGATCTTAAACGCTCAGAGTTTATTGATTTAATAATTTCATCGTTAAAAACTTTTTCAAAAGGAGATATAAATGAAAAAAAATCTTAAGATTCCAATTGAATTTATTCATCAAACTAATGAAGGACGGACGGTAGTCACATACTCGAAAGAAAGTAAAGTTTTTTCCATTTTTATTCCGGTTACTGATATTATTGATTGGAGTAAGACCGATTATCGTGAAATTAATTTTGATTCCAACCAAGATTATGAAGTTATTATTGCTGATCCTTCTCCGGCAGTGAAGCCAATGGGGGGAACAATTAAGGGAGATGTATTAGAAACAGATCTTAATCGTTTAGTTCAGTATGGTTCTAACAAAGGAATATCCTAAAAAATGTCATCAATTTGATGGCATTTTTATTTGAATAAATTTTTAATATATGGCAGCATTCCTGTAACAAACGGTAGAAGTGAACAGATAAATACTAGAGTTAAACAAAATTTTTGAATTTTCGTCATTTTCTTAAAGTGTCCGATAAAGCTGCCGGTTAATAAAATTGCGCTAAAAAAAACAAAAAAACCTTCTAAAACATAAATTGAATGATTCAACTTGAAAATTCCTTTAAATATAATATATCTATTGTCGCACTTTGAGCCTAAAAAATCTCGTTGAAATAGCTTTCAAAAATAGT
Source organism: Xylocopilactobacillus apis (assembly GCF_033095965.1). NCBI lineage: Bacteria > Bacillati > Bacillota > Bacilli > Lactobacillales > Lactobacillaceae > Xylocopilactobacillus > Xylocopilactobacillus apis. Next base: position 555,165 of record NZ_AP026801.1, read on the forward strand.
TTTTCTAACATATTTTTTTACAAAAATTCATAAAAGCCACTTTTCCTTTATCGTCACGCTTGAAGACTCCTGCATCTTCTAGAACACGAGAAAATACATCACCAACAGCTTGGTTAAGTTGAGCTTCGATATTGTCTTTATTCCAAACTTGTTTTGATTTTAATTCTTCTGCCCAAGGACGATGGGACTCTTTTATTTCATTATCTTGATTAAGTAAAAACTTTTTAACTTCAGATAATTCAGTTTGCAGACGACCGGGTAAAATTGCAAGTCCCATAACTTCTATTAAACCGATATTTTCTTTTTTAATGTGCTGAACATCTTGATGAGGATGAAAAATGCCGTCAGGATATTTTTCACTAGTTTGATTATCTCTTAAGACGATTTCCAGCGTATATTCATCGCCGTTACGATGAGCAATCGGAGTGACAGTATGTTTCCTCTCACCATTTACGTATGCACGAATTCCGACTGATTCATCGCTGTATTCCTGCCATTTTTCACGAATCATTTCAGCAGCGTCAATTAAATCCTTTTTATTATTAGAACTGATCCTAATTACGCTCATGGGCCACTTTACAATTCCTGCCTTCAAGTTAGGAAAACTCTTTAATTTTAAATCATGTTCAATTGGCGCTTTAAACATTGGAAAATTGTGTCTCCCACCTTGATAGTGCTCGTGTGAGAGCATCGAGCCTCCTACTAAAGGAATATCAGCATTCGAGCCGACAAAATAATCTTTAAAAGTGGAGATTATTGTTAAGAGATTGACAAAAGTTTGACGAGTTATTTCCATTGGTTCGTGGATCTGATCTAGGAAAATTGCGTGTTCTGAAAAATAAGAGTAGGGGGAGTACTGAAATCCCCAAGTTTGACCACCTAGATTAAAACGAACTATTCGATGATTACTCCGAGCAGGATAATCAATTCTACCTAAATAACCTTCATTTTCCATGCAAAGCTGGCAAAGTGGATACTGGTCATTTTGAGGAGTGTTAAAGGCGGCAGCAATTGCGCGGGGATCTTTTTCCGGTTTGGAAAGATTGATTGTGATTTCCAGATCACCATATTCTGATTTTGTCGTAAATTTAAGATTTTTGCTGATAGCTCTAGTTTGAATATAATTATTTGCTTTACTCAAATTATAAAACCAGTCGGTTGCTTCTCTAGAGTTAATTAAATGCTTATCCCAAAAGATTGAATTAATGGTACTTGGTAAAGGAGTTGCAAAATTCATAAGCTGAGCTTCAAGTATTTGTTTTGAAGCAGGAGCATCTTCAATTTTTCCGTTTTGAATTGCTGCTGTAACTAATACGTCAAGGTTATCAAACGGATCAGTTTTACTGTCCATTTTTCTAGCCTCATCACCAATTAGAGCTAGAATTTGATTTTCAATATAAATTTGATCGAGATCACTTAGATCAGGATTTAGATGAATGCAGTAAGATGCATGACTTGTAACTGCGCTCATTTGTTTTCCTCTGCTTGAATTTCTCTTGGGCCATCAGAAATTTTAGCTAAATAAAATTCAGCTGGATGACCAATTTCATCGGTATAAGCGGTCTGAACTTGTTTTTTAAATTCATCAACATGATCTTGGTTAACAATAGCAATTGCACAACCACCAAAACCAGCACCAGTCATGCGGGAACCAAAAACCCCTTCTTGCTTAAGAGCGGTTTTAACCAAGGTATCTAACTCTTTTCCCGTTACTTCATAGTCATAAGCAAGAGAAACTCCAGAAGCCGAAATTAAACGGCCAAATTCTGCTAATTGGTGAGATTTCAAAGCCTCAGCTGCTTTTAATGTCCGCTGATTTTCTGAAACTGCATGACGAGCTCTTTTAATTAAAATAGGATCATATATTAGATAAGAGTACTCGTCAAACTGTTCGTTTGTTAAATCACCTAATGATTTAATTGACAGTTTTGTTTGTAAAAGCTTTAAAGCGTCTTCGCATTCCTTACGGCGTTCGTTGTACTTTGATTCAACTAAAGCGCGGGGTTTACAAGTATTCATAATGACAATCAAATTATCACCAAGGTCAATCGGTAAATACTCATATTTCATGGTGTTGGTATCAAGTAAAGTTGCTTGATTCTTTTTGCCCATTCCGATGGCAAATTGATCCATAATGCCAGTGTTAAGGCCCAAATAATTGTTTTCAACCCTTTGACCCGCTTTAACTAGCTCTAACATATCAATTGACAGATGATAACAAGTGCTTAAAATTGTGCCGCAAAGTAGTTCAAGTGCTGCGGAACTAGAAAGGCCGGATGAATTAGGAAGATCTCCATCAATGTAGATATTAAGACCGCCGTTAATTTTTAATCCTGCTTTAATTAATTCTTGAGCCATTCCAGTAAAATAATCAGTCCACTGGTTTTGCTTCGGGGAAGTGAGCTGGTTAGAACTAATATCATTAATTTCATCATTGAAGTTAGCAGAAAAAAGATGAAATTCATTATCACTGCTTTTTCCAACGGCTGCGTAAATTCCTAAAGTAATTGCACAGGGGAAAACATGTCCACCATTGTAGTCAGTATGTTCACCAATTAAATTGATTCGACCCGGTGAAAAAAATAAATGTTCGGGCTTTTGGTTGAATTTATCTTCAAAACCTTTTCTTGTATCTGCAATAATTTTTGATGCCATGTTCTGACCGTCCTTTTTTAATAGTTACCTCCCTTTATTTTACCTATTTAATCGTTAAAGTTAAGTAAAAAAGTTTACGCTTTCATCTTTTTAGAATGGGAAAAGAAAAATAATCCCAACGGCAAGATTATATAACCAATGATCATGGCAGCTATTGCATAAATATTGGGAGTAATTTGTCCATTAGCAGATTTAATAGTGAACTGGCCCACCCAATCAAATTTAATTAAGAGAAATATTGTTAGAATAAGTCCGATTAATGGGAAAATTACATCGGTAATAAAGTTCTTTTTGACATTAGGTAAGATTTGTTTTTTGTTCTTTCCATAGTAAAAGAGAACCACACTAACTGGAACAATTAAAAATTGAATAAAGCGAGAAATTGAACTTAAAACAATGATATTGGTCATATTATAGTTGAAAGTCATTGGTAAAATAATTGCAATTAAAAAAGTAGTAACGAAAGCTCGTAACGGGAAGTTTCTTGCTGTTCGCTGATTGAACCAAGCGGGGATCTGTTTTTCTTGAGCGATTGATTCTAAGACTCTCGGAGTACTAAAAGACGCTGCGACGTTGATCCCAAACATTGAAACTAAGGCGCCGTAAAGAATAATGTTTTTAACAATTTTATTTTTGAAAATTGCAACTAAAGCGACAACTTCTTTAGTTTTTACTAATGCTTGAGGATTAATCATCATTGAAACACTAATGACTCCAATATAAATAACGGCGATTAAGATGATGGCTATTGGAATCGCACGTGGTAAATTTTTCTCAGGAGATTTCATATCTGCTGATCCGCTGGCGGCACTTTCAAAACCAGTAAAAGCATAAAAAGCAGCAATTGTTGCCATTACCATGACGGAAAGGTTTAATGATTTCCCGTTTGCCGCGGTCAATGAATTGATTTCATTAAAGTGATTAACCCCCGTTTTTAAAATGATGACAATTCCCGCAGCAATAGTCGTAATTAGAGCTAATAATTTACCAACAGTTGAAATGTTATTGATTAATTCAAATAATTTAGGACCAAAAAGATTGATCACTAGTAGGATTAACATTAAAACAATGAATCCGATTGTAATCAACAAAAAGCTATTGTTGTCACCGCCGAAGATAGAGATCACAGTTTTGATAACAGCAGTCGCCATCACTCCCCAGGCAATACTTGCAGCAATGAAACGAGTAATTCCGATGTAAAATCCGACGTTATCACCAAAAGCTGCTTTGGCATAGGCATAGGCAGCCCCTCCGCTAGAAACATACTTGGCTGCCGCTGCAAATGAAATTGCAAGAACAGCTGCGAAGACAGCTGCCATTAAATAGACGACGGGAGCCCATTTTCCAGCCATTGTTACAACTGATCCGGGAGAAAGAAAAATTCCTGATCCAATGATTGAATTGATGGTTAGTAAAACGATCGACCAAAATCCTAGTTTCTTTTTCATTAAATGCCTTTCTTGGTGGCTTCTTTAATTAGTGAGCCAAATACTTGCTGGTTCATTACCGGCTGACTTTCATGAAGCATTTCTGGATGCCATTGAATCCCTAATAAGTATGGATAATCTTTTGATTCAATTGCTTCAATCACTCCGTCTTTGGCATGGGCAACAGCTTTAAAATTAGGAGCAAGATCTTTTAGTATCTGGTGATGAAAAGAGTTTACTATTAGTGAATTTTTCCCCAGAATATCATGAAGTTGACTCTGTTGTTGAACTTCGATGTGGTGAGTTACTTCAGTTGGCGAATATTTCTGCATATGACGGTAAGTTAGTTCTTTTCGGTAACTAAGATCTTGATAAAGGCTTCCGCCAAAGTAGGTATTAATTATTTGGATCCCACGGCAAATTCCTAAAATGGGGAGTTTTCTTGTCATTGCCTCTTTTATTAAGGTAAAATCAAAATCATCACGCTGAGGGGAGGTTTCCTGTAATTTTTCAAGCGGTTCTTCATGGTAATTAATCGGAGTTACATCGTGTCCGCCAGAAAGAATTAGTCCGTCAATTTGTTCAACTTGCTCTTTAATGACTTCATGATCGGTATTAAAAGGAATAATTAAAGGAATTCCACCATTTTTTTGAACAGAAATAACATAGTCTTCATTAACGTAAGAATGATGGTATCCCGGAAATATTCCGTCTTGATCAATTAAAGTGCTGCCTGAAATTCCAATAATCGGTTTTTTCATAAATAATAACTCCTTTAAATTTAAGATTTAAATAAGAATAAATTGTTTCCGCCATTTCGTCTACCTAAAAATTAAAGATTAAATAATATTTTTGAAGATATTTTTGCGCATTTCAAAAAAAATGATAACATTAAATCAACGTTTAATACTAAAAGGAATTTGATTGTGAATAGATCAACAAGTGGAACTTCCAAAAAACACAAGTCTCATAAAGTTTTAAAAGTATTGCTATTAATCTTCTCGCTCTGCTTAATGAGCGTTGGGGTTTATGCTTGTAAATATTATACAGAAGCTCGAACCAAAATTAATAAAACTTTTCGTCCCAACCATGATAAAAATGCTGATATTAGGATTAAGAAAAAACAAAATTTAAGTGTGTTGATTTTAGGAATTGACACTGGAGAAGAGGGGCGAATTGATCGGGGTAATTCAGATACCATGATTGTGGCAACGGTTAATCCCGATGACAAAAAAATGCAGCTGGTAAGCATTCCTCGTGATACTGCTGCCCAAATTTGCGGTAACAAAGAATTCAAGATGACAAAAATTAATGCTGCTTATAATATTGGGGGAGCTCCAATGGCGAAAAGGACAGTTTCTGAACTTTTGAATGTTCCGATTAATTACTACATTACTTTAGATATGAAGGGCCTAGAAAAAGTAGTAAATGCAGTTGGCGGAATTGATGTTGATGTGCCATTTACCTTTACGAGTGAAGCCACTGGCGGACAAACCTTTAACAAAGGAATGCGCCATTTAGACGGTGGAATGGCCTTAGCTTATTCTAGAATGCGTCATGAAGATCCTGATGGTGATTATGGACGCCAAAAACGGCAGCAGCAGGTAATTAAAGCCATTATCCAAAGAGCTATTTCTTTTAATGGAATTCAACATTTTTCTGGGTTGCTTGATTCAATTTCCAGCAGTATGGCTACCGATATAAGTTTTGATAACATGGTTGGACTTTTTAATAATTATCGTTCGGCGGCAGATAACATGTCTTCTGATTCTCTAAAAGGACAAAATGCTTGGGTTCAAACGCCTGATTATGATTTTCCTTTATCGTTTCAGATTGTATCAAATACAGAATTACAACGGGTTTCTGATAAGTTAAGGACCGGTCTCGGATTAGAAAAAACACCGATTAATAATGCAGAAACAAAAGAAAATGCCTTAAATCCAAACTTTAAATTTGATGTTACTTATGATCAAAATTATGTGATTCAACCATTAGATCAATAAAAAATCGCTCAGTTATCATAACTGAGCGATTTTTTAATTTTCGGCTTCCATTATTGAATCAATAATTTCGCCATTGTTAAATTTTTGTTTGAGAAACTCTGAGTTTTCGATCGGAAGATTAAGGTTAAAGTCCGTGAATTGCTGGAGATATAATTCTCCGTGATCGAGTTCTAAGTTTAAGATGTGACCTCCAGTACGGTGATCATCTGACAAGAAATGAAGATGGAAGCCAGGAGACACTGCACCTGCATATAAATCTGGACAGAAGTAACCGATTAACGTTCCAGTAACATTTTTATTTTGATACTCACATTGCTTGGCTGCAGTTTCAGTTAAGGTTGGATAAGGCGGTTTTTGTGGTAAAACTGCCCGCGTATGCATTAATTTAAAAGTTCCTTTTACGCGAACCGAGTAGAATAAATTTTCAGTTTGCATCTTTTCGGTTACGGATTTTTTAAAATTTTTTAAATCTAAATTTTCTAATTGTCCCATCGAATGATCATCTAAGTAGTGAACATTGGCAAAAGGGACTTTTTCTGTTGAAGCAACTTCCCTAATTTGACCAGCAGCTGAAAATTGATATACAGTGCCGTTTAGAATCATTAGTTCTCCATCAAGTCCAGTTAGAGTGCCGATTCCGGTATCACCATGTTTGAGTAATTCACCAACGGTCTGAGTTCCTTCAAATAATCCGGGGACTAATAAAGCTAAGGTTCCATGTTGATAAAGAATATTTGGGTCTTTCAAAATTTTACCTCCACTGATTAATAAAATTGATCTGGCAGCATTGCCTGTCCGAGTTCTTCATTATCTGAGTAATCAACGGGAACATCAACGATAACTGGTCCAGTTTGCTTAAAAGCTTGATCTAAGACTTGATTAAGTTCACTTGGATCGTTGACTCTAAAACCAGTAGCGCCGAAACTTTCAGCATATTTAACAAAATCAACTGGTCCAAAATCAACGCCAGCACTTTTGTGGTATTTGATTTCTTCTTGGAATTTCACCATATCGTAATATCCATCACGCCATATGATATGAACAAGATTAATTCCAAGTCGGACCGCAGTTTCTAATTCCATTGAGGAGAAGAGAAATCCGCCATCACCGGAAACTGACACGATTTTAGTATTAGGACGCATTAAACCAGCCGCAATTCCCCAAGGTAAAGCAACGCCAAGAGTCTGCATCCCGTTTGAAAATAGTAAATGTCGTGGTTCGTAACTTCTAAAATGTCTCGCCATCCAGATATAATGACTTCCTACATCTACTGTCACCGTCATTTCATCAGTGACGTGTTGTTGAAGACTTTGAATAATTGCTAAAGGATGACTAAATTTGCCATTCATTACAGGTGGGACATCGCGCTTTTGCAGTTGTTCTTGGAGACCGTTTAAGTAGTCGACGGCATCAGGTGAAACTTTATAACCGCGCAAAAGGGGATTGAGAATTTCTAACGTCTGAGCAATATCACCGATCAATTCAGTTTCTGGCTGATAATTTTGGTCAATTTCACAAGGTACGTCATCAATAACAATAATTTGAGCATCGCGTTCAGCGTTCCAGTTACGAGGCTCATATTCTACAGCGTCATAGCCAATAGCGATTACTAAGTCACTTTTCTTCAAAAGCATGTCACCGGGTTGATTTCTAAATAAACCAACTCGTCCGAAGAAATTCTTTTCTTGTTTATGAGAAATTATGCCAGCTCCCTGGAATGTTTCAACTACAGGTAACTCTGTGACATCTAATAAGTTTCTAATTGATGTTGTTACTTCCTGGGAAGATGCCCGCATTCCTAAAAGTAAAACTGGTAATTTAGCTTCTTTAATTCTTCTGGATAAATAAGTTAAATCTTCGTGACTAGCAGGACCCAGTTTAGGCTCTTGTAATGGTTTAACCGCTTGTGAGGTAATTTGACTGTCTACAACGTCTTGCGGAATAGATACAAAACTGGCACCTTGTTTTCCAGATTCAGCAGCTCTAAAGGCATTAGCAATAATTTCAGAAATATTATCAGGGTCTTGAACTTCAGCTGAAAATTTAGTGATTGGCTCGAAAAGGGCTGCATTCTGCATGCTTTGATGGGTTAACCGTAAAAGATCGGCCCGTTGAACTTGCCCAGAAATTGCGACAACTGGATCTCCTTCGGCAGTTGCAGTAACAAGTCCAGTTGCGAGATTTGAAGCACCGGGTCCGCTGGTTGTTAAGACAACTCCGGGCTTGCCAGTAATTCGTCCCACCGCAGCTGCCATGAAAGCAGCATTTTGTTCATGCCGGGCGACAATTAGTTCTGGCTTTTTTGAATTTTTAGAATAAGTCAATGTTTCAAAAACTCGGTCAATTTTAGCACCGGGAATACCAAAGACATAAGGGACATCATGGTTAGCAAGGCTATCGACCACAATATCAGCACCGTAACGGTTATCTGTCATAATTTTTGCTCCTCTGAATAGTTTATATTTCTATTCTACCATTGTTCAACATCTACTTTTTTAATTTTTAAAATAAAGCTTCTTTTTTTGAAAATTTAAAAATAATTTGAATTGCTGAAATATCCTGAGATTTTTTTAAAGATATTTAATATGATATAAATGTGTAAGAATGAGAAAGAAAAACGGTAGGTATAGAGAATTGAGAACAATTAAACTAGGCAATTCTAATTTAGAAGTTTCAGTATTTGCTTTGGGAATCATGCGCATGTCAGCGTTAAGTACAGATCAAGCAGGTAAAGTCCTTCGAACGGCTATTGATCATGGCATCAATTTTATTGATTCAGCTGATATCTATGGAAAAGGTAAATCAGAGGAAGTATTTGCTGCTGCTATGAAAAAAGAAGGTCTAAAAAGAGATCAATTTTATATTCAGTCCAAAGCAGGAATCGTTCCAGGTTTAAGATATGACTTTTCAAAAAAATATTTGATAAAAGCCGTTGACGGCATTCTTCAACGCATGAATATTGATTACCTTGATTCATTTTTATTGCACCGCCCAGACCCTTTAATGGATTCAAAAGAGGTTTCAGAGACTTTTAACCAGCTTTATCAGAGTGGGAAAGTGAGGCACTTTGGTGTTTCAAATTTTGATATTGGACAATTTTTATTGCTTCAGGAGGATCTGGATAAGCGTCTTTTGGTTAATCAACTGCAGTTTAGTTTAACCCACTCAGAAATGATCGATTCTGTCATCAACTTTGGTCATGGTGAAAATTTTTTAGCATTTGCTAAACGGGATAATGTTACCGTTCAAGCGTGGTCGCCTTTTCAGGCAAAATCAGGGAAAGGAAGTTTTATTGATAGTCCTGAGTATCCTAAATTAAATGAAAAATTGCGGGAATTATCAATTAAATATCAAGTTTCAAAGAATGCGATTGCTGCTGCTTGGATTCTTCGTCATCCAGCTCAGATTCAGGTAATGTTAGGTACAATGAATCTTAAACATTTAAAAGACAGTATTGATGGAGTTGAGGTAGAATTAAGCAGACAAGAATGGTATGACTTATATTTAGCGGCTGGTAATTACTTGCCGTAAAAAGGAGATAACATGACAGAATACCAAGCACCAAGAATTCAAGATAATTTATATGATGCAATTAATGGCAAATGGCAGCAGGAGGCTGAGATCAAGCCTGATCGTAATTCAGCGGGAGCAAGTACAGATTTAGTTTTAGAAATTGAAAAGAATTTAATTAATGACCTTAAAGAAGCTTTGGCTGATGTAAAAGATGAACCAACTGATAATTTTCAAAAAGCAGCTTTGATTTTTGAGAAAGCGAAAGACTTTAAGAGGCGTGATGAAGAAGGAATTAAGCCGCTTTTACCACGATTAGAAAAATTACTGGCAGTTAAAAATCTCGCTGAATTAAATGATCAAATCGTGGATTTTGCTTTAGAAGGGTATTCGCTGCCGCTTGAGTTTGGCGTAATGCCTGACATGGATGATGCAACACGCCATCAGGTAATGTTCATGTCGCCGGGAATTATTTTGCCGGATGTGACAACTTATGACGATGAAGAACAAAGTAAGCCGCTTTTGGCAGTCTATCAGAAAATGATTACTGAACTTTTAAGTTTCACGCCGCTTAGTACTAGTCAGCAAGAGCAATTTGTTAAAGATACGATGGCTTTTGACCGCTTAATAGTACCTTTTCATTTGAGTAATGAAGAAATGGCAGAAATTAAGAATTTAGATCATCCCATGCCAGCTAGTGAATTAGTTTTAAAAGTTAAAGAGTTGAACTTAGCTTCGATTTTACAAACAGTATTTCCAGTGGAGCCAGAGACAGTAAATGTTTTTGATCTTAATTTTGTTGATAATTTCTCTAAAGTATTTAATGAAGAAACATTTTCTCTTTGGCAGCACTGGGCCTACGTTAATGAGCTTTGTGCGCATTCAGGTATTTTAAGCCAAGAACTAAGAGTAATCGGTTCGCAATACAGCATGGAAATTTCAGGGCAGCAGGAATTAGCACCAGCTGAACGGCACGCATATAATATTGCTAATTCGGTCTTTGATGAACCGATTGGGATACATTATGGTAAAAAGTATTTTGGACCAAAAGCAAAAGCTGATGTTACCGAAATGGTCAAGAATTTAATCCGAGTTTATAAAAAACAAATTCAAAGTAATTCGTGGCTTAGTGAATCGACCAAGAAAATGGCAGTTAAAAAACTCGATACAATGACCATTAAAATGGGTTATCCCGATCAGGCAATTCCGCTTTATGATTTGTTCACAGTTAAAAGATCATCGTCTTTGTGTGAAACTCTTGATGATTTTAGTCTAATTTCTCTAAAATATTCTTTTGCGAGACTTGATAAACCAGTTGATCGGACTGAATGGGGCATGCCCGCCCAGATGGTTAACGCCCAATATGATGATTCTTTAAATGACATTACTTTTCCAGCAGCCATTCTTCAATCACCGTTTTATTCAGTGGATGCAAGTATTAGTGCTAATTTGGGTGGAGCAGGTGCGACGATTGGACATGAAATTAGTCATGCCTTTGACAATAACGGCGCACTGTTTGATGAATTAGGAAACAAAAAAGACTGGTGGCAGCCAGAAGATTACGAAAATTTTGAAAAGTACACTGAACTGATGATTAAGCAATTTGACGGCATTCCTTACGCTGGTGGTAAGATTAACGGTAAGTTGGTGGTGAGCGAAAATATTGCGGACAACGCCGGAATTAATGCAGCCTTACAGGTTTTACATGAGTCTGGTGATGAGGACCTTGCTGAATTTTTCAAAAACTACGCTTTATCTTGGCGCACCAAGGTTCGGCCAGAGCTTGCTAAAATGTTATTGTCAGTTGATGTTCATGCACCAGCAGAACTAAGAACTAATATTCCAGTTCCAAACTTTCCAGAATGGTACGAAGCATTTGACGTTAAGCCGACTGATAAGATGTATCGCAAGCCAGAAGATCGCTTAATTATTTGGTAATAAACTTTATTGCAGTCTCGTTGAGACTGTTTTTTTATTTTCCAAGCAATCATTAATGAACGTGGTGAAATCTTGCGTTACATTCGGAAGTTCATAAAGTTCAAAAATTTTAATTTCTGCCAGAAGTTTATTATAGCGACTTTGATCAAAATTAATCATTAAATCTCGCAATTGAGTATAAATAGAATAAAGAATTCGATCATAAATTGAGTTTGGACTTTCTTTTATAAAGCTGTTAAATGTTTCTAAGTAAAGATCAAGACTGTTTAAATTATTTCGTTCAAAAGCAAGAATAATGGCATTATTGGCATAATTAATCTGGTAGTCATGTTTTTGATTTTGTCCCAGTGGGAATTTATTTAATGAGCGAAGGATGGTTTGATGATGAGTTTTGATAAATTCATTATCGAAAATAAACAATAAATTTGTATACAATGAAACATCATTAATAAACCAAGTTTCAAATTTCATCAGATAGGTCTGAATTGTTTCTTTAATTTCTTTAAGATCATTAAGCGGGAGATTATGAATTTTATGGTAGACTGCACGACTTCTCATTGCATTAATTTTATGTTTTAAAATTCCATTTTTTTGATAAAGTTCCATTTCAGATTTGACAAATGTTTCCATTTCTTTTTTATCATAACGGGTTTTATTAATTTGGTTTAAAAATTTTTGAGAGTCAGTAACATGATCTTCTGCCGCTAGTGTAAAGAACTCAATGGGGTGTATATCTAGTTTATCTAGAAAATTAAGTAAAACGTCAGTTGGAATATTTCCTGATTTTTCCATTCTAGATAAAGCAGTTTGAGAGGAAATATCTGCTGCTAACTGTTGTTGGGATAATCCTCTGCTGATCCGTAAGGATTTTAGTAAATTTCCATAATTCATAGCATCTCCATAATTAACCGATATTGCATAAAAAGTTATATCTATTATATAAAATTATATAATTGTCACAAGAAATATATAAAGGAGAAAATATTATATCAAACATTAATTTGTTGTGGCATGTTAACGATTGGTAATTTGTTTTTAATGATATTTAGAGGGATATTTTATTTTGTTAAAGAAAATTTTAAAACTGGGTCTATTTGTGCTTTTGATGAGTATCATTTTCGGTATGTTTTTATATGATGTAGAACAATATTCGATCCGAAAGGTTAATAATTTTTTTGAATATACTAATAATTATTCTCCAATTAAAACTTTTGGAAAAATATCTAATGTTGAAGAGAACAAGAAATTTACAAAAATTATTAAAGATGTTTCAAAGGAAAACAATTTATTTTTCTTAAAAAGAGTAGTAAATGAAAGTTATTCCATTAAGGAGGGAATTAATTTTTCTTTTTTACCGTTCGAAGAAATAACTTTATATACTCCAAATGTTAAAAAGAATAGGAAATATCAACCACCTCTAGGAATTTCCACGTTATCAATTGAAAGCATTGATAGTGATAAAGCGGTAAAAGAGCTTGAGGGACAATTTTTCTTAAAAACAATGAATCGCAATAAATATAATAAAGCGATAAACGAAATTAGAGAAAGATTTAATGAAGAGTTTAAAACTAATTATTCTTTTAATGATTTTGCTGATTTTGAGAAAAAGCAAAGTTTTCAACTTGGAATTGATACTGACATGTATAACATAAAAGAATATTTGAAGATAGGAATAATCTTTTTATTTGTCATGTTAAGTTTTTGGGTTGTTTCGAGTCGAGTGAAAATTAAAATTTTAAGATCCAATGGCTATTCTTTAATATCGATCGCAAACAATTTAATTGGTAAGAGATTCTTTGGAATTATTATAGTAATTCTAGCGTTAATTGAAATTTTTACTAGGATGAATAACCTTGGCTTTTTAAGTTCGATTTTTAAATTATTATTTGTAGTTTATCTTTGGATAATTTTTATGCTGACACTAACTGTTAAGTTGAACAAGAAAAACGGGAAAACATCTTTATGGTTAAATAACGGAATCCCAATTGTTGTGAAAACAATTTTTCTAATCTTACTTGTAGTTGCAAGTCTTGATCTAACAAGTATTATCGTTACAGCCAGTGGACTTTCGTTGGAGAAAGAAGTTCCTCAAGAAATTCGTAAAGATAACTATTATGTTTATTTTCCAATAGTAGTGGGGAAGAATTCTTTAGAGTTTGAACACGATCATAATTATGAAAATAAAGGAAAGCCCGAGATTTATCGATTTTTGAATAAAAAAGGCAGTCTGATCGTAAATATAAAAGGCTACGAATTTGAAGCAAATCAAATTTTCGGACGAGATATAAAGCTTAATCCTAATTATCTAAAAAAATTTGCTCTTTATGATGTCAATGGAAATAGAGTTCAGATTAAGGAAAGTGAGAAAAAGAGGATTCTGTTAATTCCAGAAAGAATCAAAAAAAATCATAGCGAACTTGAAAAGATAAAAAAATATTATTATCAAGATCTCAAAAAGTTTGAAAATAAACAAACCAAAATTATTTATATCAAAGATAATCAGCCGATTTATACTTTTGTTCCAAAAAAACCATGGATTGATGATTACCCGATTTTAAATATTTTAACAACCAGTAATAGCAGTGAGTTTGAAAGAGAAAGTTTTAATGGAGATGAATATCCGCCGCTTAAAGTAAAAACTAAAGGATTATCAATGACCAAATTGAAAAGTTTAATCAAAAAAAACAATTTAAAAGACAATTTGCTTTCGTTTATTCCTTTTGAAAAGGCGGAAGTAACACTGATTAAACAGCTGTCAGGCTCTTTCACTTATCTAATTTCAAGCTTTATGCTGACATTTTTTTCATTCGTTATTGTTTGTGTTTTAACGACAATTTATTATTTTAATTCCAATGAACGGAAATTTCATTTACTTAGATTGAATGGCTATTCATTTTTTGGAACTTATAATCAGGTTTTCTTTGGAATAATCGGTGAAATAGCTTTAGGAATATTATTGACAACAATAATGTCAAAGCTAAGTAAAGAACTTGTAATTAATATGTTAGTGGCAATTTTATTAGATTTTTTAATTGTTTGTGTCACCTTGTTGATAATAGAAAAGAAAAATCAGGGAGGAATATGAATAATAGAATCGTTGTTATGAGTGAGATGACTAAAAAAATTAAAAAAAGGTTGATTTTTTCGCTGGAGAGTTTAGAGGTGAACAGAGGAGATTTTGTTACGATAAAAGGAGCCAGCGGTTCGGGGAAAACAACATTTTTAAACGTAATTGGTATGAATGATCATCTTTCTTCAGGACGATATGAGTTTGAAGGAGTTAATGTAGAAAATATTTCACCGAAGGACAAGTTAAAAATTAAAAGAAATAAAATTTCTTTTGTATTTCAGGATTTTGGATTAATTGAAGAAGAGAATATCAATTTTAATCTAGAAGTTGCATTGAGGTATACAAAGTTTAATAAAAAAGAAAAAACCGATCTAAAGATGAAAGCTCTGGAACAAGTTAAGTTAAATAAGAATTTAAAAACTTCGGTAAGCGCGCTGTCCGGTGGTGAAAAACAAAGAGTTGCATTAGCTAGAGTAATTTTGAAGCCATCGATAATGATTTTAGCAGATGAGCCAACTGGATCGCTGGATTCAAAGAACAAAGATATAGTTACGGAAATTTTGATGCAGCAAGCAGCGAACGGAAAAGCAGTAATTGTAGTAACTCATGATGAAACATTGGCAGCTAAAGGAAATAAAACTTTAATTTTATAAAAGTTTTATTTTGGCTGCAGCTTAAATAATACTTTTTTGTAATTTTTCGAATTCTAAAAGTCAGATCGAAATGGTCTGACTTTTTTTTGGAAATAAATTCCTTGTGATATAATTAAAAACCAATTTAACTATTTCAGGGGAATAAAAGATGACCAAACAACCAACAGATAATCAGACAGATCGAATTCTTCGTAATGATGTTACGAAGGGTACCTGGTTTTGTATTATTTTCGTTTTAATTATCTTTTTTGGATTTGGGTCAGTAATGGGAATTGGACCAATGTTCAGTACAATTATGAAAACCGCCCATGAGTTATTATTAAACGTTGTGTTTTATATTATGGGGGTCGCTGTTTTAGCAGGTGCTGTATCCGCAGTTTTTTCAGAGTTTGGAGTTACTGCCTTATTAAATAGAGTCATATCACCGATCATGAAGCCTATTTTTGGCTTGCCAGGAGCAGCAGCTCTTGGGTTAATTGCCACGTTTTTCTCTGATAATCCAGCGATTGTTCCAATGTCAAAAGACCAAGCATTTGCGCGTTATTTTAAAAAGTATCAATGGGCAAGTTTGGTAAATTTCGGCACAACTTTTGGAATGGGAATTGTTATTGTCGGAGGGGTCTTAGGAATAAACTCTGGTAAGTATAGTTTTAGTCTTTTAATTGGATTTATCTGTGCTTTTATTGGCGGTATTTTTAGTACCCGATTATTAATGCACTTTACCAAGAAAATGTATGGTCCTGATGCACCAGTTGATCCTGAAATCTTGAGTAACGATGGAAATAATAGTGAAATTCCGGCTGGAAAAAGAGTTATTAGAACAGGCAATCCTTTTCAACGCGGCCTAAATGCGACATTTGACGGTGGTAAAGCTGGAGTTGAATTAGGAATGGCATTGATTCCGGGAGTTATTGTATTTTGTACATTTGTGATGATGTTAACCAACGGTCCAAGCATTGTTCATGGTCACGAGGTCTATCTAGGTAAAGCTTATGAAGGAGTAGGACTTCTACCATGGATCGGTAAAAAGCTGTCGTTTATTTTAAATCCATTATTTGGTTTTAATCATAATGAAGTGATTGGTTTGCCTTTAACTTCTTTAGGAGCAGTTGGTGCATCTCTAGCAGGGGCAACTTCACTTGCTGCTAATGGCTTAATGACAGGACATGATATGGCCGTATATATTGCAATGGGATATTGCTGGTGCGGCTTCTTTTCAACGACACCGAGCATTACTGATTCGATGAATTTGCGAGATATCACCACTAAAGCAATGGGGACCCAATTTCTAGGTGGTATTATTGCAGGAGTTGTGGCAAACTATCTCTGGTTATTAATTCAATTATTTTAGAAACGTAGGAAAGATTTTGAGAAAAAAATTAAAGATATTTTTATTGCCTTTATTGGCGTTAATTTGTTTTTTACCGTCAATGAAAGTTCATGCTGCTGAAGCAACGCCAGAAGTATTTGTCGGACAAGTAAATTATCTTTCAGGGTATGGAATTAGAGTTTATGAAATTACTGGTGATCAAGTTACGCCTACCAGCAAAACGCTCTCTGATAAATCACTGTGGCAGGTGTTTAAATCGCAAGAAATTAATGGTAATCGTTATTATAATCTTGGTGGCAATCAGTGGGTGGAAGCAAAATATCTGGTGAATTATATCGGCAAGGTATTTTATGTGCCGGGATATTCAATTAGAGTTTATCAAATTGATGGAAGTAAAGTTACACCGACAAGTAAAGTATTGCCGGATGGAAGCAAGTGGAAAGTTTTTAAATCTTCGACAGTGAATGGCGAGAAATATTATAACCTTGGTGGTAATCAATGGGTTCAAAGTAAGTACATCGGAGATAATTTTATTCCAAGCTGGGATGGAAAGTCTTCTTTAACAGTAAATTATGAACCTAATTATGGAATTGCCGTTTATCGTCAGCCATCTGCTTCTGCTAGAGTTGTTAATCATTTACCAAATGCTTCAAGATGGAAAATTGTTGGTCAAAGAATGGTCGGTGCTAAGAAATGGTATGCTGTCGGCAATGATCAATGGGTGAATGGTGACTATGCTGTTGTCGGCCAAATTAAAGATCAAGTTGTTTTAGGCGTATCATACATTAGTCAAGAAGCAGCGGGAGCTCCAATGGGATGTGAAGCTGCTAGTGCTTTAGAAGCTCTTCACTATAAAGGAAATGCGACAAGTTATAATTTAAGACAATTTCTTAATACAATGCCAATAGCCAAGAATGGTAATCCGTATCAAGGATTTGGCGGAACGCCTTATCAAGTTGTAGGTGGGATTTATCAGTCAATTTTTCCAAGTGCATTTACTCCGTGGGTTCGTAAATTTGGTCATGCCAGCAATTTAAGCGGGAGTAATTTAGACGGAATTATTGGTCATCTGCAAGCAGGCAATCCCGTTGTTACGTGGGTAACGCTTAATTATCAGCCAGCTCAGTGGGGATCTTACAACTGGGGTAAAGGAGTTAATAATGCTCATGTGGTAACCGTTGATGGTTATAATGCTAATTCACTTCATATTGTTGATCCAGAAAATGGTGTTTATTGGATTAGTAAAGCCAAATTCAATACAGTGTTTAACTATATGAAATTTGCGGTAGCAATATATTAAAAAATCGACTTTTGAGTCGATTTTTTAATTATTTATAAGCGCGTTTTGCCACTCAGATTCTTTAAATCCAACTAAAACAAAATCATCGCCTATTACTAGTGGACGTTTAACAAGCATGCCATCAGTAGCTAGGATTGATAAAAGTTCGTCTTCGCTTGCGGTACCAATTTTTTCTTTTAAATTTTGTTCACGGTATAGCTGACCAGAAGTATTGAAAAATCTTTTTAAAGGATAATCTGATTTGTGATACCAAGTTTCTAACTCTTCTTTGGTTGGATTCTCCGTTTTGATATTTCTTGATTGATACTTAATCTGGTTGTCATTTAACCATTTCAAAGCCTTCTTGCAAGTACTGCAGGGAGGATATTGCAAAACTAGTATTTCCATTGTGTCACCTCGTACGTTAGATTATACCTTACTTTAATTTATAAAATGATTTTCATTTTAAGAAACACAAAAATTGTAGCACATAGTAACACTATGTGCTACAATAACTACAGGAGGATGATTAAATGACTAAATATTCCGCAGTAAATGCTCGTGTAGATGAAAAAACAAAAAAAGAAGCTGAAAAAATCTTTTCCGACTTGGGATTGAATAGAACTACCGCGATTAATTTATTTTATAAACAAGTAATTTTGAAACACGGTTTGCCATTTGACCTAAAAATCGAAGAACCTAACGCGAGACTAAAAGAAGCTATTAATAATGAGAAGGATGATCTGAGTTTTGATAGCGCTAAAGAGGCTTGGAAATATTTGAATGACTGATTTTAATGTTAAGTTTTCTTCTAATTTTAAACGTAATTATCGAAAAATTATTTCTGGGGGAAGATATAAAAAAGAGGATTTTTTGGTAATTTTTAATATTTTAACTAAAGGTTCCAAAATTCCAGAAAAATATTTTGATCATCAGCTTGTTAATAGAAAACCAGATAGTGAACTTCATATTAAACCTGATTGGTTATTAATTTATAAGTATGTTGATGAAAATACAATTAGATTTATTGATACTGGAACACATTCCGATCTTTTTGATTAACATAAATTTCTGTTTAAGAGGCTGTGACATAAGTCACAAAAATCGATCAGACGTGCAATTATAGTCTGAGTTTAAACAAAAGCGCTGATGAAAAACGAGATCAAGAACGATTTCGATTTCATCAGCGTTATTTTAGTTTTGAGAGGCAGTTATGTCATAGCCTCTTTTTTAATGCTTAAAATTCTGGTAATAAAAAATTGCCAGTTGGGTGCGATCACGGAGTTTTAACTTTTCAAGGAGTTGACTGATATAGTTACGAACCGTACCTGAACTTAAAAATGTTTGTTCAGCAATTTCTTTGTTGTTAAGTCCTTGAGCTACAAGCGTTAATATTTCTTGTTCTCGCTGAGTTAGTTCAATTTTGGGAGTGGATTTAGAATATGAGCTTTTCAGCTTTTCCATAATTTCAGGACTAAAAACTGTTTGGTTGGCAGCAGCGGTGCGAATAGCTGGAATAATTGCTGCTAGATTTTGCTTAATCAAATAACCTTTAACACCTAACTGCATGGATTTTTCGATATATTCGTCATCGGAAAAAGTCGTCAAAAGGAGAATTTTAGCAGTAGGGTCAGATTCAAGAATTTGCTTAGCGGAATTAAGACCTGACGATTCCCCAAGTCGAATATCGAGGAGTATGACGTCCGGATGAAACTGACGATAATAATTCATGGCATCACTTGCTTGATGACCGCTTGCCACAACTTTAAGATCATTTTCGGCATTAATAATTGTGGTTAGTGCTTGAGTAACCAAATGGTCATCATCAACTAAAACTATTTTCAGCATTTTGATCCTTTCTAGGGAGAATTAAAGTTATAATAAATCCTTCACTGCTTTGATGTAAATGAAGCTGACCGCTAATTTCTTCAGCCCGCTGCTTCATACTTGTTAATCCCATCCCTTGAGAAAAACCATTTTCTTGCGTCCCATTGTCTTTAATTTGAACTTGGTAAAATGCAGGTAATTCTCGAAATATTACTATCACTTTTGAGGCATCAGAATGTTTAATTACATTAGTTAAAGCCTCTTTAATCGTCATTACGATAACTTGGCTTTTTTCATCGGGAAGATTTTGAAAAATTTCACCTTCAACTTCAAGAGTACAAAAAGTAAAATTAGCTAATATCGGTTTTAACGCTTGAGTTAAAGTTAAAGACTTTTCTTGGATTCCCTGCACACTATTTCTAATACTATTCATCGCCTGATTGATAGTTGTATTTAGTTCGGTAAGAGGTCTTTCTATTTTTGAATCGTGATTCACGATTTGAATCGCTCCCAGCTGAATAATACTACTGGATAACAAATGACCGACATTATCATGAATATCACGGGCGATCCGATTTCGTTCTTGAGCTACTTGCAGTTTTAGTTTTGTTTGTCCGTTTAATTTTAATAGTAAATTTTGTTCCTGTAGTTTAGCAAGCTGTTCAAAACTATCATCTTGCAGCGTATATACTTTTTGCTGTATTTTAAATAAATCTCGATCTTGCTGTGAAAAATAAATTGCTAATAAACAACCCAAAGCCACTAAAATTTTAAGCCAATTTAATGAAATCAAAAGCGGAATTACTAGAGGAATTAAAATAATTGGTTTTCTTTTTAAAAGTAAGACTCTCGTAATTATTGGTAAACAATAAATGAAAGTTGAGTCAAAACACGCTAGTATTGATAGAAATATTGTGACAAAAAGAGATCCCGGTAATTTAGGTTCGAAAAGGGTTAGATTAAGACTAATGATGCTTATTAAAAAGACCCTAATCATTAAAGGATTAAAACCTTTAATGGCCATTAAAATTAAACTACCAGCAGCTAAAAAGCCAATTTCTAGATAAAAATGTGTTTTTAATTTCATATTTTGAATCCATTTCATGACATTTGTCACATAATTTTGGCCTAAAGTCACTGGGCATCATGTCAACAAATTTATATAGTAGAGGATATCAGATCAAGATGAGGAGTTCAAAATGATTATTGACGTTGAAAATTTGGTCAAACGCTATCGGGAGTTAACAGCGCTCAATCACGTGGATCTGCAAGTCCAAGAAGGTGACATTCTTGGCTTGTTAGGACCAAACGGCAGTGGTAAATCGACAATGATTAATTGTATTTTATCACTACTTAGTTATGATCGGGGTGAAATCAAAGTTTTTGATCAAACGATGAAGCCTGATAGCTATGCAATTAAACAGCGAATCGGGATTGTACCTCAAGAGCTGGCGTTTTTTAAAGAACTAACCGTGCAGGAAAATATTAGCTACTATTGTGGTTTATACATCAAAGACCGCGCTCAGGCTGCAAAAAATGTGGCCCAAGCGATCGAATTAGTCGGATTGCAGGACTTTACTAAGTTTTATCCTAAGCAGCTGAGTGGTGGCTTGGCTCGACGTCTTAATATTGCTTGTGGAATTGCGCACCAACCTGAATTGATATTTTTAGATGAACCGACGGTTGCTGTGGATCCGCAAAGTCGGAATCGAATTTTGGAAAGCATTAAAGAATTAAATCGTAATGGGGCGACAATTGTTTATACGACTCACTACATGGAAGAAGTCGAGTTTTTGTGTAATCAAATTGTGATTTTAGATCATGGCTCGGTCATTGCTAAGGGTACTTCAGACGAACTTAAAGCAATGGTCAAAGCTAACGAAAAGATTGTCATGACGGTTCCATTGATTACCAAAGTGCAAGAAGCTGATTTGTTGAAGCTGCCAGCAGTGCAAGAACTTAACTATGCTGATCAAATTTTAGAAATTACCAGTATTGATCTTGAGCAAACGATGCTTCCCGTGCTTGAATATTTGCAGCAGGCCAAAGTTGCTTACGCCGATCTTCATACCAAAGAGGTGACGCTAAACGATGTGTTCTTAACAATTACCGGTCGTGAATTGAGGGACGAAGCATGATGAGACACTTAGTTTATTACCGAGTTAAAGTTTTGCTTGGTAACCGTTTTTTGCTTTTTTGGACACTGGTGTTCCCTTTAGTCATGGGACTTTTCTTCAAAATGGTATTTAGTAATTTAGACCAGATCCAAATGTTAGATAACGGTATCCCAGTTGCAGTTGTGGGCAGTGATCGGGAACTTCGGCATGGTTTAACTGAGGTAAAAAATAAAAATAAGCCAGTTTTTAAGGTGAGCCACTTAAGCCGAGCAGAAGCTCAAAAGAAATTAACTGCAGGAGATCTGGAGGGATATTACGATACAAATTCTCAACCGATTAAATTAGTGATTGCTCAAAATGGTTCCGAACAAAATATTTTAAAGGAAATTCTGAGCCGCTACGAGCAAAATCGGGCGATGTTTACGGAATTGGCAAAGTCTGGCAAAGTGAATCCTGTAAATCTGAAGGTGTCAGATGATCACTATACTGTTAATCAAGCCAAAAGTCGTAATTTTAGCATTATGAGTTTTTATTTCTTTACTTTAATTGCGATGGCGGTCGGCTATGGCGTGCAATTTGGTCTGCGTAATGCCGAAGACGAGCAGGCGGATCAATCAGAAAACGGCATTCGGCTTACTTTAACGCCGATTCCGAAAATACGGGTGGTCATCAGTAATTTAATTGCAGCGCTAATTGTATTTTATGCGATCGTCTTGATCGTTTTAGCAGTTTTCCATTGGGGCTATCAGGTCGATTTTGGCAATCGTTGGGGGTTGATTCTCCTAGTTTGTTTGATGGGGAGTGTTTTGCAAATTTGTTTGGGCAAATTTATCGGTAATTTAATGAGTAAGCAAAGCAATTCTCAAAAACTCGGGGTTGTGAGTCTGATGGTATCGTTATTAACTATCCTTGCTGGGATGATGGGCACTCAGAGTATCAAACATTGAATTGATTTAAATTTGCCGCTTTTGGGTAAGATCAATGCAATTAACCTGATCAGCGATAGCATTTATCAACTATTCTTTTACCAGTCATTAACAACTTTTTATCAAAATTTAGTCTGGCTGTTAAGTTTGACAATCCTTTTTGTGCTCTTAGATTATCGATTCGAAAGGCGGGTTCAGTATGTCAGTTTATAAGACGATTTTAAGAGTTTTGATCAAAAATATTGGCGAACTTTTGCTGGCATTTGGAGTTACGTTGTTGATTCTTGTAATTTTAACCTTTCAACAAAAAGGTTCTTCTGATCAAGTGGCAAAAGTTGCGGTAATTACGACTAAAAAAAGTGATCTCGCTAATTCGTTAACTGAGTATCTAGGGCACCAGCAAAAGGTTGTTAAAATCAAAGATCAGAGTCAAAAGGGGATTGATGATGCGATATTTTTTCAAACTGCGGATTACATTTTATACTTGCCCGCAGATTTTGAAGAACAAGTAAAGTCAGGTCAGAAACCTAAG
Organism: Xylocopilactobacillus apis; assembly: GCF_033095965.1. Classification (NCBI taxonomy): domain Bacteria; kingdom Bacillati; phylum Bacillota; class Bacilli; order Lactobacillales; family Lactobacillaceae; genus Xylocopilactobacillus; species Xylocopilactobacillus apis. The sequence goes on from NZ_AP026801.1 coordinate 578,432, forward strand.
CTCAAAACGCAAGTTCGTCCGGGGACTTATACCAAAGAGTTGGTCGATAGTAACGTTGATCAATATTTAAATACTTTACGTCTGTACCAAACGAAATTGCCCGATTTAAAATGGGATCAACTTTTAACTAAGACGAGCCGGACTTTGAGCAAGCAGGGAAAAGTTAAACTTGATGAATCCTACGAAAAGCGGGAAAAACAGAGTAGGGCGTCAAACATTTACAATTTAGTTGCCTACGGGATTTTTATCATTATTTTTGGGGCATTTAGCACAGTTAATTTAGTCTTTAACCGCAAGGAAATTAAAGTGCGCAACCAGTGTTCACCGCTTAAACCACGCGAATTATCTACGCAGATTAATCGAGGATTGTCGACCTATCTGATTGCGACAAGCGCCATCTTCTTGTTCCTGATTTTCATTTCCGCGGGGCTAAGTTTTAATAAAGTAACCTTGTTATTTATTCTCAATTCTTTGATTTTTATCCTTTCAATTGTCACGCTATCGAGCTTAATTACTAGTTTATTTAAAAATGAGCAGGCGTTAAATGGTTTTCAGAACATTTATGGTTTAGGAAGTTGCTTTTTGGGCGGAGTGTTTGTTTCGAGCAGTCTGCTGCCTGATTTTGTTGGCAAAATTGCCTGCTTCACACCAGTTTATTGGTTTACGAAAAATAATGATTTAATTGGTGATACGGTTAATTTTAATGCGAATTTTTACCAATCATTTGGACAGTCGATGCTAATTGTTGTTGGTTTTGCAGCAGCATTTTGGACGCTGCAGATTTTAAGTGGAAGATCAAGAAAAGCACGATAATCTAAAATAAGCTCCTCGAAATTTAAGCGGGAGCTTATTTATTTGACAATAAATGCGTACAGAATTAAAAAGTAAATACTATTTGAAAAAAGAACATTTGTACGATAAAATTAGTTATCGTGGATTTTGGAAGTTCAAATCACCCCTCAATTGAAAAACTAACGGAGGTGATTGGACATGACAATTTTAAAACGGAGGAACTTGGGCGCTGAACCTAGCGTCGGTTATCGTGGCAGTCGGCTTCTTAGTGATAAGAATCGCCAAAGCCTATGCGATAATAAAAAAAGCTAATCGTAAAGATTAGCTAAACAAGATTCTTCCAAACCACGATTGAAGCTGCTGAGCTAGCCCTCAGTGGCTTCTTTTCAATTTCTAGGATATTTTAACATTTAAGTGTACCTTTTGCAAATTTAAGAGTAAACCGCGCTTTACATAACGGTAGAGGGCTTGTTGATAAATAAATTTGTAACACCCGAATCCTTATATTATTTTATCATCTCTAGACACGAGTAAAAACAGCTTTGTCATCATTAAAAAATCCGTGGTCGCATCGTTCATAAATAATTTCTTAGTACCGATAAGACAATCTTTGGTATTTTTTTATCAATCGATCTTGTCATCATAATTGTTGTAGAAAAAGACCTTCTATTTTTCGAAAACAACTAAAAAATATGAAAAAATTTGAGTTAAAATCAAAAATAAAAGATATAAATTTTAATATATTTTTATTTTTAACTAAATTTTAATGCTAATAGATTAGTTAAATGTTAAAATAAACTTAAACGGAGGTACTATTTATGATGTCAACTGAACTAGCAGAGATTCTGGAAAAAAAATTTGAAATAAGTAAAGAAGAAAAAATAAGTATAGTAAATAAAATGATAACTAAACTTGATGATAATCAAATTTCTCAGGTCATTGAATCATTGAAGAAACCTTTTTTTAATGCTCAATTAAATGAATATTTGATCGATTCGCAATTGCCAGAAATTGATTCGAAAGAGTTTGATTTCTTGGTCCAGGCAGCTAAATATCATGGAAATATTGTTAGAAGTTTAATGAATGAAGCGGGTATTAGCAATTATTACATAGATAAATTTAGTAAGAAATATCATTTGAAAACTATCACCAATAAAACTCTTGTTTTTCCGTCAAAAAAAATTGATGCGCCGTTTTTATTTCAAAAACAATATTCAAAATCTGTCATCTCGCATGAATCAGCTTTGTATTTGTTGGATTTGTGTGATGTCATCCCAAAAAGAACCGTTATGAGTATGCCGATGAGATATAAGTTATCTCAAATTAGCGATACTGTTTTGCGATCATCCTGGGAAATATATAATAGGAAAAAATCTTTACTTGTAAGATATCCAGATAATGACCCTCTTGTTTTAACTCGAAGTGAACCTATTGAGAAATCTCAAATTTTAATTAAAGAAACAAGTGAAGGTAATCCTGTTCGAGTGACGACCTCTGAGCGAACAATTGCGGATATTTTGAGACCGAATTCATGTACTGATGAGGAATCGAAAGTTGAATCTATTAGGAAATATTATTATTTAAATCCAGGGAAAGGTCAAAGATTAAGAAGAGTTGCTCATAAAGAAGGGGTTCTTTCAGAGTTAGATCGATACTTATGGTCATTAAAATTAGATTAACAAGAGGAGCTAGAGGTGAAATCTAATTTGAAGATTTAAAACAAAAACAAAAAGTTGAGGATCTAATTAATAGCAATGTTAATAAATATCGAAAATTAGTTTTTGAAAAAACAGATAAAGTTCATGTTGGATACAATAGTAATCTTTCTGATCAAGAGCAATATTATGCTCAAATTGATATGGCTCCGACACTGATGATTAAAGAAGTCTTAGAAAGAGTCGAAAAGGACAACAAATGAAAAATTCAATAATCCCAAGGATTCAAGATAATCTATACGGTGCGGTTAATGGGAGCTGGCAGCAGCATGCTCAAATTAGACCCGATCGTAATTTTGCAGGTGTGACGACTGATATAGATTTAAAAATTCGCAGTCAGCTCATTGCTGATTTAAAAGAGGGGGATCAGGTCGCAAAATCGGATAACTTCACCAGAGCAGCGCAGTTATTTAGTAAGGCTCGTGATTTTGAACGGCGTAACCGAGAGGGGATCGACCCAATTTTAGCGAATTTGAAGAAAATTTTGGATTTGCAAAATTTGGACGACTTCCAGAACCATCTGCCTAGTTGGATCGAAGATTCTTTTTATCATCCAATTAGACTGGGTGTCGCCCCTTCTATTCTCGATTCTAACCGTTACCAAGTAAATATTTCTGCTCCAGAAACAATTCTTCCCGATGTCATGATGTATGAACACCCAGAACAAAGCGAACCGCTTATAAATCTTTTTACCACAATGGCAACCAATCTCATAGCTTTTACACCGCTAACTCTAGCCGAACAAAAACAGTTTGTTGATGACACACTTGCTTTTGACCGCTTAATTGCATCATTTAAACTCACTTCGGTCGAGCTAGCTGAAATGAATAATTTAGATCACGAGATTGGGGTAGCTGAATTAGCTGAACATGTTTCGGCTTTTGATATTAGACGGGTTTTAAAAACCATTTTCCATCTTGAGCCTGAAACGGTTAATGTTTATGATCAAAAATATTTGCTGAATTTCGACCAAGTTTTTAATTCAAAAACGTTTATTCTTTGGCAGCATTGGGCTTATGTTTTAGAAATTATTAACCATAGTGATTATTTAAGCCAAGAAATCAGATCGATTGGATCACAGTTCAATATGATTGCTTTGGGACAAGAATCCTTAAGTTCAGAGGATGAACATGCTTATGATGTGACCAATGAAATTTTTGATGAAGTGCTTGGTCGCCATTATGGACAGAAATATTTTGGTTCTGATTCAAAAGCGACAGTTACAAAGTTAGCTCAGACATTGATTAAAACGTATCGCATTCAACTTCAAAACAATTCATGGCTGAGTGAATCAACCAAAAAGAAGGCAATAAAGAAACTTGAGACAATGACTCTAAAGGTGGGATATCCTGAACAGCTATCTGATCTTTACGATCAGTTAGAAATTTCACCAACCCTCTCATTAAGTAAAACGATAGATAATTGTCGTCGAATTGCGATTAAATATAATTTTACTCGTTTGAATCAACCGGTTGATCGAACAGAGTGGGGCATGCCTGCGCAAATGGTCAACGCTCAATATAACAGTTCGTTTAATGATATAACGATTCTTGCAGGAATTTTACAGCCTCCATTTTACGATACCGATTCTGATGAAAGCACTAATTTAGGTGGGATCGGTTGTACGATTGCCCATGAGATTAGTCACGCTTTTGATAATAACGGTGCGTTTTTTGATGAACTCGGAAACAAAAATGACTGGTGGCAAGCGAGAGATTACAAAAATTTTGAAAAATATGTGGACAAGATGATTCAACAATTCGATGGGATTGAAAGTTTTGGTGGTAAAGTTAACGGGCAGCTGGTAGTCAGTGAGAATATCGCTGATAATGCAGGATTAAATGCAGCCTTGCAGCTCATGAAAAATCTTGAGCATCCCGATTATCAGAAGTTTTTTAAAAATTATGCTCGCAGTTGGCGGATTAAATATCGACCAGAATTTGCCAAAATTCTACTGTTTGTAGAAGTTCATGCGCCTTTTGAGCTCAGGACGAATATCCCCGTAACTAATTTTTCTGAATGGTACGAAGCTTTTAACGTTACTTCAGGTGACCGAATGTATCGTTGCCCAGAAGATCGTTTGATTATTTGGTAAAGTAACTTTAATTGCTGTTAACGTAAAAATATACATAAATTCAATTATCACTTGTAAAACTATTCCAATAACTACAACAGCTAAGGTCACAATTTCTGATATTTTAAGATTAAATTCTATCATTATTAGATTTAAAAATGTTGCTTATATTTATTAATTCTCTGACTTAATACAGTAGGACATTTAAGTTTGAGCGTCCTTTAACGGAAGCATTTGTTTACGACTATTCCCGCGTCGGACTAACCCAAGTCCCAGATCCATGGCCTAAAATGGTTTTGATTGCAGGGATAAAAGTTGTGACGATAGTGAGGGCATTCATAATCCACCACCAAAGCATGTAGAGTGGGGCAAATAATATATAGGCAAATTTTCTCCCACGATCATCGATGATAAGAGATGCTGTTAACTGCAGTGCTCCGGCAATCATTTCAAAACATACAAAAACTAATGCCATTGTGAGCAAGTGAATAAGTTCGCTGCCGCTATTAGCTGCAAGATCCCTAATTACTAAACCAACAAAGTAAATTGTGGAAAGCCAGAAGAAGAATGACCAGATAATGCTAAAGCTCTGATCGATAAACATCAATGTTCGACCAATATTTTCTAATGGATGGCGCAGAATTTTACTAAAATTAGTTAACCAAACTTCAGTTCCGCCTTTCGCCCAGCGCTTTCGTTGGCGATAAAGATTTTTAGCCGTTTCGGGCACATTCATATAAAACATAATGTCAGGAGCAAAAGCGGCCAGCCAACCTCTTAACTGTTGATCCCAAGCAACACTGATATCTTCAGTTGCGCGATCTTGGCGAAACAATCCAACATCAATTAAAGCACTCTTGCGATACATCGTGTTGGCGCCACTATAAGCATAAATGCCGCCAAAAACACCAGTTTCCGTTCTTTTAATAATTCCAACAATACTTGAGAATTCTACTGTTTGAGATTTAGCAATCAGCTTGTTTCTATTCTGCACATCCATATTCGCAGTAACGGCTGCAATATTCTGAGAATCTTGCCGAATAAAATAATTAACATACTTCTTTAAAGCATCCGGCTCTGGCACAGTATCAGCGTCGTTACTAAGAATTAGTTCTCCTTTGGCAAAAGCTAATCCGATGTTAAAAGCATGGGCTTTACCTTTATTTTTTTCGATGTGAATAACTCGTAACTTCGGATATTGCTCCTGAAGGCTTTGAAGAATCTGGGGCGTATCATCTGTCGATCCATCGTCAGTAACTAATACTTCATAGTTACTGTAATTAAGCTCGTTCATTAAATAATCAATCGTGTGTTTAATCGTCACGTGTTCATTGTGTGCGGGAACCATGATCGTAATCATTGGCTCAATATCTTTTGGGATTTCAACCCATTCTCTTTGCTGATGTTTAAAAATAAACTTATAACAAAGAACTCCAACGAACCAAGCAATCCCGCCTAAGATAGGATAAGAAATCAAGATTAAAAACAAAATATTAAAAGTAGTGGTACTTGTCTGCCAAAAAGGATTCATTTTATACCTCGTGTTCCTTAAAAAGTCTTTCCGTAAAATGAGTATCTAGATTTTTTTCAGGTGGAACGCTATAAAATTTCAATTCATGGCGCTGTTCGATTGAGCCAAAGCGCTCTTTCCAGGCTTCTTCTAATACTTGTTCGCGATTTTTTAACTTTTCTTGGTCAGGAACAGTATAGCGATCTAAAGTATGCGAGAAACGTCGATTATTCCATAACGTCACGCAAAAATAGAAAATTACAATAAAAATAAAATAACCAATAAAAAATAGGCCTAAAAATTTTAATAATTGAATTTCATCAGCATAATGGGCAATGTTGATTTTCTTGGCAAAAGACGGCCACCAAATAGGTGACAAGACCCAGAAAAAAGGAAATAGGACACCACACCATCCAATAATTGCCACTAGTGTTTGACAAATTTTTAAACCCCAATGTCCCTGTTTGAAGTAATCATCATTAACTAATTTTGCATTTCTGTTTTTCAATCTTAATACCTCTAACTAATATATTATGCCATGTTTTTATTTTTTGTTAATTATATACAAAAAGCATAATAATTCTACTTGAAAATTATTATGCTTAAACTAATTTTTTTTATGATATAAAGTTGCTATTATTTAACTCGAATTCTTTTGAGCCATGAATCTACTTCTTTTGATACTTTGACTTTTTTTTGATCTTTTATGGTGAGTAAGATTCCATCGATTTCTTCGCCGCCTTTTACTGAATATCCATGAAGCACGTCCGCTCCTTTGGCACCTTTTTTAATCTGATCGAAGGTCGACCCAATTCCATAACCACCATTTGTATTGAAAGGAATGACTGTTTTTTTAGAGAAATCGTAGCTATTCAAAAATGTAACGACAGCTTGTGGTAATGCCATGTTCCATGTTGGAGTTCCAATAAAAATTCTTTTATAACTATTGAAATTTTTAATACTTGTTTTTAATTTTGGTAAAGTATTGTTATTTTGTTCTTGGACATTTTGTTCAACTTCTTTTCGATAGTTAGTTGGCCGAGGATCACTTGTTTCAATTTGAACTAAATCACCACCGACTTTACTTTGAATTATTTTTGCAACAGCTTTAGTATTTCCAGATCTAGAGTAATACACAATTAATGTTTTGGGTTCATTCATTCTTGGCTTCACCTCCCTTTTTTTATATAGATTTGCTAAAACAATAAGAATTACAGCAAAAATGCAAATTATACCAATCAAAAGCTTTTTTGGAATTTTCATCAATAATCCTTCTTTAATGAGAGTTAATAAAAGTCAGGTTTAGGTTTGTTTTCTGAGCCCGGTTCCCACAATCCAATACTGGACTTTAGATCATTACGCTTTCTGTTAATATTATCCATTACAAAATGTGCAATTGCCCGTCTTGTTATTTGGGCTCCTAGAAAAGGCTCTCCTTTTGGACTTGCAACATAATCATCCCTTTCACCATCATATAACCAGGTCATTCTCATATATGTATAATCTAAATCGCTTTGCTCTAATGCTTCAACCCCTCTGTTTTTAGCGATAGGACCACCCATCATTTGACTATTCCAACTGGCAAATGGCTCTGCCACTTCCCCGTAGACACTTAAAACACCAGCTTGAATGATTCGCTTTACTGCAGTTTTATGCATAGCTTCGATTACTGCCTCGGTGATTATTTTATCGTCAAAGTTCATATAAATTAGATCTTGATTTTTCATGGCTTTAACCAAGTCTGATTGATTGTTGGCATCACCAGAAATTTTGACTGAATTTTTGTAAGGTAAATTTGCTGCTGATCTTCCAAATAATGTTAAATTGAGATCGTTTTGTTCTAAAATTTTGGGAATCAAAACTTTTGGAATTTGTCCCCCGGCCCCAATAATAAGAATATTTTTCATTTTTGTTCTCCTTTATTTATTTCCCATAATTTTTCGGTTTTATTGGGATTCATTTCCCCAATTTTAAATTTTGCAATGTGATCATCATAGGTTTCTATCTTGTAAACTAACAATTTTCTAACTTTCTTTAAGTCACTGATTTTTTTATCGAGTTCTTCTAATTGGTCAGATAGAATCTGTTTTTGTGCTTCTTCAACGTTTGCCTTATTTCTTAAACCAGATAAATGAGCAAATTCAATTAAAGATTCAATCGATAATCCAGCGCCCCTTAGACTTTTTACTAAGTAAATCCAATTTAAATCATTTGTTGAATAGTCACGGTAGCCATGGTCGTTTCGCTTAATGGGCGGAATTACTCCAATTCGCTCATAGTATCTCAGCGTATCGATACTTAGATTAAACATTTGAGCAGCTTTTTTTATGTTCATCGGTAGTCCTCCTCAATCAATAAATTAATCATAAACCCTAGAGTTAGCTTAAGGGCAAGAAAATTATTGTCTAAAGACAACACTTGACATAAGACAAGTATAAAATTATAATTTTCTTTGCTATAGGGAGGCGATCATGAATACTAAGTCTTTTTTGCGTTTTGAAATTGGTTTTTACCGCTTAAAACGCCGCTTGCTGCAAGAATTTTTGAAACCATATGAGTTAAAAGCATTTGATAGTATGCTGCTTGTTACTGTATTGATGCATCCCGGATGCAGTCAAAGTGACATTATTCAACATGTCATGGCTGATGAGACAAGCATTGCGCGTGGGCTCAGAAATCTTGAACGTCAAAATCTTATTACACGTTGTGAAGATCCTGATAACCATCGAAAGAAATTAGTTAACCCAACGACAAAGGCACAGGAAGTTTTTGATGAATTCAATAGTTTCTTAAAACTTTGGAACCAGCTTATCTTCAAGAATTTTAACGAGCAAGAACAAAATGATTTAGAAAAATTAATATCAAAAATGGAATTAAATTTAAAAGAAATGAATTATCAAGAATTATTAAATGAATTCCAAAATAAAAACAAAAAATGAGGTGTAGTTTATGGATCAAACTGTTGATATTAATGGGAAGCCTTTCAATAAAATTGCTTTAGTAGTCACATTACTTTGTGGGACGTTTTGTACCGTTTTAAACGGAACAATTCTTGCAACCGCTTTTCCAACTTTAATGAGAAATTTTAATATATCGGCTTCAACAGTCCAGTGGTTAACTACTGGTTTTATGATGGTAAATGGAGTCATGATTCCAGTTAGTGCCTGGATTAGTACTCGGATTAACTCAAAAATTCTTTATATAAGTGCGATGAGTACATTTTTAATCGGAACAATTATTTGTTATTTCTCCGGCAGTTTTCAAATGTTACTTGCCGGTCGCTTAATTCAAGGTGTTGCGGTCGGAATTACAATGCCTTTAATGCAGACAATAATTTTAACAATTTTCCCGCCTGAAAAAAGGGGAATTGCGATGGGTCTGGGGGGACTTGTTATTGGTTTAGCTCCGGCTATTGGCCCAACACTTTCTGGTTGGGTAATTGATAATTGGACTTGGCGTGATTTATTTGGGATTATTATTCCGATTGTGATTCTGGTCATAATCGTGAGCTTCTTCACGATGCGTTCAGTTTTGAAAATATCTCACAATTCAATCGATGTTCTCTCAATAATAGAATCAACACTTGGTTTCGGCAGTTTATTATACGGATTTTCTTCAGTCGGAGATCACGGCTGGGGTTCACCCATGGTTTATGGAACAATCATCTTAGGGATAATATTTATTGCACTTTTTGTTTTTCGCCAACTGCATCTAAAAATTCCATTCCTCCAATTACGAGTGTTTCAGTCCCCAGAATTTGCTCTGTCGGTGGTGTTGTCATCGGTTACCAATATGGCAATGATGGGAGTCGAAATGATTTTGCCGCTTTATCTGCAAATGGTTAAAGGATTATCTGCATTTCATTCCGGACTTGCTTTATTGTTAGGTGCATTAATTATGGGGGTTATGAGTCCGGTAACTGGGGCCGCTTTTGATAAATACGGAGCAAAAAGGCTCGCAACTACAGGCATGTTTTTCTTAACTGCCGGAACAATTCCTTTTATCTTCATTACAAAAGATACATCAACTCTCTATATTGTGGCACTTTACGCATTTAGAATGTTTGGTATTTCAATGGTTAATATGCCGGTCACGACTTCTGGAATGAATTCTCTGCCGTTTAATCTAATTAGCCATGGCACAGCCGTTAATAACACGACTCGTCAAGTATTTACCTCAATGGGGACGGCAATTTTGGTCAGTGTGTTAACTAACGTCACTAATAATTTGAAACCTGCTCAAAGCGTGTTATCTGCAACTCCAATGTTGTATAAGGATAAAATGCTGAATGCAACAATTACGGGTTACAGAGCAGCCTTTGGAGTGGCCGTGTTATTTTGTGTAGTTACATTTTGTTTGTCGTTTAAATTAAAGGATAAACAGACCTCAGCTGATTTACCGCTAGGAGGTGAATCTAAATGATTATTGCCTTATTAGTTATGATGACGTTGGTTGCCTACTTTGGCGGCGTTTATGTCGAAAATCGAAAAGTTGGCAATTGGATTCGTTTTATCAGCGATCTGTTGTTAGTAGGAATTGTTGCTTTAATTATTACAAATAATTCATATCATTTTGGCATGGAGCAGCAAGTTGAAACTTCAACTACGCAAATAAGTTCTGCTTCACCGCAAAAACAAATGCCATTTTTGTTGTATGAACCACTGGGAACAGCAGGAAAAGAACAGGTTTATCTATATAAGACTTTGGCAAGTGGAAAAATTAAACATACCACTCCTGACTTAACGACTAATAAAGTTGTTAGAACAAAACTTAGTCCTAAATTGATAACTAATAAAAAAGTTTGGCGTTATAAAAACAGTTTCTATCGAGTAATGTTTAGTGTTTCTGGTAACGAGGGGACCCGAATAAAAACCACTAATACTTTTTATATTCCAAAAAACTGGATGGTTTTATCAACCAAAGAAGCCAAAAAACTTAAAGATCCTAAAATTCAAAATAAATTAAAGCAGGAAGTTAAACTAAAGATGATTTCAGCAATGAAAAATCATCCTCAAATGACAAAAGAACAGCAGCAAGCATTAATTGCTCAATATCAAAACCAAGCAATCGAGAAGCTTGTTAAATAGTTAATAAAGTTTTTATCAGATATTATTAAATTGAATAGGCTCTACCCTTCTAAGCTGACAATACATTTTGCCAGTTTTTTTATTAATTAATTTATAGCTAATTCAATTTTTGAAAAGATTTATTACAAAAATCGGTTCTCTTTCTTCCATTGCCCGTCCCCCTTGATGTTAGACCCCTCTGTTTAAAATTATGTTATTAAGAAAAAAAAAAAAAAAAAACTCTTTTCTGCTGTGATGATATAATTTCTTTGGATATTTATTTCCTTTCACTTATTATTTTGTTTCTTAAGGAGCTTTAACATGAATTTTAATTCAGAAAATGGGAGACGACGTTTTAATATTATCTTGTTTTGGCAGGTTTTGATCCTGGTTGCCTTAATCTTGACCTTCCTCGGTAAACAATTTCTGGCTTTTAATTCAAAAGCTGAAGATACTTTATCGATTACCAAACTTTCTCAAGTAAGCACCGATTTAAATCAACCTCTGGCTGGTAAGGATGCTTTCTCTTTAGCTTTGGCAGAAAACTCAAAAGTTACTGCCAGTTCTAATGCAGTTAAGCTTAACCGTAATACCTATCAGTTTAATGCAGTTAACAATGAAATCTCAGGTGAAGTTACTTATTCTAACGCCGGGATTACTGCAAGCGGTAAGCTGATTGATGCAGTATTAACCGTAACTGCCCAAAATGCATCAAAAGTAACGGTGGCGCCAATCGGCAGCATTACCCTCACTGGAAGGAACGCTAAAGCTCAGATGAAGCTGCAGTTCTTGCTGCATGGGACAAAGACCCCGATAGCAATAGATGGTCATTTTACAATTGACCAGTTAAAGCCAAATGAAGAAATAGGACTGAAGCTTAATCAGCTTAAGCAGATCTACAGTCGGGGAGATTCTTTAGTTCAGACTAATTCTGATCAAAGTTATACTAATTTCAAGGTTAATACTGTTAGTGAACATAATCGCTTTACGGCAGTCTATGAGAATCAGGCAGAACTTGACTACACCTTACAGAATATCGGAGCAGAAGCAGGACAGCTTAATTTAAGCAGCAGTTCAGTAGTTGAGATTGAGATGCCTCAGGCGAGGATGACGGGGATTGATGAAACTGTTGATCCAGCAGAGAGTTCAGAAGAAACGAAGACTGATCAATTTCAAGGAAAACTAACAGAAACCAAAGCAGCACCTAATAAAGTACGTCCTTTATATCTGCTGCAGCAGAATATTCCAAGTAAGTCAGCTGGGTATTTAGGTTGGAATCAGATTGATGATGAACTAGATCCAGTCTGGTCAGTCGAACCGAAAGACATTGTGATTACCAATGAACTGCAGGAAGATGTTACCAACAATTTTCAAGTAATGATTAAGGGTCATCATTTAACAATTGATGCTGCAGCAGAAGCATTAAAGAGTTCAGACTTTTATGGTCATACGTATTCAGTTTTAATTAAAGGTAAGGTAAATCCTCAACAGGGCCTGCAGAGTGATAAAGACGATTTAAAGTTAGGGAAACCCAATACCGCTAAAATCACTTTAAAAACAGCAGACGGGGTTGTGACGCAGAAGACTAATGCAGCGGTCAATCAAGTAAAAGTTGCCTTACCTAAGGTTGAACTGGACCAGAGCTCAATTTATAGCGGGATGAAAACTTTTAGCGGTAAGATCAGTCACCCAGAGACAACGAAGTTTTACTTAAGCTATAAAGATAACGCGGGAAAGCCCCATGATAACGAACCATTAAAGATTACCACCAAACCTAATTTGACAGCTAATGCACTTACAGCCAGAAGTGGAGATACTAAAGAGAAGTGGCAGGCAGCAATGCCTGAGAACCTGAACGCCAAAGCAGCACCGGTGAAGCTGACGGCGAAGAGTGTTGACGGGATGAAGAAAGACTTTTGGCTGCGGGACGGCACTTGGTGGGATTATGATTATAGTAGTCGCACGTTAACAATTCACCCGCATGAGCTGAATTGGGATACGGATAAGGTAACTTATCGTGATGAAAATAATCAGTTAGTAACCGGCTGGCCTTGGGAATCCTATAATGGAAGAAGGGGCTCGTATATAAACAAAGTAGTTCTTGAACCGGGAGTAACCGCAAAAGGATCTTTATACAGATTGTTTAATTTTGCAGATAACTATAGGGGGGTAGAAATAGTTGGTTTGGCACAACTTGATACCAGTCAGGTGACTGATATGAATTCAATGTTTAGTGGTAGATTCAGCAGTCTAGATGTCAGCCACTTTGATACCAGTAATGTTACTGATATGAGCGGAATGTTTTCGGGATGTTATGCTTTGACTAGTTTAGATTTAACCCACTTTGATACCAGTAATGTTACTGATATGAGTCAGATGTTTAAGGGTAGTGGATTAACATCTTTAGATTTAAGCCACTTTGATACGAGTCAAGTGACCGATATGAGCGAAATGTTTTCTGGATGTTTAATTCCAATTCTCAATGTCACGCCGCTTGTGACAAGCAATGTCACGAATATGAGAGGAATGTTTGATCAATGCAGACAAGTGAAGAGTTTAGATGTCACTCATTTTGACACCAGGAAAGTCACAGATATGAGCGGTATGTTTAGTTACTGTAAGGCTCTGACCAGTTTGGATGTGACTCATTTTGATACTAGTCAGGTGATAGATATGGGTTTTATGTTTGCGAACTGCATGTCTTTACCATCACTTGATGTTACTCATTTTGACACCAGCAAAGTGACAACTATGGGTTCGATGTTTTACGGCTGCTCTTCTTTACCAGCACTTGATGTGACTCATTTTGATACGAGTCAAGTTACCGATATGAGTCAGATGTTTTATGGCTGCGCTTTACCGACCATCGATGTTACTCATTTTGACACCAGCAAAGTGACAACTATGGGTTCGATGTTTTATGGCTGCGCTTTACTGACCATCGATGTGACTCATTTTGATACGAGTCAAGTTACCGATATGAGTCAGATGTTTGCAGGGTGCAGTAAATTAACTCAACTTGATCTCAACAACTGGGATACGAGCCAAGTTATTAATATGAGTGCGATGTTTTATAATTGTAATAAATTAGCTTCCATTGATTTTGATCGTTGGAATACGAGCCATGTTACCAATATGACCAGTATGTTTTTGTCATGTCCGATATTAACCTCAATTGATGTTAGCAATTGGGATACGAGTCATGTTACAAAAATGGGCTCAATGTTTCAAGGTTGTGTGGCTCTGCCAACGGTTGATACTAGTAGATGGGATACGAGTCAGGTTACTCAAATGGCTTATATGTTTTATAATTGTAAATTACTTAATAACCTTAATACTAGTAATTGGAATACGGGAAGTGTTCAGACAATGAACAATATGTTTGAAGGCTGTGAAATTTTACCAACTATAGACACTAGTAACTGGAATACATCTAGTGTTACTAACATGTTTCGGATGTTTTATGGTTGTACTGCTTTAAATCATTTAGATGTTAGCAGCTGGGATACAGGTAATGTTACTGACATGAGTTACCTATTTTATGGATGTGGAAATTTACCTGAATTGGCAGTGACAAATTGGAATTTAAGTAAAGTTCAAACCCTTCAGTATTCATTTTATGGCTGTGGTAAATTAGCTACTCTAGATGTAAGTCATTGGGGTGCGAGTCAGGTTACTAATATGAGTTATACATTTTGTAGTTGTATAGCTTTAACTGATTTAAATTTTACTAATTTTGATGTAAGCCACGTTACTGACATGAGTTATGCTTTCTACAATTGTATTGGATTAACCAATTTAAATGTAAGCAATTTTCAGACCAACAGTTTGCAGAATATGAAATGGATTTTTTATGGATGTAGATCTATTCCGAGTTTGGATGTTAGTAATTGGTATACAGGAAGAGTAACTGACATGAATGGAGTATTTTCAGGTTGTAATTCGCTTACTAATCTAGATGTTACTAAATGGATAACTGGGATGGTTAAGGATATGGGATCCATGTTTAGAGGCTGCTCTTCTTTAACGAGTTTAGATGTGACAAAACTAAATACAGCTAATGTAATAAAAATGGATTCGATGTTTTCTTATTGTTCTTCTTTGACTGATTTAGACGTTAGTCATTTAAATACAACTACAACAAAAACTTTTGCATATATGTTTCAAAACTGCAGTTCATTACAAAAACTAGATTTAAGTGCCTGGGATACCAGTAGTCTTGGACAATACTATGATACTTATGGTAGAGGAACTATTGTTAGTATGTTTCAAAATTGTACCTCGCTAACCAGTCTTAATTTGAATAATTTTGATACCTCTAAATTAGGTCCTAGTATCTATCCAGGTTCATTTACTATGGATCATCTGTTTGATAATACCCCCAAGCTTTGGAAATTAACTTTAGGACCGAAGACTAAAATTTATCCAAAAGCAAAGTCAGGATGGCAAACTTTTGACCCGTATTTTGTAAATCCAACGCCGGGAAGTCAGATCGTTGATTTAGCTGATCCAACAGGAGAGTATTATTGTAAAGATGCTAAGTGGCAGGAATTGGGGACATCGACTAATGACCACGAGCCAAATGGGGCGGTGAAAACCGCTGATGATATTATTGCCGATTCGCAATTACCGCATACAGATACGAGAACTTATGTCTGGTATCAAGTGGGTAAACTTGGTTTTACAGCTCCAACCGAGATCGATTTAGGAACTCGAAAGCCACCAGTTAATCATGAAAAATACGAAAGTGAACCGCAAAGTATCGATGTAACTGACAGCAGAAATCTTCGAACGAATAAACAATGGCAGGTGACAGTTGAAGCAACTGATTTGGTGAAATCAGATGATTCAACGAAGAAGATTGATGGAAATCCGCTATATATTAAAGATTCAGCGGGAGAACATCAGATAACATCAACGGCTGCAGAGCTCTATTCAGGTACGAGTACCGGTGTCGGTTATCAAGATGAGTGGAATAAACCTTGGAACTTAGTGTTTAAGTCCTCGCCAATGGCAATTCCAGCAACTGGAACTTATAAGGGGACAGTGACTTTCACCTTAGTTGAAACCACACCTTAAAAAATTTTGAGCAATGAGAAAGATCATTGCTCTTTTTGTATAAAGGATCGTTTAGTAAGTATTATTTCTTATATTCTTCAATGATTTTCGCAATTTCTGCTGGTGATTCTTGACAGTTATTAATTAGCCAGTTTGAAATTACTGCTTCAACTCCTGCGCGAAAAAAGATTTTTTCGTATTTGTTTTGTTGATTAAAATTATCATCAATTTGTTCAGCAAGCCCAACATGAAGCTGCATTTTAAAGAAAATTCGATATTGATCTTGATTTTGCTTAATATTTTCCAATAGTTTTAAAAAATTGGGTTCATGAATATCTTTTTGCAGTTCAATAAATTGTTGAGTCAAGTATTCCCTCAGTTGATCTGCAAGATCGAATATATCAAGGTAATTATCGTAAAAAGTCGAGCGGTTAATCTTTGCTTTTTGGCAGATAGCAGTAACTTTTAGTTCGCTAAATTCATGATCTTTTAAAAGATCAATCACGGCTGATTGAATTTTTTTGCGACCTTCTTTACTTTTCTTTTGTGTTTTCATAAGGTTCTCTTTTAATAGTTCGAAAATTAATAAGGGAAATAATTAACTGAATTAAAGCGATTATCGTGATCGTAACAAATGCAACTCGAACGCCAGCATAATTAACAGGTTTAGGTGCTGAGATCTCAGTCATAATTTCCATTGAAATTGCTGTTCCAAAAGCACCGCTAACAGTTCTTAGAGCGGTTAAAAGCGCAGTTCCGTGAGCCACTTGTTCACTAGGAAGATTCTGCATTCCCCAAGTTACAATTGGCATCATAATACACCCAATTGCTAATAAACGCATCAAATAGAAAACTATTAAAAGTCCAATTGGAGTAAAAGAACTGACAAATGAAACTCCGAGACAGCTGATGAACATTAAGATACTGCCGCCAATCACTAATTTGTTAATTCCAAAACGATCAAAAAAACGACCAGTAAAAGGGTTAATAAGCGCCATCGCGAGAGATCCAGGAAGCATTACTAATGCAGAGATCATCGCTGATTTCTTCATCACACTTTGAATCAAAATTGGATAAACTGTTGATCCTCCCATCATGACAGCGTACAGCAAGATACTAATAATAACCGCTACTCGAAAGTTTTTAGTTTTTAACGTTTTAAGTTCAAGAAATGGAGATTTAAGATTTAACTGTCTTTTTGAAAATATTATAAGACTAATGATCCCGATGATTAGTGGAATGACTGCCTTAGCAAAATTATCAGACGTTAAATTGCTTAATCCGATTAAAATGCCACTTAATCCAACAGTACATAGAATCATTGACCAAAGATCGAATTTGATTTTTTCAGTTGGGGTAACATTTTTAATTGTAAAAAGTGAGAGAATTAGAGTTGAGGCAGCAAGAATTAGACTGATCAAAAAAATACTGCGCCAATTCCATAAATCAATGGCAATACCAGTCAGTGTCGGAGCAATAACTGGGGCCGCCCCGGTTGCTAAGCCAAAAACTCCCATGATTGTGCCTTGCTTTTCTACAGGATACATCGTCATAACAGCAACTTGGGTTAAAGGTAGAATAATTCCACTGCCAAGTGCTTGAAAAATTCTTCCTATTAATAGAATACCGAAGTTTTTAGCAAGCCAGCTGATCAAAGTCCCAACTGTAAAAAATGTCATTGCAGAAATGAAGATCTGACGAGTTGAAAATCGCTTGATTAAAAATGCTGTTGCGGGGATCATGACGGCCATAGTTAAACTAAAAGCACTGGTCAGCCACTGAGCAGTAGCGGCAGTTAGCTGGAGTTCTTTCATAATATTTGGAAGTGCCGTAGTAAGGGCGGTTTGAAGTAAAGAAGTAACAATTGCTCCACAAAGCAGGGTACTAAAAATCAAATTATTCTTTTTTGAATTCATATTTTCCTTCTTTCAAGAATTGATGATTATTAGTATTGCATCGGGTAAAAACTCAAACAACCAACAAATTTAGACAGGGTGTCGGGTAAGGAGAAAAAATGAGTTATGAAATTGGAGAATTTGCGAAGAAAGTTAATTTGACGATTGATACTTTGAGGTATTATGAAAAGGAAGGTCTCATTAAACCGCAAAGAGCTAAAAATGGTCATCGACAATTTCTTGAATCAGATCTTAAATGGGTTGAATTTATTAAACGTTTAAAACTAACCGGCATGCCGATTAAAGATATAAAAAAGTATGCTGAATTAAGACGTAAGGGAAATTCAACTATTGATGAACGAATGCTTCTTTTAGGAAATCAGCAGAAACTTTTACTGGGGCAGCAAACAGAAATCCAAAGTCACTTAGATTTTTTGGCTCAAAAAATCAAAATGTATCAAAACATGAAGAATGATTTAAATAAGTCTTGACCTGGAGTTAACACCAGCTTGTACGCTTAATGCAATAATTAAGAAAGTTGGTTTAAAAATGGAACGATTAACAATTGGAAAAGAAACACTAAAGAAAGTTGACGGCAAGGCAGGAGATGCAGTAATTAAATCCTTGGAAGAAATTGCGCCGGATGTCGGGAAATATATTTTCGAATTTGCTTTTGGAGATATTTATAATCGTTCGGGTTTAAATTTAAAGCAGCGGGAAATGATTACCATTACTGCACTTTTAATTCAAGGGGACACATCGTCACAATTAAATGTTCATATTAATGGAGCTTTGAATGTTGGTTTAACGAAAAATGAAATAGTTGAAACTTTTATTCAATGTATTCCTTATATTGGTTTTCCACGGGTGTTAAACGCAATAAATATCGCGAAAGAAATTTTTAAAAAAAATTAGTTGTTTTTCTATTTGAAATTTTGTTTTAAACTAATGACTAGTGCGTTTTTGATTAGTGAAACGTAACTTCGAATAGGGAGAAAAGAATGTATTTATTATTAGCAGTATTGCCGGCGATTTTTTGGGGAATCAACCCGTTGATTATTAAGAAGATTAACGGTCATACATCAAATGAAATGTTTGGCACTGGTTTGGGAGCTTTAATTACTAGTATTGGAGCTTTTTTAATTGTGGGTAATATTAGCGGGTTAACTCTATTAACTTTTGGACTAAGCTTTATTTCAGGTGCTGCTTGGGCAATTGGTCAGTTAGGCCAATTTATGAGTTTTCGAACCATTGGAATTTCTAAAACAATGCCAATTTCGACTGGTTTACAGTTAACTGGAACGTCAATTATCGGAGTGATTGCCTTTGGGGAATGGACTGGAGTAATAAATAAGGTGATTGGATTTGCAGCAATTATTGTTTTAATCATAGGAGTTTATGTTATTTCTAAAACTGGAAAGCAAACCAAAGATCAAAATATTAAAGACTATTTGCCATTGTTTATAACTAGTATTGGATATTGGGTTTATAGCTGCATTCCAAAGGCAATTAATGTTAATGGGCTTCAGCTGTTTTCAATTCAAATGTTAGGAACATTTACGGTTGCCATTATCTATTCATTGTATAAAAATAATCAAGTGGTGAAACAAAAGCAGAGCTGGTTAAATATTATACCGGGAATTTTATATGGGTTAGCCTCGTTGGCTTATATTTTTGCAGCTCGTAAAGTAGGGGTTAACACAGCTTTTGTCATTGGACAGCTTAATGTTGTTATTTCCACTTTAGGAAGTATTTTTATTTTAAAAGAGCACCAAAAAGGAAAAGATTTAGTGAAAACTATCTCTGGATTAGCATTGATCTTGATTGCAAGCTGTGTGACCGCATTTTTATAAAATTAATTTGTTTAAAAGTAGTAAAATTATTAGTATAGTAGTTATTTATAAAAGGGGACTTAATGAAGAATCGTGAAATAGATGAACAACTCGAAGATCAAGTTTTAGCTGCTTTAAAAAAAGTAATTGATCCTGAATTGGGAGTTGATCTTGTTAGTTTGGGATTAATTTATAATATCAGCTGTCACGAATCACAATGCATAATCGATATGACATTGACTACCGTAGGATGCCCTTTAACTGAATGGCTGAATAAAGATATTAACGAAGCGGTAACTGCTGTTGAGGGAATTGACACTTGTAAAATCAATTTAGTCTGGGAACCAGCATGGAGTATCGATCGAATTAGCCGAAGTGCACGCTACCTTTTAGGAATTTAAGGAGGGATAATGTTAAACATTTTAAAGTCAGAGAAAAGAAGGAAAACTCACTTTTGGGATCACTTAAACGTCTTAAGAGCAAGTATTTTAGGTGCAAATGATGGCATTATCTCAGTGTCCGGAATTGTTTTAGGAGCTGCCGGAGCTAATTTAGACCCTAAAACACTTTTTATTAGCGGTATTTCTGGCATGTTGGCAGGCGCTTGTTCGATGGCTGGTGGAGAGTGGATGTCAGTTAGTACCCAGCATGACTTACAACTTAAAGAAATGGAACGACAGCAGACCGCTGAAGAATGTGAAGACTGTCCGATTAAACTACAGCAAAACGATCTATTAATGCCTTTTCATGCAGCTGCTACATCATTTGTTTCTTTTATTTTAGGTTCCCTTATCCCGCTTGCGGCAATTACCTTATCCCCAAAACCTTATCGGGTGTTGATTACTGCAATTGCCATGGGAATATCATTATTGCTAAACGCGATTGTCAGCACTTGGGGTACAGAAGTTCCAATGTGGAAAACAATTCTACGAAATCTTTTGATCGGATTTTTAACAATTT
Source organism: Xylocopilactobacillus apis (assembly GCF_033095965.1). Classification (NCBI taxonomy): domain Bacteria; kingdom Bacillati; phylum Bacillota; class Bacilli; order Lactobacillales; family Lactobacillaceae; genus Xylocopilactobacillus; species Xylocopilactobacillus apis. The sequence continues at coordinate 599,334 of NZ_AP026801.1, forward strand.
TTATTACCTATGTTTTGGGAGTAGTTTTGTCGTAGTTCTTTGACTAAACGGTAAACAAATAATGTCGTAATATTGCAATCAATCTTTAAGAGGATTATTAATGGTGAAAACTTCAAACTTTGAAAAATCCGATTGGTCTTGTTTTATTTTTGGTTTTAAAGTTCTATCCTGCTGGTGAATCCGTTAAACTAAATTCATCATTAATTTTTCAAGCATTAATATTTTCACCCATCATTGAAGAAATTATTTGTCGAAAAGTGATTTTAGAAACTTTGAATGATAATGGATATTTGATCTTAGGAATTGCTATTAGCTTAAGCATTTTTGTTATTTTGCATTTTGAGAAAACATTTCTAGGTAATTTTTTTTTTATTCTTGCAGGAATTTTGCTGATATGGGTTCAACTTAAAACTAAAAGTCTGATTAATGCAGTTTTAATTCATTTTCTTATTAACTTAATTAGTATTTTAATCAGTCGTGATATTATAAAGGCAATTAAACTGGGAGATAAACCTTAATGATTGGAAGTATTATTGCATATATTTATGCAGCTCTATTTGCCTTTGCTGCATCGTACACGATGTTTACAACAAAAAAGATGCCAATCTGGCTTTATATTTTAAATATTTTGGCGGCAGTTTTGATTGTTTTAAATTTTATGAGCATA